>CACNQT010000007.1 GCA_902622705.1 uncultured Prochlorococcus sp. | reverse complement strand
CGAGGAGTAAGAAAAGTTGGAGACTTAGCTGATCCTGTAAATCAAGTTCAAATTAATAGAGAGCTTTCAAAGGGATTGATCTTAGAAAGAAAAACTGTGCCAATCGGAGTATTAGGTGTTATTTTTGAATCAAGGCCTGATGCTGTTATGCAGATTAGTTCTTTAGCCATAAGATCAGGTAATGGAGTAATGCTAAAAGGTGGTAGTGAAGCCAACTTAACAAATATTGCAATAGTTAATGCCTTACAAATGGGGTTATCTGAATCAGGTCTTGATAAAAATGCAATTTGTTTATTAACAAGCAGAAAAGACAGCATGTCGATGTTAAATCTTGAGAAATATATTAATTTAATTATTCCTAGAGGAAGTAATGAATTAGTTAAATTTATTCAGGACAATACAAAAATACCTGTGCTAGGCCATGCTGATGGAATTTGTCATTTGTTTATAGATAATGAGGCAAATCTCGAGATGGCTTTATCAGTTGCTTTGGATAGTAAAATTCAATATCCTGCAGCATGCAATGCTATTGAAACTTTATTAGTTCATAAAGATATCGCTCCAGCTTTTTTAGAAAAAGCCATACCTTTGTTTAATTCTAATGATGTTAAATTAATAGGAGATAAAAGATCAGTTGAATTAGGTTTAAAGTACGAAGCTAGTTTAGAGGATTGGCAAACTGAATATTTAGATTTAATTTTATCAATAAAAATTGTTGATGATCTTGATGAGGCAATAACTCATATTCAAAAATTTAGTTCAAGACACACAGATGGAATAATTACTGAAAATACAATTACTGCTAATAAATTTATGAATATAGTTGATAGTGCAGGCGTTTTTCATAATTGTTCTACAAGGTTTGCAGATGGGTTTAGATATGGATTCGGAGCTGAAGTTGGGATATCTACTCAAACTCTGCCGCCAAGAGGGCCTGTAGGTCTAGAAGGTTTGATAACTTATAAATATTTTCTAAAAGGTGATGGAAATATAGTTGATCATTTTTCATCTGGAAAAGCTATCTATACACATAAAGATCTTTAAAACTTTTGAAGATGGAAACATTTTTAAAAATTGAGAATATTAAACTTTGGGCTAGGGTTGGCGTTCTTGATGAAGAAAGGAAATTAGGACAATTATTTAGTTTGGATATATTTTTGTGGACTGATTTTGAAAAGTGTACTGCAAATGATGATATTAAAAAAACAGTTGACTATTCAAAATTAGTTGAAATTTTAAAAGGTCAATCTAAGAAAATATATTGTTTTACAATCGAAAAATATTCAAAGGCAATTTTAGAAATTATTGATAGCGAATTTAATCTTTCAAAAATTAAAATTATTTTGACAAAATGTAATCCTCCAATTGTTGGTTTTGATGGGAAGGTCTCAATAGTAAGAATTCTTGAAAATAATTAAAAGTTTTGGAAAAAAGAAATCCAATTATTTTGATTCATGGTCTTTGGAATACTTCAAGGATTTTTTCTTCTATAACCTCAAAACTTGATGAAATTGGAATTGAGTATTTTGCCCCAACTCTTAATCATTCATATGGAATTACTTCAATTATTGATTTAACAAATATATTAAACGAATTAATTTTAGAGAAATACGGTTTAGAAAAAGAAATAGATATTTTAGGATTTTCTATGGGAGGAATAATTGGCAGGAACTGGCTTCAAAAATTTAATGGATATAAAAGAACAAGAAGATTAATATCTATAGGTTCTCCTCATAAAGGTACATTGATGGCTCAATTAATACCGAAATACCCTTTTAGAGGAATATCAGAAATGAAAATAAAAAGTAAATTTTTGATAGAACTTGCAAATAATGATTTTCTTCTTGATGATATCGAGTGTATAAATTTTTTTACTTACTGGGATTTAATGGTTTTCCCGGGCTGGTGGACTAATTTAAATTTTGGAAAGAAAATATCAGTTAAAGTTTATAAACATAGAAATCTTGTAAGGAATAAATGTGTGGTTGACAAAATAATCAATGAAATTATTATGTAGCTCCAGATAGACCTAAGTGTCTTATTAAAGAATCTGTTTGCGGTTCTCTTCCCCTGAATAGTTTGAATATGTCTAATGGAGGTAAGCTTCCACCCAAGCTAAGTATTGTATCTTTAAATTTCTTTCCTATTAACTTTAAATCTTCAGAGTTTTCCAAATCAGCCTCCTCAAACATTGAAAAAGCATCTGCACTTAAAACTTCAGCCCATTTATAGGAGTAATATCCTGCAGAGTATCCGCCTGAAAATATATGACTAAAACAACAAAGAAATTGATCTTCTTGAATAGGGTCAATAACAGTAGTTTGCTTTGCAATTTCTCTTCTTATTTCATCTGCTGTTTTACCTTTGTTTTTATCAATACTACTGTGTAATCTGAGGTCTGTAATTGCAAAATGTAGTTGCCTAAGAGTAGCCAAACCACAATTAAAAGTTCTATTCTTTAGAAGCTTTTCAAAATTTTCATCGGATAATTTTTCTCCTGTTTTATAGTGCCTAGCAATATTTAAAAGTGTATTTTTATGGAAACACCAGTTTTCCATAAATTGACTTGGAAGTTCCACTGCATCCCATTCAACATTATTAATGCCAGCTGCTTGAGGAAGATTTACTGTAGTAAGCATGTGTTGAAGACCATGACCAAATTCGTGGAAAAGTGTCTGAACTTCTTCAAAACTCATCAAACTAGGTTTATCTTTTGATGGTGGAGTCTGATTACAAACAAGATAAGCTACGGGGAGTATCTTTTTGCCAATATTATTTTTATTCAAACATTCATCCATCCAAGCCCCTCCTCTTTTTGATTCAGGCCTAGAGTATGGATCGAGGTAAAAAGATGCTATTTTATTATCTTCTCTATTGAGGATATTAAAAAATAAAACGTCATCATTCCATAAAGGCGCTTCATCAGTTGCCTCTACTACCTTAATTTCGAAAAGCTTTTCGCTTAATTTAAATAAACCTTTCAAAACATCATCTAGTGGGAACCAAGGTCTTAAAGACTCTTGATCCAAATTGAGCTTTTCTTTTCTAAGAAGTTCAGACCAATAACTAATATCCCATGGCTCAATACTCTGTGATTTTGGAAAACCATTAGATTTAGAAAACTTATCGAGCGTTTCTAATTCAATTTTTGCAGTTTTGTATGCGGGTTCTCTCAATTCTTCTAAAAGGTTTTCAACATTTTTGATTTCTTTTGCCATTTTCGTTGACAAACTTAGTTCTGCCCAACTTTTATAACCGAGAAGATTAGCCTGTTTAGTTCTAAGAAATAATATCTCTTCAATGATTTGAGAATTATTTTTTTCTCCTTGGGACGCTCTACCAACGAATGCCTTATAAAGTTTTTCCCTAAGGTTACGGTCGGTGGCATACGTCATGAATGAAGTATAAGTTGGAATATCTAGACTTAATTTCCAAGGGCCATTTTTACTATCAACTTCTTTATCTTTTTTTAAGTGCTTGTGCGCAGAAATTGCCATCAGTTCAAGTACACGTTCAGGAAGGCCATCAACTTCAGATTTTTTATTTAACATTAAAAACCATTTATTAGTAGCATCAAGAACATTGTTACTGAAGTCTGTTGATAGCTTTCCAAGCTTTTCTGAAATATTGTTGAATTCTTCTTGATCATTATTTTGTAGAGAAATTCCTCTATGTTGCATCTCAAGTATTTCTTTGTCTAAAATTCTGTTTTTGATTTGATCAAAGTTATTTGTCTCTTTAAGCTTTACTAGAGAATTGTAAATTATTTTACTTTGTCCGAATTTGTTACTTAAGCTAATAATCTCAGGCTGAAATTTTGAATAAATATCTCTAAGCTTTTCAGAATTATTTACAGCATTTAAGTGACTTATTACTCCCCAACTCCATCTCAGAATTTCATTCACTTCATTTAAGGGAACCATAACCTTATCCCAATTTAAGTTATTTTGAACCAAATAATTAGATAAATTTTTCTCTATATTTTTTAAGTCATCGGCTATCTTCTCTAGTACTATGGGAAATTGTTTACTTATGTTTTCGGGAGTAAATTTTTCAAATTCTGGTAGTTCTCCATATTTAAAAATTGAAGTATCCATTTATTAAAATAGTTTAATTTACTAAATTTGGTAATAATCCCACTAATTTAGCTAAAGTTAGCTGCTGACTGAGAGCATTGGTTGAGGATTCGTATAAATTTATAGCGATTTTCGGCCAAAACCCAATAACTAAAGTAGGCAGCAATAAACTGAAACCTATCGTCAATTCTCTACCATTCATCTCTTTAACTGTTGCTAGTGCAGGAATTCTAGGTCCGAAGAATACTCTTCTACACATTGATAGTAGATATATTGGTGTTAGGACTAAACCTATGGCTGCAATAAGAATCGTAATCGATCTAAAGATAGAGCTGAAGCCTTCTTGACTAGTGATACCTAAAAAAACTGTTATTTCGCTTATAAAACCGCTCATCCCAGGTAGTGCCAGAGAGGCCAAAGAGCTTGTTAAGAAAAAAGCAAAAGTTATTGGCAAAACCTTTGCCAAACCGCCCATATTTGGTATCGAAAGGGTATTTGTTCTTTCATAGAATGAGCCTGTAACAAAAAACATTGCTGCAGCGATAAGTCCATGACTAATCATTTGGAGCATTGCTCCGCTTATACCTAATGCATCTACAGCTCCAATCCCTAATAGAACAAAACCCATATGACTCACTGAGCTACATGCAATTCTCCTTTTAACATTATCTTGTGCAAATGCATTTAGTGCTCCGTAAATTATATTAATGATTCCAAGAATAATTAATGCAGGCGCAATTTGAAGATGAACTTCAGGTAGTATTTGAACATTGAATCTTAAGAGAGCGTAGCCTCCCATCTTTAAAAGTATTCCAGCAAGTAACATTGATACTGGAGCATTCGCTTCTCCATGTGCATCTGGTAACCAAGTATGAAGTGGAAAGATAGGTAGTTTTACTCCAAAACCAATTAAGAATCCTAGATAGGATAATAATGCTAGGCTACCTGAGACGTGTTTGTTGGTTAAGTCGGTAATATTTAAAGTAAATGTATCACCACTCAAGGCGAGAGCTAAACCACTTATTAGAATTAACAAAGAAGCCAAAGCAGTGTAGAGGATAAATTTAGTAGCTGCATATAATTTCTTTTTCCCTCCCCATATAGCAATAAGAAGATATACCGGAACCAATTCAAGTTCCCAAGCCAAGAAAAATAATAAGAAATCTTGTGATAGGAAAACGAGCGCCTGAGCCGATGCTTGAACTAATAAAAGAGCAAAATATAAATTAGATTTTTTCTTTATTTTCCAACTTGCTGCGGCTGATAAAAATGTAATCAATCCACTCAATGCTATTAATGGAGCAGATAACCCATCTACACCAAGAGACCATTCTAAGCCTATTGAAGGAAGCCATTCAGCTCTTTCTAAAAGTTGCAAGGAGCTATCTGAAGGATTAAATTTTTGGAAAAGTACGCCTATTATCAGTAAAAAATCTACAAATAAAAAACTCAATGAGATATTTCTTGGTAGTGTATTATCTTCTCCTTCCTTCGAACTTAAGAAAGGCATTATTATTGCCCCAATTATAGGCAGTAAAACAATAGAAGATAGCCAAGGAAAAGATTCTAAATTCATTTATGGAATGAATAATTTTTTTATTCTAGTTGAAGTTGTACTAGCTTGAGACTATAACATTAAAAATGCCTAAGTAAAACTACTTACTAGAGATAGTGCTAATTTGACTGCCTATTGTTTGAACATTTAAATATGGCGCTCTACTTGCTACACCTGACTTCTCCCAAGCTTTAACCATTGCATTACTGACGATTTTGCCATTGTCCTTTTTACACAACGCTAAGATACTTGGTCCAGCCCCACTAATTGCACACCCTAATGCTCCTGCTTGAAGCGCTGCATTTTTGACTTCCATTCCTCCTTTAATAAGTTTCCATCGGTAAGGTTCATGTAGCCTATCAAACATTCCCTCTTTAATTAATTCCTCATTTCCTGTTTTCAAGCCATTTAGTAATAAAGTAAGCGCTCCCATATTTGTTACTGCATCAGATATCGGTACATTTTTAGGCATTACTTTCCTTGCTTCACTCGTGCTTAATCGGATGGCAGGTATAGCTACAACAGCTTTAATGGAATCGTGCCAATCACATTTTATGATTCTCCACCTTTGAGAAGATGTCCGTGCAGTCAAACAAAGTCCACCTAGTAGAGAGGGAACGACATTATCAGGATGACCTTCAATATCGATGGCAAGTTCAAGGAGTTTTTCTTTAGAAAGGGGGGAGTCCATTATTGCATTTGCTCCGATTAGTCCAGCAACTATTGCTGTAGCACTGCTCCCAAGTCCTCGAGCAGGAGGCACAGCGAGCTTAACTCTTGCTTCAAGTGCAAAAGAAGTCATATTTGCACTCTCCCATACTTTCTGAGCAGCTCTAAAAACTAGGTTTTCAGGTCCGCCTCTTAAGTGATTACCATCTGTACTTTCCATTATCAAATCAAATCTATCTCCATCACCTTCGATTCTTGTGAAAATAAATTCATTATATAAATCTAATGCTGCACCAAGGCAGTCAAACCCTGGCCCTAAATTGGCAGTTGTAGAAGGTACTCTAACCCTTATTTTTTTACCTACTTCTGGAATAGACATTTCGTTTCTAAGTTTTTAAAAGCATTTTTGCTCTGCAGGCTGCACTATAAAGTCCAAACTCTTCATCTAAAATTACTTTCACAGGTATTGTTTTAAGAATATCTTTTAATCTTCCCTTATCGAAAAATTGTTTCATAAATAAATCTGATTTAAAGTTTTTACGATGTTTTGGTGCGGTCCCGCCAGAAATCCATAATCCGCCAAAACATAATTCTTGAAGAGCAACGTCTCCCAATAAAGAGGCATAAGTGCCTAACCAAATCCTCTCAACTTCAATCATTAGTTGATCCCCTTCTTTAGAAAGATTACAAATTTTTTCAGGTAGTTCTTTTCTTGCAGCATCAGAAATTTTAATTTCTTTTAAATATTTTTGTATGGGATGGTTTTGGGCGTCAGGTTTGCTTAGTCTCCATTCGGCAATTCTTGATAAGCCACTACCGCTAACAACTCTTTCACAAGAAATCCTTTCAACTTTTAGATAATTCTTAAGCCAAATTTTTAGTTCCCATTCTAATTTTGACTTTGGCGAGTACTCAACATGACCGCCTTCACTAGCTAAAACTTTTACCTTTTCCCCTGATATTATGCCTCTTGCAATGC
The DNA here is from genome assembly GCA_902622705.1 of uncultured Prochlorococcus sp. Taxonomy (GTDB): domain Bacteria; phylum Cyanobacteriota; class Cyanobacteriia; order PCC-6307; family Cyanobiaceae; genus Prochlorococcus_A. Next base: position 38,476 of record CACNQT010000007.1, on the reverse strand, counting down.
CTAAACCAGTCCCCGCACCAACAATGGCATGCAAATCATTATTAGGACCTTCAGAGTGTGATCCATCTTGAATTGTATAGTATTGATTTTTATTTAAATAAGGTATTCCATATATTTGGACTGCGAAATCATTTATTAGCTCGCAGCTTTTAAAATTAAATTTGTTCTTTAAAGCATTTCCAGAAATATTCCACGACAAGTTAATGATTTTTGCTTTGTTGTTAGATAAAGGACCCGCTACGGCGAAACATGCAGAATAAGGATGAGTAATATTTTTGCATTCATTTTTGAGAAAATCTTCTAAGATAAATTCAAAAGAATCCCAATCAGAAGATAGATATTTTTTTTTGAATATTAATTTAGGCGAATCATCATTTATATCTTTTGTATATATTCCTAAAAGAACCTTAGTACCTCCTAAATCACAAGCGAGAAAATTCATTAATTTAAATTATTCTGTTCTCCCTTTTTTTTCTATTAATTCATCCATTAATTTGTATAGATTAGGTAAATTGAAAATTCCTAAATTTGTTCCATCCAAAGCTCTTAAGGCAACTGAATCAATTTCTTCTTCTTTATCTCCAATAACTCCAATTAAAGGAATTTTTCCAAGAGTTGCCTCTCTAATTTTATATCCTATTTTTTCATTCCTAATATCAACTTTTGATCGGTAACCATTATTATTTATAAATTCATTAAACTTTAAACATTTTTGAATATTTCTATCGGTAATGCTCAACAAAATTATTTGATAAGGCGCAAGCCAAATTGGAAATTTTGCCTCGTATTGTTCAATTAAGATTCCTATAAATCTCTCAAATGAGCCTAAAATAGCTCTATGTAGCATAACTGGATTCCTTTTTTCATTATCAATATCTACATAAGTTGCATCCAATCTAATAGGCATTGAGAAATCAACCTGAATTGTTCCGCATTGCCAGACTCTATTAAGACAATCTTTTAACGAGAATTCTATTTTTGGACCATAAAAAGCACCTTCTCCAGGTTGTAGCTCCCATTTTAGATTCTTATTATCGAGAGCTTTGGTAAGAGCCTCTTCTGATTTATCCCAAATATCTTCACTACCTACCCTTTTTTCGGGACGTGTTGATAATTTGATAATAATTTCATCAAAACCAAAAGTTTTATAAACCTCGAAAACAAGATCTATAAAAGTAGATACCTCTTCTTGAATTTGCTCTTCTGTGCAGAATATGTGTGCATCATCTTGAGTAAAGTTTCGTACTCTCATTAAGCCATGTAGTGCGCCAGAGGGCTCATTTCTGTGACAAGAACCAAATTCAGCAAGACGAATAGGTAAATCCTTATAACTTTTTAAACCTTGATTAAACACTTGAATATGGCATGGACAATTCATCGGTTTAATTGCATATGTTCGATTTTCTGATGCGGTAGTGAACATATCATCTCTAAATTTTTCCCAATGACCAGATTTTTCCCAAAGAGATTTATCAACAGCTTGTGGTGTTTTAATTTCTAAATAATCATTTTTTTTGAGTATTTCTCTAATATACTTTTCCAATACTTGGTAGATTGTCCATCCATTTGGATGCCAAAAAATCATTCCTGGAGATTCTTCTTGTATATGAAATAGTAAATGCTTTTTACCAAGTTTTCTATGATCTCTTTTTTCCGCTTCTTCAATTCTTGTTAAGTAGTCATTGAGTTCTTTTTCTTTTGCCCATGCAGTTCCATATATTCTCTGTAATGATTCATTCTCACTATTACCTCTCCAATATGAACCTGATAATTTAAGTAATTTAAAGTGTCTCAAATGTCTAGTGTTAGGAACGTGAGGCCCTCTACACATATCGATATATTCTTCGTGCTTGTATAAATTGATGAGACCTTCTTCAGGAATTTCTTCAATTATTCTTAATTTAAAAGTCTCATCTCTTTCTTTAAAAGTTTTAATTGCCTCTTCTTTAGAAACTTGTAAAATTTCAACGTCATAGTTTGTTTTTATTAATTTATTAATTCTATTCTCGATTTTTATTAAATCTTCAGGAGTAAATCTGTATTCAGAAAAAATATCGTAATAAAAACCATCTTCAATTACAGGCCCAATTGCCATTTTAATATTAGGGTAAATTTGTTTAACTGCATGACCAATAAGGTGAGCAAAGGAATGTCTTATTATTTCAATTCCTTCTTTATCTTTTGATGTGATGATTACAACTTTGGAATCTGTTTTTATAGGAATAGTTGCATCAAAAAGAACATCATTTACTTTCCCAGCAATTGTTGCTTTAGCTAATCCAGCGCCTATACACTCTGCAATTTCTAGAATAGTTACAGATTTTTCAAAAACCTTTTTTGAACCATCAGGTAAAGTAATGATTGGCATAATTTATTTCTCCATTTCAAAAAATCCCAATTTTGATTTAACTCTTTTTAAAGTCTGATTTGCTAAGTCTTCGGCTTTTTCCTTCCCTTCATCAAGGATTTTATTTAATTGATACGGATCATTAATTAATAATTTATATTTTTGCTGAATAGGTTCTAGTGAATCAATAAGTTGTTCAGTAATTAATTTTTTAAATGTCCCCCATCCAGTCTCTGAGTATTCCTTTTCACATTGAGAAATTTCTTTGCCAGATAATATTGAATAAATCATCAAAAGATTTTTAGATTCTGGCCTATCAGGGTTATTAAATTCTATTCCAATAGAGCTGTCACTTTTTGCCCTTTTTATTTTTTTTGTGATTAGTTCAGGAGGATCTAATAAGTTAATTCGACTGCCCTCATTAGGATCACTTTTGCTCATCTTTTTTGAACCATCAATCAAACTCATTATTTTTGAACCATTTTTCATGATTATTGGTTGAGGGATTTTTAAAATATTTTTATCCTTACTAAATCTCGCATTAATTCTTTGTTGTGCAATATCTCTAGCAAGTTCAAGATGTTGTTTTTGATCCTCACCTACTGGTACAAAGTCAGCATCATATAGAAGAATGTCTGCAGCCATTAGAATCGGATAGTCAAATAATCCAATGGATACATTATTTCCCTGTTGTATGGATTTTTCCTTGAATTGAATCATTCTTTCCATCCAATTTATAGGAGTCACGCAATTTAATATCCAACAAAGTTCTGAATGTGCAGAAATCTGACTTTGGACAAAAATTGAGCATATATTGGGATCTATCCCACAAGCGACGTACAAAGCCGCAGTAGAGATAGTATTCTGAGATAATTCTTTGGGATTATATGAAGCTGTGATTGCGTGCAAATCAACTACACATAGAAATGTTTCATATTGTTCTTGAAGCGTAACCCAATTATTGATGGCCCCAAGCCAATTCCCAATATGTAAATCACCAGTTGGTTGAACTCCCGAAAGAATTCTTTTTTTATTTGCCATCCTCTTTTAATTCGCTAGATTGGATCTCTTCAGTTGATGAACTTTTTACTGGTCTTGCAAAAGGGTCAGGTGCTGTTTTTGTCTTTTCTTCATAAGGATTTTGTGATTGTCTACTCGGAGAAGAGTTTTTATTATTTTTTGCATATTCTGTGATTGATTCAATCAATTTTTCGTCTTTAATCATTTCGCTAAGTGTTCTAACAGAGAAACCGAGGACTGCAACGGTAGATCTCAATTGAAAGGTCTCTTGTATTGATTTAACAGCTTTCATTTCGTTATCACTCAATCTAATGCGGAATCCTCCTCCATCTCTTCTGCCGCCTGATCTATCTCTGAAATTAGATCTTTCATTGTTAGAACGACCTCTGTAATTTTCTTGTCCAGGATTATTGCTGAAATTTGAATTAGACATCTTAATGTTTCTTAAGTTACTTAAATAGTCTATTAACTTAGCATCCTGTTATGCAATAAGTCTTTTTTAAAGCCTTAAATTTTTATCTTTTGATTAACGACTTATGAAATTTTGCTTTTCTCATTCGCAACTTGCATTAAAATAAAATTAGAAAAATTAAGCATCGTGTTTGATATTAGTAAAGACAACCTTTTAAAGGATTTCACAAAGTTTCCAAAAAAAAATCTTCTAATTATTTTATTATTGTTAGGTTTTGGGGAATGGTTTGTCAGTGACTTAGTTCATTTTGCAGGAGGCTCAATAGGATTTTTTGCGTTGTGTTTGGGGGGATATTTTTACTTGAAGAATGATAAGCCTAAATTTAATGAGCCAAATAACTTAGATGGTTGGATAAATCTATGTAATGAAGATTTAAATTTTTTTGAAGAACTTGAAGCAACAAATGAATTAGAAAAACAGAATCAAAAAAGACAAAAAATACTTGAATCGATTTTTAATAGATGTGAAAAAGAAAAAATAAGTTGCATTGGACAAAAAGATTATCAAAGTTGTATGTCTGTTTTGAAAAGTCATTTTAAAGCAGATAAGTTTGACTTTGATTTATACGAAAAACTGCCTAAATACAATTCTTTACAAGTTATTCCAGAAGAAGCTTTGAAGAGTGATGCAGTCTTATATTTTATAAACTTGCCTTTATCGGCAAATGACTTTTTGTGGCTGGAAAAGTTTCCTAAAAATATGCCAATCTGGTTGGTGGCTTTAACTTCAAACGAAATAGAAGCCAAAAATCAGATAGAAGATCTAAAGTCTCAAATTTCAAGTGACTTTATAAATAAAATTATTACTTTTGATGCGAATAAGAATGAAATAACAAATATACCTTTTTCGTTAAGGAAGTTTTTCATAAGTTCATCTAAAAATATTGAAAATACAAAAAAAAGGCTCTTGAAAGAACTTCATGTTGCCTGGCAATCTGAAATTGAAGGGATAAGAAGAATGCAGTTAAGAGTTATACAAAGAAAAAATCAAATTCTTGTCGCAACGACTGTTTTCTTATCTCCTATCGCATCAATTGATGTTATGGCAATGACAGTACTAAATTCATTAATGATTAAAGAAATTAAGTCTATATGGGGATGTAATTGGTCTCCTGAAATTTTAGATAAAGTATCTAAAGAGATTTTAAAGACTGCAATTGCTCAGGGAGTTATTGAATGGAGTGGACAGACTCTAATTGGCATAACAAAATTACATGGCGCAAATTGGCTTGTCTCTGGAACATTTCAGGCGGTCAGTGCTGCTTATCTAACAAGAGTATTATCAAGTTCTTTGGCTGATTTTATGGCAATAACAAAAGGAGTAGAAGAACCTGATTTGGATTTTATAAAGAAAAATTCTGAGATAATTGTTGAAAAAGCTTTTGAAAAAGAAAAAATAAATTGGAAAGGATTTATTTCTGATCTTAGAAAACCACTTATGAAACTATCTTTTAATTCATAATCTAAGGATTAATGTTAAATATGAAAAAAAATAGTCTTTTTTTTTGTTTGTTACTTCTTCTTTCTCTTACTTCAGGCTCATGTAGGAAAATATCAAATAAAAATGAAACTAAAGAAGTAATACTGGCAAGTTTCACTGTTTTGGCGGACATAATTAGCAATGTTGCAAAAGATGATTTTATTGTTAGATCAATAACAAAACCTGGAGTTGAAGTTCATGGCTACCAACCAACTCCAAGTGATTTAGTAAATGCCTCTAGTGCTTTTGTTTTTATTGATAATGGATTTGGATTTGAATTATGGGCTGAAAAATTTGTTTCTAATTTAAAAGTTAAAAGAATTACTGTCGCGAAAGATTTAGATCCTATTTTTATTAGTGAAGATTTTTATAAAGGGAAACCCAATCCTCATGCCTGGATTTCTCCAAAAAGAGGGATCCTATACGTAGATATTCTCGTGGATTCTTTATCAGAATTGAGGCCCTCCAAAAGGACATTATTTGAAGAAAATGGAAAAATTTATAAAGATAAACTTTCTAAAATAGATAAAGAATTCTCACTTTTTATTAATAACTTAAATAAAGACAGGAGGTATCTAGTAAGTTGTGAAGGTGCTTTTTCATATTTAACAAATGATTATGGATTAGAGGAAGTTTATTTATGGCCAGTCAATGCTGAGAGTCAAATTACTCCCAAAAGAATGGCTAGAACAATTTCACTAGTTAAAGAAAAAAAAGTTCCATCTGTATTTTGCGAAAGTACTGTAAGTAACGAATCTCAAATGGTTGTTGCAAACGAAACTGGAGCTAATTTTGGGGGAAATCTTTTTGTTGATTCATTATCTGATAATAATGGGCCTGCTAGTTCCTATATAAAAATGCTTGAGCATAATTTGGATTTGATTAAAAAAGGACTTTTTTGAATTATGGAGACAATCAATTATCAAAACTTTAGGATTGATGCAGAGAATATTTGCGTAGATTACAACGGTAAGGTGGCTTTATATGATGCCAATTTAAGATTGAAACCTGGCCAGATTTGTGGGTTAGTAGGGATGAACGGGGCTGGTAAAACAACTTTTTTTAATGCTTTAACTGGCTTTGTAAATATTTCAAAGGGAAAAATTAGAATAAATGGAGAGTCTGTAAGATCTGCTCAAAAAGATCAGACAATTGCTTATGTTCCTCAAAATGAGGGAATTGATAGTCAATTTCCAATAAGTGTTTGGGATGTAGTGATGATGGGAAGATATGGTTCGATGAACATTTTTAGGTGTCCTAGAGAGTCTGATGTTCAGGCCGTTAAAGATGCTATTGAGAGAGTTGATCTTACTGAGCATTACTCTACACCTATTGGAAACTTATCTGGAGGTCAGAGAAAACGAACTTTTTTAGCTAGAGCAATTGCGCAAAGAGCGTCAGTATTGCTTCTTGATGAGCCGTTTTCAGGTGTTGATATAAGGACTGAGAAACTTATCTCGGAATTATTTATTCAATTTAAAAATGAGGGGAAAACTATATTATTATCAACGCACGATATGATTCATGTCCGTGAATTTTGTGATTTGGTTCTTTTAATAAATAAAACTGTCGTAGCTTATGGTGAGACCTCTGAAGTGTTTACCCCTGAAAATATTACTACCACTTTTGGAGGTATCTCACCTGATTTCTTGTTTGGACCTGAATCCTAAATTTTAAATTATATGGAGCTCTGTTCTTTTTTAACTTTAGATTCATTCATAACAGATCCTTTAACTCATGACTTTATGAGAAAAGCACTTCTTATGAGTTCATTAGTTGCAGCTGTTTGTGGTTTCCTTTCAAGTTATTTGACTCTTAAAGGATGGGCTTTAATGGGAGATGCAGTGTCACATTCAGTGATGCCTGGGGTTGTAGTTGCTTATGCATTAGGTCTTCCTTTCTCATTAGGGGCATTTATTTTCGGAGTTGGTTCTGTAGCATTAATAGGGTTTATTAAGCAGAAATCTAGAGTTAAGGAAGATACTGTTATTGGGTTGGTATTTACCGGATTTTTTGCTCTTGGAATCGTATTGGTTTCTAAGATTAAAAGTAATATTGATCTGCACTCTATTCTTTTTGGTAGTCCATTAGGAATATCACTTTCAGATGTAAAACAAACTATATTAATTTCTTTATTGGTAGTAATCCTTTTATCAACTTTTAGAAAAGATTTAATGCTTTATTGTTTTGATCCTAGGCATGCAAAAACAGTTGGGATTAACGTATTTTTTCTTCATTATTTACTCCTCACATGCTTATCTTTGGCAGCTGTTGTGGGCTTGCAGTCTGTTGGAATTATTTTGGTAGTTGCAATGTTGATTACACCAGGAGCTACGGCATATTTACTTACCGATAAGTTTGATAATATGACAGTAATTTCAGTATTAAGTGCAATTATCTCAAGCCTAATAGGAATCTATGTTAGTTTTTGGTTTGATCTTGAAACAGGGGGATCAATTGTCTTAGCACAAACTTTTATATTTTTATTTGCTTTTTTATTTGCTCCAAGATACGGAATATTTAAATTAAAGAAATTATTTTCTGGGTATAAATGATAGTGGTGGAAGAAACTTTAAATAAAAAGTGGAATTGGTGGCCTTTATTCCCCTTATATCCTTATGGAAAAAAGAAAACAATTTTAAGAGAATTAATTCCTGATCAAATATGGTCCTTGGAACAAATACAGGGACTATATTATGTTGCTGTTCCAATAAGAATGACGGTAATAAAGGTTGATAATGGATTGATGCTTATAAATCCACTGCCTCCGACAAAAGAATTAATAAATGAGTTAGAAAAATTAATTGCGATTCACGGTAAAGTAAAAACAATAATTCTACCTAGTGCCTCTGGACTAGAACATAAAATTGGACTGCCAGCTCTTTCAAGAATTTTTATAGATACAGAAATTTGGCTTTGTCCCGGACAATGGAGTTTCCCCATAAATCTACCACTAGATTTTTTAGGGATTCCATCAAAAAGATCAAGAATACTGTTTGAGGAAGGTACTCCTCATTCAAACTCTTTTAAATGGTCTTCATTAGGCCCACTGAATTTAGGACTTGGAAGATATCAAGAGATAAGTTGTTTCCACTATCCTACGAAAACTCTTCATGTAACAGATGCAATAGTTGGAATAGACTCCACACCACCTGAGATATTTAATTTTGATCCAACTCCACTTCTTTTTCATTCTAGAGAGAGAGGAGATGAACCTTTAATTGACTCCATCGAACAAAGAAAAAAAGGATGGAAAAGATTAGTTTTATTTTCATCTTTTTTGAAACCAGGCAAATTAAATATTCCACCTTTAAAAAAAATATTTAAGTATTCATTCAAAAAAGATGTTAGAAATTGGAGATCTCATTTCGGTATTTATCCCTTTTTATGGGACGAAGATTGGGAATCCTCCCTTGTTGAAATAATGGGTATAGATACTCCTAAGATTCAAATTGCACCAGTTTTACAAAAATTAATTTTTCCGCGTTCAAAAGAAGTTTTACTTAAATGGTTAGAAAATATCAAGTCTTTTGAAGATATGGAATACTTAATTCCAGCTCATTTTACGGCACCTATAAAATTTACAATAGAAGATTGTCAAAAATTAATTAATGAAATTAATTCCCAAAATTGGGACAAACTTCCTGAAGATAATAAATTTTTGATGGGTTTATATAAAAAATTGTTTGAACTGGGAATAATTCCTGAAGAAGTAAATCTCTAAAAACTATTATTCTTCAATAGACATGTTTTCGTCATTTATAAGAGTTTGTTCCAACTCTTTTCTTTGTTCCATTTGTCTTAAGAAATATCCTGTCATCATTGCAGAAGATAGTAAATTAGCAAAGTTGTCTTTTGAAGATGTTATTTTTACGTCAAATTGATCTGATGGGAGCATTCCAAGAAGACCTTGAACATTATGTCTAATTATTTCTTGAATATCTTCACTAGCTGATTTTGCTACTCTTTGCAAAACTTCTGGAGATTGTTTTTGCAAATATTGGATTAAATCATTCTCATCGTTTGGATCATTATTTTCAGTAGCAAGAAATTCTGGATTAAACATTTCTACAGCTTCAAGATATAAAAACCTTACAACATTACGTACCCATTAATCTAAATTATTAAGGGCAGGGAACCGAATATATCCAATTTTTTTAAACGGCCAATATCTAAAAATAGCTTTACCAATAACCTTTTCATAGGGTAAAAATCCCCAAATATGTGAGTCCATACTATTATTTCTATTATCTCCCATTACCCATAATGAGTCTTCTGGGACAATATAAGGTCCTATTGAATAATTAATATTTTTGTCAAAAACGTAATTTTTTTGAGCGATATCATTTAAGTAAAGGTTACCGTCTCTAACTTCTACCTTGTCTCCAGGTATTCCAATTACTCTTTTTATTAGTGCAGTATCTGCTTCATAACCAGCATTAATTAATTGTTCAGGAACTTTAAAAACAACTATTTTATTTTTTAATTTTGAAAGATTTGATTTGGATATAATTTTAGGGGTTACTTTTTCAACAAGAATTTTATCTTGTATTTGAAGAGTTGGAAGCATTGAACCGGATGGGATCCATCTTGGCTCTATAACCTGCCATCGTATAATTAAAGCAATAGATATCCAGACTAAAAGATTTTTTAAATCCTTTAGTATTGAATTTCTTTTTTCTTGAGTTGTAGACATGTTTTATTTAATTCGAATATAAGGAAAATCTCAAAGCATTTATATTAATTATGACATCATCTATTGAATGCAAAAATTTTCTTAGAAGTTTACAACTTTTAAATCTTCTTATAAAAATAGGAGTTCAAAATTTAATACTATGTCCTGGTAGTAGATCAGCACCTTTAGCAATAGCTGCTGGAGAATTAAATAAATTAGGACTGGTAAATATTTATAATTCTATAGATGAGAGATCTGCAGGATTCCACTCTCTTGGAATTTCTGCTGCATCAGGTAATCTTTCTTTAGTTATTACAACTTCTGGAACCGCCGTAAGCAACTTATTGCCAGCCGCAGTTGAAGCAGACCGATCTTGTAAAGGTATTATATTTCTTACTGCTGATAGACCCTTAAGATTAAAAAATTGTGGATGTAATCAAACTGTAAATCAAGAAGATTTTTTGAGTTCAGTCTGCAGAAGAGTTTTAAATACAAATCTAAATGGACTCCATGAAACACAAGAAAATGAAATATTAAATTTAGTGCGAATTACTGAGAAGCAAATATCAGCCTTCCCTGGTCCTATTCATTTAAATATTCCTATTGATAAGCCTTTGGATATTTCATTTGTAAATAAAAAAAATGTTTTAGAGGTTTTTGAGAGAATTTATTTAAAGAAAAAATATGTTTTTCAGGAAGTTGAAATAAAGTCTAATAAAAACAAATTCTTAGAAATTTCAAAAAGTTTAAATTTAGATGAGTCTGGTATTATTTTGGTCGGTCCTTATCAAGGTTCCATAAATGACTTATCTTCTTTCAATAAATCTTTAGAAAAATTACAAGAAATTACTGGTTGGCCAGTATTTGCTGATCCTGTTTCAGGCGTTTACTCTAATTTGAGAGGCTTAGTTGTGAATTGGGAATTAGTCTTAAGAAAAAATAAGAATTTAATAAATTGTCATCAACTTTTGAGGCTTGGTCCTATGTCATCCTCAATTGATTTGGAGTATTTTTTAACAACCTTCGAAGGGATACAAATTCTTATAAAAGAAAAAAACTATAGAAAATTGGACCCTATAAAAAAATCATTTGAATATGATTTTGGGCTATCGAATTTTACTACTCTATTGTTAGAAGAATTATCAATTAACGAAAAAAATAAAAAGTCTCTAACTCTGTTAGCTTTAGATCTAATAGAGGAAGGTGAGCAAATTAAAGAAATTTTAAAAGAGAAAATTACTAATGATAATCATATTACTGAGTATAAGCTTGCAAATCTTGTTCCAAAACTTTGGCCAGCTGAAAATCCTATAATGCTATCCGCGAGTAGCCCGATTAGAGATTGGCTTACATTTTCAGAGAATGGTACTTTAACAAGAAATTGCTTCAGCTTTAGAGGGGCTTCTGGCATAGACGGTACTTTATCCCTCGCATTAGGAATTTCTAGAATTAAAAGTCCTCTACTTCTCGTGACTGGAGATTTAGCTTTTGTTCATGATATAAACGGATGGCTGATTGAAAATTCAATCGATATGAATTTAACAATTCTTCTGATAGATAATCATGGCGGAAATATATTTAATCGTATTTATAAAGATAATTTAAAAGAAGATGAATTAAAAAAACTTTTTCTTATGCCAAAAGAAATAAACTGGCCAAAACTCGCAGAGGGATATCAAGTAAACTTTAAAAGTGTGGCAAATTTTAAAAAATTACGAGAGGCCTTTGATTGGAGCATTTCTATCCAGAAATCTGTAATAATTAAGGTTAATATTGATCCAGAAAATGAAATTAGTGAAAAAAATGCCTTGCTAAAAAAAATAATTGGCATTTAAATTTATCATTTTCTATTTTTGAATAATTAGGTTTCATGAAAGTATTACCTGGGAAAACAACTTTAAATTGGTCAGAATGCAAATCTTATGAGGATATATTGTTTCATAAATCAGATGATGGAATTGCGAGAATTGCAATTAATCGGCCTGAAAAAAGAAATGCATTTAGGCCACAAACTGTAGATGAACTCATTGATGCATTTGATATCGTAAGAAATGATGAAACTATTGGAGTAGTTCTCTTTACAGGTGCGGGACCAGATAAGAAAGGTATTTATTCTTTTTGCTCTGGAGGTGATCAGAGTGTAAGAGGTGAAAATGGGTATAAAAATGATGAAGGTAAGCAGAGATTAAATGTACTTGAACTTCAAAGATTAATAAGAAGTTTGCCTAAAGTGGTTATTGCCTTAGTTCCTGGTTTTGCAATTGGAGGAGGCCAGGTACTTCATTTAATTTGTGATCTCAGTATCGCCTCTGAAAATGCGCTATTTGGTCAAACAGGGCCAAGAGTTGGTAGTTTTGATGCGGGTTTTGGATCTAGTTATTTAGCAAGACTTGTTGGTCAAAGAAAAGCAAAAGAAATTTGGTTTTTATGTAGAAAATATAATTCTAAGGAAGCTCTTAAGATGGGCTTGATAAATGCAATTACAAAGATTGAAGAATTAGAAGCTGAGGGTGTAATCTGGGCAAAAGAGATTTTACGAAATAGTCCAACTGCTATTCGTATTCTTAAAGCTTCATTCAATGCGGAGAATGATGGGATTGCGGGTATTCAAGAATTATCTGGATACACAACTCAATTATTCTATTCCACTGAAGAAGCTCAAGAAGGTAGAGATGCCTTTCTTGAAAAGCGTCCACCAGACTTTTCTGACTATAAGTGGACATCATAGTTTATTTTTCAAAAGAACTTTTTCAAATAATTATCAATGAGAATTCTTCTTGCCGCTGCTGAATGTGCTCCAATGATCAAAGTTGGAGGTATGGGAGATGTGGTTGGTTCGTTGCCTCCATCTTTGATAAAACTTGGTCACGATGTAAGGGTAATAATTCCAGGATATGGAAAATTGTGGAGTCTTTTAGAGGTTTCGAATGAACCAGTCTTTAGAGCAAATACAATGGGTAATGATTTTGCCGTATATGAAGCAAAACATCCCATTCATAATTATGTGATTTACCTAGTGGGTCATCCAACATTTGATTCTGACCAAATATACGGAGGCGAAAATGAGGACTGGCGCTTTACATTTTTTGCTAGTGCAACAGCAGAATTTGCCTGGAATTGTTGGAAACCTCAAGTTCTCCATTGCCATGATTGGCATACTGGAATGATTCCTGTGTGGATGCATCAGGACCCCGAAATTAGTACTGTCTTCACAATTCATAATTTAAAATACCAAGGCCCTTGGAGGTGGAAACTTGAAAAAATGACTTGGTGTCCTTGGTATATGCATGGAGACCACACAATGGCTGCGGCAATGTTGTACGCAGATAGGGTCAATGCTGTTTCTCCGACTTATGCAGATGAGATTAAAACCCATGAATACGGGGAAAGCCTCGAAGGATTACTTAATTACATTTCAGGTAAATTAAGGGGAATTCTTAATGGCATAGATCTTGATGAATGGAATCCAGCCAAAGATCCAGTCTTACCTGCAAAATTCAATATTAAGAATTTAGAAAATAGGCTAGAAAATAAAAAAATTCTGCAGAGAGAAATGGGTCTCGAAGTTAATTCTAAAAAATATCTTTTAGGTATGGTAAGTAGATTAGTTGATCAGAAAGGGGTTGACTTACTTTTACAAGTTTCAAGAAGACTATTAGCCTATACAGATTCTCAAATTGCTGTTTTAGGGACTGGAGATAGATCTTTAGAGTCTGGATTATGGCAACTGGCATTAGATTACCCAGGAAGATTCTCAGTATTTCTTACATATGATGATTCTTTGTCAAGGCTTATCTATGGTGGCTCAGATGCATTCTTAATGCCAAGTAGATTCGAACCTTGTGGGATTAGTCAACTCCTCGCTATGAGATATGGCTCTATTCCAATAGTAAGGCGAGTTGGAGGTTTGGTTGATACAGTTTTACCTCATGACCCAGAAAATAGTAATGGTACTGGATTTTGCTTTGATCGCTTTGAACCTATAGATTTTTATACTTCTTTAGTAAGGTCATGGGAAGCCTTTAGGCATAAAGATAGTTGGCAATTACTGCAAAAAAGAGCCATGAGCCAAGAGTTTAGTTGGCAAAGATCAGCTCTTGAATACGAAGTTATGTATAAGGATGTTTGCGGAATAAAAGAACCATCGCCAGATGTTGCTGAAGTTGAAAAATTTTCTTACGGACAATCAGCTGATCCATCTTTTAAAAAAAGTATGACTTAATCTTTTAATGGAATTCTTTTTATCAGAATTAAACGATGTTTTGGGGGATATTAGAAATCTGAGCGAGGGGAAAGGAGATTCTTTAAATTTTAAGAATATAAGTATCGATAGTAGAACGTTGTTAAAAAATGATCTTTTTATAGCTATCAAGGGTAAAAATTTTGACGGACATAGTTTTCTTCATGAGGTTTTAAATAAAGGAGTTAAATCTGTAGTAATTAAAAAAGGGATGCAGAGATTACTTCCTAGTAATTTTCCTTATTGGGTTGTAAATGACACAACTGAGGCATTTCAAAAATTAGCATTGCTAAAAAGAAAAAAATTAAATATTCCTATTGTTGCAATAACTGGCTCAGTGGGCAAAACAACTACAAAAGAAATGATTGGTGGAGTTTTAAATAAACTTGGAAGAATTAAATTATCTCATGCAAATTTCAATAATGAAATTGGAGTTGGTCTTACTATTCTTTCTACAGAAGTAGAAGATAAAGTTTTAGTTCTTGAGATGGGGATGAGAGGTCTTGGACAGATCGAGAATTTATCTAAATATAGTGAACCCAATATTGCAGTTATTACTAACATTGGCACAGCTCATATTGGATTGTTAGGCTCAAAAAAAAATATTACTCATGCAAAGTGTGAAATTAGTAAGTTCTTAAATCCAGAAGGAGTTGTAATAATTCCAGCAAATGATCAATTCCTAGAAAAAACTTTAAAAGAATTTTGGAGAGGTAGAGTGATAAAAGTAAAACTATTAAATATAGAAAATCAAAAGGAGAGTTTTAAAAAAGATGATGATTTGCAAGGATTTTATAATCCTTCTAATAAATCAATTTTAATTGAAGAAAATACCTTTGAAATTTCATTTGAGGGATTTCACAATGCTTGGAATTTCTTATTTGCTTATGCAGTTGCTAAAGAGCTAGGCATTGATTTTGCAAGTTTTAATAAATTTGATTTTGTAAGTTTAGGTGGAAGGAATAAAATTCTTAAATCAGTAAAAACGACAATATATGATGAATCATATAATGCTTCGCCAGAGTCAGTAAAAGCATGTATTAAAAACCTGCTTGAAAAACCGAGAAATAAATTTTTCATATTTGGAAGTATGCAAGAATTGGGTAAAGAATCTGAAAAATATCACAAAGAAATATTCAACTTAATAAATAATTCAGACATAGAAAAGTGTTTATTTATTTGTGATAAAGAGAATGAAAAAATTTACACCAATTATCTAAAAAATAAAAAAAAATTCTTAGTTTTTAATAATATTAGAGATGTACCTCAAGAGATAAACAAATCTACAAAAAAAGGTGATTCTATTCTTATCAAAGGAAGCAGATGTTGGCAACTTGAAAAAATTATTGAATTAATTAACTAGATCAGGATTTCTTTTTTTTCCAATTCTCTATATTTACTTGCTTAGTTCTTGAGATCGCTAATGAATTATCTTTAGAGTCTTTTGTGATCACGGAACCAGCACCTGTTGTTACTGATTCCCCTAAATTTATTGGTGCTACAAAAACTGTATTTGCTCCAATACTGGAATTTTTACCAATTGTTGTTTGATGTTTTTTCTTCCCATCAAAATTTGCAGTAATAGTGCCTGCCCCAATATTTGTAGATCTTCCAATAATAGAATCACCAATATAACTTAGATGGTTTACTTTTGATTCTTCCTCTAGTTGACTATTTTTGATCTCAACAAAATTACCTATTTTGCTATAAGAAGATATTTTGGAATTAGGTCTTATATGACTATAAGGGCCAATTTTTATATGATCCATTATCTGAGAATCATAAACAGTAGAGTTTGAAATTTCACATTGTAACCCTACATTAGAATTCTCAATAAAAGTATTTGGACCAATAATGCAATGGCTATTTATTTTCGTATTTCCCCTTATATGCGTATTAGCCTCTATAATTACATCCTTACCAATTTCAGCTTCTTCACTAATTGAACAACTTGCTTTATTTATAAAAGTTACACCATTAAGCATATGCTTTTCTTTAATTGAATTCTGAATACATTCCTCACATTCTGATAGTTGAATTCTGTTATTAATTCCTTTAAGCTCTCCATTATCCTCTACTTCGAGACTTAAGGAATTTTTTAGCAAAGATATTGTATCTGTTAAGTAAATCTCTTTCTGATTATTATTGCTTTGCAAGGTATTAATTATTTCTGACAAGTTACCCCAGTTAAAACAGTAGACACCTGCATTTATTAATGGATTTTCTTTTTCTAGATCATTGCAATCTTTTTCTTCAACAATTCTATCTATAAAATCCCCCTTCAAAAAAACTCTTCCATATCCATAAGGATTTTTTTTCTTTGTGGTAATTAAAGAAACATCAGCATTTTTTGAATCGTGTAGATACAAAAGTCTTTTTAGTGTACTAGGCATAATGAGTGGTACATCGCCGTTTAGTACCAAAAGTTTTCCTTCATTTTTTTTTACTTTTTTACAAAGTACCTGAATAGCATGACCGGTTCCTGATTGAGGTTCTTGAACAACAATATGGATTTTTTTATTATTTGGGATTGACTTTTGTACTTCTTTTGATTTGTATCCTGTAATTACGAAAATTTTATCAGGTTTTAATTCGATACATGAATCAATTACTCTTTGAAGAATACTTTTGCCAGAAATTTTATGCAAAACTTTTGGCAATGAGCTTTCCATCCTAGTGCCCTTGCCTGCCGCTAATATCGCAACACTTAACATGTTTATTTGAAATCCTAATTTAAATCTAACTCTTAAAGGATAACTTCGTCATTCCCCACTTTTCTCTCCATTTATTTGTAGATAATAGATTTGATAATAATTGCTCATCTAATCTTCTCCTTATTATATCGTCTTTACTTGAGTTCAAATCTTGATCTCTATATGGAATACTAGCTTTAGTTAAGAGATGTTCTTCTTCCATTAAAGTTAACTTTTCAAAATTGAAATCCGGTTTCAATTTATTCTTATCAAATTTTGATATTGCGACGGTTCCCTGACTCCAAAAAGTTCTGTTTTTAAAACTTGGCTTAATAGTAAAAATTTCTAATCCAAGATTTCTTAAGGTTTTTCTTACTGCCGCTGATGAAGAATAAGTTATTAAATAACCCTGAGAATTAAGCTTTTCAGTGACTTTGGATAAAAATTCAATTGTCCATACTTGTGGGCATTTTTGAGGAGAAAAACCATCTAAATAAATTAGATCGAATTTAATAGAGGAAGGAATAATGTTGATTTTTTCTCTAGCATCACCCCACAAAATACTGCATTTAAAAAATTGATCCTCAAAGTAATCTTTTCGATAAAGTGATTCAAATATTTTTTTGACTTTTGGATCCCATAATTTAAGGAAAGATTCATTTCTAAGCGAATATTCGAGAGGCTTTTGATCTATTTCCAATGAATACAAATTTAAATATGATTTTTGTTTAATTAATTCATCTAATAAAGAAGCGGAATTGTATCCTAAACCAAAACATATATCCAAAGCATTAAGTGATTTGCCCTTAAATCTTCGCAAATTAGAAGTAGTTGTAAACTTTGACTTTGTTTCCTCCAATGCGCCCAATAAACTATGGAAGTTCTCATGAAAAAACACACTTCTTAAAGAGTAACTTCCGTCTTTAGTTAAAACTTCTATTAATTCAGACAAAAACTTTTTAGGCTATTTAGATAGTTTGGCCAGCTCTTCCCAAAAAGTGGGATACGAGACGCTAGCAGCATCAGATCTCATGATTTTTGAGGTACCTTTAGCAAGAAGTGAAGCAATAGCAAGACTCATTGCTACTCGATGATCTGTCTCACTATCTACCTTTGCAGAATGAAATTTTGATTGCCCATTAATAATTAACCCATCCTCTTTTTCTGTTATTTCAGCGCCGAATTTTTGTAACTGTCTTGCCATGACTTTTAATCTATCTGTCTCCTTAATTCTTAATTCTTGTGCATCCTTAATTTCAGAAACTCCATTACAAAAACAGGCAGCCACAGTAAGTATAGGAATTTCATCTATAAGTTTTGGGAGAATATCTCCTTCAATAGTGAATGATCTTAAATTATTTGAAGTCTTTACTTTAATACATCCAATAGGCTCACCTGCAATAGTCGATTTATCTAAAATCTCATAATTGCAGCCCATTGAATCCATTATTTTTAAAATCCCTGTTCTAGTGGGATTTAATCCGACATTCTGAATTAAAACCTCTGAATTTGGAACAATAGATGCAGCAATCATCCAAAAAGAAGCAGAGCTTATGTCTCCGGGAATCAATATTCTCTGGCCAATTAAGTCCACCCCTGACTTGATAACCACATTCCTTCCTAATTCTCCTCTGATACTGATGTCTGCTCCAAATGCTTTTAACATTCTCTCAGTATGATCTCTTGAAGATGCTGGTTCAATAACAGAAGTAGTTCCAGATGCATTGAGGCCTGCCAATAATATTGCTGATTTCACTTGAGCACTTGCCATTGGAGTTCCAATAACACATCCCTTAAGTTTTTCCCCATCAATTGAAATTGGAGCTTTGTTACCGCATTCCCTTCCAGAAATTTTGCCACCCATCAAAGATAACGGTTTGCCAACCCTCCCCATTGGCCTTTCGTTGAGAGAAGCGTCCCCGGTTAAGATAAAGTTCTTACCTTCTTGTGCGGCTAATAAACCCATTAATAACCTCATAGTGGTTCCTGAATTTCCACAATTGAGAATTTCTTTTGGCTCTTTTAATCCATTAAGACCCATCCCTGTAATCGTAAAAGGCTCATCTTTTATTATTTTTGGAATATTTACACCTAATTTTCTAAGACAATCAGCAGTTGAAAGTGGATCTTCAGAATATAAAAAACCCTCGATAGTCGTCTCACCCTTAGCAATACTTCCTATTATTAAAGCTCTATGAGATATAGATTTATCTCCAGGTACTTTTACTTTTCCTTTTAAATTAACTCCACCTTTTATTGTGCGGATATTATTCATTTTCAAATTAAATACTTGATAAGATTTCTGTAAAAACAAATTATTTATATATTATCAATAAGTTTGTTTTAAAAAAAAAATAATCAAATTAAGTAACTGTTTTCTATAATAGGAAAAGAAAAAGGACTTAATTATTAATCTTACTTATTATCACGTTGCAAAGGATGTTCCAGAAATAAGTCTAGACATTGCAGTGGTCATTGATGTTTTAAGAGCTACAACCACAATTTCGTGGGCTTTAAAAAATGGAGCTGATTCAATACAGGTTTTTGCAGATTTAGATTTATTAAAAGAATCTGCAATGAGGTGGCAAGCTGAAAAGAGACTACTGCTTGGAGAGAGAGGCGGAAAGAAGATTGAGGGCTTTGATTTAGGAAATTCTCCTTTATCAGTTACAAATAAAGTTGTTAATGGTAAAAGATTATTTATGAGTACTACTAATGGGACTAAATCATTGCAAAAAGTTCAAAATGCGAAGCATTTATTTGCTATGGGACTTCCAAATAGGAAAGCAGTTGCAGAAAAAATCATTTCATTAAAAAGTGAAAATGTTTTAATACTTGGTAGTGGTTGGGAGGGGTCTTATTCACTTGAGGATTCTTTAGCTGCTGGTGCTTTGGCCTCATACCTAGAAAAGAACTGTGATTTTGAAATAAATATTATGAATGACGAATTACAGGCTGCTTTGGCACTTTGGGATTTTTGGAAAAATGATATTTTGAAATGTTTAAAAACAGCAACCCATGGCAAAAGATTGACAAGTCTTGGAGATTATGAGGATGATTTTAAATGTTGCTCTGAACTTGATTGCTTAGATATTGTTCCAGCTCAACTTGAAAGGGGTGTGATTCGTGCCTCATAATTTACGAATTTGTTCACTAGGAGTAAGTTCTTGACTGATTTTTTGGTAGCAGCATTGCAAATTACAAGTACTTCAAAAGTTGAAGCAAATTTTGCTGAAGCTGAAGAACAGATCGAATTAGCATCTAGAAGAGGTGCTGAGTTAATAGGACTGCCTGAGAATTTTGCCTTTCTCGGAGAAGATGATGAAAAACTTAGATTAGCTTCTGAGTTGTCAATAAAGTGTACAAACTTCCTTAAAACGATGTCCCAAAGATATCAAGTATTTCTTTTAGGAGGAGGGTATCCTGTTCCTGCTGGTGATAATACTCATACTTTTAATAGGTCAGCACTATTTGGGAAAGATGGACAGATTTTGGCAAAATACGACAAAATTCACTTATTTGACGTTGATTTGCCGGATGGAAATTTGTATAAGGAATCATCTACTATTTTATCCGGGGAGGAATATCCACCTGTGGTAGAAGTCCCAGGTTTATGCAAAGTAGGATTATCGATTTGTTACGACGTAAGATTCCCTGAACTTTATAGATATTTGTCTTCAAATGGTGCAGATCTAATTATGATTCCCGCTGCTTTTACAGCATTTACGGGGAAAGATCACTGGCAAATACTTTTACAAGCAAGAGCTATTGAGAATACTGCCTATGTGGTTGCTCCAGCTCAAACTGGGATTCATTATGGTAGAAGACAAAGTCATGGCCATGCAATGGTAATTGACCCATGGGGCACTGTTTTGTCTGATGCTGGAAAAACTCAAGGCGCTGCAATAGCCCCTGCTGATAAAGAAAGAGTAAAGAAAATTAGAGAGCAGATGCCAAGCCTTAAACATAGAAAAAACAAATTGTTTTCGAACTAATGTCAAAGTTTTTAAATAATAAACTTTTTCGTTATTTAGCTGTTTTTTTATTTTTAAATTCTGCGATTCTCCCAGTAAAATCTTCAAGTGCCCTAGCGGCATGGGCTTTAAAAACTAATGGTGTTTTAGAATTAAGAACTAAATCAAATACAAATTTAAAAGCATACTTCCAGAAAGCCAACCAATTATATGGTGATAGATTCTGGGTAGATTTCCCTGGAGAATTGAAAAATCCTAGAACAATAAAAGGTAATGGTCCAATAGAAGAGATCAGGTTGGGTAAACCAAGCGATGGTAAAACAAGACTAGTAATTGAATTTAAGGAGGAAACCTATCTGGCCCCTTTGACTTGGAGAATGGTTGGCTTAGATCAAAATAGGTGGAGAATTAAACTATTTACACCAAAATATGCATTTAAGGAGATTGGTGAGGGCTTTGTTGGCAAAAGAATAACAGTTTTTAAAAAAAATCAAAACTCAAATTATGTGAGGGGAAAAGTTAATAATAATTTGCAATTGCCAAACGTAAAACAAAATAAATTTTCTGTAGTTATCGATCCAGGGCATGGAGGGCCTGATCCGGGAGCAATAGGTATTGGCGGGATAAGGGAATCAGATGTTGTCCTCGATGTTTCCAAAATAGTGAAAAAGTTACTTTCTGAAAAAGGTGTCAAAGTAAGGTTAACTAGAAAAAATGAAATTGATTTGGATTTATCTCCTAGAGTTTCTTTTGCAAACAAAACTGATGCGGATATTTTTGTTAGTATTCATGCGAATGCCTCAAGAGGGAAAAGGCGGGATATTAATGGTTTAGAAACTTTTTATTTTAGAGGTTGGAAAGGTAGATTTCTGGCCAAGAAAATTCAAAAAGAAATTTTAAGGGTTTCCCCCGGGAGTCCTGATCGAGGGGTTAAACAGGGTAGATTTTATGTAATTAAAAATACTAAGATGCCTGCAGTTCTCGTTGAAATTGGATTCTTAACAGGAAGATTAGATGCAAGAAGATTAGAAAAAGCTGCACATCGTAAAAGAGTAGCTTATGCAATTACAAAAGGCATCCTTGAATATCTTTCTAAAGTAGGGTGAAAATTAAAGTAGGTATATTTGACAGTGGGATAGGTGGTTTTACTATCCTTAATCCTTTACTAAAAACAAGGAAGGATGTTGAAGTAATTTATTTGGCTGATACAAAAAGAATTCCTTTTGGAAATAAGAATAATAAAGAGATAAGAGTCATTGCAGAAGAGATTTGCAGTTTTTTTGAAGATAAGAATTTGGATGCACTCTTAATAGCTTGTAACACTACCAATGCATGTGCACTTGATATTTTAGAAAATAACTTAAGTATCCCTTGTTTTGATCTTATAAACTCAGTTTCCGAAATAGTTAATAAAAAAATTATTGGTGTCTTGGCAACGCAAACAACAATCAGATCATCATTTTATAAAAATGCTATAAATTCTAAAAAGGAGAATTTGAAAATATTACAACAAGAATGTCCAGAATTTGTATCAGAAATTGAAAAAGAGAAGCTTAATTTTAGTAAATTAAATTATCTTGCTGATTTGTATTTAAGACCACTTTTAAATGAAAATATTGAAGAACTAATACTTGGGTGTAGCCATTATCCTTTAATTTTTGATTTTTTAAGAAAAAAAATAGATTCAAATATAAAAATTATTGATCCATCGGAAGCGTTGATAAAAAAATTCAACGAAGCTTTTACAATTACAAAAACTGATCGCTATGAAAGTATTTCTTACGATAATGTAAGATTTTTTGTTACTTCAGAAAAAGATAAATTTTCCAGAAAAGTAAAATTTTGGCTTGAAATTAATAAAGAAATTAGCGTTGTTAACCTCCGAAGCAATGTTTGATTACTTAATATATAAAAGAGGCTAATCATGAACAAAGTTACAGAACTACTACAACCAGTTGAAAATGATCTTGATGATCTTATTCTTGAGCTGAAAAATTTAATAGGAGCTGGTCATCCAATTCTTCAAGCCGCAGCGGAACATCTTTTTAGTGCGGGAGGAAAAAGACTGAGACCGGGTATTGTTTTATTAATTTCAAAAGCAATATCTCCTGAATTCAGTTTAAAAAGTAAACATAAAAGGCTTGCTGAAATAACTGAAATGATTCATACAGCGTCTTTGGTCCACGATGATGTTGTTGATGAAGCCTCTACAAGAAGAGGAGTAGATACTGTTCATAGTAGATTTAATACTCGAGTTGCTGTTTTGGCAGGTGACTTTTTATTCGCTCAAGCAAGTTGGCACTTGGCAAACCTTGATAATGTCAAAGTGGTTAAATTACTTAGTAGAGTAATAATGGACTTAGCTGAAGGTGAAATTAAACAAAATTTAAACAGATTCGATTCGGCTCAATCTTTTTCAAAATACATAAACAAAAGCTACTGTAAAACCGCATCTTTAATTGCTAATAGTTGTAAAGCAGCTGGAGTTTTAAGTGATCTTAGCGATGACAAATTAAATTTGCTATATGATTTTGGTAAAAATATTGGCCTAGCTTTTCAAGTCGTTGATGATATTCTTGACTTCACTGGGAACGATAAACAACTTGGAAAACCTGCTATAAGTGATCTTGCTAGTGGATACCTTACTGCACCAGTTTTATATGCTTTAGAAGAGAATAAGAAATTGTCTGTTCTTATAAATAGAGAACTTGCTGAAAAAGATGATTTAGATAATGCTCTTAATATCATTATGAATTCTAAAGCAATTAAAAGCTCTAGAAAATTAGCTGAGGATTTCGCAATGCGTTCTAAAGAAGCAATTGTTTGGGTTCCTGACTCAGAGTATAAAAGAGCCTTAATGGCTTTACCAGAATTTGTTCTTGGCCGTCTTTATTAAATTTATTAAAAAGAGTTTTCAGCTAAATTATTATTAAAATTTTGGAAAACCATAATTTTTTCGTCTAAGTTTATTAAGCATCAATTTACTTAATGTCATTAGATAAAAAAAATTCAATTAATAACATCCTTGATGAAAGTAGAATTTTCCATCCTTCAAAAAAATTTGCAGAAAACTCAAATATCAGATCTCAAAAAGAGTTTATTAGTTTAAAAAAACAAGCTTTGGATAATCCAATTGAATTTTGGGAATCTTTCGCAAAATCTGAAATAGATTGGTTTGCGCCATTTAAAACTGTATTAGATAGTGAAAACGCACCATTTTTTAAATGGTTTAAAGAAGGGAAAATCAATATTACATACAATTGCTTAGATAGACATATTAAAAAAGGACTTGGAACAAAAACTGCACTCATATGGGAAGGGGAACCTGGGGATAGTAAAAAATATACTTATGAAGAACTCCTTAAAGAGGTATGTAAAGCAGCTAATGCATTAAAAGAAATTGGAGTAAAAAAAGGTGATTTGGTATGTATTTATATGCCAATGATTCCCGAGGCTATGTTTGCGATGTTAGCTTGTGCAAGGATTGGCGCTCCACATTCAGTTGTCTTTGGGGGATTTTCTTCAGAAGCTTTGAAGGATAGATTAATTGATGGAAATGCCAAATTTATTATCACTGCAGATGGCGGTTTTAGAAAAGATAAGGTGATAAAGCTTAAGAATGCAGTTGACGCAGCTATTGAAGGTGGAGCAGATAAAATCGTTGAAAAGGTAGTTGTTGTACAAAGGACTAAAAAAAATATTTCTATGGTAAAAAAAAGGGATTTTTGGTGGCACGAATTATTGAAAGATCAAAAAGATTGGTGTGAACCTGAAATTATGAACAGTGAAGATAGACTTTTTATTCTTTATACTTCAGGTTCTACAGGTAAACCTAAAGGCGTAGTTCACACTACAGGTGGTTATAATCTTTGGTCCCATTTGACATTTAAGTGGATTTTTGATTTAAAGGATGATGATATTTACTGGTGCACAGCTGATGTTGGCTGGATCACGGGTCATAGTTACATTGTTTATGGCCCTTTATCTAATGGGGCTACAACCCTAATGTTTGAAGGGGTCCCTAGGCCTTCTAATTTAGGTGCTTTTTGGGATATTGTTCAGAAATATAAAGTCTCGATTTTTTATACTGCTCCAACAGCAATAAGAGCATTTATGAAGTCGGGACGTGAAATTCCTGATAAATATAATTTAGAGAGTCTTAGACTTTTGGGTACGGTCGGAGAACCAATTAATCCAGAAGCATGGATTTGGTACAAAGATGTTATTGGTAAAAATAAATGTCCCATAGTTGATACTTGGTGGCAAACCGAAACTGGTGGTGTGATGATAAGCCCTTTGCCTGGAGTTGTTGCAACAAAGCCAGGTTCAGCTACTTTCCCTTTACCTGGCATTGAAGTTGAAATTGTCGATAAGAATGGAGAAAAGGTAATGGAAAATGAGGGCGGTTATTTAATTATTAAGAAGCCTTGGCCTGGAATGATGAGAACAATTCATGGGAATCCACAAAGATACTTGGATAGTTATTGGGAATATATTACTTTTAAAGGAGAAAAGAATGTTTATTTCGCTGGAGATGGAGCTCGCATTGATGAAGATGGATATATATGGATTATGGGGAGAGTTGATGATGTTATAAGTGTTTCAGGCCATCGGTTAGGAACAATGGAGATAGAGTCTGCTTTGGTAAGTCATAAATCAGTAGCTGAAGCTGCTGTAGTGGGAAGAAGAGATGATCTAAAAGGTGAGGTCATAGTTGCTTTTGTATCTCTAGAGAAAGATGTTAATTCTTCTTCAGAATTTGTAGAGGAATTAAAAAAACATGTTGTTAAAGAAATTGGGATTATCGCTAAACCAGAAAAAATAATAATTTCTGACTCTCTTCCTAAAACAAGAAGCGGAAAAATTATGAGGAGGATTTTGAGATCTCTGGCTGCAGGAGAAAAAATCAGTGGAGATATAAGTACACTTGAAGATAGTTCTGTTTTGGAAAAATTGAAAGAAACCTCTTAATCTAATTCATCAATTAAACGGGAAATTTTTTTTATAGTTTTTCTTTTAAAATCATCATCAGCCCAATCTCCCAATAAATTTTCTCTTAATCCTGCACTAGCAATTGTGGTGTGCGTCCCATTTAATATTATCCCCTTAGTATTATCTTCTTTTCGTGCTTTAAGACGAGAAAGTAATTTATCTGTTTGATCTAATTCATCCGTGTTAAATTTTATTAGGAAGTTATTTTTTTGATTATAAGTTTTTTCAATTATTCGTAATGTTCTCTCAGGACTTGGACTGAATTCACTATTAAATTCTAATTTTTTGGCAATCTGTTTCAATAATGGGATTGATTTGTTGGCACTGAAATTATTAAAACTGATTGATATAAATTTCTCGCAATTTCTTCCTCCATCAGGGGAAATTAAATGAAGTTTACAGCCAAGACTATGACCAATTCTAATTGAAGGAATTACTAGACCTATTCTTTTAGATAATGATATTCGGCAATTTTTAAAATCTTTCCATGCTTTAATAGCAAGCTGTTGGTGATCAAATTGTGGAGTATACTTATAAGCATGTACTGCATAGTTTGTATTAATTAAGCTTTCTATGAATCTTCTATAGGTTAAGTCTGGTTTAGACGCAAGATAACTTCCACCTATAAATTCCACAATTTTTTTAGGATTTGGAGGCCAATAACAAAAAGTATTAAACTGATATTTTAAAAAAGTCATTATATATTTTTTAAATCTAGGAGGATTTCAAAAAATTTTTTTAATCAAATTTTAATTTATATTAATTTAAAAGATATTTTTATTATATGCGTCAAGATAAATGAGAGTGTTTTCAGCTAATTGGAACTATTTAACAAAAAAGAATTAAATCAATTGGATTTTCTTCAAGATCGAATTAATAGTGAACCTTTCGAAGAAAGTGTGACTAATCAAAATAAAAAAATTGAAAAGATTTTAATTCTTGATACTGAAACAACAGGTTTAGATGAAAATAAAAATGAAGTAATAGAGATAGGGGCTATTTTGTTTGATGTATTTCATAAATGTGTACTTTCACAAGTCTCATTTTTATTCCCAGTTAATAGTAATGAAGCAGAACATGTTAATGGTATATCTGCAGAAGTAACTAATATCCCTCAACCATGGGAAGATGGATTGAATTTTTTTTTAAAACTTGTAGATTATTCTGATTTCATTCTTGCTCATAATGTGGATTTTGATAAGAGATGGTTTGGGAAAGGGAGATTACCTAAGCTTAATAAAAAATGGATATGCAGTTTAGAGGATATTAATTGGTCTTTTAAAAAATCACTAAAAACAAGACCCTCAGTAACTGATCTAGCCCTTTCTTTTTCTATACCAGTTTGGAATTTACATAGAGCGTTATCTGATTGTGTTTATATATCTGAGGTCTTAAAAAAATGCGACAACTTAGAGGAACTTTTACTTAAAGCGACTGAACCGAGGTTTTTATACAAGGCTTTGGTTAGTTATGAAGAAAGGTCTTTAGCTAAAAATGCTGGGTTCAGGTGGAA
Organism: uncultured Prochlorococcus sp.; assembly: GCA_902622705.1. Lineage (GTDB taxonomy): Bacteria > Cyanobacteriota > Cyanobacteriia > PCC-6307 > Cyanobiaceae > Prochlorococcus_A. The sequence continues at coordinate 11,071 of CACNQT010000007.1, read as the reverse complement.
TAGTCCTGTGCAAGGAGCTTGGTCAAGAAAATTAACTACTGATGAGGCAAAAAATCTTGATTTTAAAGTAGAGATTTTGAATTAATTTTTAATAAATTTTTGACTAAAAAAATATCTAGTGCATCTTACAAGGCATCCATTTATTACCCATTTTATGTGCTCCAATACATCCATATTTTGAAGCAGCCTTTTCAGCCTCTTGTTTGGTGTTAAATAGATCTGGCATCTTATTTCCCTTATTTGAGTTTGAAATTTGTTTATGATGATTGTTGTGAGAATTAGTTGAATACTCCCAGATCCCCATAGTAGTAACACCGGCAGAGATAATTCCCATCCCTACTACTGATAAATTAACTATTCCCATTGCCACTGCACCAAAAGAAAATACACTCATTGGGACTACCCCAATACTTATGACTCCCATTGGCACTATTCCTATTGAAACTATACCAAGAGGTGCAATTCCAAAAGCAATTTTTTTTGGTTTTGTACCGCAATGCTGATTATCTTTACTTTTATTAATTCCCAATAGTTTTTCTAAATGTTAAATTAAAATTGTCTCACAGAATAACCAATCAAAGATTAATTTCTAGATGAATTAAAAATTTTGAATTATTTTTTAGAACTTTGAATAACTTAAATAATCTAAGAGGAACGGTAGACCTTTTTCCTGATCAATTAATAAAGTGGCAAAACGTTGAGAAAGTTCTTTTGCAACAGCTTTCGAGAGCATCAATCAAAGAAATAAGAACACCAATATTGGAAATGACAGAATTATTTATTAGAGGGATTGGTGAAGGAACAGATGTTGTTAGTAAGGAAATGTATACATTTCTTGATAGGGGGCAGAGATCCTGTACTCTCAGACCAGAAGGAACCGCTTCTGTCGCACGAGCATTAATACAAAATGGAATATCATCTAATCCTCTTCAAAAGCTTTGGTACATGGGTCCTATGTTTCGATACGAAAGACCTCAAGCAGGCAGGCAAAGACAATTTCATCAGTTAGGTGTTGAGTTTATAGGCCATGATTCAGTTAGAAGCGATGTTGAAATTATTGCTTTAGCTTGGGATATCTTAGATAAATTAGGAATAAAAGAACTCAATCTTGAAATCAATACGTTAGGTGATACTAATGACAGATCAAATTTTCAAAAATCCTTTTTAAAATGGCTAGAAATAAATAAAGATTCTCTAGATTTGGATTCTCAGAATAGGATTAATAAAAATCCTTTGAGGATTTTGGACTCAAAGAATATTCAAACAAAAAAAGCTCTTGAAAATGCACCAAGATTGTTTAATTTTTTGTCTGAAAAAAGTCATAACAGATATTCAGAATTGAAAAAACAATTAGAGATTTTAAAAATACCCTACGTGGAAAATTTTAATTTAGTAAGAGGTTTGGATTATTACACACATACTGCCTTTGAAATCACTAGTGGGGCTTTAGGTTCCCAAGCTACAGTCTGCGGTGGAGGAAGATACGATAATTTAATTAAACAAATGGGAGGTCCAAATACCCCGGCAATTGGTTTCGCTATTGGTCTAGAAAGATTAATTTTACTAGCAGGAAAAGAGCTTGAAGTTCCAAGAAATACTGATATTTATATTATTAATCAAGGTTTAATTGCTGAATCATTAGCTATGGATCTATCTAGAAAATTAAGAAATTATGATTTGATAGTTGAGTTGGATTTAACTGGAGCCTCATTTTCTAAACAATTTAAAAAGGCAAATAAACTAAAATCTAAAAGTATTATTCTAATAGGTGATGATGAGGCATCCAAAAAAGAATTTTTAATAAGACTCTTTGATAAATCAGGTAATGGGAATAAAGAAGAGGTTATATCTTTTGAGAATGATATTAACTTAAAAAAGTGGATTGACAAAAACTTACTTGCAAATTAATGCGCACGATGTTAACGATGATTTTTCTTTTTATAATAATTATTTTTAATATAAGAAATTTTCATGAATTAAATAGAAAAAAAAAAGTTCTGAAGGCTAAAAAATTAACTACTTTCAATAAGAAGAATCTTAATAATTGGATGAATTTAACCAAAAAAGAGCGATATGACTTATCAAAACAAGATTCTTTTAAATACATGGATAGAAGAAAAAATTTATTAAACGAAATTAGAAAAGAATATAAAAAAATATCTAAAGAAAATTCGGAGAAAAACATTAAGAAAAAATAATTATGGAAAATTCTTGGACTTCTAATAAAACCATTAATGGATTAAGACATTTTGTCTTAGTAAATGAGAGTAAAGAAAAAGGAAATATTACTTTTTTAATGGTTTCTGTACTTGATTCTGAAATTAATTTAAAAATTACTTATGAAGAATTAATAAATAGTGGAAATTGGCAAAAGGGTTGGATCAATCTTCCGAAGATTCAATCGATTACGGAAGAATTCGTTAAATATAAATCCAGCAATAAGCTTGAAAATATAGATGAGATATTCGTCAATGAAGATTCTGTATTTAATATTTATTAATTTGATATATGTGTTTTAAATCATATTTCTTTATAAATACTTAGTTTTTTATTAAAAAATAATTATTTAAAATTTTTTCCTCTTTCATAAAAATGAAATTAACGTTATCAAGGATTATATTTACTTTAATTCAATGTTAGGGGATATCTGGATTTCATCTGAGTTGACTGCAGAAAAATTAGGAATAACTGAAATTAAACTTTCTTCTTTACGTGAAAATGGGATACTTAAACCTGGAATCCACTGGAAAAGCTCTCCGCTAGGTCAGAAAAAACCATGGAAGCCCAAAGCACTTTATAATATAAAAAAGTGTAGAAGTATTGTTAATAAATTTTATTTTGAAAAAAACGAGATTTTTGCAGCCTAAAAATAATATCTTGTTGGAAGATTAATTTAGAAAGGATATATAATCACTATTCAATTAGATTTTCATTCTTACAATCAATTAGAGTATTTTGCAAAGTTGGATACAAGTTAATCATTTTTATATATTGCTGAGATTTTCTGTATGATTGTGCAGCTTTTTTGTAGTGAACTTCAGATTTCATTTCTAGTGAAATTTTTCTAGAAGATTTTTGAGAAGTTGTCATAGTATTAGATACCTTATCCTCTTTTTAATAATTGTTAGGGAATGAGGCAATAAATATTATGTTTTTATGAAACAAAACATTATTTAATGTCAGCAAAAAGAAATTTATTAAAAATATTTGAATTTTAAAAACTGATTTTTCTTTTTTGAACTCGTATCTCTGAGAATAACTTTTCTTCTTAAATCTCCCTTCTTTACTGTTCGATTGTCTTGGGAGGATTTCTTTGCTCAGTTTAAGGCTAGGATTACTAACCTTTACAATTTTGTTATGAATTCAACTGTTTGGTGAAATATAAAGTATTCTCAAGACGTTTAAGCTAATCAATTCCTAAATGCAAACCTATGGAAATCCAGATACTACCTATGGATGGTGGGCTGGTAATTCAGGTGTAGCAAATCGCTCAGGAAAATTTATTGCTGCTCATGTAGCTCATGCAGGATTAATTGTTTTCTGGGCGGGTGCCTTCACCCTTTTTGAACTTTCACGATTTGACCCAAGCGTACCAATGGGTCATCAACCTCTAATCGTTCTTCCTCATTTAGCAACTCTTGGAATAGGGTTCGATGCTAATGGCGTTGCGATGGGAGACACTAAACCTGTTCTTGCGATAGCAATAGTTCACTTAGTTTCTTCTATGGTTTTAGCAGCAGGAGGACTTTTACATTCTTTACTTCTTCCTGGAAATTTAGAAGATTCTGATGTTGCAAGAGCTAGAAAATTCAATATTGAATGGGATAATCCAGACAAATTGACATTTATTCTTGGTCACCATCTAATTATTCTAGGTTTCGCAGTTATTGCTTTTGTCGAATGGGCAAGAGTTCATGGAATTTATGATCCGGCTATTGGTTCTGTAAGACAGGTTGAGTACGAATTAAATTTGGCCAAAATTTGGAATCACCAAACCGACTTTTTGACTATTGATAGTCTTGAAGAAGTAATGGGGGGCCATGCTTTCCTTGCTTTTGTAGAGATTACTGGTGGTGCTTGGCATATTGCTACTAAGCAAGTTGGTGAATATACCAAATTCAAAGGCAAAGGACTTCTTTCTGCAGAAGCTGTTCTCTCATGGTCATTAGCTGGAATAGGCTGGATGGCTATCATTGCAGCCTTCTGGAGTGCCGCTAACACAACAGTTTATCCAACTGAATTCTTTGGAGAACCACTTGAATTGAAATTTAGTATTTCTCCTTATTGGGTAGATACTGTTGATCTTCCTGATGGTGAGTACACTTCAAGGGCTTGGTTAGCTAATGTTCATTACTATTTTGGATTCTTCTTTATTCAAGGTCATCTATGGCATGCTTTAAGAGCACTAGGCTTTGATTTCAAGAGAGTTACTAATGCTATCAGTAATATTGATAGTGCAACAGTTACTCTTAAAGATTAATTCAAATTTCATTACTAATATCAAAAGGCTCCCGTAACCGGAGCCTTTTTTTATTTGAAAAATTTTGTTTATTAATTTAGATTTAGAATTATATGTTTTTGAAATCATTGAATATTTTTTCTCTACAGAATAATGATATTTTTTCAAATTCCCTTTTAATAAGTTTTTTTGGATTATTAATTATATTTTTTTTGTTGATTTTTGGAAGGAAATTTAAACTTGCTGTTCAACTTGAGAGATTTGGATTGCCGATAGCAGTTATATCAGGAATTTTAGGTATATCGATAGGCCCATTTGGAGCAATACACTTTTTGCCAAAAGAAACAATTAATGTTTGGAGTTATTTTCCTACTCCTCTTTTATCATTAGTCTTCGCAACTTTGATGATGGGAAGACCTATACCTAATATAAATGGTTTAGTTAAACCAATTTTTAATCAATTTCTGTTAGCTCTTTCACTAGGCTTCGGACAATTTTTTGTTGGCGGTCTTGTTGTTAAATATTTTCTGCCACCATCTATTGATGCAAATCCTTTAATGGGATGTTTAATAGAGGTCGGTTTTGAAGGAGGTCATGGAGCTGCATCAATAATCGGTGAAAGTTTTAATAAACTAGGTTTCCCAAATGGTTTAGATCTTGGTTTGGCTATGGCAACTATGGGTCTTTTATCCTCTTCAATATTGGGCAGCATGTTTATTTTCCTTGGTAGAACTTTAGGTCTTTCAGATACTGATGAAATTCTTGAACAGAAAGAAATTCTAAAGGAAAAAAAGAAGATAGGGATTTTTGCAGATTTAAGAATTTTTATAATAAATCTTGGATTCTCCGGTTTGGCAATTTCTTTTGGTGTTTTGCTACTTAAATTTTTAAGGTATATTTCAAGTTCTTTTGGTGATTTTTCGAAGGAAATTATTTTTTCACTACCAGTATTCCCTTTTATCCTTATAGGTTCGCTCCTAATTAGATATATTTTAGAGAAAACCAAAAATACAGAATTTATTTCAAATATTCTGCAAAGAGAGATTGGTATTTTATCTACAGACTTATTGATTTTTACAGCTATGGCGAGTTTAGATATTGCAGTTGTTTTTGATAATTGGATACTTATTTTAGTATTTACTATTTTCGGTTTATTTTGGAATTTACTATGTATTGCTTATTTTGCATATTTTATTTTTGATGATTATTGGTTTGAAAAAAGTTTGATAGAGTTTGGAAATTCTACAGGTGTAGTAGCTTCTGGATTACTTCTCTTAAGGCTTGCAGATCCTAAAAATATTTCTAAGACTTTACCAATTTTCACGTCAAAACAGCTTTTCGCTCAGTTAATTCTTTCTGGGGGACTGTTCACAGTTCTTGCCCCATTAATGATTTCCAAAATTGGGTTAGATTATTGGACAGAAATTTGTGCCCTAATTACATTCGCAATTCTTATTGTTGCATTGATTCTTAATAAAGTAGAGATTAAAAAGTTTCAATAAAAATCCTAGAATGGTTTTAGATTTAATTTTATCTTAATGTCATTTACTTCCTACGATATTCCACCTCAAGAAAACAAAGGTAAGTGGTTTAGAAGTCATTTACTCGGAAGGGAAATAGAACTTGGTGAATTGTATAGTCTTGGATCAAATGATTTAGATTTGCTTATGGCGGAGACTGCAGAAATCAGAAGTGATCTTGATTTTAAGGAAAAAAATATTGGAAAATTTAGGACTGCAGGTTATTTTTTGGAGTTAGCAAGAATAATTGAGAAAAGGAAGTTGTTAGAAAGTTAATCTGATGGAAAATAATTCTTTCTAGAATATGGTCCCCATAATTCGTATTTATACATTAAGGATTTAAATTTTCTATTTTTCTCAAACGAATCTAACCAGTTTTTTATTGAGGGCTCAAAATAATTTGTTCTTTTTTGACTTTCACAAGCGATTCTAAATTGTCTTACGAAAGGCCAAATAGACCAATCAGCAATTGTTTGGTTATCTCCAAAAAAGTATTTGTTTTCTGAAAGTAGTTGGTTCCACCTCTTGATAAATTTAATCGCATTTGTGAAATGAAATTCTTCATTACTATTGTGATATCTTGTGGAATATTTAAATCGATCTAGATGATATTTGAATTCGTTATCGTTTTCATTAATAATTTCAAAAATATCTTCCTTTTTGTTATCAGGTAAATAAATTAATTTAATGTTTTCTTTTTTTGACTCTGAGAGTGCCCAGAGGATGATTTCAAGACTTTCTTCAATAACTTCATTATCTTTTTTAATAAGTATTGGAACTGTTTTTGTCTTTGATTGATTAAGAAAATCTAGAGGTTTATTTTTTAGATCAATTTCTCTTATCTCTACTTTTATTTCACAAATTAATAGGGCCCATCTAGCACGAATTGCATACGGACATCTTCGAAAGGAATATAAAATATCGTTTGTCATTTTGTAAAAACTTTTAATTTCCTTGATTCCTTTAGTATTATTTAAATAGGAACAGTATCAATTTTACAACGCAAATGTCGGGATATGTTTACCTTATTAGAGTTGGAGACCTTTATAGAATTGGGAAAACGGAAAATCTTGAAAAGAAAATTAAGAAATTAAACCCAGATGAATTATTAACATCAATTATGACGAGGGAGCCAGAAACTCTTGAAGCAAGATTATTAAGAAAATATAAGTCGCAAAGAATTCCTGAGACTGGCTATTTAAACCTTTCTAAAAGACAAATTAGAGAATGCAAAAAGCAATTTGAATTAAAAGGAAGTTTACCTCACACTTTGGATGCTGAAGTTTCCATTGCTCTATTTGCATCTTTTTTATTATTTTCATTTAGTTCCTTCATCTTGAATTTTTTAAATTTTGGACTTGTAAAAGCTATATCTTATTCTTTTGGAATAGCATCTTTACCAATGGTTGTAATATTTATTACAGGTAGTTTTGGTGGATATTTTTCTGAAGATTTATCCCTTTTTTCATTGTTAACTAATCGAATAAAAGGTTTATTTATAGCCATTGCAATGATCTCAATGTCTTACTTAACTTTTAATTTAGGTTAAATTTCATAATTACAATTTAAGGAAATTTCAAATGGGACTGATTGGGTAGGTAACTTTAGGATAGTTGAGCATATTTCAGCAATATCTTCAGGTTGCGTCATGCTTGATTTGTCTAGGGAAGAGATATTTTGGGCCATTTCTGTATTAACCCAACTTGGGCAAATTGCTGAAACCCTTATATTTTTATCCCAACCTTTATTTTTCATTGTTTGGCATAATCCCATCAAAGCAAACTTTGAAGAAGAATAAGCGGCTAAATCCCCTTTAGATCTTTTCCCACTCATTGAAACTAAAACAATAATTCTTCCTCTGCCTGAGGCACATAAATTTTCCCAAGAGAGCCTACACAAATTCCATATTGCTAAAAAGTTTATATTTAATGTATTTAAAATATCTTCTTCATCTCCATCTTTGAATAGAAAAGGAACTTTTGATAATACTCCAGAACAATTTATTAATGAATCAAATCCTCCAAATTCATCTACGGTTTTTTTTATCCAACTTTCTGCTGTAATGTTTTTTAATGCATCATAGTGGTTAATTATAATTCTACCTTCGGGCCATTTTTTTGGATCAATAGCACTTCCTTTTAATGATTCTAAATCTCTTATGCCAACACTAATTCTATTGCCCTCTTTTAATTCTTTATGAGCAATGTTTAATCCAATACCTCTATTGGCTCCACTTATCAGTATAGTTCTCATTTTTAGATTATGTATTTGGAAATATTATCCTAAGTAACATTTTAAATTCTCTACCATGCATTATCATCAAACCCTTCTTTACACTCCATGGAGCCTTTACAAACATAATACACATTGCATATACAATCTCTCTTAAGGAAAGAGTATCAGTTAGAAAACCATACCATTGATTTTTAGGTAGTTGGAAAAAACTGCCAAAGAATTCTCTTAATAATTTTTCGTCAAACCTCATGAGTTTTTCTAATCCAAATTGGTAAAGTGATTTCTTTCTAATTAATTCTTTTGACCATAAAGTTTCCCAACCTTTTCTAGCAATATGATATGAACTAAGATTTTTGTTTTTAATTGCTTCTGATACTGCCTTTGCAACAAGTGGGGCTCTTCTTAAAACATTACCAATTAAGTATCCAGATGCAGGATGTACCATTGAAGCAGCACCACCATATCCAAGTATTTGTTGTTTGAAATCTGGGATTGGCATATTCATAGGGAGAAATAAGCCAAGCTCTTCATGTTGCATGCTTGTGATTGATATATTTCTATAAGAAAGCCTCTTCTCTAGTCTCTCTTTTAAATTTTCCATTGTTAGAGGATTTACTAAACCAAGAGAAGTCTCTTCAAGAAAATATTTCCCATCCCCCATATCCATTGCATAAAGAAAAGTTGGCGGTTCTTTTTTTTGCTCATCGTTAAGATGGTCATTTCTATAGTCCATTAATACAAACTGCCCTTTCTTAAGTGGAGGTTTACTAAAATTACCTACTATCCCATAACAAGTTTGGACTGCTAAGGGGCCACACGATTTTAATTTAAGAAAAACAGGATCATATCCTGTTGCATCTACTACTAATCTTGCAGAGTAAGTCTGGCCATCTTTCGTAGTTACTGTACTTTTGTATTTTTCAAAATTTATTTTGTTTGCAAAGCCTTGATGCCATTTAATAAATGACTTATTGCATTCATTAAACCAATAATTGTGGAGTTTCTTCTTATCAAATAATCCATAATCTAGTGAATGTTCCGTGGCTTTATTCTCGTCGTCCTGCTCTTCTAAAGCGCCATGCCCAAAAAAACTTACAGTATTCTTCCATCTATATTCAAGTAAATCCTGAAGTCCGAGTTGATCAACTTCTTCCCCCCATATGCCATATGTGTTTGGCCAAGGTTCATCTGGTCCATTTGGAGAAAGTACTTCAACATCTAATTTTTCCTTCCCTAAAGCTGAGGCAATTGCCATACCTGCAGGCCCTGCACCCAAAACAAGAACATCTGGCATATTTTCTTTTGCCATTAAATATAAATCTTATGATTAAAGAAATTTATGGAACAAATTATTACTTCTACACTTAGGATTATATATTTCATCCAATACTTAAAATGAGAGTAGGTTAATAATAATCAAATTACTCAATTACTAGTGACTAAGTTTTCAGTGTTTTAACAATAATTTATAAGATTACAAAATAAATAAATACTTAAAATTTTTTTTATGATAAAAAAATAAATAGCAAATTAAATGATTAAAAAAAAAAATATTTTAATTACTGGAGGTAATTCAGGTATAGGCCTTTTCGCTATCATTAATTTACTGAAGACGAAAAATAATTTATACGTTGTAATAAAATCTGAATTAAGAAAGAATGAATTCCTCAAAACAATTCAGAAATATTTTGATAAAAATTACCTCAGTAAATATTTAAATATTATTGAAAATTGTGATCTTTCAAATCTTGAGAATATTGAAAAAATTAAGAATTACTTAGTTAATAAAAAGATTTTCTTAGACGTTATTATTTTAAATGCAGGATTGCAATATACGGGTTCTTTTTACCCTAAAGTATCAAAACAAGGGGTAGAATTAACTTTTGCAGTTAATCATCTTGCACATTTTTACTTGCTGAACATCTTAAAAGATTTAGTTAGTGATAATGAAGAATCTAGAATCATTATTACATCATCAGATGTACACGATCCCAATAGCTCAGGTGGAAATATAGGAAAGAAAGCAGGGCTTAACAATCTAGTTGATTTTAGAAAAAAAGTTACTTGTCAATTTTTAAATTTTAATGCTGATGAATCATATAAAAATAGTAAGTTATGTAATATTTTGTTCGCTAAAGAACTTGCAAAAAAATTAAAATTTTCATCTAGTAAAATTTCTGTAATTACTTGGGCTCCTGGTCTCGTTATACCAAATGATGATTCAGGTTTTTTTAGATATAGTAAGCGTTTTAATTTCTTTGGCTATTTGATATTTTCTAAAGTTGCAAAAAATATTTTTGGGATATCTGAAAGTATAGAAAATGCTGGTAAGATACTTTCTGAAATTGTTTTTGATTCAAATTTTAATAATATTGGCTACGTTCATTTAAGTAATAAACTTATATCTTTTAAAAAACATAAATTAGTTGAAAGTAAGGTTAGTGATGAGGCAAATAATTCTGAGTTGGCTTCAAAACTCTGGATTTTAAGTGAAGAGATTTGCAGATCATTTGGCTTTGTTACTTTCAATATTTAAGGTTTGTGTTGGGAATGCAAACTCTATATTATTAACCGCAAACTCCTCAATAATTCTTAAATTTATAGATTGTTGCGCTTCCATTGCAGCGAGATAATTATTTGTTGGGATGTAATAAACAAGTTCGAAATTAAGACTGAAGTCGCCGAAATCTGTGAAATGACATCTATCAAAAGACGCATCTTTTGTCTCTTCAACTATTTTTTTAATTATTATCGGAATCAATTTCATAAGTTTGGGAGAGGTTTCATAAATAACTCCCAATTTATGCACTAATCTCCTTTTTTCCATTTGTGCGTAATTTGAAATTATTCCATTTGT
>CACNQT010000006.1 GCA_902622705.1 uncultured Prochlorococcus sp. | reverse complement strand
GTCTCATTTACATACGTTTTGCATGTCTCAGAGGGTATTTCTAATTCAAATGAAATTCTACTTTGAGGCAGAGGAGTAGTTTTGACTATTAATGCTTCTTTAGCCATGTTTTTTTGTAATTATTACTATGAGTCGAAACTTAATTATTTCACATTATGTGATTTCCTAGAAAGTTAATTTTTTGATAAAGTAAAAAAAATAGTCAATCTATTTATAAAATCATTTTAAAGTGTGAGACAATCTCAGTTTTTGCCTAATAGGCCATTAAAAGTTGCTGTTTTAGGTTCTTCAGGTGCTGTGGGTTCTGAATTACTCAAAATTCTTGAACAACGTGATTTCCCAATATCAGAATTGGTCTTGCTTTCATCAGAGCGGTCAGAAGGAAAAAAAATTATTTGGAAAGGTGAAGAATTAGTAACAAAAAAAACAACTAAGGAAGAATTTCTGAATCTTGATCTAGTTTTAGCTTCAGCTGGTGGAAGCATTTCAAAAAAATGGTTGTCTACCATCATGGATCAAAATGCTTTACTGATAGATAATTCCAGTGCTTTTAGATTAGATAAAAATGTACCTCTTATAGTTCCTGAAGTTAATGCTAGTGATGCATTCAATCACGATGGGGTAATAGCGAATCCAAACTGCACTACCATTTTGTTGACATTAGTTTTAGCTCCGTTAAATAAACTTTCTACTATCCAAAGAGTTATTGTCTCAACATATCAATCTGTCAGTGGTGCAGGCCAATTGGCGATGGAGGAACTAAAATTTTTAACTGAACAACATCTAAAGGGTAATCCTCAAAAAAGTGAAGTTTTGCCATACTCCCTGGCTTTTAATTTGTTTTTACATAATTCACCTATGCTTGCAAACAAATACTGCGAAGAAGAAATGAAAATGGTAAATGAGACTAGGAAAATATTAAATAATACTGATTTAAAGCTCTCTGCTACATGTGTTCGAGTCCCAGTTCTTAGAGCACATTCTGAATCTATCAATATTGAATTTGCTGGAGTAGTTGATCCTAGAGATGCTTTAAAAGAATTAAAAAAATCTCCTGGAATTGAAATTATTGAGGACTACCAAGATAATAGATTCCCTATGCCAAATGACGTTATGGGAAAAGATAATGTTGCTGTTGGCAGGTTGAGAACTGATATAAGTCAGCCTAATGGATTAGAATTATGGTTATGTGGAGATCAAATAAGAAAAGGAGCAGCTCTTAATGCTGTTCAAATAGCTGAGTTATTAATTCCAAAAAAATGATTTTAGACACAACTAAGTTTACTAATCCATTATTTGGAGGAATATTGACTGCAATGGTTACTCCATTCACTGAAAATGGAGATGTAGATTATGAACTAGCTATAAAACTTGCAAATTATCTTTTTCATAACGGTTCTGATGGCATTGTCCTTTGTGGTACTACCGGAGAATCTCCTACTCTTTCATGGGAGGAACAACATGATTTATTTATTGCGGTAAAAGGTTCTTTGGATTCAAGTTGCAAAGTAATAGTTGGTACTGGTAGTAATTGTACAAACGAGGCTGTAGAAGCTACAAAAAAAGCCTACAACTCTGGTGCTGACGGTGCTTTGGTTGTTGTTCCTTATTACAATAAACCACCTCAAGAAGGCCTTTATAAACATTTTAGTACCATTGCAAATTCTGCAAAGGATTTGCCATTAATGCTTTACAACATACCTGGAAGGACAGGGTGCAATTTATTACCTAATACTGTGAAGAAACTTATGGATTTTTCAAATATTCTCAGTATTAAAGCGGCAAGCGGTAGAATAGAGGAAGTAACAGAACTAAGAGCTATTTGTGGCTCTGAACTCTCTGTATATAGTGGCGACGATTCATTGTTACTTCCAATGTTATCTGTGGGTGCTGTAGGAGTAGTAAGTGTTGCAAGTCATTTGGTTGGTTTGCAATTAAAAGAGATGATTGAATCCTTTCAAAGTGGAAAAGTTTCCAAGGCGCTTACAATTCATGAAAAACTGCAGCCCCTTTTTAAAGCACTTTTTATGACCACTAATCCAATCCCAATAAAGGCTGCTTTAGAGCTTTCGGGATGGAATGTAGGTAGCCCTAGGAATCCTTTATCTCCACTGCCATTGGACATGAGAAAACAGCTTTCAATTATCCTCGAATCCTTACATTAATGATTCTTTTTAACTTGATAATTAAATTTAAATAAAATTAGATTGATTACAAGAAAGACTTTATAAATTTTCAAATTATGCAATCAAGATCAAATTCAACTATTAATAGATCTTCAAATAATTCATCTGGATCTAACAATAGTAATACCCCGACTTTAAGAGTAATACCTTTAGGTGGCTTACATGAAATAGGAAAAAATACTTGTGTATTTGAATACGGAGATGAACTAATGCTAGTGGATGCTGGCCTAGCTTTCCCTTCAGATGGTATGCATGGTGTGAATGTTGTTATGCCAGATACAACTTTTTTAAAAGAAAATCAAAGAAGAATAAAAGGAATGATTGTCACTCACGGTCATGAAGATCATATCGGAGGTATTTCTCATCATCTTAAGCATTTTAATATTCCGATTATTTATGGTCCAAGACTAGCAATGTCAATGCTTAGAGGCAAAATGGAGGAAGCAGGAGTATCTGATAGAACAACTATACAGACAGTAAATCCAAGAGACGTTGTAAAAGTTGGACAACATTTTTCCGTTGAATTCATAAGAAATACTCATTCTATTTGCGATAGTTTTTCTTTAGCAGTTGCAACACCTGTTGGCACAATTATTTTCACGGGAGATTTTAAATTTGATCATATGCCAGTAGATGGAGAGCAATTTGATATTGAAAGGATGGTACATTATGGAGAGAAGGGCGTTTTATGCATGTTCAGTGATTCTACAAATGCCGAAGTTCCAGGTTTTTGTCCTTCTGAGAAGACTATCTATCCCTCTTTAGAAAAACATATTGCTGAGGCAAAAGAACGAGTTATCCTTACGACTTTTGCTAGTTCTGTTCATAGAGTGACAATGATCTTAGAGTTAGCCATGAAACATGGAAGAAAGGTCGGTTTGTTAGGTAGATCGATGATAAATGTTATTGCTAAAGCAAGGGATATTGGTTACATGAAATGCCCAGATGATTTGTTTGTTCCTATCAAACAAATTAGAGATTTACCTGATAGAGAAACTTTATTATTGATGACTGGTAGTCAAGGAGAACCTTTAGCAGCTTTAAGTAGAATTTCTCGTGGAGAGCATCAACATGTACGTCTTAAGACTACTGATACTGTTATATTCTCTGCCAGCCCAATCCCAGGAAACACTATTGGTGTAGTCAATACAATAGATAGATTAATGAAGATGGGAGCGAAGGTCGTTTATGGAAAAGGTGAGAATATTCATGTTTCTGGTCATGGTTTTCAAGAAGATCAAAAATTAATGTTGGCGTTAGCCAAACCTAAGTTTTTTGTCCCAGTTCATGGAGAACATAGAATGCTGGTTTGTCACAGTAGAAGTGCTCAGATCATGGGAATTCCAAAAGACAATATTTTAATTATTGAAAATGGAGATGTAGTTGAGCTGACCCCTAATTCAATTCAAAAAGGTGATCCTGTTAAAGCTGGAGTAGAGTTGCTTGATAATTCTCGAAATGGAATTGTTGACGCTCGAGTATTAAAAGAAAGGCAGCAATTAGCTGGAGATGGTGTTGTAACTGTTCTAGCACCTATAAGTACTGATGGAAAAATGGTGGCACCTCCTAGAGTTAATTTACGAGGAGTTGTCACTACTGCAGAACCAAGAAAAATGTCTATGTGGACAGAACGAGAAATAAGCTGGGTCCTAGAAAATAGATGGAAACAATTATCTAGGCAGACTGGACCAAATAATTTTGAAGTAGATTGGATAGGTGTGCAAAGAGAAATTGAAAATGGTTTATCAAGAAGAATGAGAAGAGAATTACAAGTTGAACCACTTATTTTGTGTTTAGTGCAACCTGCCCCAAGCGGAACCCGTGCGTATATTCCAAAGATTACCGAAGAGCAGCATCACTCTAGTAGGAATCGAAATAATCATAATTACCAAAAGAAATCAAACAATAATCATCCTAATAATTCAAATAACAGCCAAAATACACTAAATTCTCCCAAAGTTTCGCAGAATCCATCATCTGATTCTGCAATTGAAGATTCATTTGAAGGTAGAACAAGAAGAAGACGATCTGCCGTTACGCCTTAACTATTTTCATAATTTATATAATTTTTATTCCAAACAATTTTTAAATACTCTTGCAAGCTAACTTGGCCTCTATTTTTTTCATAAATTGAAGTTGCTATTTTTGCCAGATTTTTAGAACTATATTGCTTTTTAGATATTTCCTTTAGAAATTTATTTAATATTGTGCACCGTGCTTCAATACACATACTATTTAAAATATTCCTATTGATACCTTCTAAGTCTCTACAATATAAATATGCTAGTTCACTAAGATCGTTACGTTCATTATTGTAGTTGCTCATTTTTTGGGAAAAATTATTTATCCTTTCAGAACAACCAGGATAGATAACCTCCAAGGTAGGAATAATTTCTTTTCTTACTAAATTTCTTTTTATTTTAAGATCTGAATTTGTTGGATCTTCCCAAACTGGGATGTTCATTTCATTACAGAATTGTTTTGTGTCTTCTCTACTAAATATTAATATTGGCCTTATTAAAAAAATTTGATTTTCAAGTAATCTTTTGTTTTCAATAATACTGAGACCGGCAAAATTGCTCCCTCTAGATAAATTGAGGATAAATGTTTCTGCGTTATCACTACTAGTGTGTCCAGTTAACAAATAAATATTTTTATTTTGTTGTTTCTTTTTTAAAAGAGTTTTGGCTCTTTCACATAATTTTTGATATCTCCATTCTCGTGCTTTTTCTTCTGTAAGAATTTCTTCTTTATTAGCTTTATCACAATAGAACGAAATTTTTTTATCTTTGCAGTAACTTTTTAATTCAAGAGCATAAAGTGAGGATTTTTTGTGCCACTGATGATCACCATGCCAAACACTAATAGACCAATTATGAAGTTTTTTTAGGTCATCAATTAAGGTTAATAAGGCCATTGAGTCTTGTCCCCCAGAAACACTTATTAAAATATTCGATCCTTTGGGAATTAATGTTTTTTTACTAAGAAACTCCCTATGAAGCAGGTGATGCCATGATAGCCAATTTTTTTGAGTTAAATTTTTATCAGACATTTTGTGTTGCTCAGATAATATTTTTTAAAAAATGCACTGTTTTACTAAAACAATGTCACAATCGAGTAATAAATTCATTAAATAAATGAGTCTGATTAATCTTTTGCCACAAAAAATTAAAGAAGAGTTGAGAAGTAATTCTTTGCTCAAAGTTATTTCAGGATTGAATAATTTCGATGCTCAATCTGTGAAAACAATTGTTGAGGCTGCTGCATTAGGAGGTGCAGATCTTGTTGATATTGCTTGTAAACCTGAATTAGTTGATCTAGCACTCGAGAATTCTTCATTACCCGTATGCGTGAGTGCTGTAGTGCCACATTCTTTTTTAGATTCTGTAAAAGCAGGAGCTTCATTAATTGAGATAGGAAATTACGATACTTTTTATGAAAAAGGTATTAATTTCTCAGATGAAAAAGTCTTAAACATAACTAAAGAAACAAAGGACTTATTACCAAATATTCCCTTATCAGTAACTGTTCCTCATACTATGCCTATTGATAAACAAGTTGAACTTGCTTTAAAGCTAGTTGATGAAAGTGTTGATATTATTCAAACAGAAGGTGGGACCAGCTCTAGTCCTTACTCATCTGGAATTCAAGGTTTTTTTGAAAAGTCAGTACCAACTCTTGCAGCTACCTATGCTATTTACCAAGAGTTTAAGAAACAATCTGTCGAGATACCTATTATGAGTGCTTCTGGATTAAGCCAAGTAACTTGTCCACTAGCAATATCTTGCGGAGCTTCAGCAGTTGGCGTTGGATCTGTAGTTAATAAATTGGATGATTTAATATCAATGATTGCGGTTGTTAGGGGCTTAAAAGAATCTTTGAAAAATTCAATAATTGGAGAAAAAATTTCTTAGTATATTAATACCGTTTAGCTGTTAGCTTAATGAATAACTATAAGCTTCAAGCTCCTTACGAACCAAATGGAGATCAACCAGAAGCTATTAAAAAATTAGTTAGAGGTGTTAAAAGTGGGAAAGAGTTTCAGACTCTTTTAGGAGCTACTGGAACTGGTAAAACATTTACTATTGCAAATGTAATTCAACAAACAGGAAGGCCGGCCCTTGTATTGGCTCATAACAAAACATTAGCTGCACAACTATGTAATGAATTAAGGGAGTTCTTTCCAAAAAATGCTGTTGAGTACTTTATTTCCTACTATGATTATTATCAACCTGAAGCTTATGTCCCTGTAAGTGATACTTATATTGCGAAAACAGCTTCAATTAATGAAGAAATAGACATGCTTCGGCATTCTGCTACACGCTCATTATTTGAGAGAAAAGATGTAATTGTAGTGGCCTCTATTAGTTGTATTTATGGGCTTGGTATACCAAGTGAATATTTAAAAGCTGCAGTTAAGTTTGAAGTTGGAAAATCTATAAATCTACGTTCTTCATTAAGGTCGCTCGTTGAAAATCAATATACTAGAAATGATATCGAAATTACTAGAGGTAGATTCAGAATTAAAGGTGATGTTTTAGAGATTGGGCCTGCTTATGAAGATAGATTGATAAGAATTGAATTATTTGGTGATGAAGTCGAGGCTGTTAGATATGTTGACCCTACTACTGGAGAGATTCTCGAAAGTTTAGAACAAGTTAGTGTTTACCCTGCGAAGCATTTTGTTACTCCAAAAGAAAGACTTGAGAGTGCAATAAGTGCAATTAGAAGTGAATTGAAAATTCAAATTGATAAATTCACATACGAAGGAAAATTATTAGAGGCTCAACGTTTAGAACAACGCACAAAATATGATTTAGAAATGCTAAAAGAGGTTGGTTATTGTAATGGGGTTGAGAATTATGCTCGTCATTTATCAGGAAGGGAGGAAGGTTCACCTCCAGAATGCCTAATAGATTACTTTCCTAAAGATTGGTTGTTGGTAGTCGATGAAAGTCATGTAACATGTCCTCAACTACATGCGATGTACAACGGTGATCAATCTAGAAAAAAAGTTTTAATAGATCATGGTTTTAGATTGCCAAGTGCTGCAGATAATAGACCTTTAAAGTGTGAGGAGTTTTGGGATAAATCAAGGCAAACATTATTTATAAGTGCAACTCCTGGTCAATGGGAATTAGATCAATGTAATGGTGAATTTATTGAACAAGTGATAAGACCAACTGGGGTATTAGACCCAGTAATTGATGTAAGACCTAGTGAGGGTCAAATAGAAGATCTACTCTCTGAAATAAGAATTAGAGCTGAAAAGGATCAAAGAGTGTTAGTGACTACTCTTACTAAGAGAATGGCTGAAGATTTAACTGATTTTTTATCTGAAAATAAAGTAAGAGTTAGATATTTGCATTCCGAAATTCATTCAATTGAAAGAATTGAAATAATTCAAGACCTCAGAATGGGCGAATATGATGTCTTGGTAGGCGTTAATTTATTAAGAGAGGGACTTGATCTTCCTGAAGTATCATTAGTCGCCATTTTAGATGCTGATAAAGAAGGTTTTCTTAGAGCAGAAAGATCATTAATTCAAACAATTGGAAGAGCCGCAAGACATGTTGAAGGGGTCGCATTGCTTTATGCTGATAACTTTACAGATTCGATGAAAAGAGCAATATCTGAAACTGACAGAAGAAGAACTATTCAAAAAAAATATAACGAGGTTAATGGTATTATTCCAAAACCTGCAGGTAAAAAAATAGAAAATTCAATATTATCTTTTTTAGAACTTTCTCGAAAATTAGATGCTGGTGGTTTATCTAAAGATTTAATAAATATAGTTAATAATAAAACGGACGCAATTCTTAATGCAAACGATAATCAAAGCTTGCTTGAAGAATTGCCTGACTTAATAGACAGGTTAGAAATTAAAATGAAAGATGCTGCAAAAGAGTTAAATTTTGAAGAAGCAGCAAATTTGAGGGATAGAATCAAAAAATTAAGACAAAAATTGGCAAGAAATAACTAAAATAACTTATTTCTCTAATTCAAAATGATTATGAATTGCATTAACTGCTTTGTCACAATCTTTTTCTAAGACAATACATGAAGTTCTAATTTCACTAGTAGCAATCATTTCAATATTAATATTTTGGTCGGCCAGTGCTCTAAATATTTTTCCAGCCGTTCCAACCTTAAAAGCCATTCCTGCTCCTACAGTGCTTACTTTGGCTATCGCAGGGCCATCTTCAATGTATGAACCGGGTAATTTTTTTGTTAAGGCATCAAAAACTAAGTTTGCTTGTTCTCTATCTTGCTTATTCATGGTAAGACTTATATCCTTTGTTTTTAAAGAGGAAATTCTTTCAGATTGCACGATAGTATCGAAAATTAAATTATTTTCAGCTAATGCTAAGCATATAGATGCTGCCACACCTGGACGATCAGGGAGTTTCCGAAAACTTACTTGAACTTGATTTTTATCTAATGCAATTCCTCTTACTTCAGGTTGACTTTGTTTTTCATTGATTGGATTAACAAATATTTGTGTATCGGATAACTTAAATTTCTCAGCAATAAATCTTATAGCTTTTGGAATATTATTAATTTCAATTACACAGCTGACTTTAATTTCACTAGTAGCTATTAACCTGACATTTATATTGGCTTGAGATAAAGTATCAAATAAATCAGCTGAAACACTTGGTCTACCCATAATGCCTGCTCCTTGAATACTCAATTTAGTCATGTTTATTTTAGAATCGTATTCTCCTCCTAATTGACTAGTTATAAGTTCACATTGTTCTGCAGTTTTTTTAACTTCTAATTCACTTACAGTAAATGTAATATCGTTATTATTTCCGTCATTTGTCGCTTGTATTATTAGGTCTACATTAATACCTGCTTCAGATAGTTTTTCAAATATTTGTGCTGCAATCCCAGGTTTATCAGGAATATTTGAGAGACTAAATACTGCTTGGTTTTCGAGTACTTCAAGACTATTTACTGTTTTTGTTAATTCTAAGCTTCCTCTTTTGAGCGGGAGAGGTTGGATTTGGCTTTCAAGTAAAGTTCCACTTGAGTCGCTTTGGCTCGATTTGACGCATAATTTTATTCCATAATTACGGGCAATTTCTACAGCTCTTGGATGCAGAACTGAAGCACCGACGCTGGCAAGTTCAAGCATTTCCTCACAACTAATTTCATCTAAGAGTTTTGCATTAGGAACAATTCTTGGATCAGTAGTAAGAACCCCTGGAACATCTGTGTAAATTTCGCAAGTCTCAGCTCCTAAAGCTGTTGATAAAGCTACTGCAGAGGTGTCTGATCCACCTCTACCCAAAGTCGTAATTTCCATTGATCCAGTATGGCTTAACGTTGTTCCTTGAAATCCAGCAACTACAACTACAAAACCCTGATTTATATAATTTTGGATTCTTTCTGTTTTAATATCAAGAATTCTTGCTTTTCCATGTATTGATTCAGTAATAATTCCCACTTGGCTACCAGTCATAGAAATGGCAGGAATCCCGTATTCGTTTAATGCCATTGAAAGAAGAGCTATGGTTATTTGCTCTCCAGTTGAGAGAAGCATATCCAATTCTCTTTTATTAGGATTTTTGCTTATTGATTCCGCTAAACAATTTAAATCATCTGTAGTTTGACCCATTGCAGAGACAACTACGACAATTTCATTTCCTTCTTCCTTACTTTGACAAATGCTAGTTGCAATATTTTGAATTTTTTTAATATCACCAACAGAAGTCCCGCCAAATTTTTTTACTAGTAAAGCCATATTTAAATCATAGTGAAAAATATTAAACTTATAATTTGATTAACTTAAATTAATTAAATTCTCGGTAAAAACATTTATAGGATTATTACCTTTTTTCAGTAATGATTCAATATCTATTAAGTTACTCATTAAATTAATTAAGTATTCCTGCGATATATTTTTTACTTTTTTTCGAATAAAAAAAGTTCTTTTTGGATTAGATATTCCTGCAAGATTAACAATCTTTTCAGCATTATCGTTTCCTGAATTAACTGCTAATTTTATAATGGTATGGATTCTTATTTGACTAATTAAACCTGCATTTAGTTTTAAAGCAGGTTCTCCTTTCTGTAAGGAATAATTTATTTCAATGAGGCTTTCATTAATATTTTTTTGTAAGAGAAGATCAATGATTTTGAAAATGTTGGAATGATGATCACTAAATATTTTTTTTACATCATTACTTTTTAGAAAAAGTTGTGAATTCGGATCAGATGATAACGCGGAAAGGTATGTTTTTGCTTTAGCTAGTTCATTGATTAATTTAAAGCTATCATTTCCAACGGAATCTATAATTAATTCGGCTGCGTTTTGATCAATTTTGATATTTATAGCATTTGCTGAATCTTCTAAAAATCTTTTTTGTCCTTCATAATCCCAAATTTCTGGTAAAGAAAATGATTTTTCTTTGGCTAAATTTTTTTTTATAAGTTTTTGTAGAAATTTAGTACTCTTTAGTCTCGTATCAGGTTTTTTTGTATTTTGTAAAACGAAATAAGTATTTTTCGGAATATGGTCATGAATTTTTTCAAATTTAGAACTTAGATCTTCATTTTTTTTAGTAAAAATTGGATTATTTTTTAAAGTAACTATTCTGCATCCTTCTCCAAAGGGAGGCGTAAGAATTTCATCAAAAGCTTTATTTACTTGCTCATCATCATCTCCATTTAAATTAGTTACGTTTATTTCTTTCCATTCTTTGGATACTTCTTTATTAATTAATTTTTGGATAAATGTGTTTTGAGCATTTAAATCATTACCCCATAATATTTGTATTGGCATAATCGCTCAATAAAAAAATCATATACTAACTATGATTACTTCTAACACAAATTAAATTCAATGGTAGTAGATCATCCAATTTTTTTGGAAAGTATCAAATTCATAAGATCTCATTTAGTAGCAAATGATCTAAATTATTTGGAAAAAAAAGTCTTAGAAAGATTAGTACATACTTCGGGAGATTTTTCTATTCAACATCTTGTAAATTTTAGTGAAGGTGCATGCGAAAAGGGGCTTCAGGCTCTTAAAAATGGTGCTCCGATTTTAACTGATACCGATATGGCTGCAGCAGCTATAAAATCCATGGCAGATAATACTACTAGGAATAAAGTATTCGCGGCTAGAATGTGGTTTGGAAAAAATAATTATACAAAATTAACTAAAACTGCATATGGCTTAAGTGAAGGTTGGAAGGAGTTGTCCGCTATAAATTCCGGAAGCAAATCACCTATTGTAGTTATTGGGAGTTCTCCAACAGCTTTAACGTATTTAATTGATATTTTGGAAAATGGAAAAAATTTACCTAGTTTAATAATAGGAATGCCCGTTGGATTTATTGGAGTAGAGAAAAGCAAAAACAAGCTGATTTCTACCGATTTCCCTAGAATTGTTTTGAATTCAACTAGAGGAGGTGCTGCCATGGCAGCTGCTGCGGTTAACGCCTTGTTGAGGGAATCTATTTAAAAAGTATTTATCTCTTAAAAATGTCAAAAATTTACTCAATATCATAATTTAATTTATTATTTTGTTCTAAAGAATTTAAAACTGATTTTGCTTTTTCTATAACCTCTTTTGGAACTCCTGCTAATTTCGCTGCCTCTATACCGTAGCTTTTGTTTGAGCCCCCTTTTACAATCCTGTGACTAAAAATTAGCTGTTCGTTATTTTGTTCTACTAAAACTTGAAAATTTTGTATATTCTTATTTGAATTTTTTAAATAATTCAGCTCATGATAGTGCGTTGCAAAAATAGTATTACATTGAATTTTTTTTGCAAGATATTCACTTACTGACCAAGCTATTGAAAGTCCATCAAAAGTAGATGTCCCTCTACCTATCTCATCAAGTAAAACTAGTGAGCTAGAAGTTGCTTGATTTAGAATTGATGCAGTTTCAGACATTTCCACCATAAATGTTGATTGTCCAGATGATTGATCATCAACCGCCCCTATTCTTGTAAAAATCCTATCTGCAATCTTTATTTCAGCTTTATTAGCAGGAACAAAGCTACCAATTTGTGCGAGAATTTGTATTAAACCAAGTTGTCTTATAAAGCAACTTTTTCCGCTTGCATTAGGACCTGTTAATATTATTAATTTTTGATTATCCTCAAAAGAGATATCGTTTGCAATAAACTTTTTATCATCTAACAATTGCTCTACAATTGGATTTCTTCCTGCGATAATTTTTGTACTATTTTTTGTAATTGAATCATTAATTGGTATTAATGAAGGTTTTATAAAATTGTTTTCAATTGAAGTAATTGATAAACCAAGCAATGCATCCAGAGATGCAATGGATTTTGCGATTGATCTTATTTGCTTTGTTTTTTCAGCAACTATATTTCTTAATTCACAGAAAATTTCGTATTCTCTTGATGAAGCTCTGCTTTTTATTTGGAAAATTTTATTTTCTTTATTTTTAATTTCTGTAGTAATATACCTTTCTTCATTAGTAAGTGTTTGCCTTTTGATCCAATGTTGTGGAGCTAAATTAACTTTTGATTTACTAATAGAAATGTAGTAACCAAAATTTTTATGAAATTGAATTTTTAGGTTTGAAATTTTGCTAATTTTCCTTTCTTTTAATTCCTCTTTATTTAGCCACTCAGAGTAATCATCCATTAAATTGCGTAAACCATCTAATATATTGTCAACACCATCGTGGATCATGCCTCCTTCACTAATATTTAGGGGAGGATTTTCTATTAGTTTAAAACCTATAGTATCTGCTAATTCTAAGAGTGCTTCATCAATATTTTTTAATTGATCAGTCCAATCTGGGAGATCATATTTAAATAATTCAATTATGGATTTTAGTCTAGGCAATTTTTTTAAACCTTCAGATATTGCAATTAAGTCTCTAGGACTTGCATGACCTGCACAAGCTCTACCCGCAAGTCTTTCTAAATCCCCCATTGCTCTTAGTAAATTTTGGGTATCTATACGTAATTGTTTAGATTCAATAAAGTTTGTAATTATATTTTGTCTTTTATAAATTTCATTAATGTTTAATAGTGGTGAATCTATCCACCTTCTTAAACACCTTGCCCCCATGCAAGTATAAGTTCTATCAATACTCCAAAGTAGTGAACCTACATAATTGTTTTCTCTCTGTGTATTTTTGATTTCTAAGTTTTTTTGAGTTTGATAATCAATAATTAATTTGTTATGACCAAATTGAATTTGTGGAAAATCTAATGAGATTTTTACAGAAGAATCTTTATCTATATTTGAAGGATTTATTTTTTCTAAATAATTTAATAAACCTCCAAGTGATCTAGTCGCATTGTTTAAATTTTTAAGTCCTATTCCTTCTAGGTTTGCAATTTGGAAATATTTTTTTATTAGATAATTTGCTTCATTAATACCGAAATTAGTCTCTTGAGAAACAGTATATGTAATTTGACTATTTCCTTCAATTAATAAATTTCTTACTTCATTACATCCTACAATGATTTCTGAAGAATCTAATTTAATAATTTCATCAAATAGTTTTGACAGAGATTGACCTTCTAAAGTTATTAATTCTCCTGTGCTTACATCAGCTTTTGATATACCCCATTCATAAGATTCATCTGAATTTTCGACTGATAAGTAAATAGCAGTAATCCAATTATTTTTCTTTGCTATCAACATCCCCTCTTCAATTACAGTTCCCGGAGTAATTATTCTTGTTATTCCTCTTTTTATTGGAGTCCCATAATTTCCAGAACTTTTTTCTAATTGGTCGCATATAATCACAGAATGATTTTTTTTAATTAAATCAGCACAGTATCTCTCCATTGCATGATAGGGAACCCCTGCCATAGGGATCTTACCAATCTCTTTGCCAGCATCTTTGCTGGTAAGCGTTATTTCTAAAAGATTAGATATTAATACAGCGTCCTCAAAAAAACATTCAAAAAAATCTCCTAATCTATAAAGTAATAACCTATCTTTATTTTCCTCTTTTAGAGTTACATAATGCCTCATTACAGGAGTTAACTTCAGTTTTGAAACTGTTTTATAGCTATAAGATTCTTCATTGATGCAAACATTTTTATTATTTGAAATTAAATCAGTTTTGAATTTATTTATTAAATTAGTTGAATTTTTTCTTTGTCTAGGTCTTTTTTTCGATTCTTTTTTTAAATCTTCCCAAGATAAATCTTCTGGAATTCCTGATATTTCTTTTTGCTCATTATTTTCACTACTAATCGCAAATAAATTCTTTTGGATTATAGTATCTTCTTGCATACTTTTTTAATTCCTAAATAGATCTTAGGAGGAAAATTTTTTTTTGCATTTAAAGTGGCTAAAGTATGTAAATTTTCTCTAAAAATTATCATTTTCATGAGAATATAGTATTTATAATAATCTGAAACCTAAGACTGAATTATGCAGGCTGTTAACTTTTTCTTCGTAAATGCTCTATTATTTGCTTCTTTAATTGCTGTAGTTGGAGTACCCGTTTTATATGTGACTCAACCTTCTACAGAGGAAGGACAGCGAGAAAGTAGGAGAAAAATTTATTCTATTGCAGCTGTTTGGGTTGTTTTAGTTTTTGTTACAGGGATAGTTTCTTCATTAGTTTGAACTTAATACCTTTTCGTGAGAGTCTATTAATATAACGTAGTTTAATTGAATGGCCATTTTTGAGGGATCTTTTACTAATGCTTCTACTTTAAAAGTTGGCATTGTAATAGCGAGATTTAATGATTTAATTACAAATAAAATTCTATCTGGTTGTCTTGATTGTTTAAAAAGACATGGTTTAGATACTTCTGAATTAAGCAATCAAGTAGATATAGTTTGGGTGCCTGGTTCATTCGAATTACCAATCGCAGCTAAAACCCTTATGAAAAATAAGAATTATGACGTTGTAATTGCTCTTGGAGCTGTAATCCGTGGCGAAACTTCCCACTATGATGTAGTTATATCTGAGGCTAGCAAAGGTATTTCACAAGTTTCAAATGAAAATAATGTTCCAATTATTTTTGGAGTTTTAACTA
Organism: uncultured Prochlorococcus sp.; assembly: GCA_902622705.1. GTDB lineage: Bacteria > Cyanobacteriota > Cyanobacteriia > PCC-6307 > Cyanobiaceae > Prochlorococcus_A. Next base: position 30,912 of record CACNQT010000006.1, on the reverse strand, counting down.
CTGATACTATGCAGCAGGCTCTTGAAAGAGCAGGGATTAAAAATAATCTTGGTTGGAATTATGCTTTACAAGCAATTGAGATGGGATCCTTAATAAAAAATTTAAATAATTGAAAAAAAATTAATTATTTCTATCATTGATCCCATCTTTGAGATAATATAAATAAGTTATGCGGATGTAGCTCAGTGGTAGAGCATCTCCTTGCCAAGGAGAATGTCGAGAGTTCGAATCTCTTCATCCGCTTTTAATGTTTGTATCTTTTAAAATAAATTAAATAATAATTTTGTAATGACAAGAGTAATTTCTATTGAGGATTTAAAGAGATTATTTACCAAACCTTATGGTACAGATGCACCAACAAAACAAAAATGGGCTGAATTTTATAATGAGAATGTTATTTTTACAGACCCAACCCAGGAAACAGAGGGCTTAGATTCTTATGTTAAAGCTCAAGAAAAGCTAGTTAAAAGATGTGATGATGTTTTTTTAGAAACTCATGCAATTTCAATAACTGATGATTGTGGATTTATTGAATGGACCATGGGTTTAAAAATTATGGGTAAAGAATTTATTTATCCTGGAACTACTCGTTTATTATTTGGTGAAAATGGATTAATAAAAGAGCACAGAGATTACTTTGATTTTTGCGGCCCAACTTTTGGACCAGTTCCTATTTTAGGACCTTTTATTAGATGGCTTTATAGTAAATTTGTATCTTGATTTTGTTTTCTTTATAAATAGAGCACTTTATATTTCACGTATCAATAAATTTTGAGAAGTAACTTCTTTAAAATCAAATTGAGAATAAAACAAGTTTTTATTTGTTGTCATTAAATACAATTTTTTTGTATTTTTAATTTTTTTAGAAGATAAAAGATTTTTCACAATTAATGTGCCAAAACCTTTACCTTGGTGATTTTGATCTATAACAATATCCCAAAGTACCCCGCGATAAATCCCATCGGTTAAAGCTCTACCAAAACCAACTATTTCCTTACCAACCCAAAGACTTATTACGATATCACTGTTAGCAAGACATTTTTTTAGATCATTAATTGTTCTATTTTTTGCCCAGAAAGCATTGGTATCTAATAATTTTTGTAGCTTAATTAATCCATTTGTTGGTTTAAGATTAGGACCTAATCCAAAAACCCTTAAACCTAAAGCTCCTTTGGCATGTTTGATTAGAGATATTTCTTTCATTTATAAAAAAAGATTTTGAAAAGTAATGTCAGCAAGGTTATTTTTGCGACTTTAATCTAAATACCTTAATCGATCGTTTCTATAAAATAAAGAGATAATAGTTTTCTTCATTCTGTTGTAACGCACTAATTTATAATGTTTGTAATAAGATGAATTTTTTAAGGACTTTGACTTATGCTAAAACTTTTGTTGGGAGATCCGAATACACGAAAGTTAAAGCGCTATCAACCAATAGTGGAAGAGATAAATTTTTTAGAAGAAGAAATTTCTCAATTGGCTGATGATGAGCTTAGAAAAGAAACTCAGCATCTAAAATCAAAAATTTCAGCAGAATTAGATTTTAAAAAACAAAAAGAACTCCTAGAAGAATTTCTTCCTAAAGCCTTTGCAATTGTAAGAGAAGCAAGTAAACGTGTTCTTGATATGAGACATTTTGATGTTCAGTTAATAGGCGGGATGGTTTTAAATGAGTGTCAAATTGCTGAGATGAAGACTGGTGAGGGAAAAACTCTTGTCGCGACATTACCTTGTTATTTAAATGCTCTTACGGGAAAAGGTGTTCATGTTGTTACCGTAAATGATTATTTAGCTAGAAGGGATGCAGAGTGGATGGGACAAGTTCATCGTTTTTTAGGTTTATCCGTTGGTTTGATTCAGCAAGATATGAATCCAGTTGAGAGAAAGAAAAATTATGACTGTGATATAACTTATGCCACAAATTCAGAATTAGGATTTGATTATTTAAGAGATAATATGGCTACTGATATTAGTGAGTTAGTTCAAAGAAAATTTAATTACTGCGTAATTGATGAGGTTGATTCAATATTAATTGATGAAGCAAGAACGCCTCTAATAATTTCTGGTCAAGTTGAAAGACCACAAGAAAAATATCAAAAAGCTGCAGAATTATCTCTGGCATTAGTCAAAGCAAAAGAATTAAGTAAGGATGGTATTGATCCAGAAGGAGATTATGAAGTTGATGAAAAACAGAGAAGTTGTATATTAACTGATCAGGGTTTTGCAAAATGTGAAGAATATTTGGGAGTTAATGATTTATATAATCCTCAAGATCCTTGGGCACATTACATAACTAACGCTTTGAAAGCCAAAGAATTATTTATTAAAGATGTAAATTATATTATTAAGAACGATGAGGCTGTCATAGTGGATGAATTTACTGGTAGGGTAATGCCAGGAAGACGTTGGAGTGATGGACAACATCAGGCAATAGAAGCTAAAGAGAGTCTGAAAATTCAGCCTGAGACTCAAACATTAGCATCCATTACTTATCAGAATTTTTTTCTTCTATATCCTGGTTTAGCAGGAATGACGGGAACGGCAAAAACTGAGGAGGTTGAATTTGAAAAAACTTATAAATTAGAATCAACAGTTATACCGACAAATCAAATAAGAAAGAGACAAGATTGGCCTGATCAAGTATTTAAGACAGAGATTGGTAAATGGAAAGCGGTTGCCAAAGAAACTGCCCAAATTCATAGAGATGGTAGACCTGTTTTAGTTGGTACAACAAGTGTTGAAAAAAGTGAATTATTAAGTTCACTTCTATTTGAAGAAAAAATTCCACACAATTTGTTAAATGCTAAGCCAGAGAACGTTGAACGTGAGGCAGAAATTGTTGCTCAGGCAGGAAGAGCAGGTGCTGTCACTATTGCGACTAATATGGCTGGAAGGGGAACAGATATAATTCTTGGCGGTAATAGTGACTATATGGCAAGGCTTAAATTAAAAGAAATTTTAATTCCTTTGTTAGTCAAGCCTGATAATGAGCATAAGCCTCCAATACCTAAACAAAGAAATTTAAAATCAAAGGGTGGTTTTTCTACAAAATCTGGTTCAAATTCGAAAAAGAACATTTCAAATTCTTCAACAAGTCTTTTCCCTTGCAAACTAGATGAAGCAATTGAAAATAAACTCTCTCTTTTATCTGATGAACTTGTTAAAAATTGGGGAGATAGACAATTATCTGTTTTGGAGCTTGATGACAGGATAGCTACAGCTGCAGAAAAAGCACCAACTGATGATGACTTGATAAAGCTTTTGAGAGAATCTTTGTCTGATGTAAAAAAAGAATATGAAAAAGTTTTGGTTCATGAAGAAGAAAAAGTAAGAGAAGCTGGCGGTTTACATGTCATTGGCACTGAGAGACATGAATCACGAAGAGTGGATAATCAACTCAGAGGAAGAGCAGGAAGACAAGGAGATCTTGGAAGTACAAGATTCTTTTTATCTTTAGATGATAATTTATTAAGGATTTTTGGAGGTGATAGAGTAGCAAATCTAATGAATGCTTTTAGGGTTGATGAAGATATGCCTATTGAGTCAGGAATGCTTACTAGGTCTCTAGAAAGTGCTCAAAAGAAAGTTGAAACATACTATTACGATATTAGAAAACAAGTTTTTGAATACGACGAGGTAATGAACAATCAGAGAAAAGCAGTTTATGGCGAAAGACTCAGAGTATTGAAAGGAATTGATTTAAAAAGACAAGTAATAGGATATGGAGAAAGGACAATGATTGAAATTGTAGATGCTTATATTAATCCTGATCTTCCTCCTGAAGAATGGAATATTGATCAATTAATTTCTAAAGTCAAAGAATTTATATATTTATTAGATGATCTTAAATCTGATGATATTAATTTACTGTCAATAGAAGAATTAAAAAACTATCTTCAAGAGCAGTTGCGAATAGCTTATGATTTAAAGGAATCACAAATAGAAAAGATTCGTCCAGGATTAATGAGAGAAGCTGAAAGATTTTTCATTTTGCAGCAAATAGACAATTTATGGCGAGAACATCTTCAATCCATGGATTCCTTGAGAGAATCAGTCGGATTGAGAGGTTATGGTCAAAAAGATCCATTAATCGAATATAAAAACGAAGGATATGACATGTTTCTCGAAATGATGACTAATATGAGACGAAATGTTATTTATTCAATGTTTATGTTCCAACCTAAAACTGATATCAATGATACAAATTGAATCAAGTTCTAATCATCTCCGAGAAATTCTATAATTTCTTTGTCTTTAAGATTTTGAGCATCTCCAAGTTTAGAAATATCAATAGATTCTGAATTAGAAAGGCATTGCACGGTTTTTTGTAATTTAAGAAGTTCGTTTTCAAGTAAGTCAATTCTATCCATTAAATTTTTTATCACATTAGCTTCTGCATCTGGTAATGCAGAGTGAGCTAAAGGATTAACTTTGACACCACTTTGATGCACTACTCTGCCAGGAACACCAACTACAGTACTATTTCCTTCGACATTACGAACAACTACTGAACCAGCCCCAATGCGGGTATTTGAGCCTACTATGATCGATCCAAGAACTTTTGCACCAGCTCCAACGACGACATTTTCCATTAAGGTTGGATGTCTTTTTCCATGGCTTTTGCCAGTACCTCCTAATGTTACTCCTTGATATAGCAAACAATTATTCCCTACTTCAGCTGTTTCACCTATCACTACTCCCATTCCATGATCAATGAAAACGCGTTTACCAATCTTGGCCCCAGGATGGATTTCAATACCTGTTACTAGCCTATTGAGATGACTTAAAAACCTAGGAATTAAAGGAATTTTTAGTTGCCATAATTTATGAGTAAATCTATGAATAACTATCGATTGGAAGCCAGGATAACAAAGAAAAATCTCTAATATTCCTCTAGCTGCAGGATCTCTTTCTTTAATAATATCAATATCTGATTTAAAAGTTCTCAAAATCATGATTGTTAATTAATTACTCCGATTTCTTTTTTTAATTGATTTATAGTTTCAATACTTAGATAATTTTTAGCACATATGATCTGGGGTAATCTTATGAGCTGTGAACGATTTTTTAATAATGTGTTTTCTACAACTGATAAACTAGGCCAATCGCAGACTATATGGTTTGAAGTCTTTAAAAGTGATAGTAATCTACTGTTATTATCTGAGATTGCCGTCATAAGCATTAATTCACTGCCTCGCATGCTGTGTATGATAACCTCTGCTGCCCTTAATAAACCAGGACTTATGCTAACAATACCTACACAACTGCCAGCACTTAATTCTTTTAGAATTTTCAATTCTTTTTGAAAGTCGCTCAAGTCAACTGCAATAGCACGAACTCCATGTTGTTTAGCAACTTTCTCTAAAGGCTGTAAAAAATACCTGCTTGTGACAATAGTACCATTACTTGAATTACTCAAAACTTTTTCTAATTCTTCCATAGGAACAACTTCTACTGGTACATCAACTTTTGGAGAAAGATCTTCTGCTATCAGCATAGAAGCGCCTATATCTTCTCTAGGAGTGCTTACTATAATTCTCGCTCCACATTTAATACGCCAATCAATTTCATTGGTTAAGATTTCTCTTGTTTCTTGTAAAGTGCAGCCAAGATTTATAAAGTTATCAATTGCCTTCTTTGCTTCTTGGTCTGGCAGTTTTCTTATTTTTTCTTTTGAGGAAATTGATTTTTTAAAGTCTCTCTTAGTAAGATTATCTCTTACATAAATACCTGATCCAGCCATAGCTTCAACTACTCCGTCCATTTCAAGTTGTCTGTAAACTTTACTTATGGTGTTTCGATGGAGCCCAGTCTGCATCGCAAGTTGTCTAGTGCTTGGAAGTCTGTGACCAGGAGGATAATGTCTTGCTGCTATTGCAAAGCAAATTTGATTGTAAAGTTGTGTCGATGCTGGGATATCACTTTCTTGTTGAATGTGGAATCTCACTTTAGAAAAATCCTGATTAATTTATTTTTATTCATAGTGACACTTTAACATTTGTCATAGATTTTCCATAATAATTTTTTATCCTGGGTCTTTTTTAACAAGGGGAGTTTTTCTAGGACTTAAAAACATAATCATATTCCTTCCTTCTCTTTTTGGTTTTTGTTGTACTTCTGATTGCTCTTCTAAATCATTAGCCATTTTTAAAAGGAGTGTTTCCGCTAAATTGGAATGTTGAATTTCTCTACCCCTAAAATTTACAGTACATTTTACTTTATCTCCTGCTTTTAAAAATTTAGTTGCTTGACCTATTCTTACGTCATAATCATGCTTATCAATTTTGTACCTCATTTTTACTTCTTTAACTTCTGTTTGGTGAGATTTTTTTCTTGCTTCTTTTGCCTTCTTTTCCTGTTCAAATTTATATTTTCCATAGTCCATGATTCTACAAACAGGAGGGTTTGCTTTTTCGCTTACCAAAACCAAATCAAGTTCTCTTTGAGAGGCTATTTCTAATGCTTTTAGTCTATCTAAGACACCTAATTGTTTCCCATCTGAATCAACAACTCTTAATTGAGGATATTTTATTCTTTCATTAATATTTGGGAGCTCTCTTACTGGAGCGCGACGGTCAAAGCGTGGGCGTGGTGGCATTCAGTTTAGTTAATAAATTGATTGGATGTTGAACAAGATCCGCTAGTTTATAAATTAGCCTAAAAAAGACTCTATTTTAATTATTGCATCTTTTAGTAGGTTTTTGTTATTAAGCCAAATAGGATTATTTTTATTACGAAACCATGTTTTTTGTCTCTTGGAAAATTGGATTGTTTTTGTAGTGGTTAACTCAATTGCCTCCTCAATACTTAAATTATTATTTAGGACACTCTTAGCTTCACGGTAACCAATCGTTTCTAATATTGGCATGTCTGATCCATATTGAGAAATAAGATGTTTCGTCTCTTCAACAATCCCAGTAAAAAACATATTTCTTGTTCTTTGTAAAATTCTTTCTTTTAAATTATCTCTATCCAATCCAAGCTCTAGTATCTTCCAGTTAGGCGGTTTTTGAACTTTTTGAGCTGACAAAGGTTTACCTGTTACGTAAAATACTTCCAAAGCTCTTATTGTTCTAGTGTGATCAGCAAAATTTATGTTTTTTGTTGACATTGGATCACAGTTTTTTAAAAGCTCCCAACATTCTCTCTGGCCAAGTTTTTCTAATTGTTCTCTCAAATTTTTTTGCGGAGGTACATCTGGCACAAAAAAACCTTTTGTTATTGAGTTCATATATAAACCACTTCCTCCAACAAGAAAAGGTAAGTTATTTTGTTTAATTTCTTTTTTTATTGATTTTTGTGCAATTTCTTGAAATTGTTTTACATTAATTGGATTAATAGGTTCTGCAATATCTATTAAAAAATGCTTTATTTTTTTTTGTTGATTCTTAGATGGCTTGGCTGTTCCAATATCCATAGATTTATAAATTTGTCTTGAATCGATATTGTGTATATGAGTTTTAAAATGATCCGCAATTTCTATAGCTAATTCTGTTTTACCACTTGCTGTGGGTCCAATTAAAACTATTGTATAAGGCGAACTAGTAGACATATTAATTTCTGAAGAAAAATCTATTACCTATATAATTAAAGTGGTTAAATTTTTCATAGACTGCGAGCCTTTCTCTTATTGCGGTGTTAAATTTAATTCAAGAACTTTTAAAAATAACATTTTAAAAGTTTAATGTTTTTTTTTTTAATATTAAATGAGTGAGGACAAAAGATCTAATAAAATCTCAAATGAATATGGTGCGGAACAGATTCAGGTTTTAGAAGGCTTAGAGCCAGTTCGTAAACGCCCTGGGATGTATATAGGTTCCACAGGTCCAAAAGGCTTGCATCACCTTGTATATGAGGTAGTTGATAACTCAGTTGATGAAGCCCTTGCAGGGCATTGTGATCAAATCGAAATAGTTCTTCGAGCAGATGGATCAGCGTTAATCTCGGATAATGGAAGAGGTATTCCAACAGATATTCATCCAAGGACAGGTAAAAGTGCCTTAGAAACTGTATTAACTGTACTTCACGCAGGGGGCAAATTTGGTAGTGGTGGTTATAAGGTTTCAGGCGGTTTGCATGGTGTAGGCATATCAGTAGTTAATGCTTTAAGCGAATGGGTTAATGTAACTGTTTACAGGGATGGCAGTGAGTTTAACCAAAGATTTGAACAAGGGGTATCAAAGGGTGCATTGCAATCTAAAAAGCAGTCTGTCAAACCTTTTAAGAAAGGAACAACCATTTGTTTTAAGCCCGATAAAACTATTTTTTCTGGAGGAATAGAATTTGAATATACACTTCTTTCATCTAGGTTAAGAGAATTAGCTTATCTTAATGGCGGCGTAAAAATTATTTTTAGAGATGAGAGACATGAATTTTCCGATGGATCTTACAAAGAAGAAATTTACTTATATCAAGGAGGTATTAGAGAATATGTGCAATATATGAATGCAGAAAAGGAGTCTATTCATCCAGAGATAATTTATGTTGACTCACAAAAAGAAAACGTTTATGTGGAAGCAGCTTTGCAATGGTGTTCAGATGTATTTTCAGATAATATTTTAGGTTTTGCAAATAATATAAGAACTATTGATGGAGGCACTCATATTGAAGGATTAAAAACAGTCTTGACAAGAACCTTCAATAACCTCGCAAAAAAAAGAGGTAAAAGAAAAGATATTGAAAAAAATTTAGCTGGTGAAAACATAAGAGAAGGATTGACTGTCGTTTTATCGGTTAAAGTTCCAGATCCTGAATTTGAAGGGCAAACAAAAACAAAATTAGGTAATACTGAAGTAAGAGGAATTGTTGATTCTCTTATCGGGGAGGCTCTTACAAAATATATGGAATTCAATCCTGGAATTTTGGATTTGATTCTTGAAAAAGCAATACAATCATTTAATGCGGCAGAAGCTGCAAGAAGGGCTAGGGAGTTAGTAAGAAGAAAAAGTGTGCTTGAAAGTTCAACTCTGCCAGGTAAATTAGCGGATTGTAGTTCTCGAGATCCCTCTGAATCAGAAATTTATATCGTTGAGGGAGATTCTGCTGGAGGTTCAGCAAAACAAGGAAGAGATAGAAATTTTCAGGCTATTTTGCCTCTAAGAGGTAAAATTCTTAATATCGAAAAAACTGATGATACTAAAATATATAAAAATACGGAAATTCAGTCATTAATAACTGCTCTAGGATTAGGAATAAAGGGTGAAGAGTTTGATGTGAGCTCTTTGAGATATCACAGAGTTGTCATCATGACCGATGCTGATGTTGATGGGGCTCATATTAGAACTTTATTATTGACATTTTTTTATAGATATCAGAGAGAACTTGTTGAGAAAGGTTTTATTTACATAGCTTGCCCGCCTCTCTATAAAGTAGAAAGAGGTAAAAATCATAAATATTGTTATAACGAGAATCAATTAAAACTTACAATTGAAAGTTTCGGTGAAAATGCTAATTACAATATCCAAAGATTCAAAGGTTTAGGCGAGATGATGCCAAAACAATTATGGGATACAACAATGAATCCCCAAACTAGGATGATGAAGAGGGTTGAAATTGAAGATGCACTTGAAGCTGACAGAATATTCAATATATTAATGGGAGATAAAGTTGCTCCAAGAAGAGAGTTTATTGAAACGAATAGTAGTAACTTAGATATGGCAACTTTAGATATATGATTAACAATCTCCTTAAGAATATTTGTTTAATTGTATTTGCATTAATTGGCCCTATTACTCTCCCAGCTGGGGGAATTCAAAAGAGTTTAAAGCAATATAAGTTTCCTAGTAATACAAAAGAAATTATATTGAGTGCAAATACTTCTCTTTATGCTTTTCCTGAAATTAATGCTACAGAATTATTAGTTCTTGATATTGGTACAACTTTATCAGTTTTACGAAAGTGGAAAGTCAGTGAAGATGATATTTGGGTTAGGGTAGAATTAGCTTCTAATAAATTTTTAGACGAACCTAATAAGATTTCAAAGGGCTGGATAAAAATGTAAATTTTGGATATTACCTCAATAATTATTGTTTTACTCGGGAGTACTTTTGGATTAATACTAAGGATGTTTATACAAAACAATTTAAAATTAAATGTTGGGTTTAATATTCAAAATACTTCAATAGTTAATTTAATAGCATCTTTTTTTTTGGGAATTTTAGTAGCATTAAATTTTCTTAATAACAAGATATTATTGTTATTCTATATTGGTTTTTTAGGATGTTTTAGTACATTTTCCTCTTTCATATATCAGCTATTTGTTTTATTTCAAAAGAGGGAATTCATGCATTTATTTTTACATTATTTAGAGGTTATTACGTTATCTTTTATTTGTTTTTATGCAGGTTATTGTTTGATTCAAATTATTAAATGAAGATAAAAAATTATATTTATATTATTTTAGCTTGCTATGCAGCTACTTTTTTAAGGCTTCTCATAAATAATAATTTGATTGTTTCAATAATTGGGTCATTTTTTTTTGGCTTTGTTATTGGAAAAAAATTAAGTTATTCGAAAGAAAAAATTATCATAAGCGGTTTTTTTTCTTGCTTTACATCTTTTAGCGGATTTATATATTTTTTGTATAAAATTTTGAATCAAGGAGATTGGATAAAATTTATAATTTTTTTTAATTTAATCATCATTTTAAATATTTTCACTATGTATTTCGGGTTGTGGATAAGTAGAAAAATTACTTAGATTTCATATAATGATGATGTTACTTTGACAAGGGATTATATTTATGAATAATAATAATCTAGAAACTGTTACAACCTTATCTTCAGATTTAAGTACTCGAGAAAATATTACTGTTCAACTTGAAGAATTGCTAGTAGCAGGAAATTATGATGAGGCAAAATTACTATTAGAACCTTCTCAACCTGTTGATATCGCAGATGCTATTGGCAGCCTTCCATTAATATTGCAAGCTTTAGCATTTCGATTGTTAAAGAAAAATGAGGCTATCGAGGTTTATGAATATTTAGATCCAATAGTTCAGCAAACTTTATTAGACAGGCTTCGTTCAGGAGAAGTTTTAGAAATTGTTGAGAAAATGTCTCCTGATGATCGAGTTCAACTATTTGATGAATTACCAGCAAAAGTTGTACGAAAATTTTTGTCTGCTCTTAGTCCTGGGGAAAGAAAAGTAACAGCTGAATTACTTGGATATGAGCCAGAAACTGCTGGAAGATTAATGACAACTGAATTCATAGATCTTAAAGAAATGCAGACGGCCGCCGAGGCTCTTTCTTTAGTCCGAAAAAGAGCCCCATTTACAGAAACTATTTATAGCTTGTATGTTACAGATAAAGAGAGACATTTAACTGGAATACTTTCATTGAGAGACCTTGTTACTGCAGATCCATCTAAACCAATTGGAGATGTAATGACTAAAGATGTGGTTAATATTTCTACTAATACTAATCAAGAAGAGGTCGCAAGAGCAATACAAAGATATGATTTTTTGGCGCTCCCAGTTGTTGATAAAGAAAAAAGACTTGTTGGGATAGTAACTGTTGATGATTTAATTGATGTCATAGAGCAAGAAGCAACAAGAGATATTTATGCAGCAGGCGCAGTTCAGCCTGGAGATGAAGATGATTATTTTCAAAGTAGTTTGTTCACCATAGCTCGACGAAGAATTTTATGGTTATTAATTTTGGTTTTGGCAAATGGTTTGACGACTAAAGTTATTGCTATGAATGATCAAATTTTAAAAGAAATAGTCTTGTTAGCTGCATTTATTCCGTTGCTCATAGGTACTGGAGGGAATGTTGGTGCTCAAAGTTCAACTGTTGTTATTAGGGGGTTAAGTACTCAAAAATTGAAGTCTCTTGGCGCAATTAAGGCGGTATTTAAGGAGGCAATAACTGGAGCTCTTTTAGGTATTTTGATGATGCTAGTAGTTTTCCCCTTCGCATGGTGGCAAGGAGAAGGTCCTTTAATAGCTTCTGCGGTAGGAATAAGTTTAATATCTATAACTACTTTAGCTGCTACAGCCGGAGCTATTCTACCTTTGTTATTTGATAAAATGAGACTGGACCCAGCCTTAATGTCCTCTCCTTTCATAACAACTGTAACTGATATTGCAGGTGTATTTATTTATCTAAATACTGCGAAATGGTTATTAAGCTCTTCATTAATCTAAATCCACTAGGTATTTATTCTCATTTTTGTAAATTTGTGGATTTTTTTGTTTAACTTTACATTTCTTAATGGTATTGTTTACAAAACAACATTCAATTTTCATGTCTACTGAAACAATAGGTGAGAATAAATTAGCTTCTATCGCAAGTTTAAAAATTAGTAATGATGTTGATTTAGTTCGATCATATTTGAGGGATATAGGAAGAGTACCTTTACTTTCTCATGAGCAAGAAATAACACTTGGCAGGCAGGTACAAGAATATATGCAAGTTGAGAGAGCAGAATTAGAGATAATTGAATTAACCGGTGAAAAGCCAACTGTTGAGGAATTATCAAGCAAATTGAATTTATCTATTTCAATAATAAAAAGAAGATTGAGAGCTGGACAGCGCGCTAAAGAGAGAATGGTTGCAGCAAACTTGAGATTAGTTGTAAGTGTTGCAAAAAAATATACTAAAAGAAATATGGAATTATTAGATCTAATTCAGGAAGGAACGATAGGTTTAGTTAGGGGAGTAGAAAAATTTGATCCAGCAAGAGGTTATAAATTTTCAACATATGCATATTGGTGGATCAGACAAGGTATTACCAGAGCGATAGCTGAAAAAAGTAGAGCTATAAGACTACCTATACATATAACCGAAATGCTAAATAAGTTAAAAAAAGGTCAAAGAGAGTTGAGTCAAGAAATGTCAAGAACCCCAACAGTAAGCGAACTTGCAAAATACGTAGAGCTTCCTGAAGAAGATGTTAAAGATTTGATGTGCAAAGCAGGACAACCAGTTAGTCTTGAAACAAAAGTTGGAGATGGTGAAGATACTGTTTTATTAGATTTATTAGCAGGTGGTGAGGATTTACCTGATGAACAAATTGAGATGGATTGTATGAGAGGTGATCTTCATTCTCTTTTGCATCAATTACCTGATTTGCAGTGTAGAGTTTTAAGAATGAGGTATGGAATGGACGGTGATGAGCCAATGTCTCTTACAGGGATCGGGAGAGTACTCGGAATTAGTAGGGATCGAGTAAGAAACCTAGAACGGGACGGATTAAGAGGTTTGAGGAGACTTAGTGATAACGTAGAAGCCTATTTTGTTTCCTGAATAAATTCGCAAATAAAGTTATTTGTTTTCTCAGGTTCTTCATCATGAGGACAATGTCCAGCACCCTGAATAACATCAAGTCTTTTTATATTACTAAACTTTTTCTTCCAATCTTTTGCTTCACTTAAGGATTCCCAAGGATCTTTTTCTCCCCAGATTAATTGGATGGGAATATCAACTTTATCGAAAAGATCTGTAGCAAGATAGTCATCAAATAAGTTAATAAAGCCACGAAACGCTTCTTTAGAGTTTTTTCTTTTAGAGGGTTTGTATAATATTTCAATTAACTCTTCATCGATATTTTTTCCTGAGGGATAAGCTTGTTCCAGTATTTTCTTTATAACTTTAGGATTAGCAGCCCTTGTAAAAAGTGTATTACTAATAATTCTTTGTCTCACTATTGTTTTTAATAACGGCCTAAGTAAATTCATTAAAACATCACTTTTTTTTAATCGTTTATCATCCATAGTTCTTTGAGCGCAATCAATGAGAATGACACCTTTGCAATTATCTTTGAGGGTTTCAGCAGCTTTTAATGCAATAACACCACCAATTGAATTTCCTATTAAGTAAACAGGAGATTTTATAACCTCTGTGCAAAATGTTGATATTTGATTACCCCATAAGTCAAATGAATATTTAATTGAGTTTTCTTTATCAGGTTCGTAATTTAATAAAGCACTGGGCTGACTGCTTCTTCCAAATCCTAATAAGTCTATTGCGTAGCATTCAGAGAACTTACCAAGAAAATCTTGATTATGTCTCCAGTGGTTTTTTGATGCTCCAAATCCATGCACTAATAAAATTTTAATATTTTTTTCAGAAGTAGATTCCTTTGATAAGGACCAAGAAATTTCCCAATTTTCCCATTTCCAAGTTTCAGATTTATTTAAAGTCATCATCGATACTCTTTAATTAAACTTTAATTCAAAAAAAAATTATTCGTTTTTAATAAATTATGCTTAGTTAAGAAAAAGCTTCATTTTATGAAAAAGAAAAAGGTCATATGTATTGGAGAGGCTTTAATAGACAGAATCAGAAATAAGTCAAATCAGGGATTTACAGATTTTTTGGGTGGTGCCCCGGCTAATGTTGCTTGTGCTTTAAGAAAATTAAAAATAGATTCAACATTTATAGGGAGTTTGGGTAGTGATGATTATGGAGAAAAATTTATTGCGCAATTTAATGAATTGGACGTTAATTTAGATTTCTTGCAATTAGATAATGATTCATCTACTCGCGTGGTTAATGTAGATAGAGATCAGTTTGGAGATCGTTTTTTTTCAGGCTTTGAGCAAAGTTCTCATTCATGCTTTGCAGACGAAGTTATTAGTAAGAAATTAATCGAAAAAGAAATTTTAAATTTGGAGAAATCTTTTCTAGAAACAAAATATTTGGTAACAGGAACGATCTTATTATCATCTCCGATATCAGCAGAGACTATTTTTTTTCTTCTTGAACAAGCTAAAAAATTTGAAGTTAAAATAGTTATTGATTTGAATTGGAGAGAGGTCTTTTGGGATCATTCAAGTTTTTCATCAGAAATTAGTAAAGTCGCGAGAATTAATTTAATCAAGAAATTTTTAAATCATGCGAATGTTTTAAAACTTGCTAAGGAAGAAGCAACTTTGTTTTTTAAGAATGAAAATCCCTCTCTAATATCTCAACAATTGTCTAATAGACCAGATGTAATAATAACTGATGGAGAAAATCCCGTTTCATGGTACATCAATGAATTGCAGGGAATTACCGAAACTCCAACTTCACAAAAAATTGTTGATACAACTGGCGCAGGCGATGCTTTTCTAGCTGGGTTTATTTCAAAATTAATTTCTTCTGGCTATCCTTTAAATAAAATAGAGATAGAAGATTGTATTAAGTTCTCAGGTGTGTGTGGATTGTTGACTTGCCTTGGTGAAGGGGCCATCGAGCAACAACCATATTATGAGAAAGTTAATAAATTCTTGGGATCTCTTATTTCGTAGTTTCTTCCATAATTTTTTGCGTAACTAATTTCTATTTTCCAGAAATTATCAATAACTGGTTCTATTAATTCTGGCCATTCAATTACTAAAATGGCTTGTTTTTGTATTGCTTCTTCTTCTTCTGTAAAAAAAACTTCTTTTGCTGAAGAAACATTTTCTAACCTGTATAAATCAAGGTGAATTAGTGGAATTTTTCCGGAGTTATAGTGATGCGATAAAGCGAACGTAGGGCTTGTAATGTCTTCAGAGATTGATAAGCCGTTAGCAATCCCTTGAACAAATGAAGTTTTTCCAGCCCCAATTGGACCCTGTAATAAAACAATTGATTGGGGATTTAATTTGTGTGAGAGTTTTTTTCCTAAATTTAAAGTCTCTTTTAAATTCTCAACAAACACAAAATTACACAATAATCATCTATAGTTTAATAGAAAAGTATTTACAAGATATGGTTATCGCAGATTCAGTCAAAACTTCTATACCTAATTACATAATTGCTGATATCTCTCTATCAGATTTTGGTCATAAAGAAATTAAAATTGCCGAAACAGAAATGCCTGGATTAATGGCACTTAGAGATAAATATCAATCTGAAAAGCCACTTAAAGGTGCAAAAATAGCTGGAAGTCTTCATATGACAATTCAGACAGCCGTTTTAATAGAAACTCTTGTTGATCTTGGTGCAGAAGTAAAGTGGGCTTCATGCAATATCTTTTCAACTCAAGACCATGCGGCTGCTGCTATCGCAGAACAAGGAATTTCTGTATATGCAAAAAAAGGTGAGACTCTCGATGAATATTGGCAATATACCCATTACATTCTTGACTGGGGTTTAGATTCTCCAAATATGATTCTTGATGATGGGGGAGATGCAACTGGCTTATTGATACTCGGTAGTAAAGCAGAAAAAGATTTATCTGTTTTAGATAATCCTGGTAATGAAGAAGAAATTGCTTTATTCAATTCTATTAAGTCTAAGTTGGAAAATGATAGTGATTTCTATTCCAGAATTAAGAGTAATATCATTGGTGTCACTGAAGAAACTACAACGGGAGTTGCAAGACTTTATCAACTTCAAAAGCAAAATGCTTTACCTTTTCCTGCTATCAACGTTAATGATTCAGTAACTAAGAGCAAATTTGATAATTTATATGGCTGCCGAGAATCTCTAGTTGACAGCATAAAGCGGGCCACTGATGTGATGATTGCTGGGAAGGTCGCTTTAGTAATGGGTTTTGGAGATGTAGGCAAAGGTTCAGCCCAGTCTTTAAGAGGACTTGGTGCAATTGTAAAAGTTGCTGAGGTTGATCCAATTTGCGCTCTCCAAGCGGCAATGGAAGGTTTTAGCGTTGTTACATTAGACGATGTTGTGGAAGATATAGATATATTTGTTACAGCAACTGGGAACTATCAGGTAATAACAAACGAAAATCTTTTGAAGATGAAAGATGAGGCCATAGTTTGCAACATAGGCCATTTCGATAATGAAATTGATGTGGCTTCATTGAAAGACTATCCATGGGAAAATATTAAGCCCCAGGTGGATCACATAACTTTACCAAGTGGCAATAAAATAATCCTTTTAGCTGAAGGTAGATTAGTTAACTTAGGCTGTGCCACTGGACATCCAAGTTTTGTTATGAGTAATTCTTTTACCAATCAAGTATTAGCTCAAATTGAACTTTTCAATAAGTCAGAGCAATATTCTAAAGAGGTTTACGTTTTACCAAAACATTTAGATGAAATGGTAGCTAGATTACATCTAGATAAAATTGGTGCAAAATTAACAAAATTAACTAAAGAACAAGCCGATTACATAAATGTTTCAATTGAAGGACCTTATAAGTCACAACTTTATAGATATTAAGTTTGAATTTAATTTTTGTAAATATTCTTACTTCAATTCCTGACTATATTAGTTTGGCGGTTGAAAAGAATTCAACAATTGCATACCTTATTATATGTTTGGCTATGTTTTTAGAAAATATAATTCCCCCAATCCCATCAGAAATAATAATGCCCTTGGGGGGTTTTTTTGTATATCAACAAAAATTAAATTTCTATATTTTAGTTTTTTGGGGTTTATTTGGAACGATACTCGGAGCATTGCCTTGGTATTACTTAGGCAGATTAGTAAATCAAAAAAGACTTTCAAATTTTTTAGATAAAAAAGGAAGATATTTAGGAATTTCTTCTGATGACTTAATTAAAAGTAAAAAGTGGTTTGAGAAATATGGCGTTTCTTTAGTTTTTTGGGGAAGATTAGTACCAGGTATAAGAACTTTAATATCCGTTCCAGCTGGTATAGAACTTATGCCTTTAGGGAAATTTTTGGTTTGGACCACATTTGGTAGCTTTATATGGGTTGCTCTTCTTACTTATGGAGGCTATTTGTTTGGTGAAAATTATCAAACCATAGAGACTTATTTAGATCAAATCAAATATGTTGTGAAGCCAATTTTAATTTTGATTTTCTTATATTTTGTAACAAAAATATTCTTTAAAGTTTTCAAAAAATAGATCTTAGAAAGGAATTTCACCAGAGTTACTATTGTTAGAATATTGGTTATTTTCAGATTCTTTTCGGGAACTTAGTAAGTTTAATCTATCTACCCTAACGACTGGTTTGTATCTATCTTCTCCAGTGTTTTTATCTTTCCAACTATCAATCTTAAAGCTTCCTGTAATTCCAATTAAAGACCCTTTTTTAACGTAATCTGCTGCTATTTGGGCTTGTTTGCCCCAAATTTCTAAGTTAAACCAGTCTGGCTCTTCATCTCTGCTTCTTCTGTTCACTGCAAGAGTGAAATTGGCTACTAAACTACCAGATTCAAAATATCTGACATCTGGTTCTCTGCCTGCTCTGCCAACTAGGTTAATTGTGTTAATTTCCATAATTATTTTTTTTTTAATACTACTCATATTTCTGGGTTATGCTCAAAGTTTTGCGTGCTATTCATAACTAAACGAGAGAATTGTGAGAGGTTAATAAAAAATAGATATATTATTTATAAAAAAAGAATTCTCATTGTGATTTTTAACAGATTTAAATTTTCTAGAGACATTGGCATAGATTTAGGAACAGCTAATACTCTCATACACGTATCAGGCAAGGGAGTTGTTTTACAAGAGCCTTCTGTGGTAGCTATGGATTTAGAAGAAGGCATACCATTGGCTGTTGGTAAAGAAGCAAAGTTAATGCTTGGAAGAACGCCAGGCAATATAAGAGCTGTAAGACCACTTAGAGACGGAGTTATTGCAGATTTTGATGCGGCTGAGCAAATGATAAAAACATTTATTCAAAAATGTAACGAAGGCAAGGGTATTGTAGCCCCAAGAATAGTTATTGGTATTCCTAGTGGAGTGACAAGTGTTGAGCGAAGAGCGGTAAGAGAAGCTGGATTAGCGGGAGCAAGAGAAGTTCACTTAATTGATGAACCTGTTGCAGCAGCAATAGGAGCATCATTACCAGTGACTGAGCCAATTGGAACTATGATTGTTGATATTGGTGGTGGTACTACTGAGGTTGCAGTTTTAAGTTTGGGTGGAACTGTATTAAGTGAATCTGTTCGAATAGCTGGTGACGAAATAAATGAATCAATTGCCCTTTATCTTAAAAAAGTGCACAATTTGGTTGTTGGAGAAAGAACCGCAGAAGATATTAAGATCAAAATTGGATCTGCATTTCCAGATGATGATTTTGATAAAACTACTTTAGAGGTGAGAGGTTTACATCTTTTATCTGGTCTACCTAGGTCAGTTACTTTGACATCTGGAGAAATTAGAGAAGCCATGGCTGATACACTTAGCAAAATTGTTGAAGCTGTAAAAAGAACTTTAGAGCGAACCCCCCCTGAACTTGCTGCAGATATTGTTGATAGGGGTATTATGCTCGCAGGGGGTGGAGCTTTAGTAAGGGGTATTAACGATTTATTGAGCGATGAAACGGGAATTTTTACTCACATAGCAGAAAATCCATTGCTGTGTGTAGTTAATGGTTGTGGGGAGGTTTTGGATGATTTTAAAAAACTTAAAAGAGTTGTTGATACCCCAGACTTCATAAGAAACGCGATAAGAGATTAATTGTATGTTAGATATCCGACGAATTTCTACTAATCGTTGGTGGCATAAAAAGAATAGTTGGATATTTTTTGGAGTATTTTTGTTTTTAGTTTTTGTAAGGATATCAAAGGGATCTCTTTATAAGGATTTTTATTATTTTCTTTCAAAGCCTTTTTGGCCTGGTCAATTTCAAAAAGAAATTATTCTTAATAGCGTAGAGCAAGAATCTTTAATAGAGGTAGATCTTCTTAAAAAAGATAATATAAGATTGCGGGAAATCTTATCTCTTCAAGAAGTACAAAATAATGACGATATTTCAGCTGCAGTTATTTCGAGAAAAACAGGTAGTTGGTGGAGGCAAATAATATTGAATAAAGGTTCGAGAGATGGAGTAGTAATTGGTAGTACCGTGGTTGGCCCGGGTGGATTATTAGGAAGAGTACAAAATACTTCTTTATTTACTTCTTCGGTAAGATTATTAACCTCTCCAGAAAGTAAATTAGGTGTCTGGGTTGATAGGATTCAAATTAATGGGCTTCTGGTTGGTTCAGGAGATGATCATCCTAATTTAATAATTTATTCAAAAGATGCTGATATAAAAGTGGGAGATTTTGTATCATCTTCACCTGCTAGTACTTTATTACCTCCAAATATCCCAATTGGTATTGTTAAATCTGTTGGGGAACCATTTCAGGCAAAAAAAATGGCTAAAGTATTGCTTTTGGCAAAACCTCACGTAATAGATTGGGTTCAAATTTTAAAGTAAAATTTAATGAATAAATTTTTTAAAAAAAGATTATCTTTAATAAATTTTATTTTTATCCCAATTATTTTTTTATGGCACCCAAATTGGCTTGGATTTTTAGGTATTCAGCCATATTGGCCTTTATTTTGGTTGTTACCTTGGTCAATGATAAATGGATCAATTAATGGAATAATATTTGGGTTTTTTATAGGTCTTATTTTAGATTCTTTAACTCTGGATAGTAATTTTACTCAAATACCAGGTTTG
Organism: uncultured Prochlorococcus sp.; assembly: GCA_902622705.1. Taxonomy (GTDB): domain Bacteria; phylum Cyanobacteriota; class Cyanobacteriia; order PCC-6307; family Cyanobiaceae; genus Prochlorococcus_A. Next base: position 10,606 of record CACNQT010000006.1, on the reverse strand, counting down.
ATATTATGTGGATTTTGGTTTGGGAGAATAAAAATGCATAGTGATTTGTTATTGGGACATTTTAGGTATGGTTTAATTTGTGCTTTTGGGAGTTTTTTATGTGGGACCTTATATTTTTTACAGATTTTGTTTAATAATTTTTCAGATAATAATTTTTTAATGTTTATCCCTAGTGCTCAAAATGTTCTAGCAGAAGTTTTTCTTACAGGTTTACTTGCTCCCTTAATTTGCTCCCAACTTTTGAGGCTCTTTATATTCTTTATGGGAGACAAGCACTACAAAAAATTTCTCTAAGAATAAATATTGTTCAAAAACATTTATGTCCTTAAATTAATGAAAAAATTTGTAAATGTAAGGAATATCTCTTTGAGGGTTCGTAATGTTATATTTTTAATTGTTAGAATAAAATTCAATGCAATCAAAATTTGCTTTGAAATATCTGGAAATCTTTTTTAACTTATGTCAAAAGCAAGAATTTTAGTTGTTGATGATGAACCAGCAGTTTTGAAAGTATTAGTTACAAGACTTCAACTTGCAGGATATCAAGTTTTTTCTGCCACTAACGGTGAAGAAGCTCTTGAATCTTTCCACAGAGATTCACCTGACTTAATAGTTCTTGATGTAATGCTTCCAAAGATGGACGGATTTGCAGTTTGCAGAAGAATTAGGGCTGAATCAGTAGTTCCAATAATATTTTTAACTGCACTAGAAGCGATTTCAGAGAGGGTTGCAGGTTTGGATTTAGGAGCTGATGATTACTTATCAAAACCATTTAGCCCAAAAGAGTTAGAAGCTAGGATAGCTACTATTTTGAGAAGAATGGGACCTGCTGTATCTGTTACCGAAACGAAAGAAGTTCCCACTGGTAAAGGAGTTATGAAATTTGGAAGTTTAGTTGTTGATACTAATAGAAGACAGGTTTCTAGAGCAGGGGAAAGAATTAGTCTAACTTATACAGAATTTAGTCTCTTAGAACTGTTGTTTGACGAGCCTGGTAAAGTTGTTCCTCGTGCTGAAATTTTGGAACAGTTATGGGGTTATCCTCCAAGGAGAGCTGCTGATTTAAGAGTAGTGGATGTATATGTAGCTAGGCTGAGAGGCAAGTTGGAACCAGACCCCAGAAATCCAGAATTAATATTAACTGTTCGTGGGATCGGTTATGCATCTCAGAGAGTTGGCGAAACAGCAACATCTTTGGCAAGTTGAGCCTCAGTCTGATACTTTTATTAAATAAAACAAACATATTAAATAAATTTTGTCTGATATAAGAGAAGCACGCTTACAAAAAGCAAATGCATTGGTCAGGAAAGGATTCCCTTCTTACGCAGAGAGTTTTGAAGTTTCCCATCCCATAAAGTTTCTTATTTATAAATTTAATTATTTAGAAAATGGTCAAGAGGACGATTTTAGTGTCTCTATTGCCGGTCGAGTGATGGCAAAAAGGGTAATGGGTAAAATTGCTTTTTTCACAATAAATGATGAAGAAGGTCAGATTCAGCTTTATTTAGAAAAAAAAATTATCAATTCCAATGCAGAAAATCAAAAATTACTTTCTTTTGAAGACATAAAGGAAATAGTAGATATTGGAGATTGGATAGGTGTCTATGGAACAATTAAAAAAACTAACAAAGGTGAACTTTCAATTAAAGTAGAAAAATGGGAAATGTTATCTAAATCACTACAACCTTTACCTGATAAATGGCATGGATTGACTGATATTGAAAAAAGATATAGACAACGTTATCTAGATTTAATAGTGAACCCTCACTCTAAAAATGTATTTAAAACAAGAGCAAAATGTATAAGTTTTATAAGAAAATGGCTAGATGATAGAAATTTTTTAGAAATAGAGACTCCAATTCTGCAATCTGAAGCAGGTGGTGCTGAAGCAAGACCATTTATTACTCATCACAACACATTAGATATTCCGCTGTATCTAAGAATAGCTACAGAATTACATTTAAAAAGAATGGTTGTTGGAGGATTTGAGAAAGTTTATGAATTGGGTAGAATCTTCCGTAATGAGGGAGTAAGTACAAAGCATAATCCTGAATTCACCTCAGTTGAAATTTATCAAGCTTTCTCTAATTATGTAGATATGATGGATTTAACAGAAGAACTAATTAAAGATATCGTAGCTGATACCTGTGGCTCTTTAGTTATAAATTATCAAAATAAGGAAATTGATTTTTCTAAGCCATGGTTAAGAATATCTATGATAGATATAGTCAAAAAATATACAGGGATTGATTTTGAATCTTTTAGTGGAGACTTTCAGGCAGCAAAAAAAGCTGTTAAAAGTATAAATGTTGAATTTTCTTATAAAGTTAATACTATTGGAAGACTTTTAAATGAGGTTTTCGAGCAAAAAGTAGAATCAGAACTTACAGAACCTACTTTTGTTATCGATTATCCTGTAGAAATTTCTCCTTTAGCTAGGCCACATCTTGATAATAAAGAAATGGTTCAGAGATTCGAATTGTTCATTGTGGGACGAGAGCTAGCAAATGCTTTTAGCGAGTTGATAGATCCAGTAGATCAAAGAGAAAGAATGCAATTACAGCAGTCTCTTAAAGATGAAGGAGATTTAGAGGCTCATTGTATAGATGAAGATTTTTTGAATGCTTTAGAGATTGGCATGCCCCCTACTGGAGGATTAGGGATAGGTATTGATAGACTCATTATGTTGATAACTAATAGTTCATCAATTAGAGATGTAATCCCTTTCCCATTGTTAAAACCAGAAATAACTTCTAGTAAAAATGAAAAATCACCCTTGAATGAAGTAAAATATAAAAATTAATCCAATACGAAATTTTTTAAATGAGTGGTGAACGTGTTGGTTTCCGTTTCAAACACGCGGATGCAGTAGTGAAAAGAAATCCTCAAGGCCGATCAAGAAGAGGATGGGTTATTGAACCAGTGGAGCAAACTACAAGCAGAGGTACAAAAATGCCTGCATATAAAATTCGCTGGAGGGATAGTGAGAGACCTGAAACTGTCTTACAGCATATGTTAATTGCAGATCCAGATCCTTCTCCTCCTCCAAGTTCAGTAAGTTTAAATTCATAATCTCAATTAGACCGAATAATTTTTTTATCTTTTTAGTGCAGAGTTAATTTCTTTTTTTATACTTTTTTGTTTTTCATCTTGGCGTTTGTCATGTATTTTTTTTCCTTTACCGACTCCAATAGTTATTTTTATCCATGATCCCTTTAAATAAAGAGATAATGGAACGATAGTCATTCCCTTTTTTTCTGTATTTGATTTCAGTTTTATTATTTCTTTTTTATGTAAAAGTAACTTTCTATTTCTTAATGGATCATGATTAAAAAAAGATCCCACGTTTTTGTGTGGTGAAATGTGAACATTTAATAAAAAAACCTCACCATCTCTGAACGAACAATACCCATCTCTTAAATTTGCTTTTCCATTTCTAATAGACTTTACTTCAGTACCTAAAAGTTCAATTCCAGCTTCGATTGTTTCAGATATTGCATATTGAAATTTTGCATATCTATTTTCTGCTAGACGTTTAAAGTTACTTTCTTTTTTAGTATTTTTTTTAACTTTGTTTGAATTTCTTGCCATTTTAGTTAAAAAATCTTTCTACTCAGAACAATTGCAATTAACCTTTCATTATGGCAATAATTTCTTCCAATATTGGTGATAATGACTTTTCTCTTCGTAAAAAAGAGCTGAGGCTAGTTGATTCAAAAATTATTCCAGAAGAAAAAAGAAATAATAATATGAACTTAGCTAGGCCAGTTACCTTTCAAGAATTTATTGGCCAAGAAAAACTTAAGTCTTCATTAAGAATAGCTATAGATGCTTCAATTTATAGAAAAGAACCTTTGGAGCATACTCTTTTATATGGACAACCTGGACTAGGCAAGACTACCCTCGCTTTTTTGATAGCTAATGAAATGAAAACAAAGTGTAGGATAGCAACTGCACCCGCAATTGAAAGACCTAGAGATATTGTAGGGTTATTGCTTGGATTAAAAGAAGGTGAAGTTTTATTTATTGATGAGATACATCGGTTGAATAGTTTAACTGAAGAATTGTTATATTCTGCAATGGAGGATTTTAGATTAGATTTAACTATGGGAGCTAATAGAGGAGCACGTTGCAGAACAATTAATCTTCCTAGGTTTACTCTGATTGGTGCGACAACTAAATTAGCCTCAATAAGCGCCCCGTTAAGAGATAGATTTGGTTTATCTCAAAAAATTGAATTTTATACATATGATGAATTAAAACAAATAATTGTTAATTTTTCTCAACTAATAAACCTTAATTTAGAAGATGAAGCATCTTATTATTTAGCAAAGATATCTCGAGGGACTCCAAGAATTGCTTTGAGATTATTAAGAAGAGTTAGAGATTATGCTCAAGTTGTTAAAAAAACTAATCTTATCTCTTTGAATTCAATAAAAAAAGCTTTAAAATCTTACCAAATAGACGAAAAAGGATTGGATTCTTTAGATAGACAATATTTATCTTTTTTAAACCAATATAATAATCCAACCGGCCTTGATGCAATCGCAGCCGGTTTAGGTGATGATTCTTCAATGTTAGAATTTGTAGTTGAGCCGTATCTAATCCAAATTGGTTTCATTGTGAGAACTCCTCGAGGAAGACTCCTTACTGGCTTAGGAAGGAAGTACATCGATTCAGAAAATGATAACTTTTAAGACAGTTAAGGTTTGTTTTTTAATAATTTTTGTTTGTGCAAATATCTTTTATGTTGCACCATGCTATTCATTAGTTTTGAGAGAAGATTTGTTTAAAAATGCATTAGATTTAAGTTCAGAGGGAAAATTTAATCTTGCTTTACAAGAATGGAATCGATATCTAGATTCTTATCCTGATGATGCTGCAGGTTTAAGCAATAGAGGAAATGTAAGACTTGTTATAGGAGATGTAGAGGGATCAATAAATGACCAAAATAAGGCAATAAGTTTAAATCCCAGTGAAATTGATCCTTACATTAACAGAGGCATAGCTGAGGAAGCATTGGGTGAATGGTCTCAAGCGAAAAGAGATTATATGTTTGTTATTTCGCAAGATAGCAAGAATTTTTCTGCCTTATATAATTTGGCTAATGTTGAAGGTTCCACATCACAATGGCTAAAAGCGAGAGATTTATTTTCAAAAGCTGCTTTATATAACCCTGGATTTGCTATGGCAAGGTCAAGTATGGCTTTAGCAGATTTCCAGTTAGGCAATATTGATGCCTGTGAAAAAGAATTGAAAAAATTAATTAGACGTTATCCCACTTTTGCAGATGCTCGGGCAGCTTTAACTGCGTTGCACTGGTCCAAGGGGGAATCTGGTAAAGCAGAAAGTAATTGGATAGCAGTAACTGAATTAGATCCTAGGTATAGTAATGAAGAATGGTTAACAAAAATAAGAAGATGGCCTCCAAGACCAATTAAAGATTTAATGAACTTTATCGATTTAAAATAAGTAATGAATAAAGATCAGTTATTTAAAAAAATTGAATCTTTTGATGATGAGTTAATTAATTTAAGAAGACATATCCATGCACATCCTGAATTAAGCGGACTTGAAAATCAAACGGCGATTTTGATAAGTGGTTATTTAAAAAATATTGGTTGGAATGTAACAGAATCTATTGGCAGGACTGGAGTTATAGCTGATTTTGGGCCATTAGATAAAGGCATTATAGGCTTAAGAGTGGATATGGATGCTTTACCGATATTGGAGGAAACTAAATTAAGTTTTTCTTCAAAAGTTGATGGTGTTATGCATGCTTGTGGTCACGATTTGCACATATCGATTGGATTGGGTGTAGCGAAAATTGTTAAGGATTTAAAACTTAATTTTGGGACTAGATTAATTTTTCAGCCCGCTGAAGAAATTGCGAGCGGAGCTAGATGGATGATTAAGGATGGTGCAACTGATGGTTTAACCAATATTTTGGGAGTTCATGTCTACCCAGATTTAGCTGTAGGGACTATTGGAATTAAGGAGGGAAGTTTAACTGCAGCTGCTGGAGAACTTAAGGTAGAGATTAAAGGAAAATCGGGTCATGGTGCTCGACCTTATGAAGGAGTTGATGCTATTTGGACAGCTTCTAAAGTGATCTCCGGAATTCAGGAATTAATAACACGGCAGTTAGATCCTTTAGATCCTGTAGTTATAACTTTTGGCAAAATAAATGGTGGTAATGCATTCAATGTTCTTGCAGAGAAGGTTAATTTAGTTGGTACTGTTAGATGTACTAATCTTAAATTATTTAAGAATATCGGTAATTGGCTTAATCAAAATATCTCTTCTATAGCTAAAAGTTGCGGAGCTGATGCAAAAGTAATTTTTAGAGAAATTACTCCACCAGTTAATAATAATTCTGAAGTTAATAGAGTTCTTAGAGATTCGGGAATTAAGGTTTTGGGTCAAGAAAATGTTATCGAACTACAAAAACCATCGTTAGGTGCTGAAGACTTCGCTGAGTTCTTGAATGATATCCCTGGAGCTATGTTTAGGCTTGGAGTTTCTAGTTCAAAAGGATGTGCTCCACTGCATAGTTCAAAATTCGATCCAGATGAAGGAGCTATTGCTGTTGGAATTAAAGTAATAACACAATCCATAGTAGAATTAAATAATGAAATGACTAAGACAGTTGATAAATGAAAATTAGTAAAAAATTTATTTTATCTTTTGTGGCTCCTTTTATGATCCTCACCTCAACTTTTGGCATGATATTAAGAGACAATACAAGGAAAATTTTTTATTTACCTTTCGGCTTAATGGGGATTTCAATTATTTTGGAGAAAGATTTAAGAAGAAGATTTGATAGGAAAAATATTTTAAAAAAGATAAAGTCTTATCAAAAAGTTAAATAAAATTTTTATTTATTTTTTGCAAGAAATGATGACTATTCTTTATAAAAGAGCTATTAATAAGATTAATACTAGGGGTGCTAAGAAATTTAACTTAGCTGAGATCATACCCTTTGAACCTGATTCATTTATCATGACCCAGGGAAGTGGAAACTTGATCAAACTTTAGTAATAATACTTTTAAAAATTTATAAATTATGAGAAGTTCCTGGATTAAACCCCGCCTTGGAAAAAAAAATGTAACTCAGATGAATTTTGCGAGGAATGGTTATATTACTGAAGAAATGGATTTTGTTGCTAAAAAAGAAAATCTACCTGCTTCTTTAATAATGGAAGAAGTGGCAAGAGGAAGATTAATCATTCCAGCAAATATTAACCATTTGAATCTTGAGCCAATGTCTATAGGTATTGCCTCTAGATGCAAAGTTAATGCAAATATTGGGGCTTCTCCAAATGCAAGTGATATTAATGAGGAAGTAGAGAAGCTAAAGCTAGCAGTTAAATATGGAGCTGATACGGTTATGGATCTTTCTACAGGCGGAGTAAATTTAGATGAAGTTCGGCAAGCAATTATTCATGAATCTCCTGTTCCTATAGGAACAGTTCCTGTTTATCAAGCTTTAGAAAGTGTCCATGGCTCAATAGACAAACTAACTGAAGATGATTTTCTTCACATAATAGAAAAACATTGCCAGCAGGGTGTCGATTATCAAACTATTCATGCCGGATTATTAATAGAGCATTTGCCAAAAATAAAAGGAAGAATCACTGGCATCGTAAGTAGAGGGGGAGGGATTTTAGCTCAATGGATGTTACATCATTTCAAGCAAAATCCCCTTTATACAAGGTTTGACGATATTTGTGAGATTTTTAAGAAATATGATTGTACCTTTTCTCTAGGAGATTCACTCAGGCCTGGATGTTTGCATGACGCCTCTGATGATGCTCAGCTAGCTGAATTGAAGACTTTAGGTGAGCTTACTCGAAGAGCATGGAAACATAATGTTCAAGTAATGGTAGAGGGTCCTGGTCATGTACCTATCGATCAAATTGAGTTTAATGTAAGAAAGCAAATGGAAGAATGTTCAGAAGCTCCCTTTTATGTTCTAGGTCCATTAGTAACAGATATATCTCCTGGTTATGACCATATATCAAGTGCTATTGGAGCAGCTATGGCGGGTTGGTATGGAACTTCCATGTTGTGTTATGTAACACCTAAAGAACATCTAGGTCTACCAAATGCAGAGGATGTAAGGGAAGGATTAATTGCTTATAAGATTGCAGCTCATGCTGCTGATATTGCAAGACATCGAGCTGGAGCTCGTGATAGAGATGACGAACTCAGTCAAGCAAGGTATAACTTTGATTGGAATAAACAATTCGAACTTTCATTAGATCCAGAAAGGGCTAAGCAATATCATGATGAAACTTTACCTGAAGAAATCTTCAAAAAGGCTGAATTTTGTTCAATGTGTGGACCTAAACATTGCCCAATGAACTCAAAGATTTCCGATGAGTCTCTTGATGACTTAAAAGATAAACTTGAAGGATGCAGTACTTCAGTGTAGTTATCAATTAATATTTATAGAATTTCCTTAGTTTTATTAACTACGTTTTCGATTGTAAATCCAAAATTTTTCATACATTCACCACCTGGTGCTGATGCACCAAATCTATCCATAGTAATACAAATTCCATCAAAACCAGTATATTTATGCCAACCAAATGAATGGGCAGCTTCTACTACAACTCTCTTTTTCACACTACTAGGTAAAACACTTTCTTTGTAAGATTCTTCTTGTTCTTCGAAAAGTTCTACACAAGGCATAGAGACAACTCTAGTTTTTTTACCTAAATTTGAAATCTCCTTACTTGCTTCAATACAAAGATTAAGTTCGCTTCCAGTACCAATAAATATTAGATCTGGTGTTCCTTCGCAATCGGAAACTACATATCCTCCTAGAGCAACTTTGTCGATAGAAGTATTTTCTTGATTTGGCATACCCTGTCTACTTAAACAAAGGGCAGACGGTCTTTTTCTATTCTGAATAGCAAGCTTATAAGCTCCACTTGTCTCATTACCATCTCCTGGTCTGAAAACTAGCATGTTAGGCATGGCGCGAAGAGAAGGGATAGTTTCAATAGGTTGATGTGTTGGACCATCTTCTCCTACACCAATTGAATCATGGGTTAATACATATATCACTCCTAATTCGCTGAGTGCAGACAGCCTCATTGAACCTCTCATATAATCAGCAAAAACAAGGAAGGTTCCACCATAAGGGATGAGACCACTATTGTGATAGGCAATACCATTAAGTATGGCTGCCATTGCATGCTCTCGTACACCAAAATGTAAATACCTTTTTTCAGGACTATGAGGCTGGAATGATCCAGTTTCTCCCTTGATATCTGTGTAGTTAGAGTGAGTTAAATCTGCTGATCCACCAATTAATTCAGGTAAGTTAGGTCCTAGAGCGCCTAGACATATTTGTGAATGCTTTCTGGTGGCTAACCCATTATCGTCAGGGGTGTAAGAGGGGAGATCTGAGTCCCAATTCTCAGGTAATTGGCCTTTTAACATTCTATTTAACTCGGCTCCTTCAGAGGGATATTTTTTTTGATACTCTTCAAATTTAGAATCCCATTCTTTCTCTAAGTTTTCGCCTTTGTTGATTGACTTTCTAAAATGCTCGTATACTTCATCGGGTATTTCAAATGGAGGGTATTCCCAATCTAGAAACTTTCTAGTTAATGCTGCTTCTTCTTCTCCAACAGCTGCTCCATGAATTCCCGCAGTATCTGATTTATTGGGTGAACCATAACCTATGGTTGTAGAAATTTTTATAATAGAAGGCTTGTCTGTAATTAATTTTGCTTTTTCGATAGCTTCAGTTATTCCTTTAACATCATGATTCCCATCTTCGACATGTTGTACATGCCATCCATAAGCTTCGTATCTTTTTAAAACATCTTCGGTAAAAGAAACGTCAGTTCGCCCATCAATCGTAATTTGATTATCATCATACAATGCAATTAATTTTCCAAGCTTAAGGTGACCAGCTAATGAGCAGGCCTCTGATGCGATACCTTCTTGATTACAGCCGTCACCCATTATTACGTAAGTATAGTGATCAACGATTTTGCAATCAGGCTTATTAAATTTAGCGGCTAAGTGAGTTTCAGCTATTGCTAAACCAACTGCATTTGAAATTCCGGCTCCAAGAGGCCCAGCTGTAACTTCAACACCTTCAGTTTCAAATGTTTCTGGATGTCCAGGAGTTTTTGATCCCCATTGCCTAAATTCTTTAATATCCTCTATAGAAACTGATTTATATCCTGTCAAATGAAGCAAAGAATATAACAGCATACAGCCATGACCAGCTGATAATACAAAACGGTCTCTATTGAACCATTTTGGGTTATTAGGATTGTGATTAAGTATGTTTTGCCATAATGCATAACCCATAGGAGCACACCCCATTGGCAATCCAGGATGGCCACTATTAGATTTATTTACTGCATCTACAGCAAGCATTCTTATACTATTTACAGAAAGTGATTCTATTGAAACAGATGCAGCGACCATTGTTTTAAAATAAGTTAGGTTGGAAATACAGAATTGGTTGTCTTCAATTCATTTTGCTGAAAGCAAGGCAAACATTGTGACCACCAAAACCGAAAGAATTAGAGAGAGCAACTCTTATTTGAGCTTCTCTCGCATTGTTTGGTACATA
>CACNQT010000005.1 GCA_902622705.1 uncultured Prochlorococcus sp. | reverse complement strand
CAATATTGGAGCACCTCAGGTTTCTTACAGGGAGACCATAAGGTCTAGTTCTAAAGGTGAAGGTAAATATGCAAGACAGACTGGAGGAAAAGGTCAATATGGTCATGTAATAATTGAAATGGAACCTGCTGAAGTTGGTAAAGGTTTTGAATTCGTCAACAAGATTGTCGGCGGAGCTGTACCAAAAGAGTATATTGGTCCAGCATCTAATGGAATGAAAGAAACCTGTGAATCTGGTGTTCTTGCCGGTTATCCACTCATTGATGTAAAAGTAACACTAGTCGATGGTTCATTCCACGATGTAGACTCATCTGAAATGGCCTTCAAAATTGCAGGTTCCATGGCTTTTAAAGATGGGGTTAAAAAATGCAATCCTGTCTTGTTAGAGCCTATGATGAAAGTTGAAGTCGAAAGTCCTGACGACTTTCTTGGATCTGTAATTGGTGATCTCTCTTCTAGAAGAGGTCAGGTAGAAGGACAATCTGTTGATGATGGATTGTCTAAAGTACAGGCCAAAGTGCCCTTAGCCGAAATGTTCGGTTATGCCACTCAACTCCGATCAATGACTCAAGGTCGGGGTATATTTTCAATGGAGTTCGCAAATTATGAGGAAGTTCCTCGTAATGTTGCTGAAGCTATCATTTCCAAGAATCAGGGCAACTCCTGATCTCTAAACTAAAACACTCTTAAACCCTCGATTCTTTAATTAAAAATGGCTCGCGAGAAGTTCGAAAGGAACAAACCACATGTCAACATAGGTACTATTGGCCATGTTGATCATGGAAAAACAACACTAACTGCTGCTATTACAAATGTATTAGCAAAAAAAGGTCAAGCTAAAGCTCAAGACTATGGAGACATTGATGGTGCTCCTGAAGAAAGAGAGCGTGGCATTACTATCAATACCGCTCATGTCGAATATGAAACTGAAGGCAGACATTATGCTCATGTAGATTGCCCAGGTCATGCTGATTATGTAAAAAACATGATTACAGGGGCCGCTCAAATGGACGGAGCTATTCTAGTTTGCGCAGCTACAGATGGCCCTATGGCTCAAACGAAAGAGCATATTCTTTTAGCTAAACAGGTTGGAGTACCTGCTCTCGTAGTTGCTCTCAATAAGTGCGATATGGTCGATGATGAAGAAATTATTGAACTTGTTGAGATGGAAATTAGAGAACTTCTAGATAGTTATGACTTCCCTGGAGATGATATTCCTATAGTTCAAGTTTCTGGTTTAAAAGCTCTCGAAGGTGATTCAAATTGGGAATCAAAGATTGAAGAATTAATGAAAGCAGTTGATTCTAATATTCCTGAACCAGAAAGAGAAGTTGATAAACCATTCTTGATGGCCGTTGAAGATGTTTTCTCAATCACTGGTAGAGGAACTGTTGCTACCGGAAGAATTGAGAGAGGTAAAGTTAAGGTTGGAGAAGAAGTTGAAATAGTTGGAATAAGAGACACAAGAGTAACAACAGTCACTGGAGTTGAAATGTTCCGTAAACTTCTTGACGAAGGTATGGCTGGGGACAATGTTGGTTTACTTTTACGTGGTGTTCAGAAAGAGGACATTGAGAGAGGAATGGTACTTGTCAAGAAAGGGTCCATTACTCCCCATACTCAATTTGAAGGAGAAGTCTATGTTTTAAAAAAAGAGGAGGGCGGCAGACATACTCCTTTCTTCGCAGGATATAGACCACAGTTTTACATCAGAACAACTGATGTAACAGGTCAAATAACAGCGTTTACCTCTGATGATGGTTCTAATGTTGAAATGGTTATGCCAGGAGACAGAATCAAGATGACGGGAGAATTAATTTGTCCAGTAGCTATTGAACAAGGTATGAGATTTGCGATCCGTGAAGGTGGACGTACTATTGGTGCTGGAGTTGTTTCTAAAATTCTCAAATAATATATTTAATTTTAAGAATTTAACCTTAATCATTTAAAATAAGTAGATGGGTATGGGCTGTTTTACTCAATAGCCCCTTCCATTAAAGTTAATTTTTAATTATGACTGCATCAATTGCACAACAAAAAATAAGAATAAGACTTAAAGCTTTTGATAGAAGAATGCTTGATTTGTCTTGTGATAAAATAATCCAAACTGCTGATACTACTGCTGCTTCAGCAATTGGTCCAATACCCTTACCTACAAAAAGGAAAATCTATTGCGTTTTAAGATCGCCACATGTTGATAAAGATTCTAGAGAGCATTTTGAGACAAGAACTCATCGAAGAATAATCGATATCTATAGTCCATCTGCAAAAACAATTGATGCTTTAATGAAGTTGGATCTTCCAAGCGGTGTTGATATAGAAGTTAAACTTTAATAAATCCCGAAAAAGACATTAATTGTTTAAAATAATAAAATATAATTGAGGTTTAAATGGGAGAGCTCTCAGTAAGGGAATTACCTTTATTTCCTTTGCCGGAGGTAGTCCTTTTTCCTCAAGAAGTATTGCCTTTACATATCTTTGAATCGAGATACAGAATTATGCTTCAATCTGTACTCGAAACAGATTCTATGTTTGGAGTTATAAAGTGGGATCCAAACACTAAAAGTATGGCCAATATTGGATGTTGCGCCCAAATTATAAAACATCAAACTGCAGAGGATGGGAGAAGTAACATCATCACCCTTGGACAGCAAAGATTTCAAGTTTTAGAAATCATTCGCTCAACTCCATTTTGTTCGGCGATGGTAAGCTGGGTTAATGATGATAATATTGAAAACCTTCAAAAATTAGATTCTCTAAAAGATTCAGTTACAGAAGCACTGAATGATGTTATCAATCTTACAAGTAAGCTGACAAATACTAAGAAAAATCTACCTGATAGATTACCAAAGAATCCAATGGAATTATCATTTTGGATCGGTTCACATTTGGGTGGTCCTGTTGCAGAGGAGCAGCAAAGACTTCTAGAGGAAAGAAATACTTATACTCGTTTGCAAAGAGAATATGAAATGCTTGATCATACAAGAAAACAACTTGCAGCTAGAACTGCTTTGAAAGAGAGTTTTCCTGATATAAAAGAAAATTAAATGTTTGAATTATTTATACCTTTTTTATTACTGGTTTCATTTTTTTTAATTTTATCTATTATTTGGAGAATTAATGCAAGAAAATATATTTCTTCTAGTACAGTAGCATCTGCATACGATGCTTGGACCCAAGATAAATTACTTGAGAGGTTGTGGGGAGAGCATATCCACTTGGGTTTTTATCCCTCTACAAATAAAAAGATTGATTTTAGAAAGGCTAAAGTCCAGTTTGTACATGAGTTAGTCAAGTGGAGTGATTTAGATAAATTGCCAAAAGGTTCCAGAATTCTGGACGTGGGCTGCGGAATAGGAGGAAGTTCAAGAATTCTTGCAAAATATTATGGTTTTAATGTTACTGGAATAACAATTAGTCCTGCTCAAGTAAAAAGAGCGAGAGAACTTACTCCTGCAGGACTAAATTGCAACTTCCAAGTTATGGATGCATTGAATTTAAAATTTGATGATGGAGCATTTGATGCTGTTTGGAGTGTTGAGGCTGGTGCACACATGAATGATAAAACTAAGTTTGCAGATGAAATGTTGAGAACTTTGAGACCTGGCGGGTATTTGGCATTGGCTGATTGGAACTCAAGAGATCTTAAAACATACCCTCCATCTTTTATTGAGAGGCTGGTACTTAAACAATTACTTGAACAGTGGGTACATCCTAATTTTATTAGCATTAATGAATTCGGTAATATTCTGAAGACTAATAAAAATAGTGCAGGAAGAGTTATTTCTGAAAATTGGAATTCTTACACAAACCCTTCATGGTACGACTCCATCATTGAAGGTATTCGCAGGCCTTATGCAATTTTGTCTCTTGGACCCCCAGCATTAGTAAAGTCAATTAGAGAGATACCAACTATACTTCTCATGAATTGGGCATTTAGAAAAGGTTTAATGGAGTTTGGAGTCTATAAATGCAGAGGATAAATTAATTAAGATCAACATTTTCAGAAAAATAATTTCCAAAATCAACAAAGTTATTGCATAGAGGTTTTAGATGATTTTTTAGTTCGAGGAGATTTTTTATGTTATTTTGATTATTTATTTCTAAATCAATATAAATTATATATTCGCCTAACTCTCTCTTAGAAGGTCTAGATTCTATTTTACTCATATTAAATCCAAAATTTGCAATATGATTTATTGCTTCTAGCAAAGCACCAGGTTTATTTGAGATTAATGAGAAAGCAAAACTGGCAATATTTGCTGAATCAGAACTTGATTCTTTGCTCAATAAGACAAATCTTGTGCAATTACCTGGGACGTCATTTATAGGAAAGGCTAATTCTTTAAGTCCTTCAATTTGAATTAAAGATTTCGAACCGATAGCTGCTCTAAATTTACTTCCTTTAACCATGTTGACAGCCTCTGATGTTGAATTTGTTGGAAGAGGGATCGCATTTGGAAGATTTTCAGATAACCATTCTGAACATTGAGCTAATGCTTGAGGATGAGATAGTACTTCTGAGATAATTGAAAGTTCGCCATCACTGATTAATGCATGTCTTATAGGTAAAACAATTGCTTTATTGATAAAAATATCAGGAAATTTCCAAAGGGCATCCAAGGTAGCTGTAACGCCGCCCTCTACAGAATTTTCAATAGGAACTACAGCAGCATCACAATTGTTGAACGCTATTGATTTAATGACCGAATGTAACCCTTTACATGGTACAAATATAGGTGAATGAAAATTGGCAAGCTTTGATAAAATATGAGCTGCTTTTTCTGCGTATGTCCCTTTAGGACCTAAATATGCAACTTGTTTGCGCATGATTAAATGTAAGAAAAAAAGAGATCAAATAAGCATTGGAGTGATATAGAGAATGCTGTTGTCTTTTGATGCTAAACAGAAACTAAAGCTTTCAGTAACAAGAAATAAAGAATATCTTTCTAAGTATCTTTTGGAAGAAGAAAGAGTTGTTGGAGCAATGCTAGACTCCAAAAAATTATTACCTGAAGGGGAAGGTAAGTACAAGTATACAGTAACAAGTTTTAAGGTTTTCCAATTAGATATTAACCCTGTTGTTTCAATTGCGGTAGAAAATAAAGATGGAATTTTAAAAATGAGTGCTCTTGAAAGTACATTGGATGGTTTGGGAATGATAGATGACTTCAATCTTATTTTGAAAGCGAATTTGGAAGCAACTGATATTGGATTAGAAGGAGAGGCTCTTCTAGGGGTATCTGTAAGCCAACCTCCTTTATTAAAGCTAGTACCAAAGAAAATTTTAGAATCTACTGGTCATTCAGTATTAAATGGGATTTTATTGGGAATAAAGACAAGAGTACAACAGCAGTTAGTTAAAGATTTTTTGGAATGGTGTGAATCAAATAAGATTTGATTTTTTTAAAAAACTTTTCCTATGAAGATTAGTTATTCCATTTTCTTTGATACTTGAAAGATGTTCTTTAGTACCATATCCTTTATTTTTTAATATAAAGTATCCTGAGTATTTTTTTTCTAAACTTTCCATTAGATGATCTCGAGATACTTTTGCAACTATGCTTGCAGAAGATATTGAGGTAAATTTCGAGTCTCCCGATACTATATTTTTTTGAATTCCGTTCCATGGTCTTAACAACAATGGTCCATCAATTAAAAGCTCAGATGGTTTTTCTTTTAATTTTTTTAAAGCTCTTATCATTGAAAGTTCAGTTGCAACTCTGATGCCGAGCTTATCTATTTCTCTAACAGAGGATTGCCCAATTCCATAATCTGTAGAAAGTGATAAAATTTTTGGAAAAAGGAAGTTTCTTTTTTTGGGAGTTAATTTTTTACTATCCATTACTCCAAATTTTTTTAAAATAAATTTATTTTTTTCAGATAATACTACAACTGCTGAGAAAACTGGGCCAAAAACTGCCCCTCTTCCAACTTCATCCATTCCAACTTCATATACTTTATTCAATACTTGCAGAAGATCTTCTTCTTTTTTTCCTTGCATTGTTTATCTCATCTGTTACTTCAATTTCATTCTTCTCATCTAAAGATACAACTTCTTCATTCTCATCAGTTTTGTTTTTGGCTTCATCATTGGAATTTATCTTTTCTTCGATAGTAATAGCTATCTCTTCAAGTTCTCTAGATTTTGAGGTTTTTTTGACTCGTTTTCCTGTTGTTGTTGTTGTTTTTTTATTATCTAAAGTTTTTTCTTTTTCTTTACTATTGTTTTTCAAACTCACAAAACTATTGCTAGTTAGATATTCTTTCCCTAACTTTATTAGTGGATTAATACCTAAGTGACTGAAAACAATTTTTTCATCATTCGTAAGATCAACAGTTACTGTATTTTTTTCTTTCGAATTTGGTGCATTAAATTCATCATTATCATTTTCTTTTTTAATAGAAAAATCCTCTTTACTTAAATTCTTGGTGGTAAGTAATTCCTTTTCATCTATTTTTGCCTGTTTATTATTTGATTTAGATGCACTTATATCTACAGATTTAATATTATTTGATTTAGAAGTCTTTTCTTCAATATTTTTAAGTTGCATGTTAGAAATTTCAAAATTAAATTGATTTTCTACATGGCCTGTACCATTGCAAGAAGAACATTTTTTACCGAATAATTCATATATATTTTGACCTTGTCTTTTCCTTGTTAACTCAACTAAACCTAATTCAGTAAGCTGAGCTATCTGAGGCCTAGCAGAATCATCTTTTATTGCTGAAGTAAAATGTTCAAGTAACTGGAATTGATCTCGTCTAGATTCCATATCAATAAAATCTACTACGATAACTCCGCCAATATTTCTTAATTTCATTTGTCTTGATATTTCAACAGCTGCTTCGCAATTCGTCCACAAAACAGTCTGTCTTGAGTTAGCCGATCTTGTGAATGATCCAGAGTTTACATCAATTACTGTTAGAGCTTCAGTTGGTTCAATAATTATATAGCCTCCTGAAGGAAGATCCACTCGCGGTTGAAGAGCTTTTTGAATTGTTTTCTTAATTTCGTATTTTTCTAAAATATGTTGGTTTAAATCTTCATCATGAAATTCAATATCTACATTAGATTCATAATTTGTTAAGAAATCTTTTGCCCTCTCAACCGATAATTTATTATCAATAATTATGGTTTTAGTGGATGATTTAATATGATCTCTTAAAATCTTAAGAGAGAAATCATCATCTCTGTTGATTAAATTTGGTGGATTGAAAGTCTCAGAAACTTGTAAGATATTATCCCATTCTTGAATTAAATTTTCTAAATCTTCAATAAGTAGTTCTTCTTTAATCTTTTCTGCTTCTGTTCTAAATAGTAAACCTGTGCTAGTTGGTTTAATTAAAACCCCTAAAGCTTTTAAACGGTTTCGTTCTGTTTCAGTATTTATTTTCCTGGAAATATTTACTCCCTGGCCATATGGCTGAAATATTAAGTACTTTCCAGGTATTGAAATACTACCGGAAAGTCTAGGACCTTTAGATCCTGTAGGCTCCTTAATTACCTGTACAAGAACTTTTTGTTTCGGTTCAAGTAGTTCAGTTATTCCTAATGTTCCTTTCTTGAGTTTTAAAGGACCTAAGTCTGATACATGGATGAATCCATTTTTATCACTCTCACCAATATTTATGAAAGCGGCATCTATGCCAGGGAGAACATTTTCAACTGTTCCTAAAAAAATATCACCAATTTGGTATTGGCCTTGTGCGACGATTAATTCATCAACTCGATCATCTGTGAGTAGTGCTGCAATTCGAGATTGCTCAGCTATGATAATTTGCTGAGACATATAGTTGATTCTGATTGATTTGGATTTTGAAAATCATCTAAAGTAAAGAGTTAGATTTTTATCTTTTAATAAAGCAATTTTTATAGCTCGTATTGTGTATTTTGAATTAATAAAGTTAATAGCGATTGAATTCTACTATTTATGAAGCTTTAAACGATTTTCGAAATAATTGAAATTGAATTCGTAGCTATGATTATCTCTTGAATTGATCATAACTAAAATAATTTTAACATCTAATCATCACTAAAGCACGTTAATCAATTATTCTAATATTGTTGAGATTTCTTCTAAAGTGGTTAAAGTAAACGAAAATTATTTAAAACTCAAAGCAGGCTATTTATTCCCTGAAATTGCTAAAAGGGTAAAAATATATTCTCAATCAAATAATAGTGCTGATATTATTAAGCTTGGCATAGGAGATGTTACAGAACCATTACCTAGAGCATGCATAGAGGCTATGGGCAAAGCTCTAGATGAAATGGGAACAAAAGAAGGTTTTAGGGGTTACGGACCAGAACAAGGTTATTCTTGGCTCAGAGAAAAAATATCTGAGCATGATTTTATTTCGAGAGGCTGTCAAATATTACCTGAAGAAATCTTTGTTTCAGATGGTTCTAAATGCGATAGTAGTAATATATTAGATATTCTTGGAAAAGATAATTCAATTGCAGTAACTGATCCTGTTTACCCTGTTTATGTAGATAGTAACGTTATGACGGGCAGAACTGGAGATGCCTTTGAAAATGGAACCTATAAAGGATTGACATATCTTGCAATAAACGAGGGAAATAACTTTCTGCCAGAACTACCTGAAAAAAAAGTTGATATTTTATATCTTTGTTTTCCTAATAATCCAACTGGAGCAACGATTACTAAAGAAGAATTAAAAAAGTGGGTTGACTATGCTCTTGAAAACAAATCTCTAATACTTTTTGATGCTGCTTATGAAGCATTTATTCAAGATAATGATATTCCACATTCAATATATGAGATTCAAGGGGCAAAGGATTGTGCTATTGAATTTAGATCTTTTTCAAAGAATGCAGGATTCACAGGAGTTAGATGTGCTTTTACGGTAATACCTAAAAATCTTAAAGGTTTGAGTTCAACAAATGAAGAAATAGACTTATGGCCTCTTTGGAATAGGCGACAATCTACAAAATTTAATGGAGTAAGTTATGTGGTTCAGAAAGGAGCAGAGGCTGTTTATTCTCTTGAAGGGAAGAAAGAGGTAAGAGGTTTAATTGATTTTTATATGGAAAATGCAAAAATCATGAAAAATAAACTCCATACTGCAGGATATAAAGTTTTTGGAGGAGACAATGCTCCTTATATCTGGATTAAAGTTCCTGATCAAATGACATCTTGGGATTTTTTTGATTTCCTTCTCCATAAAGTTAGTGTCGTGGGAACACCTGGGAGCGGATTCGGATTATCAGGAGAAGGTTATTTTCGATTGTCAGCATTTAACTCAAGATCAAACGTCATTGATGCAATGGAAAGAATAATTAATATATAATCGTAAGTATCATTTAGTTCCAAAAAATTAATGCTATCTATAAAGCTAGAGCAAAGTGTAAGTAATAATTCAGCAGTGCTTGAAAAGAAACCTGCTGAATTAAAAAATAAATCTCCAAAATATAAGGTTTTACTTCATAATGACCCAGTTAATTCTATGGAGTATGTGGCTATTTCATTACGAGAAGTTGTGCCGCAATTAAGCGAACAAGATGCTATCGCCATAATGCTAGAGGCACATAATACTGGTGTAGGTTTAGTTATCGTTTGTGATTTAGAACCAGCAGAATTCTATTCAGAATCATTAAAATCGAAAGGGATTTCTAGTTCAATTGAAAAAGAAGATTAATAACTAATAAATTTATTATTTAGAGTGAGCTAATTTTCTTACTGCTAACGGGCGGACTCTTAAGGATTCTGTTAAGGAAGACTTTCCATATTCTCTCTCAAGAATGTTAATAACTGTTTTACCGAATTCATCTTCTTGATTATCAAAAGCTTCTAAACAAACCTGACCAAGTTTTTCACCTAATAAGCCTGGATTCCAAAGAAGTTTTCGCGCTGTCCATGGCATCATGCTCATTGGATTATAATTAGGCTTCAA
Organism: uncultured Prochlorococcus sp.; assembly: GCA_902622705.1. Classification (GTDB taxonomy): domain Bacteria; phylum Cyanobacteriota; class Cyanobacteriia; order PCC-6307; family Cyanobiaceae; genus Prochlorococcus_A. The sequence goes on along the minus strand of CACNQT010000005.1, from coordinate 50,945 downwards.
AATTTTATGATCAAAGGCGTACTGCTCAAGAAGTGTGTGTGGCTGCAAACCTATAAAGAATATAGCAGGATCAACTAATCCTTTACCAAAAATATTTTCTAGTTCTCTATGGTAAGCAATTGTTTGTCTTATGGTGCTTGGCGTTTCATCAAAAACATTAAATGAATAATTGACTGAAACATGGTTCTTGAAGCCCGATTGGACTAGCATTCTGCAATTATTTAATACAGTTTCAAGGTCATACGCTAATCTCATTTTTCTAACAAGTTCTTGAGAACCTGAAGTGATACCGATTTCAAAATAGCTCATACCTGTATCAACCATAAGCTGAGCTAGCTCAGCATCAATATTATCTGCTCTAATGTATGCAGCCCAATTAATATCGTTCCAACCTTGATCCTTTATAGCTTGCAAGAGTGTCTTTGCATCTTTGATATGTTTTTTTGCTGGAATAAACTGCGCGTCTGTAAACCAAAATCCTCTAACTCCAAGATCATATAATTGCTTCATTTCCTTTATTACTTCGTTGACAGGATTCACTCGAACCTGCTTTCCTTCCACAACTGTATAAACACAGAAACAACAATTATGAGGACAACCTCTTTTTGTTTGCACCCCTACATAGTAATCTCCACCATCTATATACCAATTAAATTCAGGCCATATTGATTTAATGTATTTGTAGTTGCAGGCAGTTTTAATAGTCCCTGAAGGTTGTTCATGTATTAATTTATTACGAGGTTTTTCCCCAGCAATATAACATCTTTCTCCCTCTGTAGAATCACCCCTAATGATTTTCTCTATGAGATTTTCTCCCTCTCCAACAGAAATGATAGTTCCTTTTGGAAGAAGATTTCCTAATTGTTCATAAAAAACACTAACAGCTCCACCTCCTAAAATTACTTTTACATCTTTGTTGTATTTTTGTGCTCTTTTGAGTCCCATCTTGACTAGAGAGGTATTTCTATATATCTCTCCATAATGAGATGCAATTAATTTTAACCCTCCCCAAGAACCTCTAATTTTTTTAAGGATATTTTTTGAGTAAAAAACCTCAAAAGAGTTTTGTAGGGGATTTCCGCTTCTGCCATCGACAGGTGCATAAATTTGTATATCCCTCCATGAAAATATTATTAGGTGAGGTCTAAATTGATCAATTTTTCTAGTTAAATATTTTGTAATTTTATTAGATGGAATTATTGCTAAATCAATAAATTGTTGTTCAATATTTGGGAAACATTTATGAACATGGTCTGCTAAGTAAATAGGACCTATAGGAAATATTGGATTGCATGGAAGCCTTACAATAAGAATTTTCCCATAGTTCACCTTATGGAATTTTTTTTTATTTATTTTTGTGAAACCAAAATTAAAATTCATGCTATGAAATTCAGATGATTTTGCCACAATAAGAATCTAACTACTTTATTACTAATTTGGCGAAATTAAAAATATTAAAAATATACTAATAAAAATTTTCAAATAATAAATATTTACAAGTAGAAAAAGACTATTTTTTTTAGTAGTTTTAATTTGTCAATCCATTTAGCTTGAAAGAAATAAACTGTTAATCAAAAAATGAAAATACTTATGCAAAAAAGAGTATCTGAGGTGATAAAAAATCTTTAAATAATTTTAAGTAGCGAAATACTAAAAATAACTCCTTTTTATATGCCGATAATTGGAATTGAACCAACGACCTACTGTTTACGAGACAGTTGCTCTACCGCTGAGCTATACCGGCAATAGAAAAATAATCATATTTTCATATAGAATTCATTTTATAATTGAATAATTTCATGTCAAAAATAGATCCTGAATTAAAAAAGAAACTATTAAGGGAATCTCAAGCGCCCTTTAAAGGATTAAGGAAAATATTATGGATAGCTTTTAGTGGTTCGGCATTTTTGGGACTTGTAATAATGATTTCAAAAATTTCGAGTGGGAGTGAAGTACAGCAGAATAATCTCCTCATACAAATTGGTGCTTGTATCGTATTTCCTACTTTATTATTCCTTGACCGGAATAAAAGTCTATAAGTTTAAAATTTAATTATTTAATTATTTAGTTATTTAATTATTTAAATATTTAGTTATTTAGTTAATGTCCTCTTTTGAGTGACAAATTTGAATGCTTCGATTATGTCCCCTTCATTCCAAGACGAGAATTTATCACAGCCAACTCCACATTCAAATCCTGTATTTACTTCTTTCACATCATCTTTAGACCTTTTTAGAGAGTCTAAATTACCTTCAAATATTACTTTATCTGATCTAATAACTCTAAGAGAACAATTTCGTTGTAATTTTCCAGTTTGTATATAACAACCTGCAATCGCTCCTTTACCAACTGCGAAAGTTGCTCGAACTTCGGCTTTACCTAATGATTCTTCGACAAGATCGGGTTCAAGAAGACCTTCCATAGCCAACTGAATATCTTCAAGGAGTTTATAGATTACTTCATATTCTCTTATATCAACATCATTAGCATCAGCTGCTCTTTTTGCTCCAGATGCTAATGAGGTGTTAAACCCAATGATTACTGATCCTGATGCAGCTGCTAAGTCTATATCTGTTTCAGTTATTTCTCCAGGAGCAGATAGTAGAACTCTAACTTGAACTTCATTTTTAGGTAATTGTTCTAATGATCCCAATATCGCTTCAACACTACCTTGAACATCAGCTTTAAGAATTAAGTTTAACTCTTTTAATTCACCATCATTTGCTTGATTTGATAAGGAGGATAAGCTGACTCTTCTGGAAGCCATTTGCTGAGCTAATTTTGTCGCTCTAGCATCTGAGGCTCTATCTCCAACAATAGCTCGAGCAGTTTTTTCATCAGGGTAGACTTCAAATTCATCGCCTGCTGTAGGTACTTCACTGAATCCTAATGCTTCCACTGGGAAGGAAGGACCTGCTTCTTTGATTCTGTTGCCATGTTCATCAACCATTGCTCTAATTTTTCCAAGGACTGAACCTGCAGCTAAAACATCTCCAGATTTTAATGTGCCATTTTGTACTAACAAAGTAGCTACAGGACCTTTAGCTTTATCTAAGTGGGCTTCAATGACAGTACCTTTGGCCGATCTGTAAGGGTTAGCTTGTAGATCTTCAACTTCAGACACTAACAAAATCATTTCTAGCAATTTTTCGATATTTTGTTTTTTAATTGCACTCACTGGAACCATCACAGTATCTCCTCCCCAATCTTCAGCAATTAAGTCTTTTTCTGATAGTTCTTGCTTTACTCTCTCTGGAGAAGCTCCTTCCTTGTCAATTTTATTTATTGCAACAACAATAGGGACTTTTGCTGCTCTTGCATGACTGATGGCTTCAATGGTTTGGGGTCTGCAACCATCATCTGCAGCTACCACAAGAACAGCTACGTCAGTGACTTTTGTACCTCTTGCTCTCATTGCTGTAAAGGCTTCATGCCCAGGAGTATCAAGAAAAGTTAATTTTTTCTTTTTAGATTCATGTTCAAATTCAACTTGATAAGCTCCTATATGTTGAGTAATTCCTCCTGCTTCTCCTGAAGCTACTCTGGATTCTCTAATGGAATCTAAAAGACTAGTTTTACCATGATCTACATGACCCATTACTGTGATAACAGGTGGTCTTTTTATTAGACTATCAATATCATCAGACTCAATCATGTCTACTGTTTTCTCAGCAGCTTCTTGGATATCATCTTGCAAAACAGGAACTCCAAATTCTTCTGCCACTGTTTCGATAGTTGTTAAGTCAAGTGATTGAGTAACTGTTGCCGTTATTCCTTTAAAAAAAAGAGATTTGATTATTTCAGAACTTTCAAGACTTAATTTATCAGCTAATTCTTGAACTGTTAAATTATCTTCGGGGACTATTATCATTTCAGGCCTTATTTGTTTAGCCTCCTTAGCAGCCTTTAATTCCATAGCTCTTCTTTTCTGCCTTTGCCTTGTAGTCTCTTTTTTCTTCTTCTTAAATTGTTTTGTAGATTTTTGAGATTTTTGATCATCAGACTTTTCTTTCTTTGGACGTGCCAAACTAGCTGATAATATAGAAATTTTTTCACCTGAATACCCACTAGTCTCAGATGTTAAAGAATCATCATTATCTCCAATAATATGAACTTTCTGTCGTTGTTTCTGGGGATTTTTATTTCTTAAAGCTTCTAATTTAGCACTATCGTCCCAGTCAGTCTTTCCCGGTTTTCTTGAACTATTCGTAAATGTTCTATGAGGCGTTTTTTTGGAGCTAGGGGGAGTGCTTGGCCGACTGTTAGGAGCTTTCGCCTTCTGTTTAGGTGACTCTATTTTTTGTTTTTCGTTAATATTTATACCTTTTTTGTCTTTATCAGATACATTAGTTTTTTGAAGTTGCAAAAGTTCATTAGGTGACACGGGTTTCCTAATTCCCGAGGACTTCTGTTCATTAAACTTAGGATTAGACCTATTTGGCATGCCAGGTCTGCCTGGAACACCTGGTCTATTGGAATTGAATTGTTTATTAAAGGAGCCAGATCTTCCTTGCTCTGATTGTTGGTTTCTAAATCCTGGGCTGCTGGGAGCACCAGATCTATTGAGATTAACTTGTCTATTAAAGGAGCCAGATCTGCCTTTTTCTGATGGTTTGTTTCTCAATCCAGGCCTATTTGGCATGCCAGGCCTATTATTGGACGCACCAGGTCTATTGGGCGCACCAGGTCTATTGGGCGCACCAGGTCTATTGGGCGCACCAGGTCTATTGGGAGCACCAGGTCTGTTGGAGGCAGTTTGCTTAAAAGAAATGTTTTGCTTATTATTTTGCTTAAGAGAGTCTTCTCTTCTTATCGGAGCTCCTACCAGCTCAGGGGTGTTTAATCTATTATTATTTTTTAATTTAGGTTTGTTCGTATTTTGATCAGATTTGTTTGATGGTTTTCTTTTGTCTCCTAATTTGTAGTTGTTTAAAGATTCATTAGATTTAACATTATTATTTATATTTTTAGGCTTTGCTATTAGTTGAATAGGAGGTTTTGCGGGACTTTTTATAGGTGGGGTTGTGCTATTTAGAAAAGTTTTTTTATCCTGGTTGAAATTTTGTAAAGGCTTACTCTTAATATTTTGATTCTTAGGGTTTTCTTGAGATTGTGAACTATGAATAATATTGGGTTTATTGGGATTTATAGATTGATTTGAAATTTTTTTAAGACTTTCCGGCTTATTTAGAGGTTTTATCAATAATGGTTTTTTGTTTGAATTATCTTTAATTGGTTCACCTTCTAAAGAGGAGATAAGAGGAGATGTATCTTCTTTTTTTTGTTTGTGATTATCTTTTTTAATTGAGGGCTTATTAATTGAAAGGATTTTTTTATCTGAATTTTTTTTGTTAATAAGATTTGTTATTTTTTTTGCGTCTTCTTTACTTATTGAGCTGCTATGGCTTTTTACTGAAATTGAAAGTTTTTGAGCTGCATCCAAAATATCTTTATTTTCCAGATTTAAATCTCTGGAAAGTTCGTAAATTCTGATTTTATCGCTGATAGTCATTTAATCTGATTTGTACTCTTTTAAAAGAGGATTTATTTTAATTATATTCCTTTATTGGGATGGTAATTGAAGCTTGTAATTTCTTTTTCAAAAATTTCAATAAATTCAGGTTCTAAAATTGTTTTTAAAGCTTTTTGAAGCTTTTTTTTGATCTTGGAATCAGAGTAACATTTTTCAGAATTGCAAATGTAAGCTGATCTCCCCATTCCCTTTTTAAACATAATGCCTTCATTATGATCTTTGGTAATCTTTAAAAGACTTTTTCTGTCAAATGTTTTTCTACATGAAATGCACATACGCATAACAGGGACTTGTTGTATCACCTTTTCCCTTCCTCTTTAGATGATATTTCACTATCTTGATGAGTCTCTAATTCATCATTATCTGAAAAGGCAACATCTTCGTATACTTCTTCTCCATATTCTTGATCATCTTCAGGAAGCGGATAAAGCTCTCTTAATCTTGCATCTTCTGCAGCGCGCTCAGCTTGTTCTGCTTCTAATCTTAGCTCAGCTTCTCTCTGAAGATTCTCTTCATCCTCTCTTTGAATAATTAATTCAGAGACTGCAGCATCTTCTGCCTCCTGATCATATTCGTGTGAGTTTTTAACATCAATCTTCCAACCAGTTAATCTTGCGGCAAGTCTTACATTTTGACCTTCTCTCCCAATTGCAAGACTCAATTGATCAGGAGGCACTAAAACATGCGCATGTTGCCCCGCTGGGTCCACTAGTCTTACTAGATCGACTTTCGCAGGACTTAAAGAGTTTAAAATATACTGTATTGGATCTGATGACCATTTAATAACATCAATTTTTTCTCCTCTTAATTCATTAACCACCTGTTGAATTCTTGCTCCTCTCGCTCCAATACAGGCACCTACAGGGTCAACTTCTTGTTCGATACTATCAACAGCTACTTTAGTTCTTGGCCCAACTGCTCTAGATGGAGGGTTTGCTTCTCTTGAAACAGCAACAATTTTTACTGTACCCTCTTGAATTTCCGGTACTTCATTTTCAAATAGATAAACTACTAAACCAGCATTTGCTCTACTAACAAAAAGTTGTGGCCCTTTTCTGGCTATTTCGCTAACTTCTTTAAGAAATACTTTGAAAGTTGCATTTGCTCTGTAATTATCATTTGGTAATTGATCTCTCTTGGGGAGTTCTGCCTCTACTTCAGGTCTGCCAATACCCGAACTTACTCCCATAATGACTGATTGCCTTTCAAATCTTATAACTCTTGCAGTTAAAACAGGATCTTCCAAATCTGCAAATTCTTCCTGGATCATTTTTCTTTGTTGATCTCTTAATTTTTGGGCTAAAACTTGCTTAGTTGTTGAAGCAGCCATTCGCCCAAAATCCTCTTTTTCTGGAGTAACATCTAAAACAACTGTGTCCCCTATTTGGGCATCATCAGCAACTTGTTTAACTTCTACTAGAGATATTTGATGATCTTCGCTCTCAACTTCTTCAACAATTACCTTACTAGATAATATCCTGTAACCCTCTTCCTCAAGATCTAGTCCAACATCAAAATTACTAAAATATTCTTCATCAAATGGATCTTCATTAATTCCAATGTAGAAGGTTTTTCTATATTTTTCGTATCCTTTTAATAATGCTTCGCGTAAGGCTACTTCAACGATATTAGGAGGTAACTTTTTTTCCTCACTAATGTCTTCAATAAGATTGTTTAAACCTGGGAGAATAACTAATGCCATCTATGATGGGTAAATTGAATAATGTTTGAAAAATAATTAGTCTTTTAACGTACAAAGACTAATCTTTAGTACTTCATCAAAAGGGATTTTTTTAATCTTCCCCTTTATGTTAATGGCTAAATGATCTTTAGACTTTTCATAAAGTAAACCATTCAGAAATTTTATTTTTGAATTCTTTTGGTTTAACTCAACATTAACTGGAAAACCCTTAAAAGTTTTGAAGTCTCTCTCTGAGGTTAATTCATCACTGACCCCTTGACTACTAATTTCTAACACATAAGAACAATCTAAAAGATTTGAATTTTCTATTTTTTCAGATGCTGGAGTATTAAATAGCGCACAATCATTAAGTGAAATATCATCACCATTAGTTTTTTTTATAATGATTTCAATAATTATTGGATTTTGATTAGTTTGTATTTTTAAGCTGCAGATTTCAAAATTCCATTCAAAAGCAACTTTTTTTAAAATAGACTCTAGTTTATTTTTATTGTCTTTATTCAAATTTACTTATTAAAGTATTCATATTAATTCTCGCACAAATAAGTTTTATTCTATAAAAATTTAAAAATTCGTATTTTATGCATGTAAACAAAAAATCAACAATTAGATAATTCTTCAATTAAATTTATGTAAAAGTACAAAAATTATTAAATAAATGAAATTTCTCAAGATTAAATTTATTAATTTAATCCAAGTATTCATTATTGTTTGTTTTTGTTTGGTTATTTTTTCTCAGAAAACTGAAGTTTTAGCTTTGGTTTCCTCTGAAAATCACAATTTTGTTTCTTCTGCAGTGAAAAATGTTGGGCCTGCTGTTGTGAAAATTGATACTGAGCGAATGGTAGAGAGGCAACAATTTGACCCCACTTTACTTGACCCTTTATTGAGAGATTTACTCGGGGAACAAGGAATTACACCTGAGAGAGAAAGAGGTCAAGGTTCTGGAGTCATCATTAATGAAAATGGATTGGTACTTACAAATGCTCATGTAGTAGAGAGAGTTGATGATGTTTCAGTAACATTGGCAGATGGAACTATTTGCGACGGTCAAGTTTTGGGAACAGATGTAGTTACTGACTTAGCTTTAGTAAAAATTAAAGAATCTACTTATTCTAGTTTTGCTCCACTTGGTAATTCTGAAGATCTTGAAGTGGGAGATTGGGCAATAGCTTTAGGAACTCCCTACGGTCTAGAAAAAACAGTTACCTTGGGAATAGTTAGTAGCTTACATAGAGATATTAATAGTCTAGGGTTTTCAGATAAAAGGCTTGATCTTATTCAGACTGATGCAGCGATCAATCCAGGAAATTCAGGTGGTCCACTTATCAACTCCAATGGAGAGGTAATTGGAATCAATACACTTGTAAGAAGTGGACCTGGAGCCGGCTTAGGCTTCGCAATACCAATAAATCTAGCTAAAAGTGTTTCTGATCAGCTTCTTAAAAATGGGGAAGTTATCCATCCATATTTAGGGGTTCAATTAATTTCTTTAAATCCTAGAATTGCCAAAGAACATAATAAAGACCCAAATGCACTAGTACAATTACCTGAAAGAAATGGAGCCCTAATTCAATCAGTTATACCTAATAGCCCTGCTGAAAAAGCTGGTTTGAGAAGAGGAGATTTGGTAATAGCAACCGAAAATATATCTATAAAAGAACCTAAAGCTTTGTTAGATGAAGTTGAAAAAGCTCAGATAGGCAAAGTATTTCTCTTAAATGTTTTAAGAGATAATAAAGAGATACAGATAAATATCAAACCAGAACCTCTTCCAGGTTTGACATAAATCATCCATTGAAATTTAATAATTTATAACCTTATAAAAAAGATTTTGGATTCACAAACTCAAATGAAACAAATAGTTGCTGATGCAGCAATTAAAGAAGTAAAGAGTGACATGATTCTCGGATTAGGATCAGGATCTACAGCAGCGCTTATGATAAGAAGCCTTGCTCAAGAAATTCGTTCTGGAAAATTGCAAAACATAAAGGGTGTTGCAACTTCCTTTCAATCAGAAGTTTTAGCGCTTGAACTCGATATACCGCTTATTGATTTAGCTTCTGTTTCTCAAATTGATTTAGCTATTGATGGAGCAGATGAAGTTGATCCTGGATTTCAATTAATAAAGGGAGGAGGAGCATGCCATGTTAGAGAAAAGTTGGTAGCATCTAAGGCTAACCAATTGTTGATTGTTGTTGACGAAACTAAACTCGTGCAAAACTTAAATCTATCTTTTCCTTTACCTGTAGAAGTACTCCCAAATGCTTGGAAACAAGTTCAGGATGTAATCTCAGAAATGAATGGCAGTTCTACTTTAAGAATGGCTACAAAAAAAGCTGGTCCCGTGGTTACTGACCAAGGCAATTTAATTTTAGACGTAATGTTCAGTGATGGTATCAGTAATCCAAAAGACATTGAAATCAGTATTAACAATATCCCAGGAGTATTAGAAAACGGGTTATTTGTTGATCTTACAGACAAAGTATTGGTTGGTAAAATTAAAAAAAATATTCCAGTTGTTTACTCTCCCTCAAAAGTTGGCTAATCTTGAAATCTTATTTGTACTGAATTAGCGTGACTATGTAAACCCTCACTTTTAGCAAGATTAATAATATCAAGACTGTTAACTCTTAAACTTTCTTCAGTAAATTCTATTATTGAAGTGTTTTTCATAAAAGTTTCAACACCTAAGGAACCGCTAAACCTAGAGTTGCCTGATGTGGGTAAAGTATGATTTGGTCCAGCCAGATAATCTCCAACTGCTTCTGGCGTCCAGTTCCCTAAAAATATTGCTCCTGCATTATCTATACCTTCAAGAATCTTTTTTGGATCAAAAGTTAAAATTTCTAAGTGCTCTGGAGCAAAGTTATTGCTTAGCTCAATGCATGAATCATAATTTTCGCAAATAACAATTAATCCCCAATTTTTTATTGATTGCATACAAATTTCTTTTCTTGGATGATCATCTATTTTTTTATAAAGTTCTTCTAAAACTTTTTTTGCCTGTTTCATTGATGTAGTGAGAAGTATAGAAGAAGCTAAAGGATCATGTTCTGCTTGCGCTAGTAAATCCGATGCTATATGAGTGCTTTGTGCTGTTTCATCGGCAATTATTAAAATTTCACTTGGACCAGCTAATGAATCAATTCCTGTGGAGCCATAAATGAGTTTTTTAGCAGTAGTTACATATATATTTCCCGGACCTGAAATAACATCAACTTTATCTATTTGATTTGTACCAAATGCTAAAGCACCAATTGCTTGTGCCCCTCCGATTCTGAAAACTTTATTGATTCCTGATAGATGAGCTGCAGCTAAAACAGTTTTGTTGATATTCCCTTCTTTATTCCCAGGAGATACCATAATTATTTCTTGCACTCCTGCTACTTTTGCAGGTATCGCATTCATTAATACAGTACTGGGATAGGCTGCTCTTCCTCCAGGGATATAAATACCTGCATTTTTTACTGGTTTCCATCTCCTTTGGACTTTATCGCCATGTTTACCTTCTAAAGTGAAAGATGATGGAATTTCTTTTTCATGAAATTTTTTAATTCTTTTATAGGCTAACTCAAGTGATCGCTTTAAGTTCCCATCAATTTCGTCCCATGCATCTTTTAAATTATTTGCACTAACTTGCATAGGGTTAGGATTAAAACCATCAAATTTTTTTGTATATTTTTCTACAGCAATATCTCCATAAGTTTTTACCTCTTGAAGTATTTCTTGGACAATTGCATTTATCCTATTATTGTTTTCAGAATTGGTTCGACTAGAAATCCTCTCTAATTCTTGGATCGCGTCTTGTTTATTATTTAAGATCTTCATATACTTAATTTTTTCAAATTTAAAGGCTCAAGACCCTAATTTTGTTAATTACTTTGATTATATATTATTGATTAGTAGTCTATTTATTTGCTATGATTAAACTCTTCTATTAATATACACTCTGTGGCCAATAACAAATCAGCAAAAAAGAGAATACAAATTGCCGAAAGAAACCGCTTAATTAATAAATCTTATAAATCTACAGTAAGAACTTTGACCAAAAAAACTTTAGAAAATTGTGAAAAATATAAAAAGGATCCTAATGATGATAATAAAAATTTAGTGACATTAAGTCTAAACAAAGCTTTTAGTTTAATTGATAAAGCGGTTAAAAAAAATGTTCTTCACAAGAATACCGGGGCTAATAAAAAATCAAAAATCAACAATTTTGTAAAAAATACTCTCATCACTAAGTAAAGAGACAGATCATAATAATGAGCGATATTGAACTCATAGACTCTCACTGTCATTTAATATTTGAAAATTTTGAGAAAGATCTAGAAGAAGTTGTTCTAAGATTTCGTTCAAGGGGTGTAAAAAAATTAGTTCATGCTTGTTGTGAATTAGAAGAAATTCCTAAGTTAAAAAAAATATCCCATGAATTTAGTGAAATTTATTATTCAGTGGGTTTGCATCCGCTAGAAGCAAAAAAATGGGACCCAAGTTCCAAATCTCTTTTAAGAAGGTCAGCTCAAGAAGATAGAAGAGTTGTGGCTATTGGTGAATTAGGCTTGGATTTTTTCAAAAGTGAAAATAAGACTCAGCAAATTGATGCACTTATTCCCCAAATGGAGTTAGCTAGCGAACTTGAATTACCTGTAATTATTCATTGCAGAGACGCTGCGAATGAAATGATCGAAATATGTAATGACCTTTCCAAAAAAGGTAAATGCCCTAAAGGTGTTCTTCATTGTTGGACAGGAACCCCAAAAGAAATGATGGAGTTCTTAGATCTTGGTTTTCACATCAGTTTTAGTGGAATAGTGACTTTCCCAAAAGCACGAGAAATTCATGAGTGCGCCAAACTAGTCCCTAATGATAAATATTTAATTGAAACTGACTCACCATTTTTAGCCCCAGTACCTCATAGGGGCAAAAGAAATGAACCTTCATTTGTCGAAAATGTAGCTAATTTTATGGCACACTTAAGATCTACTGAATTAATTACAATTGCGAAAGAGTCATCTCAGAATGCTGAAGATTTGTTTAAATTTAACTTGTAATATTTACACCTAAGCTGCTAATATTAGGAATTACTGCAATTTTTTCTTAAATTTTTTGTTTTAACTTTTTCAGTTAATGGTTTTCAAACCATAAAGCACAATTTTTTATGGTTTTTAAATTGATTTTTTGTTGAAATCGAGATCTTATGCTTGGTTTGGTATGAAAATAAAAGTTAAACAGTTAATTTTTGAGTAAGTTGAAAGTAAATTGTAAATCTCAAATAATCTCAGGTTTTCTTGGATGAGCAGTAGCGCTTTACAGGTAGCAAAAACAGCTACTTATCTACCAGATTTAGTTGAAGTACAAAGAGCAAGCTTTAAATGGTTTTTGGAAAAGGGTTTGATAGAGGAATTGCAAAACTTTTCCCCCATTTCTGATTACACAGGAAAATTAGAATTACATTTTGTTGGTGAAGAATACAGGTTGAAAAGACCTAGACATGACGTCGAGGAAGCAAAAAGAAGAGATGCTACATTTGCTTCTCAAATGTATGTAACTTGCAGATTAATAAATAAAGAAACAGGAGAAATTAAAGAACAAGAAGTATTTATTGGAGAATTACCATTAATGACTGAAAGAGGAACTTTCATAATTAATGGTGCTGAAAGAGTAATTGTTAATCAAATTGTTAGAAGTCCAGGAGTATATTTTAAAGATGAGCAAGACAAAAATGGTAGAAGAACTTATAACGCGAGTGTTATCCCAAATAGAGGAGCCTGGTTAAAATTTGAGACTGACAAAAATAATTTACTTTTTGTAAGGGTTGATAAAACTAGAAAAATTAATGCTCATGTTCTTATGAGAGCGATGGGTCTTTCTGATAATGATGTTGTCGATAAACTTAGGCATCCTGAGTTTTATCAAAGCTCTATTGATTCAGCCAATGACGAAGGTATAAATTCAGAAGATCAGGCTTTACTTGAACTTTATAAGAAGCTACGACCTGGTGAACCACCCTCTGTTTCTGGCGGACAACAACTATTACACAGCAGATTTTTTGATCCTAAAAGATATGATTTAGGCCGAGTTGGTAGATATAAAATCAATAAAAAATTGAGGCTTACAGTACCAGATGATGTGAGGACACTTACCCATGAAGATGTTCTTTCTACTATTGACTATTTAATTAACCTAGAGTTGGATATTGGCGGTGCTAGTTTGGATGATATTGACCACCTTGGTAATCGAAGAGTTAGATCTGTAGGAGAACTTCTACAAAATCAAGTAAGGGTTGGACTTAATCGTTTAGAAAGGATTATTAAAGAAAGAATGACTGTTGGGGAAACAGATTCTCTCACTCCCGCTCAACTAGTCAACCCAAAGCCTTTGGTTGCTGCCATAAAAGAGTTTTTTGGTTCTAGTCAATTAAGTCAATTTATGGATCAAACTAATCCTTTGGCTGAATTAACACATAAAAGAAGAATTTCTGCTTTAGGCCCTGGAGGTTTAACGCGAGAAAGAGCAGGCTTTGCAGTAAGAGATATTCATCCTTCACATTATGGAAGACTATGTCCTATTGAGACTCCTGAAGGTCCTAATGCAGGACTTATAAATTCTTTAGCTACTCATGCGAGGGTAAATGAGTATGGTTTTATCGAAACTCCTTTTTGGCAGGTTAATAACGGTAAAGTTAATAAAGAAGGAAATCCTGTCTATTTATCTGCTGATTTAGAAGATGAGTGTAGGGTGGCTCCAGGAGATGTAGCAACTGACAAAGATGGAAATATACTTGCGAATCTAATACCAGTAAGATACAGGCAAGATTTTGAGAAAGTACCTCCACATCAAGTTGATTATGTTCAGCTTTCCCCTGTTCAAGTGATTTCAGTAGCGACTTCACTAATTCCTTTTTTGGAGCATGATGATGCGAATAGAGCTCTTATGGGCTCTAATATGCAACGCCAAGCTGTTCCATTGCTTAGGCCAGAACGTCCTTTAGTCGGGACAGGTTTAGAATCTCAAGTTGCTAGAGATTCGGGGATGGTTCCAATCACAAAAGTTAATGGGACTGTATCTTACGTAGATGCTAATGAGATAGTTGTAAAGGATAAGGATGGTAATGAACATTTTCATTATCTTCAAAAATATCAAAGATCAAATCAAGATACCTGCTTAAATCAAAGACCTATAGTGAAAATTGGAGATCAAGTCATATCTGGACAAGTTTTAGCAGATGGATCGGCATGTGAAGGTGGAGAAATAGCACTGGGCCAGAATGTCTTAATTGCATATATGCCATGGGAGGGTTACAACTACGAAGATGCAATTTTAGTAAGCGAAAGGATGGTAACTGATGATTTATATACATCAGTCCATATTGAAAAATATGAAATTGAGGCAAGACAAACAAAATTAGGACCTGAAGAAATTACTAGAGAGATTCCCAATATCTCTGAAGAAAGCTTGAACAATCTTGATGAAATGGGAATAATTAGGATTGGCGCTTTTGTTGAGAGTGGAGATATTCTTGTTGGGAAAGTTACTCCAAAAGGTGAATCAGACCAACCTCCTGAAGAAAAACTCTTGAGAGCTATTTTTGGTGAAAAGGCTAGAGATGTTAGAGATAATTCCCTTAGGGTGCCTAAAACTGAAAAGGGAAGGGTTTTGGATGTACGTATTTACACCCGAGAACAAGGAGATGAGTTACCTCCAGGAGCCAATATGGTTGTTAGAGTTTATGTGGCTCAGAGAAGGAAAATCCAAGTCGGAGACAAAATGGCTGGAAGGCACGGAAATAAAGGAATTATAAGTAGAATTCTACCAAGAGAAGATATGCCATATTTGCCTGATGGAACCCCTGTAGACATAGTACTCAATCCTCTAGGAGTTCCAAGTAGGATGAATGTAGGCCAAGTTTTTGAATTATTAATGGGATGGGCAGCCTCTAATTTAAATTGCAGGGTTAAAGTCGTCCCATTTGATGAAATGTATGGTGCTGAAAAATCACATCAGACTGTCCAAGCATTTTTAGAGGAGGCTTCAAAACAACCAGGTAAAGCTTGGGTTTACAATCCTGAAGATCCAGGAAAGTTATTACTCAAGGATGGTAGAACAGGTGAACCATTTGACCAGCCAGTTGCGGTTGGATACTCTCACTTTCTTAAGTTAGTACATTTGGTAGATGATAAAATTCATGCAAGATCTACTGGGCCTTACTCTTTGGTTACTCAACAACCATTAGGTGGTAAAGCTCAGCAAGGTGGACAAAGGCTTGGAGAAATGGAAGTTTGGGCTCTTGAAGCTTATGGGGCAGCTTATACTCTTCAAGAACTATTAACAGTTAAATCTGATGATATGCAAGGAAGAAATGAAGCTCTAAATGCAATCGTAAAAGGTAAACCTATCCCTAGGCCCGGTACTCCTGAGTCATTTAAAGTTCTTATGAGAGAATTACAATCTCTAGGTCTTGATATTGGGGTTTATACAGATGAAGGTAAAGAGGTAGATTTAATGCAAGATATAAACCCTAGAAGGAATACTCCATCAAGGCCAACGTATGAATCACTTGGAACCTCTGAATATGAGGAAGATTAAATACTCAATTAAAAAATTTTTAATTTAAATTTCCCAAAAATGACAAATAGCAACTTAAGAACTGAAAATCACTTTGATTACGTCAAAATTTCAATAGCTTCACCCCAAAGAATAATGGATTGGGGGCAGAGAACATTACCTAATGGACAAGTGGTGGGAGAAGTTACTAAACCTGAAACCATCAATTACAGAACACTTAAACCAGAAATGGATGGATTGTTTTGTGAAAAGATTTTTGGGCCCTCTAAAGATTGGGAATGTCATTGTGGTAAGTATAAAAGAGTTAGACATAGGGGCATAGTTTGTGAAAGATGTGGCGTTGAGGTTACTGAAAGTAGAGTTAGAAGACATAGGATGGGCTATATAAAACTTGCTGCGCCAGTATCCCATGTTTGGTATTTAAAGGGAATTCCTAGTTACGTTGCAATTCTTTTGGATATCCCACTAAGAGATGTAGAACAAATAGTTTATTTTAATTGTTATGTTGTTTTAGATCCTGGAGATCATAAAGAACTCAAATATAAGCAATTACTTACAGAGGATGAATGGCTGGAAATTGAAGATGAAATTTATGCTGAAGATTCAACAATTGAAAATGAACCTTTTGTCGGAATCGGTGCTGAGGCCCTTAAACAGTTACTTGAGGATCTTGATTTAAACCAGGTTGCTGAGGAACTCAGAGAGGAAATTACACATAGTAAGGGGCAGAAAAGGGCAAAACTTATAAAAAGAATAAGAGTTATTGATAATTTTATTGCAACTAATGCAAAACCAGAATGGATGGTCTTAGATGCAATTCCCGTTATACCTCCAGATCTTAGACCTATGGTTCAGCTTGATGGAGGGAGATTCGCAACTTCTGATTTAAATGATCTTTATAGAAGAGTCATAAATAGAAATAACAGATTAGCCAGGCTACAAGAAATTTTGGCTCCTGAAATTATTGTTAGAAATGAAAAAAGAATGCTTCAGGAGGCAGTTGACGCTCTTATTGATAATGGAAGGAGGGGAAGGACCGTCGTTGGTGCAAATAATAGAGCGCTTAAGTCTCTTAGTGATATTATTGAAGGGAAACAAGGTAGATTTAGACAGAATCTTCTAGGTAAGCGAGTTGACTACTCAGGACGCTCTGTAATAGTTGTAGGCCCCAAGTTAAAAATGCATCAGTGTGGTCTCCCTAAGGAAATGGCAATTGAGCTCTTCCAACCTTTTGTCATTCATAGATTAATACGCCAAAATATTGTTAATAATATTAAAGCTGCAAAAAAATTAATACAAAAAGCTGATGATGAAGTAATGCAAGTGCTTCAGGAAGTTATAGAAGGCCACCCTATTCTTTTAAATAGAGCGCCTACTTTACATCGGTTGGGAATACAAGCTTTTGAACCAAAACTAGTTGGTGGTAGAGCTATACAACTTCATCCTTTAGTGTGTCCTGCATTTAATGCTGACTTTGATGGGGATCAAATGGCAGTTCATGTTCCGTTAGCTTTAGAGGCACAAACCGAGGCGCGAATGCTCATGTTGGCTAGTAACAATATTCTTTCTCCTGCTACAGGTGAACCAATTGTTACTCCATCACAAGATATGGTTTTGGGATCTTATTATTTGACGGCTTTGCAACCTAATTATCAAAAACCTGACTTTAGAGAAGATAATACTACTTTTGCTTCACTAGAAGATGTCATTTTCGCTTTTGAAGATAGGAGACTTAGCCTACACGAATGGGTTTGGGTTAGATTTAATGGCGAAGTCGAAGATGGAGATGAAATGAGTACCCCACAAAAAACTGAAAAGCTAGAGGATGGTTCTAGATTAGAAATTTGGAATTTACGAAGAGATAGATTTGACTCTCAGAATAATTTAATAAGTAGATTTGTTTTAACGACCGTCGGGAGAGTTGTGATGAACTATACCATCATTGATTCAGTATCTAAAACGTAATCTTTAAAAACTATTTTTCATTAATTTAAAATCATGACATCATCTAAACCAAAAAAAACTTCTAGAGTTCGTAAAACTACTAAAAACTCAAAAAAGAATATTTCAGTTACAATGCCTACTTTGGCTAAAACGCCGCCATCATTCAAGAATAAAGTAGTCGATAAAAAAGCCTTAAAAAATTTAGTTTCTTGGGCTTATAAAACCCATGGGACTGCTATAACAGCAGCCATGGCTGATAATTTAAAGGACTTAGGATTTAAATATGCTACACAAGCCGCTGTTTCTATTTCAGTAGATGATTTAAAAGTTCCTGAAGCTAAACAAGATTTGATAGGACAAGCTGAAGAGCAAATATCTGCTACAGAGGAATGCTATAGACTCGGAGAAATTACAGAAGTTGAAAGACATACAAAAGTTATTGATACCTGGACTGAAACTAATGAAAGATTAGTGGATGCTGTTAAAAATAATTTCAATCAAAATGATCCTCTAAATTCTGTTTGGATGATGGCTAATTCAGGAGCTAGGGGTAATATGTCCCAAGTAAGACAACTTGTTGGTATGAGGGGATTGATGGCTAATCCTCAAGGAGAAATTATTGACCTCCCAATTAGAACAAACTTTAGAGAGGGACTTACTGTTACTGAATATGTAATTTCCTCTTATGGTGCAAGAAAAGGGTTAGTAGATACTGCCTTAAGAACTGCTGATTCAGGCTATCTAACCAGAAGATTAGTTGATGTTGCTCAAGATGTAATTGTTAGAGAAGAAGATTGCGGAACAGAACGATCAATAGTTGTTGAAGCTGAAGATGGTAAATTTGGAGCAAGACTTCTTGGCCGACTTACTGCAGAGGATATTATTGATTCCGAAGACAATTTAATTATTCCTCAAAATACTGCAATAGATCCATTATTGTCACAAAAAATTGAGGCAGCATCCATTGTAAAGGTAAAAATAAGATCTCCTTTAACATGTGAAGCTAATAGGTCGGTTTGTAGAAGATGTTATGGCTGGGCTTTGGCTCATAATCATCTTGTTGACTTAGGTGAAGCAGTAGGAATCATTGCTGCTCAATCTATTGGAGAGCCCGGAACTCAATTAACAATGAGAACTTTCCATACTGGAGGTGTATCAACTGCTGAAAGTGGAGTAGTAAGATCCAAAATTTCAGGTAAAGTTGAATTTAGTTCAAAAGCAAAGACTAGAGGTTATAGAACTCCTCATGGCGTAGAAGCGAAACAAGCTGAAGTTGATTTCATATTGAAAATTGTTCCTCAAGGAAATAATTCCAACAAAGCTCAAAAAATTGAAGTCTCTAGTGGATCGCTTTTATTCGTTGATGACGGTGAAAAAATTAATTCTGATATAACAGTTGCACAGATTACCGCTGGAGCTGTGAAAAAAAGCGTTGAAAAAGCAACAAAAGATGTTATTTGTGACTTAGCTGGTCAAGTTAGGTACGATAAGGTGATTCAACCTAAGGAAGTCACAGACAGGCAGGGAAATATTACTGTAAAAGCCCAAAGATTAGGTAGATTGTGGGTTCTAGCTGGAGATGTTTATAATTTACCACCTAATGCAAGACCAGTGGTATTGACTGGAAAGTCTGTTGAAGAAGGGACTATTTTAGCAGAGGCAAGTCAATCAAGTGAGTTCGGAGGACAAGTTCGATTAAGGGATTCAATTGGAGATTCAAGGGAAGTTCAGATTGTTACTACAGCAATGTCTTTAAGCAATTTTAAATTGATTGAAGAATCTACTCACTCAGGCCAAATCTATAATTTGGAATCTAGTGATGGAACCTCTTATCGTTTGAATACTTCTCCAGGTAGCAAAATTAGTAATGGTGAGGTTATAGCAGAATTAACGGATGAAAGATTCCGTACTAAAACTGGTGGTTTAGTCAAATACTCACCAGAATTAAGCGTCAAAAAAGCAAGATCATCTAAAAATGGTTTTGAAGTCAGTCAAGGGGGAACATTGCTTTGGATTCCCCAAGAGACACATGAAATAAATAAGGATATATCTCTTTTAATGATTGAAGATATGAAATGGATTGAGGCAGGAACAGAAGTAGTAAAAGATATTTTCAGTCAAACATCAGGAATTGTTACTGTGACTCAGAAAAATGATATTCTCCGTGAAATAACTGTAAGAAATGGAACTTTTCATGAATGCGACGATGAAGAAGTTTTAAATAGATTTACAGAAGAAGGTACTCTTGTTAATCCCGGTGAAAAGATTTTGGATGGTATTGATAATGAAGAAATTCTATTTGTTCAGAAATTGGAAACTCCCAAATGTAGAGGCTTACTTTTAAGAACTGTAGAAGAATTTACTATTCCTGATCAAGCAGAATTGCCGCAATTATCTCATGTCAAGCAGGAAAAAGGCCCACATTTAGGCTTAAAAGCTATTCAAAGGCTTACTTACAAAGATGGTGAATTAATAAAATCAGTTGAAGGAGTTGAATTACTTCGAACAAATTTAAGTATTGAAAGTTTTGATGCTACTCCGCAGATGACTATTGATGTCGAGTCGATTGAAGATGAAAATGAATCATCAATTAAGAGGTTAAGTTTAGTAATATTAGAATCAATCCTTGTAAGAAGAGATACTATATCGGACTCAAGTCATGGCTCGACACATACAGAATTACAAGTCGATAATAATCAAATAGTTAAAGCAGGAGATGTAATAGCTACTACTCAAATTCTTTGTAAAGAAAATGGATTGGTTCAATTGCCAAATGTTGTTGATGACGAGCCTATAAGAAGGTTAATTGTTGAAAGAGAACAAGATAAAATTGAAATTAAGATTAGTAATAATGCAGTCGTTAAAGTAGGTGATCGTGTAGTCGATGGAGATTTTATTAGTAAATCTGAAAAGTCTTCTTCTTGTGGAGAAATCGAAAAAGTTTCTAGTAGTTCAGTAACCTTAAGACTTGGCAGGCCTTATATGGTTTCTCCTGATTCGGTTTTACATGTAAAAGATGGAGACTTAGTTCTAAGGGGAGATGGATTGGCTTTACTTGTTTTTGAGAGGCAGAAAACTGGGGATATTGTTCAGGGATTGCCTCGAATAGAAGAGTTATTAGAAGCTAGGAGACCAAGAGATTCTGCAATTTTGTGTAAAAAATCTGGAATTGTTCAGATCAAACAAGGTAATGATGAGGAGTCAGTGTCTTTATCAGTTATTGAAAAAGATGATTACGTTAACGAATATCAACTACTTCTTGGGCAAAATATAATGGTGAGTGATGGACAACAGGTTAAAGGTGGAGAAATTTTAACTGATGGTCCGATTAATCCTCATGAATTACTAGATTGTTACTTCAATGATTTAAAAGATCAAAAACCTCTAATAGATGCAGCTCGAGAATCTATATCAAAACTACAAAGGAGTATGGTAAATGAAGTCCAAAACGTCTATAAATCTCAAGGAGTAGCTATCGATGATAAACATATAGAGGTTATTGTCAGACAAATGACTAGTAAAGTCCGCATTGAAGATGCTGGAGATACTACTCTATTACCTGGTGAACTTGTAGAATTGAGACAAGTAGAAGACACAAATCAAGCAATGGCAATTACGGGAGGTGCTCCAGCTCAGTTCACTCCAGTTTTGTTAGGTATCACTAAAGCTTCCCTTAATACAGATAGCTTTATATCAGCAGCTTCATTCCAAGAAACTACAAGGGTTCTTACAGAGGCTGCAATTGAAGGTAAATCAGATTGGTTAAGAGGTTTAAAAGAAAATGTTATTATCGGTAGACTAATACCTGCAGGCACGGGCTTTAGTGGATTTGTAGAGGAATTAGCCTCAGAAGCTGGGCCTCATCCTGACATACTGGCTGAAGAATCAGGTGGATATAGAAGAGCACAGAACTTAAGACCAGATTACACGGTGGATATGCCTCAAACTCCTACCGTAAGCTCTACTGCAATACTTGATGATCCTAGTGATGAAGATTTGGAGACTACTAGGAATCGACATGGAATCGACCCTTCATCAAGTAATTTCGCCGCATTTGCGAGACCTAGTGCCGAAAATCAGTTTTCTGAAGATCAATTACCTGATCCTGCTGCATTGGAGGGATTGCAAGAGGAAGGTCTTCTTGCAGATGAATAAATATTATCTAATATTATTTTTAGTTACTAGAATGTGTTTTTTAAACAGCAATTGATGATTAAGCCCGAGATTCTCCCAAAAAGAAAATTACCTCGATATGGTTTTCATACTTATAACGAAAGACTTAATGGCAGAATGGCCATGATAGGATTTATTGCGTTAATTCTTACAGAATTCTTTTTAAAACACGGTTTGCTGTTATGGTGAAAATAGTATTGAACTAAAGAAACAATAATTTGAAAAATCTTCTTGGAAGTAGTATTAAAGAACTGGAAGATGTAGCTTTAAACTATGGTCAGGCTGCTTTTAGAGGTCGTCAAATTTATAAGTGGATCTATAACTACAAAAATAAAAAGAAAAATATTGATCAAATAGAAGTCTTACCTCTAGATTTTCGAAAAAAGTTAAGAGATGAAGGTTTTAAAGTAAGCGAACTTAAATTGCAAGAAAAAAACTTTGCTAATGATGGTACCTTAAAGCTTTTACTTGCTACAGATGACAATGAAAGTATAGAGTGCGTTGGCATACCGACTGAAAAAAGACTTACTGCATGTCTTTCTAGTCAAGTAGGCTGCCCTATGGACTGCAAATTTTGTGCAACTGGAAAGGAGGGGCTGAAAAGATCTTTGAAAGCAAGTGAAATATTAGATCAAATTTTGTTTATAGAAAATGAAATGAATAGAAAAGTGACTAATATCGTTTTCATGGGTATGGGTGAGCCTTTATTGAATATTGACGATATGCTTTTGTCAATTCGGTCAATAAAAGATGATTTTCAAATAAGTCAAAGAAAAATAACTGTAAGCACGGTGGCTGTTCCAAAAATGATAAATAAATTATCAGAAAAATCTTTTCAAATTTTAGGTAATTGTCAATTTACTTTAGCAATAAGCCTACATGCTTCAAACCAAAAAACGAGAGAAACGATAATACCTAGTGCAAAAAATTACGATATCAAAAAAATAATTGAAGACAGTAAGCAATTCGTAAGAGATACTGGTCGAAGGGTGAGTTTTGAATATTTAATGCTAAGTGAAGTTAACGACAAATTAGAACATGCCAATGAATTGAGTAATTTGCTAAAAGGTTTTCAATGCCATGTGAATTTAATACAATACAACCAAATTGATGATGTTGAATTTAAACGAGCTTCTTTAAAAAATCTTCAATTATTTCAATCTAGACTTTCTAATAATGGCATAGCCGTTAGCTTACGAAAAAGTAGAGGTTTAGATAAAAATGCTGCATGTGGTCAGCTAAGACAAAATGCAAGAAAAAAATAATATTTTCTAAGAAAAATTTTTTAAAAGTCTATTAAACAGGTTATTATTGTGTTAATTAATTAATAATCTTTGGGTTTTATCAAGACGAAAATTTTACCTTTCGCAATCGTTGCACTTTTTGGGATTGCCTTTTTAGCAGTCAGCGCAAGAATTTGGTTGCCAGGAGATATGGTGACTCCTGCCCCAATTAATTAATAATTTTAGTTTTAGAAAATGACAAAAAATAAGGAACCTAATAAAGAAAGCTTAGCTGAAATAGCTGTTGACCCAGATGTTTTGGCCAGAGAATTGGCTTTAGAGATTGAAATAGATCCTTTAGAGCAAATTGATGAAGATAATTTTTCAAAAGGTTTAAATATAACTCAAGAGTGCAATGAAGCTTTAAAAATGTTAAAAGGCAGCAGAGAAGAGAGAATACAGGGCTTAAGAATATTTTGTGAATATAGAGATCAAAGATCTTTCCCTCTTTTATTACCATTACTTGATCAACCTTGTCCTGTTGAGAGAATGAGTGCTGTATATGCTTTAGGCCGGAATCCATGCCCTAGCGCAGTCCAGAAACTTGTCAGTCTTTTGGAGACTGATGATAACGCTTATGTCAGAAGAGCTACTGCGTGGAGCTTAGCTAATTATGATAACCAAATTGTATTGAAGCCATTAATAAATGCATTAAAAAATGATGTAGCTGCAGTAAGGCTATGGTCATCTAGTTCTTTAGCTGAAATCGGAAATGTTTCCTCCAAAAACGCTGAATTAGCAGCAGAACAGCTTTTAATAAGTTTAAAAATAGATAATGAATCAGGTGTCAGAAGTAATTGCATTTGGTCATTGTGTAGGTTGTTTGAAAAATTAAATAATACATTTCAAGAATGTTTCGTGGATGAATGCACCAAAATAGCTCTTTTCGATAAAGAGCCATCCGTTATGGAAGAAGCAAAAACTGCTCTAGATTCAATGGGGATGCAAGCTTTTTATAATTGAATATATTTAATTTTTTTTTCAGGAAGTTATCGAAAAGATTTATTTATCAGATATTCAATATAAAAATTAAAATTAATTAACTTGTACCAACTGAAACAAAAAATTTTCGTTATTCTATATAAAGTTAAAAAAGTAATAAGTACTTGAATTTTATGCCTCAAAAAACATTGAGATTCAAAATTCATCAAGACGGTAGAGTTGAAGAGACTGTTGAAGGTTTTACAGGTCATTCATGTAATGAAGCCACAAAAAATCTCGAAGATGCTCTCGGTAAAGTAACAGTTAAGACTAAAACATCTGATGCTTTCATCTCTAATAAAAATGAAAACTTAAAACAATTAAACAAAGAATCTAATGTCACATTTTAGTACTATTAAAACACAGCTTAAAGAAGCAGAGCCATTAATTAAGGCCCTCAATAGTCTAGGTTATAATATTAATCGAGAAGAAAACTTTGTTAAAGGTTATAGAGGTAAGTTTACAGCTGTTGATATAAGTATGCATCTACCTGGTGATACTAAAGTTGGATTTAAATGGGACAATAATTCAAGTGCTTATGAATTAGTGACTGATCTAGATCTATGGAAATTTGAGCTTCCAGTTGAAAGATTTATTTCTAAAGTTACTCAAATGTATGCTTACCAAACAATAATTTCCAAAACAAAAAATGATGGTTACCAAATAGTAGAGCAAAAAAACCAAAATGATGGTTCAATTGAATTGGTTTTAACCAAGTGGGATAATTAATGTAAAATTATGGATTTTATCGATCCATTTGATAATTTCGAAGAAAATAAAGAAATTACAGGCTGGGAGCCTGTACTAGGTGGTCAATTAGCTGAAAAAGCTGTATGGGTTGATGAAGCTAAGTGTATTGGTTGTCAATACTGTGTACACGTGGCTTCAAATACTTTCTTAGTTGATGAATTTCATGGCAGAAGCCGAGCAATAAGACAAGATGGAGATATTGTTGATGTAATACAAGAAGCAATAGATACCTGCCCTGTTGATTGTATTCATTGGGTCAAGTTTGAAGAATTGGACGATTTAGAGAATAGTCTTGATAGAGATATGTTTCAATCATTTGGAAAACCACCAAGAATGAATAAGCATTAATTCCAAAAAGATGCAATATCGTAGGTTTGGCAGAACCAACCTTAAGATACCTATTTTATCTTTGGGTGGTATGAGATTCCAAAAAAGTTGGGATCAATTAGATTTTTCCAAGATTTCATATCAAGAACAAAATAAAGTAGAAAATATATTAAATCTGGCAAACAAATATGGCTTAAATCATGTAGAAACAGCTAAGTACTATGGAACTTCTGAGGTGCAATTAGGAATGGGTTTTGAAAACTCTAAAAAAATACCCAACATAATTCAAACAAAGATTCCTCCAAATAGTGATCCAAAAATATTTGAGAGAGATGTTATGTCAAGTATTGAAAAATTGAAAGTTAAAAAAATTGATTTATTAGCATTACATGGCATTAACAAAGTTGAACACTTACATCAGGCCATTAGAAATGGAGGATGTATTGACATTTTGAGGAATTTGCAAAAAGAAAATCTAATTGGATCTATTGGATTTTCGACCCATGGAAAATCTTCTCTCATTGAGAAGGCTATTTCTACAAACTTATTTGATTATGTAAATTTGCATTGGTATTTTATAAATCAAGAAAATACAAAGGTTATAAATTTAGCAAATAAGTATGATCTTGGGGTTTTCATAATAAGTCCTACTGATAAAGGGGGACATCTTCATACCCCCTCAGAAAAAATGTTGGAACTTTGTAGACCACTTCATCCCATAGTTTTTAATGATCTTTTTTGTTTAAGAAATAAAAATGTCCATACCCTTAGTGTGGGTATTGCAAAAGAGGCAGATTTTGACCTGCATTTAGAAGCTGTTTCATTGTTATCAGAATCGGAGAAGTATGTTCCAAAAATAATCAATAGATTAAGGCAGGAATCGATTAATGTTTTAGGTTTAGAGTGGTATCAAAATTGGAATAAAAATCTACCGAGTTGGGAATATACTCCTGGCAATATTAATATCCCCGTTTTGCTATGGCTTTCAAATTTAATGGATTCGTTTGATATGGAAGGATTTGCAAGAGCTAGATATCAACTGCTTGGGAATGGAAGTCATTGGTTCCCTGGATATAACGCTAATTTACTCGATGAGGATGTTTCTGAAGGGAAAGTATTGAAAGTTTTACAAGGCCATATAAATCCAAAAAAAGTTATAAATAAATTAAGAAATTTAAAAGAAAAGTTTGGCGATAAAGTTGCTAAAAGATTATCGAAAAAATAATTTCATAATGGATTTTTCTCAGGTTTACCAACTTTTCTAGGGTAAATTTCAGAGCAAAAATTCTTAGGTTGAATAAGAATAATATTTCGGGTGCCTTTATTTTTTGGTAATAGAATCTTCTTTTTCTCTTTGAATTTGCCTTCTAATATTTCTAAAGTTTTTTCTAGATTTTTACTTTCTTCATCAGTCCATTTCCCAATATATAAAATTCCTAATCCATCTTTTTTTAGCATTGGTATTATATATTCTGAAACTGTTGATGGATGACTCACGGCTCTGGTAGTTGCTATATCGAAACTATTTCTCATTGAAGATTGATGGGCTAAATTTTCAATACGAGCATTGATTACATGAATATTGTTTTTGAAATTGATCTCCCTTATTAGGCTTTTTAAAGCATCTGTTTTCTTTTTGGAAGAATCAACTAGATATATTTCTGAAGTAGGATGCGTTATGGCATAAGCTAAACCAGGGAAGCCACATCCAGATCCAATATCTAAAAATTTTTTATTATCAAAATTAATATTATGGAAAGTTTTATATGGCCAAATGCTGTCAAAAACTTGAGATATCCAATAATCATCACCATTAATTAATCTCGTAAGATTGGTTTTATTATTTAATTCTTTAATTTGAATTTGCAATTCTTGAAACATAATTATTTCTTCTTCAGTTATTAGGGCAGATATTTCTTCAGGGATGTTTTGTTTTTTCATTTCTTTATAAATATAAATTTTTACCATTCGTTAAATACATTCTATTTATTAAAAATTCATTAGAATTACAATATTAATAAATGATTATTTTGAAAGGGAAAATTTCTTATTACAAAATTTTAGGTGTAGATGAAAATGCCTCAAATCATGAATTAAGAAAGGCATTTTGCAAACTTTCCATTGAGTTGCATCCTGACACAACTTCTTTAGAAATAGACGAAGCTAAAAGCAAATTCCAAGCTGTTTTGGAAGCTTATGAAAATTTGAATAATAGTAATTTGAGGAAAATATATGATGCCAAACTAAAGGAAAAATATAGAAGTAAGAATAATATTAAAGTTTTAAATAATTTAATAATCGATTCAAACAATCAAAATTTAGTAGGGAATAGAAGACCTTTTTCAAATGGGGAATTATTTTCTTTATTTCTTTTATTTATTATCATTGCAATTTGTTTGATTGGTTCGATTTTTATTGCCTCTTTTACTGGCAAAGAATTAGATACGATACCTATCTGGTTAGTAAAATAATACTTTAAAAAGTCCGTGAATCCTTCTAAAAAACCTATTAACCAACATTCACTTCAATCATTGGAATTGTGGCTAACTGATTTAGGTGCAGTCAAGGATTTTAATAATCCATCTAAATGGTACCTGTTAATTTCTACTTGGAATGCAACTATTATTTTTGAGCAAGAAGATTTAAGTGTTATCTGGGAAAGTGAAGGACAAGAAACTAAAAGACTATTTTCCTATTGTATTAATAGAGAAGATGTGGAAAATGCAATACTACAGGGACCTTAAATTTCTATCTAAAGATTTTCTAGGATTTGCCTTATTATCCAGTAACTTTTTTCTAATTGATCATCGGTTATACAGAGAGGCGGCAAGAGGTAAATAACATTTCCGAGGGGCCTAATAAATAAACCTTTCTCCATTGCAAGACTCTTTATTTCTTTACCAATATTATTAAGATAGCTTTTTTTGTTCCCAATATCTAAATCGAAGGCAGCAATTGTGCCTGATACTCTTATATTTTTTACGTAAGGTAATTTTTTAAATTTAATTAAATGAGATAAATGTTTTTCTTCAAATGAAAGGTATTTTTGTGGTTCTTTTTCTAATAAATCAAGGCTAGCGTTTGCCGCAGCACAACCTAAAGGATTAGCAGTAAAACTATGTCCATGCCAAAATGTTTTTCTTGGGGAATCATCAATAAAGGATTGAAAAATTTTTTCTTTACATAAAGTTATACCCATAGGTAAAAATCCACCAGTTAAGCCTTTTGAAATACTTATTAGATCAGGAATGATTTTGGCTTTTTGAAATGCGAAAAGGCTTCCACATCTTCCAAAACCAGTTAATACTTCATCTGCAATTAACAAGGAATTATTATTTTTTATAGTTTCTGAAACTTTTTTAATAAACTGAGGTCTAACCATATTCATTCCCCCTGCGCCTTGAACAAGTGGCTCAAGGATAACTGCTACTGTAGGAGTTTTAAGAAGTGTCTCTAATTTTTGTATCGCCTCACTTTCTTTGTTTTCTACGTTTTGGTCATTTATCCAAGTTGAAGGCCATGGGACTCTTTTAACTGGGAACATAAGATTATCGAAATTCTCATTAAAAATATTTCTTTCACCTAAAGCCATTGCTCCAAATGTATCGCCATGGTATGCACCATCAAAAGCTACTATTTGAGATCTTGTCTCTCCTCTATTTTGCCAAGATTGGAAGGCAATTTTAAAGGCTACCTCCACTGCGGTAGAACCGTTATCAGAAAAGAACAATCTTTCTAGTTTTGTTAATTTACTAAGCCTTTCGGCTAATTTTTTTGCTTGTGGATGTAAGAAATCAGCAAATATAACTTGCTCAAGTTTTTTTGATTGATTAAAAATGGCATCCGCAATATATTCGTTACTATGACCATGAAGAGTTACCCACCAACTACTAATTGCATCTATTAGCTCTTTTTTAGGGTCTTTAGTAAATAGAACAGCATCTTTACCATGAGTTACTTCTATTTGCGGTTTGCTGTTATTGATTTGTGTAAAAGGAGGCCAAATATTTGGGTGCCAATCTTGATTTGGAGTTTCTGAATCCAAAGATTTCATTTAACTTATTTTTGAGTTTAAAAGTGAGATCAACTTATTTTTGATGTCTAGTTCTTTCCATAGTATATCTAAAATATTTGACTCCATTTCCTTGATGTAAGGAAATTCAGTAATTAACGGAATGCCACTAAAATCAACTAGAGTTTTTGGGTTGTCTATGTGTTTTTCGCCATTGACTACTAAACCTAAAATCTCAATATTTCTTCGTTTTAAGGCCTCAATACTAAGCAGAGTATGGTTTAGAGTACCAAGTGAGCTCTTACATACAAGTATGACAGGAAGATTCCATTGTTTTATTTGATCTATTTGCAAAAAATTGCGTGTTATTGGAACCATTAATCCACCTGCGGTCTCTACGATTAGCGAATCTTTTACTTTTGGCAAGCTCAACAAGTCAAAGTTAATAGTTTTTTGATCTATTTCAGCAGCCCAATGAGGAGAAAGAGGTTTTGTAAAGACATAAGCTTCTTTAATTATTTTCCCTTTACTTACTTGAGAAAGCTCTTCAACAGTTTGACTATCAGTTTGCGATTCAATACCACTTTGAATTGGCTTCCAATAAAAGGAATTTAATCCTCTAACGAAAAAAGAGCTTATTAAAGTTTTCCCAATATCAGTATCTGTTCCACAAATTATAAATTTGAAAATACTATTCTGACTACTCATAATTTTTTTATGATTTGAATCTCAATTTGCCATGAAAGGTTCACTGTATTATTGTAATTCTTTGGCCAAAACTTTTGCATTTCTTTTAACTCTTTCACTGTTTTGCGTTTAGATTCTGTCGATTGTGCCCCTATATTTTTAATGCTTCTAAAAAGCTTATATACATCTTCAAAATTTTCAATATAATCCAACTGTTCTGAATAATGTATTTCAGTAGATTTGAAATCTTTTAATAATTCTTTAGAGCAAAGGAAATTAAGACCACTATATTCAATATCAATTTTTTTACAAGTATCTTTCCATTCAGGAAAACAATCTTTTGTTGGATATGAAATGATTAAAAAACCTCCAGGCTTTAATTTGCTAAACCAATTTTTTATTATCTTTTCTGGGTTATTTAACCAATGTATGCAAAAGTTTGATGTTAATAGAGAACAGTTGTTATTTATGTCAGGTGGTAAATCATTATTCAAATCCCATAAAATTTTTTTTCTAGATAATTTATTCTCAAGAAGCATTTTCTTGCTGAAATCAATTCTGGATACTTTTTGGCAAGAAAATTTTTTTTCTATTTCATCTGCTAATAGTCCTGGTCCTGATCCTAGATCTATCCATTCTCCTTTTTTGTGGGGATTTAATTCTTGGATAAATTGAACAATCTTTTTTGCAAAAAATTTCTGAATATTTGAATGTTCTAAATACCGATATGCAGCATCATTGAAATTATTTTTTATTTTCTCATTCCACTTTTTACTATCCATTTCAATCATTAAGATTATTAAGTAAGGTCTCGTATAAATTTAAATTATTCAAGCAATGACCTTGTTGAGCTAATTTAATTAAAATTGGCTTCCTATCAAGTGTTTTATTTAAGGAATCTAAAAAGTTATTATTTGATTCTTTGTCAAGAATCAAATCATTTTCTGATTTTATATAAATAATTTTGCAATCTTTTTTTAAAAATACTGGAAAATCTCTATTGATGTAAAGTTGTTTTAAATCACTTAAAAGAAGAGTTTTATTTAAACTCTCTAAACTTTTATAAAAGATATTTTTAAAACTATTATTCATATGATTTGGCATAAATGATTTATGTATAAATTCTTTCAACACATCCTTAGGTTCATCTTTTATAATTTTACTCTCCATTCTTTTCAGAGACCTAAAAATAAAGTTTCTCTTATTACTTAAAGGAAGAAAATTATTAAAAGAATTTATAAGAACTATATGAGTTGAATCTTTTAAAATTTTTTTTTGCATTAAATGAAAACCAAATGAATGGCATAAAGTCATTCTGATTTCTTTTTTAGATTCGCTTTTAATCCATTTTGCTTGATAATTATTTGTCGAAAAATAGCCCCTTTCATTATCTTGCCAATGCCAATTATTATTTAAAAAATCAACTTTATAGTCATTCCAGAAATATTTATTTAGTCCCCATCCATGTTGAGTAATAATTTGTTTCATTTAAACTCTTTTAATACTGCAATGAAATTTTTAAGTAAATTAAAATCTAAGTTTCTTCGTATTGTTATTCTGACTCTTGATTGCCCCACTGGAACAGTTGGAGGTCTTATCGCAATTGCTAAAAACCCATTTTCTTCGAGATATTTTTGTAGATAAATTGCCTTCTCTTCTTGGCCAACAATAATTGACAAAATGTGAGAATCTCCCTGAACTGGAAAACTTAGATTTTTAATAATTTCATCTTTCCATACATTTGCAGAAGATAATAAATCATTACCCCATTCTTTATTTTCTAAAATTTTTTTTAAACCTTCTAGCGCCCCAGCAGCTAAAGATGGCGCAAGTGCTGTTGTATATCTAAATGCACCACTTGTTTGGATAAGATATTCTCCAATTTCTGAATTGGAAGCTATAAAAGCTCCACCGCTTCCAAATGCTTTACCAAAAGTTCCAGTAATCATAGTAATATCTGAACGTGAATTAAAACTTAAACCCCTGCCTTCAGGGCCTAAGATTCCAATTGCATGAGCTTCGTCAACTAATAATTGAACACTATTTTTTTTGCAAATTTCTGTTATTTCTCTGAGCGGAGCAATTGATCCCTCCATGCTATAAAGAGATTCAACAACAACTAGAATGGAATTTTTTGTAGGGTTATATTTAATAATTTTATCTTCTAAATCTTTTAAATTATTGTGTGAAAATCGAACCAGTTTTGCTTGAGCAGCTTTGACACCAACCAATAAAGAGTTATGGATCAATTTATCTGCTATTACGATACTATTTCTGTTTGCTAAAGCCTGGATAGCAGCTATATTTGCTTGAAATCCGCTTGGGAAAAGTAACACTTTTTGTTGATCAAGCCACTTGGCAAGTTCTGTTTCTAATAATTTATGTATTGGTCTTGAACCTGTAATAAACCTAGAGCTTCCTGAACCAATACCTTCTAACAAGCTTATTTCGTAAGCAGCTTTTATTAAATCCTTGTCCCTACTTAATCCAAAATAATCATTACTACATAAGTCTATAAGTTTTTTATTTTGCGAATTTAAACTTAGAAGTTCGAATGATTTTTTACCTAAAGAAAATGTTTTTAATTTACGGATTCTATTTTTTGGAATTTTTACTTTTTTCATTTTGGTAATATAAAGTATATTGGATTTAATTAAAAAGATTTAGATTTACTATTAAAGTTTGCAAGGTATTTTTTGTTTATTAATATCTATATAGATCATATATTAAGAAGTTAACTCATCCTCTTTTCAATCACAATTATTGCTTAATTTAGAGGAATATTTTCCTTTTCCGCTAGATGATTTCCAATTAGAAGCAATACGAGCTATTAATAGCGGAAATTCTGTTGTTTTAACTGCACCAACAGGTTCGGGTAAAACATTGATAGGTGAATTTGCTATATATAGAGGCTTATCTCATGACAGCAGAATTTTTTATACAACGCCTTTAAAGGCCCTGTCAAACCAAAAGTTTAGAGATTTTGCTAATCAATATGGTGAGAATAAAGTTGGTCTTTTAACTGGAGATATAAGCATAAATAGAGAAGCACCAATCTTAGTCATGACAACTGAGATTTTTAGGAACATGCTTTATGGCGAATTTGATGAATTTGATAATCCCTTAGAAAATTTAGAATCTGTGATTCTTGATGAATGTCATTATATGAATGACCCCCAAAGAGGCACAGTTTGGGAAGAAACCATAATCCATTGCCCTAGTAGGACTCAAATAATAGCTTTATCAGCAACAATAGCCAATGCAGATCAATTACAAAATTGGATAGAAAAAGTTCATGGGCCCACAGTATTAATTAATAGTGATAAGAGACCAGTCCCACTTGATTTTATTTTTTGTAGTATTAAAGGCCTCCATCCACTTTTAAATAATAAGGGTAATGGAATTCATCCAAACTGTAAGATTTGGAGAGCTCCTAAAGGGCAGAAAATAAGAGGAAAAGTGGGTAGGATAATGCAACCAAAGTCTCCCTCAATTGGATTTGTGATCTCGAAACTAGCTGAACGAAATATGTTGCCAGCTATTTATTTTATTTTTAGTAGAAGAGGATGTGACAAGGCAATTGAGAATATAAAAGATTTAACTTTAGTAAGTTATTCAGAAGCAAGTTTGATATCCCAAAAATTAGATGTTTATCTTAAAAATAATCAGGAAGCAATTAAAGATAAATCTCAATGCGAGGCATTAAAACGCGGTATTGCATCTCATCATGCTGGATTATTGCCTGCATGGAAAGAATTGGTTGAGGAATTATTTCAGAAAGGTTTAATAAAAGTTGTTTTTGCAACTGAAACTCTTGCTGCAGGAATAAATATGCCTGCAAGAACAACTGTTATTTCTTCTTTATCAAAAAGGACAGAAGATGGGCATAGATTATTATTTAGCAGTGAATTTTTGCAAATGTCAGGAAGAGCTGGAAGAAGAGGAAAAGATACCCAGGGATATGTTGTTACATTACAAACAAGATTCGAAGGTGCCAAAGAAGCAAGTGCACTGGCTATTAGCAAACCAAATTCTTTAGAAAGTCAATTCACTCCTAGCTATGGAATGGTACTTAATCTTTTACAAAGTTATACTTTAGAGAAGTCTAAAGAATTAATTAAAAGAAGTTTTGGTAGTTTTTTATATTTAGGTGAATCATCAGGTGAGAATATAATTCTTGAAAATTTAGAAAAGGATTTAATTGAATTAAAAAAAATTACATCTAACGTTTCATGGAAAGATTTTGATGCATACGAAAAGTTAAGAAATCGTCTTAAAGAAGAGAGAAGAATCTTGAAAATTTTAGAAAAACAATCAGCAGAAAAATTATCAGAAGAGATAACTAATGCACTCCCATATATTAAAGATGGAAGCTTAATTTCAATCAAAGCTCCTCAAATTAAAAGAAAAATTGTTCCAGGATTAATTTGTAAGAAAATATATGAATCCCAAAAAATTAAGAGTTTATTATGTTTGACAATCGATAATTTATTTATTCTTATAAAACCCTCTTACATAGTAAGTATTTTTAATGATTTGGATACAATTGATGTTTTAGGAATTGAAGTACCAAAGATGTATTTTTCTGGAGAGGTATTTAGGGGAGATGATATGTCGCAGTTTTATGCGGATCGAATTTTAGAAGTTTCTAAAAAAAATGATTTACAAACTCCACAATATGATTTAACAATGGAAGTTTTGGCACAACAGCAACAAATTAATAATTTAGAAGAAACAGTTACTGATCATCCCGCACATAGATTTGGAGACTCCAAGAAATTAAAGAAATATAGAAAAAGAATTATTGATGTTGAACAAGAAATAAATATGAGAAAAAAACTTCTTGAGGATAAAGAAAATCATAACTGGAGAACTTTTACCGATTTGATTAAAATTTTGAATCATTTTGGTTGTTTAAATGATTTGGAATTGACAGAAGTTGGACAAACAGTTGGTGCAATAAGAAGTGAAAATGAATTATGGATTGGTCTTGTTTTAGTTAGTGGTTATTTAGACGATTTAGATCCTCCCGAGTTAGCTGCAATTATTCAAGCTATATGTGTTGATGTAAGGAGGCCAAATCTTTGGTGTAATTTCAAGCCTTCTTTAAAGGTAATAGATGTTTTTAATGAATTAGATGGTTTGAGAAAATTAGTATCGTTTCAACAAAATAAGTTTCATATTGAAATTCCTATCTATTTAGAAACAGAGTTGACTGGAATTATTTCTGAATGGGCAAGAGGAAAAAAATGGAAAGATTTGGTTTTTAATACTTCATTAGACGAAGGTGATGTAGTGAGGATTATTAGAAGATCAATTGATGTCCTTTCTCAAGTGCAATACTGTGTTGGTGTTAGTAATAAATTAAAAAGCAAAGCAAAGTTAGCATTAAAAGCTATTAATCGTTTTCCTGTTTCTGAATCTAATGATCTTATAAAAGTCTCTGAAGATATTAATCCTGCAACAAAAAGAATTGATAATAATTCTTAAATTTTTTAATCAAATCATTGAATTGATATTCATTGCTTCATCAAAATCATCTTCGTTTAAATAACCTAATTTAAGTGTTGCCTCTTTTAAATTTAATGATTCTTTGAAGGCAAGATTTGCAATTTCAGCTGCTTTTTCATAACCAACTTTTGGCACTATGGCTGTAACCAACATTAGTGAATTTTCTAAATTTAACTTCATGTTCTTTTGATTAGGTTCCATCCCATCAACTAATTTTATTCTGAAGTTTTCTATTGCATTTTTAAGTAATTTTAAACTTGTAA
This sequence comes from uncultured Prochlorococcus sp., assembly GCA_902622705.1. Classification (GTDB taxonomy): domain Bacteria; phylum Cyanobacteriota; class Cyanobacteriia; order PCC-6307; family Cyanobiaceae; genus Prochlorococcus_A. The sequence continues at coordinate 15,211 of CACNQT010000005.1, read as the reverse complement.
GAATATTAAATCCAATCAGAGGCTTATATTCATTCATCTGTAAAGTGCCGCTAGAATTTGCCATTGAGACTGCATATTCAAGACCCATTATCTGAGTGCAAACCATTGATAAGGCTTCGCATTGAGTTGGATTCACTTTGCCGGGCATGATAGAACTTCCAGGTTCATTTTGAGGAATAATTAGTTCATATATTCCTGATCTTGGACCAGAAGATAGAATTTTTATATCATTTGAAATTTTAAATAATGCACCTGCTAATATTTTTATCTGACTCATTACTTGAGCTAGACGATCATGCGAGGCCATGATAGAAAAATTATTTTTTGATTTATAGAATATTAGATTAGTATCATCGGAAATTGATTTTATAGACTCTTCACAAAATCCTTTTGGACAATTAATCCCAGTTCCAACTGCAGTTCCTCCCAAAGGTAAAAACAACAATTCATTCAGACTTAAAATAATTGCATTCTCAGCATCCTTAAGTTGCTCTGACCATCCTGACATTTCTTGCCCAAAAGTAAGGGGCACTGCATCTTGAAAATGGGTTCTTCCTATCTTTATGAGGTCTTTCCATTGTTCACTTTTTTTATCAAGGGTCTTAGTAAGTTCTTGTATCGTTGGAACTAAATTTTTGATTATTTCATTAACAACTGATATTTGAATAGCAGCAGGAAAAGTATCATTAGTTGACTGAGATTTATTTACATCATCATTAGGATGAATTGGTTGATGACTTCCAAGCTCTGAATTTGTTTTTAATGCTGCAATATTTGAAATTACCTCATTAACATTCATATTTGTTTGCGTGCCGCTTCCTGTTTGCCAAACCTTTAAGGGAAACTGGGAATCATGAAGCCCATTAAGTATTTCTGTACATGCCTCTACAATCAAATCTTTTTTTCTTTTATCTATTAACCCTAAATTGAAATTAGCTATTGAAGCAGCTTTTTTTATAAGGGTGAGTGAATAAATTAATTCAATTGGAATTAATTCTTCTCCAATAGAAAAATTTTTTATCGATCTTTGTGTTTGAGCGCCCCACAAAGCTTCAATGGGAACCTCTATTGTTCCCATACTATCTTTTTCAACCCTAAAGTTTTTTGTCATTATTCCTCTGAAAACACTGGTTTAACTTAGATAAGGTTTTCAGTAATCCTAGATACCTAACTTCTCCCATATTACACTTAAATTATTGAGATGAATTGAAGGATTAAAACATTCTTCTAAGTCACTTTGATCAATAAAATCCATTATTTCATTATCTCTCTCTATATTTTGTTTGAAATTCCCATTTTCGGTATTCCACGCATGATGCGCATTTTTTTGTACTAAGCTATATGCTTTTTCTCTAGACAACCCTTTCTCTACAAGCAAAAGTAAAACTTTCTGACTAAAGATTACACCACCATATATATTTAAATTTTTGAGCATATTTTTTGGATAAACTTCCAAATTGCTTACTATATCTTTCATTTCCCTGAGCATAAAATGCAAACAGATTGATACGTCAGGTAACATGATACGTTCATTTGAACTATGGCTTATATCTCTTTCGTGCCAAAGAGGAACATTTTCCAGTGCTGTTAAGACGTGACTCCTCAAAATTCTTGCTAAACCGCTTACTCTTTCACTTCGAATAGGATTTCTTTTATGAGGCATGGCAGAACTTCCTTTTTGTCCTTTTGTAAAGCCCTCCTCAACTTCTAAAACATCAGTTCTTTGTAAATTTCTTATTTCAGTTGCGAATCTATCTAAAGAAGCGCCAACTAGTGCAATAGTTTGAACATATTCTGCATGCCTGTCTCTTGAAATGACCTGCGTACTTGCTGTATCTGGCTTTAAGCCGAGTAAATCACAAGTTATTTGTTCTACTTTGGGATTCGTATTAGCGTAAGTTCCCATTGCACCACTTATTTGTCCAATAGCTACAGATTCTTTTAGTGTTAACAATCTTTTTTTGTTCCTTATTATTTCTGCTAACCATCCAGCAAGTTTAAAACCGAAGGAAATTGGCTCCCCATGAATTGCATGAGATCTGCCAATCATTAAGGTATTTTTATGCTTTCTTGCTAATAATCTGACTTCATTTTCTAGGTTCTCAATTTCTTCTAATAACAATGCGCAAGAATCTTTTAACTGAAGAGATAAGCCAGTATCAAGTACATCACTACTGGTCATGCCAACATGTATATATCTTCCAGAATCTCCTACAAATTCATTAACGCTTGTAAGAAATGCTATGACATCATGTTTAACTTCTTTCTCAATTTCTGTAATTCTAGATTCATCAAACTTTGCATTTGAACGTATCTCTTTCATGGCATTCTCAGGAATTTTTCCCAGGGAAAAATTTGCTTCACATGCAGCTATTTCAACCTTAAGCCAACTCTGGAATTTTGCGCTATCAGTCCAGATGTTCCCCATTTCGGGTAATGTGTAACGCTCGATCACAATTTTTATTAATTATCAATTTAAACTTTATAACCAAAATCGAATTATTGCTCTATAGCTTTAAGATGTACTTGCCATTGAAGATATTTGCCTGGTTATTATTTTCTTATGTAACATTTTTTGGGTTAATTAAGAAAGCTTAAATATAAAAATTTTGCATCTATTCCTTTCGTTAATAATGGGTAATTTTTTAGTTCTTATCTAAAATTGGAAGGTATTAAAGAATTTGGATCTTAATCTTATAAAAGTTCATTATTCAGTCTTTTTTATTAATTAATAGATGATTAAAAAAAGTAGATTAGACCTTTATCTTCTTAAAAGTGGTTTATGTGAAACTCGTCAAAAAGCCCAAGGTTTAATTCTTGCGGGCAAGGTTAGAGATATCAATGGAAAAGTATGGGATAAACCTGGACAACAAGTATTAATTGGATCTGAATTTTTTATTGATTCTGAACCTATGTTTGTATCAAGGGGTGGCGAAAAATTATTGGAGGCATTTAATAAACTTGAAATTAAAGTAAAAGATAAAATATGTATTGACGCAGGAATCTCTACTGGAGGATTTACTGATTGCTTATTGCAACAAGGAGCAAAGTTAGTTTATGGGATAGATGTTGGTTATGGGCAGACTGCATGGAAGATTAGAAATAATCCAAAAGTCATACTTTTTGAACGAACTAATATTCGAAATTTAAAACCTAATGATCTTTTATCTAGAAGTAATGAGTTACCAAATTTTGTGGTTGCTGATTTGTCTTTTATTTCATTAAAGTTAGTTTTTAAATCTATTGGTAATTTATTAGAAGGTGATTGTATTGAGGGAATATTTTTGATTAAACCCCAATTTGAGGTGGGTAAAGATAAAGTCGGTAAAGGCGGTGTTGTTCGCAATCCTAGATTCCATACTGAGGCAATAGAGTCTGTTATCTATGCTGCTAAGAATTTCCAATGGAATATAAATAATTTGATTGCTTCTCCTCTAGTAGGTCCTGCTGGAAATCATGAATATTTAGCTTGGATGACCCTAGGAAGTCAATCAAATAAAAGGATTAATAGTGAATATATACAAAATTTAGTAAAAGAAACTCTTTGAATTAAAGAGCTTCTTCGTCTTTGTCGCCAGTTCTAATTCTTACAACAGAATCAATTGATGTGATGAATATTTTTCCGTCACCTATCTCTCCAGTTTTTGCTGCTTCAGCAATTGCATCTATGACTGAATCAACCTTTTCATCTTCTACGACAACTTCTACTTTAAGTTTTTGAAGGAATTCAACAGTAAATTCGGAACCTCTATATCTTTCTACTTGACCTTTTTGCCTTCCAAAACCTCTTACTTCACTAACTGTCATTCCAACAATACCGGAGTTTACTAATGCAATTTTTACATCCTCCAGCTTAAATGGACGTATGATTGCTTCAATTTTCTTCATGATTAAAGATTGAACATTACTATTTTAATTGTTTTTTGGGAAAACATCCAACATTGAAATATCAGAAAAACATTCAATATTAAGGCCTGCATTCGTGGCGTCTTCAATTAAAAGTTGGGAATTTTCTTCAGAAATTATTACTGTACTATTTGACAAAGCTTCCCACTGATCATTCTCAAAGTGTGTTTGAAGCCATAACATTCCAAATGCGCTTTTTGGTTGTAGGGATTTGTTTAAGTTTTTATCGATAGTTATCAAACAAATGTCCATTAATTTTTCATTGAACTAAACACATATAACCCTTTTGGTCGACATTATGAATGTTACAACTGATACAAAAATAAGATTTAACAGCTTTTGACTTAGTCAATTGTAATACTTAGATTTGTTGATACTTTTGCGAATTTTTATCTTTATATATAGTTTTTATATAGGTTTAGTAAAAAAGTTCTACTGAAAATGAATACAGCTAAATTAGAAGATTCGACTCAAAGACCGCTATATGGTGAAAGAATTATTGAAGAATCAAAAATAATTTGTTTCGATAATCCTAACAAGAAAAGAATTTACGAAATTTCTATCCAGTTACCTGAATTTACATGTAAGTGTCCTTTTTCTGGTTATCCAGATTTTGCAAAGCTAAATATTATTTACCAACCTAATTTGAGAGTCTATGAGTTGAAGTCTTTAAAGCTTTATATTAATAATTTTAGAGATATAAAAATATCACATGAGGAAGTTGTGAATAGAATTATGGATGATTTAGTGAATGAAGGCTCACCTCACTGGATACATTTAAATGCTGCATTTAACCCCAGAGGGAATGTTTCTATGCAGTTAGATCTTTTTAGTGGGCAGAAAAGAAATTAAAATTTTTTTATTTCTTCTGATAATTTAATAAATTCTTTTTTAAAACCAACTAGATTTTTATTGCTAAGGCCTCCAATAGATAACTTTTGTGATTCTTTATTTACAAGAATCCATAATTGGTTAGTTGGTATAAGACTTATTATTGTTCCAAAAATTATTAATATAAAAGAAAAGTAAATAAATGGTATAGACGGATCATTTTTTATTATTAAACCACTGCTGGGAATTATTTTTTTCAGAGAAACTCTTGAAGAATTAACTTCTAAAGGATTGTCATTGATATAGAGATTAATCCCGGATAAATTTTCTATATTCGAAATTTTAAGTGGACCATTTTCATTATCTATTGTTAAAAGGAAATTTTTTTTAGTCTCTGATCCTAATTCAATTAAAACTCCCCAAACTTGATTACCTATCTCGGGAATTTCCTTTAATTGTAATTGATAAAGGATATTATCTATTTCCAAAACAACATTTGATATTGCCCAATCTGCTTGATAAATAGTTAATCCTTTAAACCTAATTGGGTGATTAACTTTGGTGGTTTTTACTTCATTTAGATTTAGATCTTCAGAAGAAAAATTTAATTTTGAAATAAACTGTTTGGGTACACCATCACTTTCTCGTTCTATAGAAAAATCGACTAATTTTACATTTGCTTTTGAGTTTGTGCTCTCATTAACAAGATCCAAACTTTCTCCAGGCAGTAAATATTGTTCTTTGGTTTGACTTGTAAAACTTCCATATGCTGAACCTATAAGTAAAACTATTAATCCGATATGTACAACTAAAGGACCGATTTTCCCAATTAAACCCCTTCTTGCAGAAATATGACTTTTGAATTTGTATGTTTTCCATCCTCTTTTTTTAAGTAATAAATCTACTTTTGATATATGTTCACCATCTTGATTGATTGGAAGACTTGTAGTTAGTTGCAGTTTGCTTAATTTTTTTTCGCTCTTGTATTCAATCCATTTTAATGAACCTTTTAATGAAGGAATTTGCCTCCTGAAACTACAAGCTGCTAGAGAAATGCAAAGAAGAATTAATGTAAATAAAAACCAAAAGCTTGTATATATATGATCCAATTGAAGTATTAAGACTTTTTCTCCATCTAAAAATCCAAAAATGGGAGCACTATCAAAATGATCAATATAAAATTTATTACTACTACCTTGAGGTATAAAAGTACCTATGCCGCTTATAATAGCTATGAAGATTATCAGTGATATGGCGAATCTTAAACTTGATATTTTTAATATTAGATTCTTAAAGATAATCATTTAAATCCAATTTGATAATAAATTTAATAACCCTAGAGAAACTAAAAATATCCCACTTAAAGTCGGAATTATTTGACTAAATTTTCTAAGCGCTAAAAATTGTTTTAAGTTTTCTGCAGTAGCTCCTGCAACGATTAATGGAGTTACTTGGCCTATCCCAAAGAAAAATAAAAAAATAATAGATATTGTTGGATTTTTAGCTTGCGATACCCAAGCCAGAAGAGTTGCTAAAACTGGAGTAATGCAAGGTGAAGAAGCTAGTCCAAAAGTAGTCCCTATGGCAAAAGGTGCTATAAATGTTGGTATTTTATCTTCAATTATTTTTAAATCAGGTCCATTCGGGAACTGAAACTTTAGAATCCCTAGTAAATTTAAACCCATTATTATTGCTATCAAGGCAACGATCGAAGTGTAATAAGATGGGATTTGCCCATATATCCTACCTAAGAATCCACTGGCAGCGCCAAGCGCAACGAGTGAAAAAACGACTCCTCCTGAAAAACTAATAAGTTTAAACTTATTTTTCTCTGTCCCTCCTATATAAGCAATAGTGATTGGTAGTAATGACAATGAGCATGGGCCAAGACTAGTTAAAAGTCCTGCGCTGAAAACCAAAAATATAGTAAATGGGCCAGGATTATTAAGGCCATTATGCATAAGCAGATTACCCTTTTGAGATAATTCTGAAATAACTAAATTAAATGATTCGATAGCTTGACCAAAAAATCTAATAAATTCTAACTAATTAAGAGTCTTTCGTGTACTAATCATACCTAAGCAGCCTGTAGATTCTAATGAACATCTCAGTAACATCCCTGCAATAAAAAATGATGCTATTAATGAATTCCCACCATAACTAATGAAAGGTAGTGGTAAGCCGGTAGTAGGCATAGAGCCTGTTGCTACAGCAATATGCATTATTGATTGACCTATCAACAATACACCACATCCAATAGAAACTAATTTTGTATAGTTGTTCCTGCACTTTAGAGCAATTCTTAGAGTTATATAAGAGAAAACTGCTAGAAAACCTAGGAATAAAGCACACCCTAACAAACCAAATTCTTCAGCAAAAATGGCAAAAATAAAATCTGTGTACATAAAAGGTAGGTACTGTAATTTTTGTATAGACAAGCCAAAACCTTGACCGAATAGACCACCTGAACCTATAGCTAATAAACTTTGAACTAATTGAAATCCACTTTCCTGTTGATCATCCCAAGGATTAAGAAATGAAGTAACTCTAAGTTTTTGATATTCGTTATTGAGGATACTAATACATCCAGTAATAAATCCTAATGAGGCAAATGAGCAGAGAGAAATTAGTTTTACGCCCCCACATAAACCCATTACCCAAAAAAGAATTCCAGTTAATGATGCAGTACTTAAATTAGGCTGCTTTAGTATTAATAAAATTAATAATCCAAAAGAGAATATTGAAATTAATTTTTTATCATTCTTAATCAGATTCCAATGAGCGAAAAGGTTAGAAGCTTCTAGAATTAGAAAAGGCTTAATTAATTCAGATGGTTGTAGACGTAAATTTCCTAGTACTAGCCATCGTGAAGATCCGTTAACTGTAATTCCAGTAATATTGGTAAGGAATATTTGAAAGAATAAAATAAAAAAAATAATCCTTGAAAACTTTAAAAGATTTCTAATGTTTGTATTCAAAACAAAATAAAATAAACCGATTCCTGGAATTGTCCAAATAATTTGTTTTTTTAAGAAGTAAGCCCAATTTCCCATTTCCCTACTAGCCACCCACCAACTTGATGATCCAAGAATAAATATTCCTAATATTGACCAAATTCCAATGAGAACAACGAGGATTTTTGCCTCATAGGGCCATATTGTCCAAGGTAAGGGAAAAATAGACTCTGTTAAATTGCTAAGATTTTTTTTGTAATTAGAACTAAGGGTTTTTTTTCTTTTAGAAATTCTTTTATATTTTATTTTTTCTTGACTTATCTCCAATTTTTTAGATGTATATATACTATTGAGACGTTTAATTGAGATTTTGCCAAGTCTTTTATTAACGTTTTAAAGTGTTAAAGCAATTAATAAAAATGACTTTTCATAAATTTTATTTTTCAAGAATAAAGTAAAAAATGGTCTACAAATTCATGATAAATCTTAAGAATTAATTTTTTATAGAAAAAAACTAGCTAAAAGGTACCTCTCCGTGATAGATTCCGTGAGTTTATATACTTACTTCAAACTATTTAGAGAGGGTTTCTAAAATATGTTCACATCAGTGGACTCAAATAGAAAAAAACTTGAGCATCCTTCTAATGAGAATGTTCAATTTCCTCAATCCCTGAATAATTCGATCATCAAAGAAAGTAAATCTGGCATTGCCAATCAAATAGATAATTTGCTTTCTCAAAATGATGAATACACAAAATTGCAACTAACAATTTTTGGAATTACTTTTATTGTTTCTATTTTATTAGCGTCAATAACTGGAATTTTTCTTGGATTTACTTTTGGTTTTAGTATTTTTATAGGTGCAATTGCCGGCATTTTTTACCTACGTTTGCTTGCGAAAAGTATAGGGAAACTTGGTAAAGAATCATCAGGTGTATCAAAATTGCAACTATTAGTTCCAGTTTGCCTCTTTATTTTTGCGAGCAAGCTAGGATCATTGGATATTTTTCCTGCAATGATAGGTTTTTTCATTTATAAGCCTTCACTAATTCTTTATTTTTCACTTTCTTAAGTAAATTTTTATTCAAAACAAATGTTTTTTAATTCCTTGCTAACAAATTTTGCAGCATTAGAAGTTGGTCAACATCTTTATTGGCAAATTGGAAATATCAGACTTCATGGGCAGGTATTTTTAACATCTTGGATTTTATTAGGAGCTTTATTAGTTTTTATTTCCTTAGGAACTAAAAAAATGGAAAATGATCCTAAAGGCCTTCAAAATTTGCTTGAGTTCCTTTGGGATTACATTAGAGATCTTGCTAGGACGCAAATAGGTGAAAAAGTTTATAGAGATTGGATGCCATTCATAGGCACTTTATTTTTATTCGTATTTGTTAGTAATTGGGGAGGAGCTTTAATTCCTTGGAGATTGGTTAAGTTACCAAGTGGAGAATTAGGAGCACCAACTGCAGATATCAATACAACCATAGCCTTGGCTTTATTGGTTTCACTTTCTTATTTCTATGCAGGTTTAAGCAATAAGGGTTGGAGATACTTCGAATATTATGTTCATCCAACCCCTATTATGCTTCCTTTCAAAATTCTAGAGGACTTTACGAAACCTTTATCACTTTCTTTCAGGCTTTTTGGAAATATTTTGGCTGATGAACTTGTTGTTGGTGTTCTAGTCTTTTTAGTTCCGCTAATTCTCCCAATACCTGTTATGTTCCTAGGACTATTTACTAGTGCAATTCAGGCGTTGATTTTCGCAACTTTAGCGGCCTACTACATTGGAGAAGCTGTTGAAGAACATCATTAGCTGTCTACAAATATATTCAGACACTTTTACAAAGGGTCTGTAATCTGGCAAAATATCTAATCGCGTAGGTCTGAAAATATCAGACCCATTCTTAAGAGAAAGGATGTCCAAGCGTGTATGACAACAAAGATTATCACAAGCATTAAGCTCTTTATTTCAAAATTATGGATTCGATTACTTCCGCTGCATCAGTTGTAGCTGCTGGTTTAGCAGTTGGTCTGGGTGCTATTGGCCCAGGTCTTGGACAAGGTAACGCAGCTCAAGGTGCTGTTGAGGGTATTGCCCGTCAACCAGAAGCTGAAGGTAAAATCAGAGGAACTCTTCTTTTATCTTTCGCTTTCATGGAGTCATTAACAATTTACGGATTAGTTGTGGCTTTGGTACTACTTTTTGCTAATCCTTTTTCCTAAAAGTTAATATTGCTTCTAATCCTTATTAGCAGTATTTAAATTTAATTTTTTAACTTCAACTGAATCATATGTTGGCCTTTAATTTTTTTGGTGCTACAGAAGGTGGATTATTTGATATAAATGCCACTTTGCCACTAATGGCGATACAAGTAGTTGCCCTTACTTACATATTAAATTCTCTCTTTTTTAAGCCTGTAGGCAATGTTGTAGAAAAAAGAGAAAAGTTTGTAAGTACTAATATTATTGAGGCCAAAAATAAACTTTCTGAGGTTAAAAAATTAGAAGCTGATTTATTAACTCAGCTTCAAAGTGCTCGTACAGAAGCTCAAAGAATTGTGAGCGAAGCTGAGGATGAGTCTGACAAGCTCTATAAAGAAGCACTAGAACTTGCTAACAATGAAGCAAATGCTTCAAAAGAAAAAGCAAGACTAGAAATTGAAAGTCAGACATCTGCTGCTCGTGATCAACTTTCTAAACAGGCTGATGATCTAAGCGAACTTATTGTTAATAGATTGATTCTAGAAAAATGAATTTAACTCTTTTAGCTACAGAAGGTTTTGGATTGAATTTCAATTTATTCGAAACAAATATCCTTAATTGGGCTGTAGTAGTTTTCGGTCTTTATAAATTTTTGCCTGGTTTCCTAGGTAAAATGCTTCAAAAAAGGAGAGAAGGAATCCTTCTTGAATTAAAAGATGCTGAAGATCGACTCCTTAATGCAACTCAAGCTTTAGAAAAGGCAAAGAAAGATTTATCTTTAGCAGAAGAAAAAGCTTCTCAAATAAAAGCAGATTCCCTTAAAAGATCTGAATCAATCAGAATGGAAAGTGAGAAAAAAGCGATAGAGGAGATGGCACGAATTAAACAAAGTGCAATCTCTGATGAGAGCTCTGAAGCATCCAGAGCAATTTCTCAACTTCGAAAAGAAGCTGTTGAACTGGCAATTAAGAAAGCTTTAGATTCTCTCCCAAATCGACTTGATAAAATAACACAAGAAAATTTGGTAACTCAATCAATTAATAATATTGAGGTGAACTAATGCCACTTTTAAATTCAGTTACTACACCATACGCAGAGGCATTACTTCAAGTTGTGAATGAAAATTCGCAAACTGAAGAGATGGTTTCTGAGGTTAAACAACTCTTGGAATTAATAAATGATTCCCCTGAATTGGAGAAGGCACTATCCTCCCCCATTTTAGAGACAGATGCTAAGAAGAAAATCATTATTGAAATTTTTTCAAATAAGGTTAGTTCTTCTTTACTGAATTTCTTAAAATTATTGGCCGATAGGCAAAGAATTGGAATCCTTACTTCAATTCTTGATAGATTTTTAGAGATTTACCGAGAAAATAGTAATATTGCTTTGGCAACTGTTACTTCTGCAGTCGAGCTTACTGATGAACAGAAAGGTTTAATTACCAAAAAGATCATCAATATTGCTGGAACAGAAAAATTAGAACTTGTAACTAAAATCGATCCATCTCTTATTGGTGGTTTCGTCGCCAGTGTAGGATCAAAAGTAATTGATGCTTCCCTTGCTTCACAAATTAGAAAACTTGGCTTAACTCTTTCCAAGTAACTTTTAAATCAACCTTAAATTCTTAAATCCATGGTATCTATACGCCCTGATGAAATCAGTTCAATCTTAAAACAACAAATAACTGATTATGACCAATCTGTAAGTGTTAGTAATGTAGGAACTGTTCTGCAAATCGGTGATGGCATTGCAAGAATATATGGCTTAGATCAGGTCATGGCTGGTGAGTTGTTGGAATTTGAGGATGGTACCGAAGGTATAGCTTTAAATCTTGAAGATGATAATGTTGGAGCCGTTTTAATGGGAGAGGCACTTGGTGTCCAAGAAGGAAGTAACGTTAAGTCCACAGGTAAAATCGCATCTGTTCCAGTTGGTGAAGCAATGCAGGGTAGAGTTGTTAACCCTCTTGGACAACCAATAGATGGGAAAGGGGAAATTCCTACAAGTGATACTAGGTTGATTGAAGAAATGGCTCCTGGAATAATCAAGAGAAGATCAGTTCATGAACCAATGCAAACAGGCATCACATCTATTGATGCAATGATTCCTGTCGGAAGAGGTCAAAGAGAATTAATTATTGGTGATAGACAAACTGGAAAATCTGCAATTGCTATTGACACAATTATCAACCAAAAAGGTCAAGACGTTGTTTGTGTTTACGTAGCTATTGGTCAGAAGTCAGCATCAGTAGCAAACATCGTAGAGGTCTTAAGAGAGAGAGGAGCACTTGATTATACAGTCGTAGTTAGTGCAGGAGCTTCAGAACCAGCTGCTTTACAGTACTTAGCACCTTATACTGGTGCAGCAATTGCTGAACATTTTATGTATCAGGGTAAAGCAACACTTGTTATTTATGATGATCTAACAAAACAAGCCCAGGCTTATAGACAAATGTCTCTTCTTTTAAAAAGACCACCAGGAAGAGAGGCTTATCCTGGAGACGTTTTCTATTTACACAGTAGATTACTAGAAAGAGCTGCAAAACTTTCTGATGCAATGGGAGGGGGGTCTATGACAGCTCTCCCAATTATTGAAACTCAGGCAGGTGACGTTTCGGCTTACATTCCAACAAATGTTATTTCAATTACAGATGGACAAATATTCTTGAGTGCAGATTTATTTAACTCAGGATTAAGACCAGCTATTAATGTTGGTATTTCTGTTAGCCGTGTTGGAGGAGCCGCTCAGACAAAAGCAATTAAAAAAATTGCAGGAACTTTAAAATTAGAACTCGCACAGTTTGATGAACTAGCTGCCTTTTCTCAATTTGCATCTGATCTTGATGAAGCAACTCAGCAACAACTTGAAAGAGGCAAAAGACTTAGAGAGTTACTAAAGCAACCTCAATTCTCTCCGCTAAACCTTGCAGAACAAGTTGCAGTTGTTTATGCAGGAGTTAAAGGTCTTATTGATGAGGTTCCTGTTGAAGATGTTACTAAATTTGCGACTGAACTTAGGGAATACCTAAAGTTGAATAAAGCAGAATTTATAGAAGAGATTCTTAAAGAAAAAAAATTAAATGATGGATTAGAAGCGACACTAAAAGAGGTCATAAATGAAGTTAAATCATCAATGCTTGCAACAGTTTAAATTTATTTAGGAGATACCATGGCAAATCTTAAAGAGATTAGAGATCGAATTGTTTCCGTTAAAAATACAAGAAAAATAACGGAAGCCATGAGACTTGTTGCAGCTGCAAAAGTTAGAAGAGCTCAAGATCAAGTTCTTAAGAGTAGACCTTTTGCAGATAAACTTGCTCGGGTTTTAGAAAATATTCAATCAAGAGTACAATTTGAGGCTGTCGATTCTCCTCTATTGTCCAAGAGAGAAGTAAAGAGCATCAGTTTGGTTTGCATAACTGCGGATAGAGGTTTATGTGGTGGTTACAACACAAATATAATAAAAAAGGTAGAAATAAGATACTCAGAATTAGTCAAACAAGGGTATCAGCCAAATTTAATTTTGGTAGGGAAGAAAGCTATTGGATATTTTCAAAATAGAAAGGATAAATATGTCATTAAAAGTACTTTCAAAGAACTAGAACAGGTACCCACAGTCAAGGACTCCGAAGGAGTTACAAATGAGATTTTAGCTGAATTCCTGTCGGAAAATTCTGATAGGGTTGAAATTATTTATACGAAATTCATCACTCTAGTTAGCTGCGCCCCTGTCGTTCAAACACTATTGCCACTTGACCCTCAAGGAATTGCGGAGGAAAACGATGAAATTTTTAGGTTGACTACAAAAGATAGTAAGTTACTTGTTGAAAAATCAAATATTGAAAAAAGTGATTCAGAGAAGTTGCCATCAGATATTGTTTTTGAACAAAGTCCCGATCAACTATTAGATTCATTATTACCATTATATTTACAGAATCAGGTACTAAGAGCTCTTCAAGAGTCGGCAGCTTCAGAACTCGCTTGCAGGATGACTGCTATGAATAATGCGAGTGATAATGCTAAAGAATTAGCTAGTACTTTGAATCTAACCTATAACAAAGCCAGACAAGCAGCTATTACTCAAGAAATATTAGAAGTTGTAGGCGGTTCAGCAGTTTAGCAATAAGATTTAGGATATGCCTGAATACAATATCAAAGTTCAATTTGAGCAAAAGATTTTTAGTTTTTTATGTTCTGAAGATCAAGATATTATTTCAGCGGCAAAAATGAATGGAATAGATTTACCAAGTAGTTGTTGTTCAGGTGTTTGTACAGATTGTGCATCCATGATATTGGAAGGAATTGTAGATCAAGAAGATGCTATGGGATTAAATGATGATTTGAGGGAAAAGGGTTTTGCTCTTTTATGTGTGGCATATCCCAAGTCAGATTTGAATATTGTTATTGGTAAAGAAGTCGAAGATGATTTATATCATGATCAATTTGGTAAATATCAAAAATGAAATTAAGTTCAGTTGATTATTATTTAGATTGGCCAGGTCCAATAAAATTAAAAAATTTAAGGGAATTTATCATTGCAAATTTAGAAAAAAAAGGTAATCTAATACGATGGTCAATTGTTGATATTCAAAATTCTAATGACTCTTGTGGAACGAAAAAACTTAAAATTAAAGCTGTCTTAGCTAAATAAAATAAAAATTGAAATATTTTTATTAATGGAAATTTCACCAACAATATTCATTGTCCCAACTGGTATAGGATGCGATATAGGAGGTTTTGCGGGGGATGCACTTCCTACTGCTAAATTATTAGCATCGGCCAGTGGATGCTTAATTACTCATCCAAATGTTATGAATGGTGGCGCTCTTTCTGAAAAAGATCAAAATATTTTTTATGTTGAGGGTTATAGTTTAGACCGACTTGCTAAAGGAGAAATCGCTTTAAAAAGGGTAAAGCAACAGAAAATTGGGATAATTTTTGATTCGGCCATTGAAAAAGAAATATTAGTGAGACATTTACAAGTTGCTGATGCATGTGTTTCTACTTTAGGGATTAATGTTCATTCTTATGTGATTACAAAAAAGCCATTAAATATAGTTATTGATTCTGATTCTTCAAAAATTAGTAGTGGCATAATTGAAAATCCTGATATCCTAATTGAAGCTGGTAAATGTTTAATAGAAAAAGGAGTTACGGCAATAGCGATTGTGGCTAAATTTCCAGATGATTCAGATTCTCAAGAAACAAATATTTATCGTAAAGGGAAAGGAGTTGACCCTATTGCTGGAGTCGAAGCAGTTATAAGTCATCTGATCAGTAAATTCTTAAAAGTTCCCTGTGCTCATGCACCCG
>CACNQT010000004.1 GCA_902622705.1 uncultured Prochlorococcus sp. | reverse complement strand
ATCCTTTTCCTATAAAAAAATTTCTCACCACAATTTTGGCAAGTTCCTATGTATTTTAATTCTCTCCTTTCAATGGGAAATGAGTGCCTCACTGAAATTTGAAAATCCTTCTCTTTCTGATTAATTGCATGCATCTTTTCTAAAAAATTTGGACCATGAATCTCATTTTTTTTTAATATCCTATCTACCCATGCATGAATCATTTCATGACATAAAGTACTGTTTATTTCACTAGTAGATAATTTACTCAAAATAGGTTTCGATAAGATAATTTCAGAGTCTACAAGACCATTAATTTGTTTTCTTTTATAAAAACCTGCAGTAGTTTTTAATCTATTATCGCTCCATCTAACTTTTACTAAAGGTTGATTATTAACCACTAGAGAGTTTTCAAAATATTGGCTATTAAATTTATGAAATAAAGGTAAAAGAGGAATTAAAGGCATTATGAATTAAAATTAGTATTATTTTTACAAAAAAAGCCATCAAAAACGATTTCTTTTCTTAAAGTAATAAAAAAAAACTAAAATCAACATGGACGCAACACTAGTTAAAGATATCGGAATTAAAGCATTATTAGTTGGCGGAGCTATACTTGTTTCTTTTTGGACTTTTAATGCAGTCAAATTAGTTATAAGCGCCAGAGGAATTAATCCATTAGTAAGAAAGTTTTTTGACCAAATAGCTGCTGGCAGAATTGATGCAGCGTATGGTTTGACTACAAAAACTTATAAAACTCATGTAAAGCGACAAGACTTTCTTAAATTTTTAGCTAGTTTAAACCTAAATAAATACAGAAATTTAAAATCAGGAAGACCTAGAGTCCAAGAAGATCAAATCATAATAACTTTGAATTTAAAATCAGAAGATAAACAAGATGAGCTTCCATTAGATTTTACTTTCGCAAAAACTGACAATGATTGGAAAATAGACAGAATAGCAAAAGTGAATTAATAATTTCTTGTGAGGCAAAAAGAATTGTTTAAAGAAGAGATAATAAATCAATTAGAATTACACCCAAGTAGATTAGATAAAGAAAAAATAATCTCTGAAGCAATGGAACAAGGCCTGGATGATTTTTTTGAGGGAATCCGTATGGCACTTGATCCATTGGTAACTTTTGGTGTAAAAATAATTCCTGAAAAAGAGAATGAAAAAAGTCAAAATTTTTTATGGAAAGATTTTAGGAAATTAGCAAATAAGCTTATTCAAAGAGAACTTACTGGTCACGCTGCTCGCGATGCAATTCTTAACGCTATGGAATCTGCTACAAAAGAAGAGTGGAATGGATTTTATAGAAGAGTTTTAATTAAAGATCTTAGATGTGGTGTATCTGAAAAAACAATTAACAAGATAGCCAAGAAATTTCCCAAATATGCGATTCCTATTTTTTCTTGTCCTTTAGCTCATGACAGTGCAAATCATGAAAAAAAAATGATAGGAAAAAAGCAAATTGAAATCAAATTAGATGGTGTGCGTGTCTTAACTATTATAAGACAAAATAAAGTAGAAATGTTTTCTCGAAACGGGAAACAATTCCATAATTTTGGTCATATTATCTCAGAAATAGAAAACGTGTTAAAAGAAGATCCTACACCTCATGACTTAGTCCTTGATGGTGAAGTAATGAGCGCTAACTTTCAGGATTTAATGAAACAGGTTCATAGAAAAGATGGCAAACAAACAAAAGACGCAGTTCTACACCTATTTGACTTATGCCCCTTTGAAAAATTCCAAAAAGGGAGATGGAACACTAGTCAAACAAAAAGAAGTTTATTAGTAAAAGAATGGGTAGCAAAACATTCTATGCTTCTAAAACATATACAAACACTTGAATGGGAAAATGTAGATCTTGACACCATTGAGGGACAGAAAAGATTTGTAGAGCTGAATAAATCTGCCGTGGAAGGTGGATATGAAGGAGTAATGATTAAAGATCCTGATGCTATGTATGAATGTAAAAGAACACACAGTTGGTTAAAAGCAAAACCTTTCATTGAAGTCACTTTAAAAGTTGTATCGGTTGAGGAAGGCACAGGTCGAAACAAAGGTAGACTAGGAGCTGTCCTAGTAGAAGGGGAAGATGATGGAGATGAATACAGTCTTAGTTGTGGAAGCGGATTTAGTGATATTCAACGTGAAGAATATTGGTCAAAACGGAATCAAATTATTGGTCAACTTGTAGAAATCAGAGCTGATGCTAAAACTAAATCCAAGGATGCGGTGGCTTTTAGTCTTAGATTTCCTAGATTCAAATGCTTTAGAGGATTTAAAGCTGGAGAAAAAGTTTAAATTTTAAAAAATAATATTCAAAAAAGTAGTCAAAGAAAAATGTGGTTTTTAAATAAAAAATATAAAAATCTTGGCTATAAAATATAAGAATTATTAGCTGAGCTTTTTGAGAGACTTATGACCAAGAAAACAGTTTTCAACTTCATAAAAACACCTTGTGGACAGGCAAAATATATCGAATTAGAAGCCAACAAAACTTTACTAGGTAAATTAAGGCTTTTGTGGTTTATCCTAATTGCATCAATTAGAGATTGGAATATTAAAGAATAAATTCTTAAGATTTTTCAAAATATTCTCTGGAGTATTTAGCTGAGAAATATACAACTAAAAAAGTTGAAATAGTTCCAATGCTAGTAATATATAAATTATTTGGTGATTGCACATTTTTTAAGTCCTGAATACTTTTTGCCAAACTACCTATTGAGCAATAAAGAAAAGTTCCTGGAATTATTCCAAGGAGACCAATAGCGAAATCTCTAAATTTAACATTATTCAAACCATAAAAATAATTAAGAATACTGAAGGGGAATATCGGCGATAATCTCGCTAAAAAAATTAATTTAAGTCCGCCTTTTTCTACTACTTTTTCCATGACACTTAATTTTGGATAACGGCTAAAAAGATTTTTTAGCTTTTTTGCAAAAAAACTTTTTGATACAAAAAAAGCAACTGATGCTCCTATAGAAGCGGAAATGAAAACGATAATTGATCCTAAATATGAACCATATAAAAAACCTGATAATAAAGATAACCAAGAGGCTGGAAGTATTAATAAAACAATTAAAATATAAATACAAACAAACGAAAAGATCCCAAAACTAGTATTAAAAAAAAAAGATAAATTATAAATTTTTTCAAGAAATATATTCATTCTCAATTCAAAAGTTCGAGTTTTTTAGTAATTCTTTCCTTTTGTACCGAACCCTCATTTAGTTTAAATCTGCATTCATCAACAATATCTTTTGGAGCCTTATCAACGAAATTTTTATTAGATAATCTCTTATTTAAATTTTCTAATTCAATAGTCACCTTTTTTAAATCCTTGGTTAACCTTTCTCTTAATGCATCTATATTTACAAAATCCTGAAAAGGTAAGTAAACCTCTAAATCACTAATTATCCCGGAAAAAGATTTAGCAAAATCTTTTTTATCAATAGCATTAGTTTTAAAAATAAATACTTCAGAAGATTTAGTTAAGGTTTGAATATCATCAACTAAAGTTTTTAAAAAGTCAATCAATTCATCATTGTCTGAAATTAAATATACAGGACCTTTTTCTGATGGCTTAAGACCTAATTCAGCTCTCAAATTTCTAATCAGCCTAATAATTTCAAAGAGTTGCTGAAAGGAATTATCAAGCTTATTATCAACAAATTTATTTTCTTGAATTGGCCATTTTTGAAGAGATAATAATGCATTATCTGGTTTTAGTTGCAGCACATGCCAAAGTTCCTCAGTAATGTGCGGCATAAAAGGATGAATCATTACCAAAATATCATTGAGCACTTTTATTAAAACTTTTTCAGATATTTGTCTATTTTTAGGCTCTTTATTATTAAACCTTTGTTTAGCAAATTCTACATACCAGTCACAAAAATCATTCCACGTAAATTCATATAGAAGTTTCGCAGATTCTCCCAATTTATATTCTTGCAACAAAGCAGCGACTTTAATATTTACCTGATTCAATTTCGATAAAATCCACTTATCACATAACTCTAAAGAAGTTTCATCACTCTCATTAAACGAATAATTATTATTAGAAGTTTTATTAATTAACACAAATTTAGTTGCATTCCATAATTTATTCGCAAAATTTCTTGAAGCTTCAACAGTTGAAGATGTATCTTTTTTCCTATCAAAATCAAGCCGGATATCTTGTCCAGCGCCTGCAACTTCTCGAATTAAAGCAAATCGTAGAGCATCAGAACCATATTTATCAATTAATAGTATTGGATCAATACCATTACCTGAACTTTTACTCATTTTTTTATTATTTTCATCTCGAACTAGACCATGAATATAAACATCCTTAAAAGGAATATTATTTGTAAAAGTATTCCCCATCATTGTCATTCTCGCCACCCAGAAGAAAATAATATCGAAACCAGTAACAAGAACACTATTTGGATACCATTTTTTAAAATCCGGATCATTTGTATTTGGCCAACCAAGGGTTGAGAAAGGCCATAAACCACTTGAAAACCATGTATCCAAAACATCTTTATCACGAACCAATTTAATATTTAATCCAAATTTTTTATTAGCTTCGATTAAGGCATCCTCTTCATTTCTTGCAACGATATATGGAGTATTTTGTTCTATTGAGTCTTGAGATTCATCTAAAACATACCAGGCTGGTATTTGGTGCCCCCACCACAATTGCCGACTGATACACCAATCATTAATATTCTCTAACCAATCCTTATAAACTTTCTCCCAGCGTGGAGGAATAAACGATGGTTTTTTAGAATCAATTTCATTAAGACATCCTTCTGATATATCATCCATTTTCAAAAACCATTGTGTTGACAATAAAGGTTCAATTGGCACCTTACCTCTATCAGAAAAAGGAACAGTATGTTTATAATCCTCTATCCTTGTCAAAAGGCCTAAGTTATCCAATTCTTTGATAATTTTCTTTCTAGCCTCATATCTATCTAAATTTTGAAACATACCTGCATTAATATTTAAAGTTCCATCTTTATTCATTACATTAATCTGTTTTAAATTATGCCTTTTTCCTATTGCAAAATCATTTGGATCATGGGCTGGAGTAACCTTCACACAACCCGTGCCAAAATCTTTATCAACATGTGAATCAGCGATAATAGGTATTTCTCTATTAACAAAAGGAACTTTTACTTTGAAACCAATAAATTCTTTATATCTATCATCATCAGGATTAACTGCTACAGCAGTATCACCCAAAAGAGTTTCTGGTCTTGTTGTTGCAACTTCTAAGTACTTATTTAACTGTTCACCACTTTCAGAAATTAAAGGGTATTTAAAATGCCATAAATGACCATTTACTTCTTGCATTTCAACTTCAAGATCACTTACGGCAGATTGAGATTCAGGGCACCAATTAACCAAATATTCGCCTCTATAAATTAAATTCTTATTATAAAGAATATTAAAAGCCTCAATAACTGCTTCATTTAATTTTTGATCAAGAGTAAATCTTTCTCTAGTCCAGTCAACTGAATATCCTATCCTTTTTAATTGAGAAACTATTCTTCCACCACTTTGTTCTTTCCAGTTCCATGCTCTTTTAAGAAATTCATCTCTTCCAATATCCTCGCTTGTTTTGCCTTCACTTTTTAATTGTTTTTCAAGAATAGTTTGAACAGCTATTGAAGCATGATCAGTTCCGGGCAAACACAAAACATTCTTACCTAAAAGTCTTTGAAAACGTACTATAACATCTATCAAAGCCGTATTAAATGCATGCCCCATATGCAAAGATCCAGTTACATTTGGTGGCGGAATAACAACACAAAAAGACTCACCATCATCCTCAGGGTTAGGACTAAACGCCTTTAGAATTTCCCATTTTTCTTGCCACTTTTTCTCTACTTCAAAAGGTGAATAATTCTCTAAAGATAATTGATCATTCATCTCTGTCATGTGCAAATTTTATTTCAATAAAGTTTTTGTTTATTTTATCTTGAGAGCAGCCAATTAATGAAAATAATATTAGTTTGCAAAAAAAGACACATCCATTCTACAAAAGTTTGAAACCAGAACCACAGGAACAACGTTTTGCATTTTTTGGTGTTGAAATAAGAAATCCACCACCGCTCAAATCACCGTAATAATCTAATTTTAAATCTTTCAGTAAATTAAACTTTTTTATATCCGCATATAAAGTTACTCCTTCAGTTCTTGAAATAGGGGATCCATTACATGTGCCTGGTCTTAATTTAATATGCATCCATCCTTCGGAACAATTTTTATCCTCTACCAAATCAATCGACATTTCTCCTGGAGAACCTCCAAAAGAAGCTTGCCTAGAAAGTTCTGAAGCAGCACTTTGACTGATTGAAAGATTGACGATCTCAGTCATTAGAAAAATAATAAATGGGCGATCCAGGGTTCGAACCAGGGACATCCTGCTTGTAAGGCAGGCGCTCTACCGCTGAGCTAATCGCCCTTATAATAAATCATTCTAATAGATGAAGTTGAAAAATTTATACTAAGTATTTAAATATTTCATGATTGAGGCAAAATTTAATTAATAAAATATATCCTATGTCCTCAAACAATAGAGATAAAATGGAAAACAATTCCGATTTAGAGACTATAAATAGTTTTAAAATCTTAATATCAAATATCAAAGCTTTAAAAGATAAAACTTGGGGCTGCCCATGGCAGAAAATACAGTCTCATGTATCGTTGATCCCATTTTTGCATGAAGAAAGTAATGAATTTATAGATGCGATATATGAAAAAAGTGCAGATAAGATATGTGAGGAGTTAGGAGATCTTTTATTACAAGTAATGCTTCATGCTGAAATCGGTTACGAAGAAAAAAAATTTGCACTAAATGATGTCATAAAAAATCTAAACAAGAAAATTATTAATAGACATCCATATATTTTTAACAAAAAAGAAAAAGTATCATTAAAAAAATCACAACAGATTTGGGCAAATATAAAAAATTTAGAAAAAGAAGCACCTTATATGAAATCTTCAATTAGTAGAAATTTAAATTTGAAAATTAAAAATTTACCGCCAACGGTTGGAACAGATAAAATCACAAATGTAGTTAAAGAACATGGTTTCAAGTGGGAAAGTACTGATGAGATTTTTAAAAAGTTAGAAGAAGAGATTAATGAATTAAGGGAAGCAATAAAAAGTAAAAATGATTCAGAGATAAAAAATGAATTTGGGGATATTTACTTTACCCTTCTTAATCTCTCAAACTTTTTAAAGATCAATCCTGAATCAGCTCTTCAAAAAACAAATATAAAATTTTTAGACAGATTTTCAATAGTCGAAGAACATGCAGGAGATAATATTAAAAAACAAACTCCTAAAGACTTTCAACGGCTTTGGCAAATAGCCAAACAAAAACTGGCGGGAAAAATTCCTAAAAACAAATGACAGATATTACAACATGGATAGATGAATATCATATTGGCTCAAGATTCGGCCTAAATGGGAAAATTCTAATTAAAAAAACCTCAAAATATCAAGAAATTATTGTTATTGAAAATAAATATTATGGTAAAGCTTTAATGTTAGATGGTTGCTGGATGACATCATTAAAAGACGAGCAATATTATCATGAGTGTCTTGTGCATCCTGCATTAAGTAGCATAGACGGAAAATCAAATGTACTAATTATTGGCGGTGGTGACGGTGGTACTGTAAGAGAATGCGTTAAATATTCTCAAATATCAAAAATTGATCTAGTAGAAATTGATGAGGAGGTAATCAAAATATCTAAAAAATTTCTAAAAGAAATTGGAGGCGAAGCATGGAATGATAAAAGATTAGAAATACATATTGATGATGGTTTTAGATGGGTAAAAAAAACAAGAGATAATTTTTACGACGTCATATTTATAGATTGTTCAGATCCCTCAGAATTTTCAAATTTATTATTTTCAGATTCTTTTTATAAAGAATGTAAAAGAATACTTACACCAAGGGGGATATTAGCAACGCAAAGCGAATCTCCTGAATCCTTCAAAAATATTCACATAAATATTTTGAAAACCCTAAAAAATATATTTAAAGTTTCTGAAACTATGTATTCCTTTGTGCCTATATATCCAAGCGGGATTTGGAGTTGGACATTTGCTTCTTCAGAAGATCTAAATTTATCAAAGCAAAATTATGATGAAGTCGTAAAAATAGAAAAAGGATGTGAAATTTGGAATTTAAATTTTCAAAATGCAGCATTCAAAATGATGCCAAATAAAATTGTAAAAGAACTAGATGCATAAGATGACAAAAAATTTATTTGATAACGAAAATGCAATTTATATGGGAGCAAGAAGAAGTCCTGAAAATTGCTCAATTGGTATATTTGGAGTTAATTATGACGGGACATGTTCGTTTAAACCAGGAGCAAGATTTGGTCCAGAAGCAATAAGACAAGTCAGTTCTTGTTTAGAAACATATTGTCCAAAAATAAAAAAAGACTTAGAGGATATTATGTATGTTGATTTTGGATCAATACTAATTAATAAAAATGACTCAAGGTCCGTTATTGAATCAGTTAAATCTGCAACAAATTATTTAATTAGTAAACGCCTTAGTCCTATTATGCTTGGAGGCGAACACTCTATTACAAGAGGTGCTATTGAAGCATTAGTAAAAAAATATCCAGATTTGATATTGGTTCAACTTGATGCTCATGCAGATTTAAGAGAATCATATATAGGCAATGAACATAGTCATGCTTGTACTATGAAAAGATGCTTAGAAGTGCTACCTGAAAAAAAAATTTTGCAAGTAGGAATTAGAAGCGGGACTAAAGAAGAATTTGAAATTATGCATAACAACAACCAATTAGTTAACTTTTGTCCAAGCGGAAATGCACATGAGTTAAAACAAGCTCTTCTACCATACGCTAAGTCTCCAATCTATTTAACAATAGATTTAGACTGGTTTGATCCCAGTTTATTAGCAGGGACGGGCACTCCAGAACCGGGAGGATTTTTTTGGAATGATTTTGAAGAAATACTGAAAACTTTAAAAGACCTTAGAATCGTAGGCTCAGATATTGTGGAATTATCTCCAGAAATTGATAAAAGTGGAGTAAGTAGCATAGTTGCAGCCAAAGTACTTAGAAGCTTAATTTTGTCATTAGAAAATATGCAATAAAAAATTTCTAAACTACAGTGTAAAAATACTAAATAAAAACTAAATATTTCATGGATTTGCTAAAAAGTCCTCTTTATTCAAAATATGTTGAATCCAATGCAAAATTAGTGGATTTTGCAGGTTGGGAAATGCCCATATTATTTTCAGGATTAATTAAAGAGCATGAATCAGTTAGATCTTCAGCAGGATTATTTGATATTTCTCACATGGGTGTGATTTCTATCAAGGGGATCAATCCAAAGGATTATATTCAAAAACTTTTTCCTACTAATTTATACTCCTTTTCGGAAGGTCAGGGGCTTTATACAGTAATGCTCAATGATAAAGGAGGAATAATAGATGACTTAATAATTTATGACCTTGGCATACAAGAAAATGACATCTCAGAATTATTGTTAATAGTTAATGCAAGTAGATATAAAAAAGATTTTCAGTGGATAAAAAATAATTTAAATATTTCTGAAATTTCGATAACAAACTTTAAAAAAGACAAAGTACTTTTAGCACTACAGGGGAAAAACTCATTTGATTTATTTGAAGAATGGATTGAATCTTCGATCTCAAATATCCCTAACTTTGGATGCGAATATAAAATTTTTGAACATATTTCTCCTAAGGAAAAAATTTTCTTTTCAAAGACAGGCTATACGGGGGAAAATGGTCTAGAAATACTTTTATCTAAAAAAGCAGCAATTAATTTATGGGATTTCTCAATTTCCAAAAATGTTGCACCTTGTGGTTTAGGAGCTAGAGATACTCTTAGACTTGAAGCAGGCATGCATCTTTATGGTCAAGACATAAATGAAGAAACTTCTCCATATGAAGCAGGGTTAGGCTGGCTAGTACATCTAGAAAATAATCACGAATTCTTTGGAAGAAGATTTCTTGAAGAGCAGTCAAGATTTGGTATTCAAAAAAAGTTAGTTGGTCTCTATATAGAAGGTAAAGCAATAGGAAGAAAAGGTTGCGCAGTTCTTAAAGGTGAGGAAAATATTGGTACTATCACAAGCGGCAGTTGGTCTCCAACTAAACAAAAAGCTATAGCTTTTGCTTACATCAATACTTCGCATGCCTTAATAAATAATGAAGTTCAAATATTAATAAGAGGCAAAAAATTCAAAGGGGTAATAACAAAAAGAGCGTTTTATAAAAAAAATTATTAACTAAATTTACCCTCAAAGAATTATTATAAGTTATTGATAAATAAATCATACTTAGATGAGAAACAAAATTTGCAAAGAACTCAATAATACAGATATTGGTAAATTAGTTAATTTATGCGGATGGGTAGATAGAAGAAGAGATCATGGTGGTGTAATTTTTATTGATTTAAGAGACCATAGTGGATTCCTACAAATAACAATTAACCCCGATGATGGTGAAGATCTATTTAAACAGGCAGAAACTCTAAGAAATGAAACAGTAATAATGGTTAGCGGAATTATTAATGAAAGGCCCAAAGAATCCATAAATACAAATTTAAGTACTGGAGAGTTAGAGCTTAAGGTTAAAGATTTGCAAATTCTCAACCAAATTAAAAACAACCTACCTTTTTCAGTATCTATACATGATTATGAAAATACAAAAGAGGAACTCAGATTAAAATATAGATACCTTGATTTAAGAAGGGGAAAATTACTAGAAAATTTAAAAACAAGACATAAGATTATTAAAGTTGCTAGAGAATTTCTTGATAATTTTGAATTTACAGAAGTAGAGACCCCATTACTTACAAAGTCAACTCCTGAAGGCGCTCGCGATTTTCTTGTTCCTGCACGTCTTTCAAATGGAGAATTTTTTGCTTTACCTCAATCCCCACAACTATTTAAACAACTTTTAATGGTTGGGGGCTTAGATAAGTATTATCAAATCGCAAAATGTTTCCGTGATGAAGACTTAAGGGCAGATAGACAACCAGAGTTTACTCAATTAGATATTGAGATGAGCTTTATTGGCGAAGAAGAAATAATTTCTTTTAATGAAAGTCTCATAAAAAAAATATGGAAAGAAGTGTTAAATATTAATTTTAATAATGCTTTTCCAAGAATGACATGGCAAGCAGCAATGGATAATTACGGCACTGATAGACCAGATACTAGATATCAAATGTTATTGAAAGATTTAGGAGGAGTATTAGGTGATATTGGATTTAATATTTTCACCAAGGCAATTAAGTCTGGAGGTTATATAAAATCCATAACAGTCAAAGGAGGCAATTCAAGTATTAGCAACGTAAGAATTAAACCAGGAGGTGACATCTTCCAAGTAGCTCAAGATGCAGGAGCTGGTGGTTTAGCCTTTATAAGGGTCAAAGGAGATGAACTTGAGACTATTGGGGCAATTAAAAATAATTTAAGTGAAGAGCATGTAGCTGATATTTTAAAAATCACAGAAGCAAAAGATGGAGACTTAATCCTCTTAGGAGCTGGAGATAAACAAATTGTCAATCAGTCATTAGATAGGGTTAGACAATATATCGCAAAAGACTTAAATCTTATTGATAAAAGTAAATGGAATTTCTTATGGGTAACTGACTTCCCTATGTTTGAGAGGAATGAAGATGAAAATAGATATGAAGCTTTACATCATCCTTTTTGTTCTCCAAAAAATATAAAATCTAAAGATTCTGAAAACTTGAAAAAAGAAATTAAGAGCTCTACAGCAAATGCATATGACTTGGTTCTCAATGGATTGGAGTTAGGAGGTGGCTCTTTACGTATTCATGAGGCTAACTTACAAAGGGAGGTTCTGAAAACGGTAGGACTTACTGATAAAGAGATTGATGAAAAATTTGGATTTTTAATAGAAGCCTTAGAAATGGGTGCTCCTCCTCATGGTGGAATAGCGTTTGGATTGGATCGTATTACCATGCTGATCATTGGTGCAGATTCAATCAGAGAAACCATTGCTTTTCCAAAAAATCAACAAGCAAAATGTCTTCTCACAAATGCACCTTCCAATGTCTCTGAATCACAATTAAAAGAATTAGATATTGAAATAACAATTGATGAATAAGAATATATATGGATGTTCTAAAAGTTTTTTGTTTAAATAAAGTATAAGGAGGCTGTGCTTAATTAAAAATATTTAATGTCAAAATTTGTATTTGTCACTGGAGGAGTAGTTTCTAGCATTGGTAAAGGAATTGTAGCTGCAAGCTTAGGAAGATTATTAAAGTCTAGAGGATATAGTGTTTCAATATTAAAACTAGATCCATATCTAAATGTTGATCCAGGAACAATGAGCCCTTTCCAACATGGAGAAGTATTTGTAACCGAAGATGGGGCTGAAACCGATCTAGATTTAGGTCATTATGAAAGATTTACTGATACTGCAATGACTAGGTTAAATAGTGTGACTACGGGATCTATCTATCAAGCAGTTATCAATAAAGAAAGAAGAGGTAGTTATGACGGTGGAACTGTGCAAGTAATACCTCACATAACTGGAGAAATAAGAGAAAGAATTCATAGAGTAGCCGCCAACAGTAATGCAGATATTATAATTACTGAAATTGGTGGAACAGTTGGTGATATTGAATCTTTGCCTTTTTTAGAGGCAATAAGAGAATTCAAAAATGATGTCAATAAGAATGATGTTGCATACATACACGTAACATTACTTCCTTACATCAAAACCTCTGGCGAAATAAAAACTAAACCAACACAACATTCAGTGAAAGAATTAAGATCAATTGGAATTCAGCCAGATTTACTTGTATGCCGAAGTGATAAATCAATAAATGAAGGTCTTAAAAAGAAACTTAGTGGATTTTGTGGAGTAAATATTAATTCAGTAATAGAAGCTTTAGACGCAGATAGTATTTATTCTGTACCTCTTTCTTTAAAAAAAGAAGGTTTATGCAAAGAAACCCTGAAGTATTTAGAACTTGAAGATAAAAAATGTGATTTGAAACATTGGGAGCAACTCATACACAACCTAAGAAATCCTGGAGCTCCAATCAAAGTTGCTTTAGTAGGTAAATACATTGAACTCGGAGATGCATATTTATCTGTAGTCGAAGCCTTAAGACATGCATGCATTGAACAAAAGGCTTTTTTAGATTTACATTGGGTAAGTGCGGAAATGATAGAAAAAAATTCAGCAGAAACTTACTTAAATAAAGTTGATGCAATTGTGGTACCCGGGGGATTTGGCAATAGAGGAGTCAATGGAAAAATTTCGGCTATAAAATTCGCAAGAGAAAATAAAATTCCCTTTTTAGGTTTGTGCCTTGGTATGCAATGTGCAGTTATAGAATGGGCCAGGAATGTAGCTAATCTTCCAGATGCATCTAGTTCAGAACTAGACCCAAACACTCCCAATCCAGTGATACATTTATTACCAGAACAGGAAGATGTAGTTGATTTAGGTGGGACAATGAGACTTGGAGTTTATCCATGTAGATTGACAAAAAATACAACTGGAAAAAACTTATATAATGAGGATGTTATTTATGAGAGACATCGACATAGATACGAATTTAATAATTACTACAAACAAAGTTTTTTAGATTCTGGATACAAAATTAGTGGTACTTCACCAGATGGCAGATTAGTTGAGTTAATTGAGTTAGAAAATCATCCATACTTCTTAGCATGTCAATATCATCCTGAGTTTTTATCACGACCTGGCAAACCTCATCCTTTATTTAAAGGTTTAATAAAAGCCTCTCAAGATAAGTTAGCTCAATCAAATTAATATTCTTTATTTTTTTGAATGAAAATGACAAATTTTTTACCCTTAGTCGAACAATTCCATTCATTACAAGGTGAAGGTTATCACGCTGGAAAAAGTGCTTTTTTTGTAAGATTAGCGGGATGTAAAGTTGGATGTTCGTGGTGCGATACCAAGAATTCATGGGACGAGAAAAAACACCCTTCTATATCAATTGAAAAAATAATAGATCATATAAAAATTGCCAGAGAAAAAGGAGCATCTTTTTGCGTTATTACAGGTGGAGAACCTTTACAACATAACTTGGATAATTTTTGCAAAGCCATAAAAAAAATGACGATGGGAGAAGAACAAAAGCCAATGAAGATTCATATTGAGACAAGTGGAGTTAATTCGATATCAGGAAGCTATGACTGGATTACTTTATCTCCTAAAAGACACTCTCCTCCAAAAAATTATTTTTTAAAAAACTGTAATGAAATCAAAATAATCATAAATGAAATAGAAGATATTGAATTTGCTATTCAAATAAAAAAAGAAACTTTAAAACAATATAAACTCTCTAAAAGTGAAGATAGCTTAAAAAAAGAAGATAAAATTTTTTATTTACAGCCAGCATGGAACAATGCGAATGGTTTTTCTCTTGCTATTGATTTCGTAAAAAATAATCCAGATTGGAAATTGAGCCTTCAAACTCACAAATACTTAAATATTAATTGAAAACATATGATTCTTAAAAATAAATCGATAGTAGTTTTATTATCTGGAGGTTTAGATTCTTCTACAGTTACTGGTATCGCAAAAAAATCCGAAGCTAAAATTTTTGGCCTTTCATTTGACTACGGTCAACGTCATAAAAAAGAATTAAATTCTGCATCAATAATTGCAAAACACTTTGATATCGAAGAATTTAAAATCATTAAACTTGACTTATCTTTATGGGGAGGCTCGTCATTAACTGACACTCAAAAAAATATTCCAAAAGAAGGAGTACAAACTAATAAAATTCCTAATACTTATGTTCCTGGGAGAAATACTATATTTATTTCCGTTGCACTAAGTTATGCCGAAGCAATAAATGCTGATTTTATAGGATTAGGAGTTAATGCACTAGATTATTCTGGTTATCCAGATTGCAGACCTGACTACATTAAAAAATTTCAAGAATTAGCAGATTTAGCCAATAGAAGAGGAAGAGAAAATAATCCAATAAAACTTTGGACGCCACTATTAGATTTAAATAAAGAGGAAATTATTAAATTAGCTTTTGCTAATCATGTCCCTTTAGATAAAACATGGAGTTGTTATTCGGGTAATTCAAAACCATGCGGCAAGTGTGATAGCTGCAGAATTAGAAATGCCGCTTATGAAAAATTCCTTAACAACAATAATAAAAAATGAAAATAAAAAAAATAATTCTAGAAAAATGGATAGATCCAGCACTGATTACGCTTGTTCTAACAAAAAAATTCGGAGATAAAGGATTAGCTTGGCTAGACAGTGATGGCAAAGAAAATGGGGAATGGTCAATAATAGGAATTAAACCTAAAAAAATAATCCAATCAAGAGATATCAATAACTTAGACAAAACTAATAATCCATTTAACAATTTAAAAAATATTGAAAAAGGATTTTGGATCGGATGGTTAAGTTATGAAGCTGGAGTTTACATAGAACCAAAAAACCCATGGAGAAAATCTAATATGGCAACTTTATGGATTGCATCATATGATCCAATCATTAAATGTAATTTAATAAAAAAAGAAATAATTATCGAAGGCACAAACTCATCTGAACTGATGAATTATAAAAACATAATCAACAATATAAAAAATATTGAAGAAGAAAATATTATTAAAACAAATTTGAATTTTGATTTTTCAAAAATAAATTTGGACGAAATGACTGAAAAATTTCAGAAAAATATTTTAAAATTGAAAAAATTAATTTCCCTAGGGGATATATTTCAAGCAAACCTAACAACTAAATGCGAAATTGAATCTTCCAAAAACTATAATCCTCTAGATATTTATTTGAAAATAAGAAAGAAATTAAGAGCTCCTTTTGGAGGAATAATAATAAATAATAATAATTTTAAAGAGGCTGTATTATCTACTTCGCCAGAAAGATTTATAAAAATAGATAATCAAAATTTTGTAGAATCAAGACCTATCAAAGGAACTAGATCCAGAGATAAAGATTTAAATCAAGACGCACTTAATGCTATTGATTTAATAACGAACGAAAAAGATAGAGCCGAAAATATTATGATTGTTGACCTAATAAGAAATGATTTAAGTAAAGTTTGCGAAACAGGAAGTATTATGGTTCCAGAAATATTAAAACTTGAAAGTTTCTTAAAAGTTCATCATCTAACTTCAGTAATCAGGGGCAAATTAAAAAAAGATAAGAACTGGATTGATTTACTAAAAGCTTGTTGGCCTGGCGGCTCTATAACTGGAGCACCTAAATTAAGATCATGCCAGAGACTTTTTGAATTAGAAGAATATGAGCGCGGACCATACTGTGGCTCATTTTTGAAGCTTGACTGGAATGGAGAGTTTGACAGCAATATACTAATAAGATCATTTTTAATTAAAGACAAAAAAATAAATATATATGCTGGTTGCGGAATAGTTATTGACTCAAACCCTGAAGAGGAAACTGATGAACTAAAGTGGAAACTTTTACCGTTAATTGATTCACTAAAATGATTGAGACATTAGGCTGGCACAAGGATCAATGGTTGGATATTGATAGAATATTTATTGCTGCTAATAATAGAGGATTAAAATTTGCTGATGGTATATTTGAAACAATTTTGATAAAAGAAAACAAACCTATTCTTTTTGATGAACATCTGAAAAGATTAGAAAAAAGTAGCAAGATTTTAAATATTAATCTCAAAATAAATAAATTAACTTTAAGACAACTTATTAATGATGGAATTAAAAAGTTATCGCTTAAAAATGATCAATTTGCTTCAGTAAGAATAAACTATAGTCGAGGAACTAATGAAGGTCGAACACTAACAATTGATAGCACTTCAGAGCCAAAAGAGTTGGATAATTTATGGCTTGAGTTCTATAGAATCAAACCAAATTTTAATCCGATAAGTGTTTGCATTAGTCAAACAGAAAAAATAAATGAATTCAGTCTTATAAGTAAATGCAAAACATTTTCATATAATCAGGCAATACAAGTTTTGACAGAAGCTAATAAAAAATCATTTGATGATTCTATTCTTTTGAATACGTCAGGTGAACTTTGTTGTGGAAGTACATTTAATCTTCTAATTAAAAGAAATAATAAATGGATAACTCCTAGAAAAGAGAGCGGCTGTTTAGAAGGAATTATGGTTTCTGAAGCTTTAAAATTGAAAATTGTAAAAGAAGAATTAATTCCTCCAGAATTTCAAAATGATGACATAATAGTTGCAATTAATAGCTTATCTTGCAGACAAATTAATCAAGTTAATGATATAAAGATTAAACCTAAATTCGATCCAATTTACTTTTGGGATTTATTATATAGTTGAACTTTATTAATATCTGGTAAATAGACATCAGATAATTTAGTTATATTGTTATTAATCTTAAATTCAACAATTTTTCCAATAATGATAATTGATGGAGCTAAAAATTCTTTTTCTTTGATTTTATCTGGAAGATTATCTAATTTCTCTATCAAACATTTTTGATTTTTTAAAGTAGCTTCTTGAATTACAGCACATTTAGTACTCCTATCTAAACCACCTAGAATTAACTCTTTCACAATAAATTCAATATTTTTTATACCCATAAAAATTACTAAGCTATCTGATGATTTAGCTAAATCTCTCCAATTAACTGTCTTTTTTTCCTTATCTACACGCTCATGTCCAGTAACAAAAGTTACGGAACTCGCAGCATCTCTATGGGTAAGTGGAATACCAAAATATGTGGGTGCAGCTATACCAGAAGTAATACCAGGAACGATTTCAACTGAAATTCCATTTTTCTCTAAAATCGATACCTCTTCGCCACCTCTAGAAAAAACGAACGGATCTCCCCCTTTAAGCCTTACAACATTTTTGCCTTCTTTTGCTAATTTCAAAATAAGATCATTAGTCTCAGCCTGAGGTACAGAACACTTCCCAGCTCTTTTGCCTACATGAAAAATTTCTGTATTTTTTCCTGCCTCTTTTGTTATTTCATCAGGGATTAAAGCATCATGAACTAATGCATCACAATTTTTTATTAGGCGTAAAGCTTTAAGAGTCAAAAGCTCGGGGTCACCAGGACCTGCTCCAACTAAATAAACAATGCCGGGCACAATAATCTCCATTAACAAGTATGGTAGTAAAAGTTAATCGCAATGAAGGTAAATATTGTGAAAGAAAGTTTATTAAAACCAAATAAAAAATTTACTCTCCTTAGTGCGTTTATCACTCTTCTAAATGATCGTTTAAGTGAAAGTATACTGTTACCCATATTACCCTCTTTTGTTTTACTTTTTGACTCTAAAGCAAGTACATATGGTTTATTATCATGCACTTACCAATTAGCTCAATTTACAGCATCTCCTTTTATAGGACTTATGAGTGATAGATATGGAAGAAGACCTGTCACTCTTTTTTGTATTACTGGTTCAGTAATTGGAATATCAATATTATCTTTTACAGTTCTTTTTAATTGGTCAAATTCAATAGCCACTATCCCGTTATTTTTATTATTTTTAGCGAGACTTATTGACGGTTTAAGTGGGGGGACTGCAGCTACTGCAACAACAATTCTTGCAGATATTTCAAGCCCTGAAAAAAGAGCAAAAACATTTGGTCTTATTGGTGTAGCTTTTGGTTTAAGTTTTTTCTTAGGTAATATTTTTGTTGTAATTTTTGCAAGAAATACAAATAATAATTTTATTATTCCAGTTTTGATAGCCTCAATCATTCCAATAATAAATTTTCTCCTTGTATTTTTTTACTTACCAGAAACCAAGCCTAATAGTGAAATAAATAACTCAAAAACTGCTTTTAAAAACCCTTTAAAAGCTCTATTTAAAGTTTTCAAAGAAGAAAAGATTAAAAAATTATCATTAGCTTTTTTTATTTACTTTATTGCTTTTACTGGATTGACTAATATCCTTATATTTTTCCTCCAAGAATCTTTAAACTGGACTACCAAAGCATCAAGCGGAACTCTTGTTGTAGTAGGAATCATTGCAATTATCGTTCAGGGAGGATTAATTGGGCCTCTGGTAAAGCAATTTGGCGAAATGCGATTAACACTTATTGGATCAGGCTTTATTCTTGTGGCGTGTGCCCTTTTAATAACTGCTCCAAAAGAAAATGCGACAATTAATATTTACTCAGCTGTTTCATTTTTAGCCGTTGGGGCAGGATTAATTACGCCCACGTTAAGAGCACTAATATCAAAAAAATTAGACATTGATAAACAAGGCTCAATTCTAAGTAACCTTCAGGGTCTGCAGAGTCTTGGAGGGGTTTTAGGTATTGCAATGGCAGGAAGGGTTTATGATAGTTTTGGTCCTAAATCACCTTTTATAGCTGGTTCCGTTATCTTGCTTTTCATGATATACCTTATTGCAGAGGGTAAAAATAATAATTCTTTTAACAATCAAAATTCAAAAGTATCTTAATGAAAAGCCAGGCTGATGTTTTTATTAATAGAGAATTAAGTTGGATTGAATTCAATAAAAGAGTACTCCTAACTGGTATGGAAAAGGAATACAAAATCCTAGATAAAGTAAAATTTTGTTCAATTTTTAGTAATAATCTAGATGAATTTTTTATGGTAAGGGTAGCTTCGTTAAAGGCTCAAGTTGAAGCAGGTATTACAAAAAAAAGTATTGATGGACTTAGCCCTAAAGAGCAATTAACAAAAATCAATAAAGAAGTTAAACACTTAACAAATCTTCAAGAAAACTATATAAATAATGAATTAATTAATGAATTAAGAGAAAAAAGTGTACTTATAAAAAAATATAAAGACTTAAGTGAAAATCAAAAAAATTGGTGCAATAACTACTTTACTTCATCTATTTTCCCTTTATTAACTCCATTAGTTGTTGATCCAGCACATCCATTTCCTTTTATAAGTAATTTAAGTCTAAATTTGGCAGCACTAATAAGGGATGGGGAAAATTCTAAAAATCAGTTTGTCAGAGTAAAAATACCAACAAAAAATATAAATAGATTTATACAAATTCCCAATGAAATTATTCAAGATGGTAATGAAAGTACATATTTTTTTATAAGTGTTGAAGATTTAATTGGGAATAATATAAATACTTTATTTAATGGGATGGAATGTATAAATTACTCTTTTTTTAGAGTGACAAGGGATGCAGATTTAGAATTAAAAGAACTTGAAGCTGATGATCTTCTTTTAGCCGTTGAACAAAGTTTGCAAAAGAGAAGATTAGGTGGAGACGTGGTTAGATTAGAAGTTGAATCGGATATGCCAGAAAATATTCTGAAATTACTTATTGAAAGTATCTCAATACAAAAAGAGTATATTTACTTTTGCAAAAGTTTTTTAGGCCTTGACGATTTAAATCAGCTTACAAAAATTAATAGAGATGATTTAAAAGAAGATCTACTCATTGGGAAAACTCACCCGAAATTAAAAAATTTAGAATTACCTTCGAACAAAAACCTCAATTCTATTTTTAATACACTTAGAAAAAAAAATATTCTGCTTCATCATCCATACGACTTATTTAAAACTTCAGTGGAAGAATTTATAAACAAAGCAGCTGATGATCCACTTGTAATGGCTATAAAAATTACTTTATATCGAGTTTCCAAGGATTCTCCTATTATTGCAGCTTTAATGAGAGCTGCAGAGAATGGGAAAGAAGTAATGACTCTTGTTGAACTAAAAGCAAGATTTGATGAAGACAATAATATTCAATGGGCAAAACAGCTTGAACAAGCTGGAATTCATGTTGTATATGGAATCATAGGATTTAAAACACATACAAAAATAGCCTTAATAGTGAGAAAAGAAAAAGGAAGATTAAGGAATTATTTCCATATTGGAACAGGAAACTATAACTCTAATACTTCAAAGTTTTATACAGATTTAGGATTACTTTCAACTGATCCTGATATTGCATCAGATTTACTTGAGTTATTTAACTACTTATCAGGTTTTTCTAAACAAAAAAGTTATCAAAAGTTATTAGTTTCTCCCTCATCGATGAGAGAGAAATTTATATTTCTGATAAAGAGAGAAATTAAAAATGCAGAGGAAGGCAAAAAAGCCGAAATAATTGCAAAAATGAATTCTTTAGTAGACCCAGAAATAATTAAACTTCTTTATTTAGCTTCACAATCGGGAGTAAAAATTAGTCTTATAATAAGAGGTATTTGTTGTTTATATCCCCAAAGAAAAAATTTAAGTGAAAATATTAAAGTCATAAGCATTATTGGCCATTTTCTTGAACACTCAAGAATTTTTTGGTTTTGTAATAACGGTGATAATGAGGTTTTTATTGGGAGTGCAGATTGGATGAGAAGAAATCTTGATAGAAGAATAGAAGCTGTTACTCCGATAGAGGATTATGAATTGAAATCTGAAATATACTCGCTTTTGCAAACCTACATTAAAGATGATTACTTTTCTTGGGTAATGAAGGAAGATGGTTCTTATTCGAAATATGAATTAGATTCATCGAATAATCGTTCACAAATTGACCTTATAGGAAAATAAAATTAATATTGATTTTTATAACATTTAAAAAAAATACTTAATATTTTAAATTTTTTTTTATTTTTATAAAATCCGCTCATATCAAAGGATTTCAAGAAATAAGCATTAAAAAAAAATTTTTTGTCTTTAAAGTTTCAAAGTAAAAGTAGTTTTTATTTCAATTTCAGTGCTAGCTTTTTAAAAAATCCATTATTTAGGAGGCCAGGGTGATGGGGATCCCTCTGGAATCTGCGAAAAGCTCTTCAGATAATAATTTTGATGAGCCAAGATTACCAAACACTGCGGGCAAGTCTCGCAAATCGAAATCCAGTCTTACGGCAAAACAAGGCCAAAAAAAATCTAGCAGACTTGCTTCAGATTCTATTGGCTATTACTTAAGTAGCATTGGAAGAGTACCTCTTTTGACTCCAGCAGAGGAAATAGAGTTAGCTCATCATGTTCAGAACATGAAAAAGTTGCTACAAATTCCTGAAACTGATAGAACACAACGAAATCTTTATCAAATTAAGATTGGCAAAAGAGCCAGAGATAGAATGATGGCTGCTAATCTAAGGCTTGTGGTATCCGTTGCAAAAAAATACCAAAACCAAGGGCTTGAATTGTTAGATCTTGTCCAGGAAGGAGCTATTGGCCTTGAAAGAGCTGTGGATAAATTTGATCCTGCTATGGGATATAAATTCTCAACTTATGCTTATTGGTGGATTAGGCAAGGAATGACAAGAGCTATTGATAACAGTGCAAGAACAATCCGCTTGCCTATTCACATAAGTGAAAAACTATCCAAAATGAGGAGAGTCTCTAGAGAATTATCACATAAATTTGGCAGACAGCCTACCAGATTGGAAATGGCAACTGAAATGGGAATTGATCAGAAAGATTTAGAAGATTTGATTTCGCAAAGTACTCCTTGCGCTTCCCTAGATGCTCACGCAAGAGGCGAAGAAGATAGAAGTACGCTTGGTGAACTCATCCCTGATCCAAACTGTGAAGAGCCTATGGAAGGTATGGATAGAACTATTCAAAAAGAACATTTAGGAACTTGGCTTTCTCAATTAAATGAAAGAGAACAAAAAATAATGAAGCTTAGATTTGGCTTAGATGGTGCAGAACCATTAACACTAGCAGAAATAGGAAGACAAATTAATGTTTCTCGAGAAAGAGTAAGGCAACTAGAAGCTAAAGCAATATTAAAACTTAGAGTAATGACAACTCATCAAAAAGCAGCTTAACCAAATTGGCAAAATTTACTGTTATTTTATTATATTTATTTTCAATTTTTTTAATATCAATAGTTTTTAAAAAATATAATGAAAATAGCAGAGAAATCGTCAGAAAAATAATACATATTGGAATAGGACCTTTAATACCAATTGCTCAATTTTTAAAAATTAATCAAAACTCTGCTTTAATTTTTACAGGAATTGTTTCATTTATGGTTTTCATAAATTACAACTATAGATTATTTCCAACAATTGAGGATGTTGAAAGAAAGAGTTATGGAACATTATTCTATTGTCTAAGTTTATTTATTTTGATTTATCTTTTCTGGGATAAAGATCCAGATGCATTAATTAGTGGATTTTTCATAATGACTTTTGGTGATGGATTAGCTGGGTTAATAGGAAAAAGCTTTAACTCAAAGAGTTGGATTTTTCTTAAACAAAAAAAATCTTTATTTGGCACTATGACAATGTTTTTAACAAGTTTGATAGTAGTTTGCTCAATAGGATACGCCCATCAAAATAGTTTAAATTTAAATTATTTTACAATAGCTTTTTTTGCGACTGTGCTCGAACAATTTAGTGTTTTAGGAATTGATAATTTCATTGTTCCAATTTCTTCAGCATTATTTTTTAATTTTTTTATAACTAGCTAAGTGAATTGTATAAAATAGCGAGTAGTTCTTTTGTTGTATCTATATCTATACATGCGTCTGTAATGCTTCTGCC
The DNA here is from genome assembly GCA_902622705.1 of uncultured Prochlorococcus sp. Lineage (GTDB taxonomy): Bacteria > Cyanobacteriota > Cyanobacteriia > PCC-6307 > Cyanobiaceae > Prochlorococcus_A. The sequence continues at coordinate 67,882 of CACNQT010000004.1, read as the reverse complement.
AAACTGGAGATCCTCTTTTTTTAAAAGTTTTTGATTTCCTTCCTTTAAATGACTTTCAAGCATAACTCCTAAAATATTTTTTTCACCATTACTAATTTGAGAAGCTATATTTTTAAGCACTTCCGACTGTTTTCGGAAGTCTTTATTGGAATTTCCATGACTACAATCAATCATCACTTTATTGGGAAGGTTACATTGCCTTAATTCATCTGAAATTCTTTTAACATGAGCACTTTCGAAATTTGGGCCTTTTGAACCGCCCCTTAAAACTATATGTCCATCTGGATTTCCTGTGGTATTAACTATAGAAGCCATTCCATTTTCATTTACACCTAAGAAATGATGGGATTTAGAAGCTGATTTCATTGCATTAATTGCAGTAGTAAAAGAACCATCCGTCCCATTTTTAAAGCCTATAGGCATTGATAATCCTGATGCCATTTCCCTATGAGTTTGACTTTCTGTAGTCCGCGCACCAATGGCTGTCCAACTTATTAAATCGGCTATGTATTGAGGAACAATTGGATCTAGTAATTCTGTAGCAGAAGGTATGCCATGAGTTGCTAAATATGAAAGCAAACTTCTTGCCCTTCTTAAACCAGTATTAATATCATAAGAATCATCTAGATGAGGATCATTTATCAATCCCTTCCAACCAATAGTTGTTCTTGGTTTTTCAAAATATACTCTCATGATTATTTCTAATTTATCTTTATAAATTTCTCGGAAATTTTGAATATATTTTGAATATTCCTTTGCCGCCTCTAGATCATGAATTGAACATGGACCCACAATTACTAAAAGCTTCTGATCATTATGATGCAAAATATTTTGTATCGATCTTCTTGTTTTAGATACTGTATTAGCAGAGGCGTGATCTAAAGGTATATCATGATGTAATCTGCTTGGAGGTATTAATGGACGTGTTTCAACAACATGTAAATCTGATGTCTTTTCTAAAGCTGAATTATTTGATGATGTCGTCATTGATTAATTAAGAAATTTGAATATTTAAAAAAGCATTTATGAATACTCTCCTTTTCAATATTAAAAATAACAATAGATTAGGCATTAAACCTTACTAATGAAGAATTTGGAAACATTGCTAAAAGATTATGCAGATCACGTAGCTGAAAGAGCTACCAAAGGTATACCTCCTTTACCTTTAAATGCTGAGCAAACAAATTGTATTACAGAATTATTGGAACTAGATAGTACTTACGATTCATCTTATTTACTTGATTTACTAATAAATAGAGTACCACCAGGGGTTGATGAGGCTGCTTATGTAAAAGCAAGCTGGCTTACGGCCATAGTTAATTCAGAAAAATATTGCAAATCAATTAATCCCGAAAAAGCAATTGAAATATTAGGAACAATGATAGGGGGATACAATGTAAATTCTTTGGTTGAAATACTTAAAGGAAAAAATAGTTTACTTGCAAAAAAAGCGGCAGAAGTTTTAAAAAATATTATTCTTGTTTACGACTCAGCTAATGAAATTTATGAATTATCTCGAAATAATATTTATGCAAAACAGGTTGTAAATAGTTGGGCTGATGCAGAATGGTTCAAAAATAAAAAAGTTCTGGAGAAAGAGATTACTTGTTTAGTATTTAAAGTTGACGGTGAGACAAACACAGACGACTTATCTCCAGCTGTACATGCAACAACACGCCCGGATATTCCGATGCATGCATTAGCTATGTTGGAATTTAAAAAACCTGATGGACTAAAGATTCTTGATAATTTAAAAAAACATAATTTACCGATAGCTTATGTTGGAGATGTTGTTGGAACAGGGAGTTCTAGAAAATCTGCAATTAATTCACTCATTTGGCATATTGGAGAAGATATCGCTTTTGTTCCGAATAAAAAAACAGGGGGAATAATAATTGGTAGCAAAATAGCCCCAATTTTCTTTAATACTGCGCAAGATTCAGGAGCTTTACCAATAGAAGCTGACGTATCTCATATGAAAACAGGAGATATTATTAAAATATATCCTTATCAAGGTATTATTAAAAAAGTAGAAAAAGATTCAAATACTGAAGAATTAATAAGCAAATTTGACTTGTATCCATCAACTCTTATTGATGAAATTCAAGCTGGAGGAAGAATTAATCTTATGATTGGAAGATCTCTGACGGACAAAATTAGGAACAAATTAGATTATAAACCAAGTGAAATATTTACCAGACCAAAAAATCCAACCGAAAGTAGTGCTGGCTTTACTCAAGCTCAAAAAATAGTAGGCAAAGCATGCGGTTTAGATGGAATTAGGCCAGGAATGACCTGTGAGCCAATTATGACCACAGTAGGTAGTCAAGATACTACCGGGCCAATGACTAGAGATGAACTAAAAGAACTAGCTTGTTTAGGATTTACTGCAGATTTAGTGATGCAAAGTTTTTGTCATACAGCTGCTTATCCTAAACCAGTAGATCTACTTACCCATAAAGAATTACCTGATTTTATATCTCAAAGAGGTGGAGTAGCTCTTAAGCCTGGAGACGGCATAATTCATAGCTGGCTTAACAGAATGCTTCTCCCTGATACTGTTGGCACTGGTGGAGATAGTCATACAAGATTTCCTCTTGGCATTTCATTTCCTGGAGGCTCGGGCATTGTTGCCTTTGCCGCTGCAATAGGATCAATGCCATTAAATATGCCGGAATCTGTGCTGGTTAAATTTAAGGGAGATTTATTACCAGGAATTACTCTTAGAGATTTAGTGAATGCAATACCTCTCTTCGCAATAAAAAAAGGACTCTTAACTGTTGAGAAAGAAAATAAGAAAAATATATTCAACGGGAAAATTATGGAGATTGAAGGATTACCAAACTTAAAACTTGAACAAGCTTTTGAACTCACTGATGCTACTGCAGAACGCTCATGCGCTGGTAGCACAATACTTTTATCCCAAGAAACTGTTCAAGAATACTTAAGAAGCAATATTTGCCTGCTAGAAAAAATGATCGAGAGCAATTATGAAGATTCAAAATCGATTGCAAGAAGAATAAATGATATGAAAAATTGGTTAAAAAAACCATCATTAATTCAGCCAGATTCAAACGCTAGTTATGAAGAAATCATTGAAATTAATTTAGCAAAAGTAACACAACCTATAGTTGCTTGCCCTAATGATCCAGATAATGTAAAAGAAATCACTGATGTTGCAAATACAAATATTGACGAGGTTTTTATAGGTTCTTGCATGACAAATATTGGTCATTACAGGGCAGCTGCGAAAGTTCTTGAAGGTATACAAAATTTAAAAGCTAAATTATGGATTTGTCCACCAACAAAAATGGATGAAGAAACTCTAAAAGCTGAGGGCTACTATAAAATATTCGAAAATTGTGGTGCAAGATTAGAGTTGCCAGGCTGTTCTTTATGTATGGGCAATCAAGCTAGAGTAGATGAAGGTTCTGTAGTATTTTCTACTAGTACAAGAAATTTTGACAATAGACTTGGCAAAAATGCGCAAGTATTTTTAGGCAGTGCAGAATTAGCAGCAGTTTGCGCGCTACTTGGAAAAATCCCTGAAATAGAAGAATATCAGGATATTACTAAAAATAAAATTAATCCATATTCAGATGAACTTTATCGTTATCTTCAATTTGATGAAATAAACGATTTCAGCTTGTCAAAGTAATCATGGACTATGCCAAACCTTATAAAAGATAATATTCAAAAAACAAGTAATAATTCTTCTCGTACCATCAAAAAATTATTAAAACAAAGATCTCTAGTCGTTGTATTTTCGCTCTTATTAACAGGTTTAGGAGCCTCAATTACAAGCATATTTTTTAAAACTGGAATTTACTTTATTAATAATTGGAGATTAGCATTATTAGCCCAATTCCCATCTATTTTAGTTTTACCTATTTTTGGAGTTATAGGAGGAGCCATAGCAGGATATTTGATCAAAAATATTGCGCCGGCTGCAAAAGGTTCAGGAGTGAGTCAAATCATGGGTTTCTTAAGACATAAAAAAGTACCAATGAATATAAAAGTAGGATTAGTAAAGTTAATATCAGGTATTATTGCTATTGGTAGTGGATTCCCTTTGGGTCCAGAGGGACCATCCGTTCAAATGGGAGGATCAGTTGCATGGCAAATGGCCAAATGGCTGAAAGCTCCTTTAGCCTTCAGAAGAGTGATAGTAGCAGCAGGTGGTGGAGCAGGCATAGCAGCAGTTTTTAGCGCTCCATTAGGAGGGTTTGTTTATGCAATAGAAGAACTTTTGAACTCTGCAAGACCAGTAGTTTTACTATTAGTAGTAATTACAACTTTCATTGCAGATTCATCTGCTGATATTATTCAAGCCTTGGGTTTAGATCCTAAAGCAGGGGGGTTTGATTTTAACCTCGGATTTTTGATTCAAAGAGAATATGACCCATCGGTTTTTTTCTTACCTATTGATTTTTTTTACTTAGTTTTACTAGGAATAATTATTGGGATCTTTGCAGAATTGTACAGCAGATATGTTTTGCTAATGCAAAATCTTGGGAAAAAGTGGTACAAAAATAAATTTGTTTTAAAAATGAGTATTTGTGGGCTTATTTTAGGAAGTATCTATTCTTTTTTGCCCAGTACATTTCATAATTTAGATGAATTACAGAAAATAATAGCTGAGCAAAATACAACTATTGGTATTGCTTTGTTAGCAGTTTTAGTATTATTCATAACGACAGGTTTAGCTGCATCATCTGGAGCTCCTGGAGGATTGTTTTATCCAATGCTTACTTTAGGAGGGGCAATCGGACTAATAATGGGGAGCTGGGTAGAAATTGCAACAGGGCATGCACCCAGTACATACATTTTTGCTGGAATGGGAGCTTTCGTAGCAGGATGTTCCCGAACACCAATAACAGCTATGTTTTTAGCTTTTGCTTTAACAAAAAATTTACTAATCATGAAACCAGTCTTAATTTGTTGCATTAGCAGTTTCTTGATAGCAAGAGCTTTCAATGACGAATCAATTTATGAAAGACAGATACAAATAGAATTAGAAGACTAATGAACTACTTTCAATCAAAAACTGCAGTTTTCCTGTTATAAACAAAAACTTGATGATTTAAATGTAATCTAACCGCTCTTGCTAGGGCTATCCTTTCAATATCTCTTCCTTTTCTAATTAAATCATCAACTTCATCCCTATGGCTTACATTAACTGTACATTGCTCTATTATTGGGCCTTCATCAAGATCTTCAGTAACATAATGAGCCGTAGCACCGATTAATTTAACACCCCTCTTCCATGCTCTATGGTATGGTTGCGCCCCTTTAAATGCAGGTAAGAAAGAATGATGAATATTTATTATTGAAGAAAACTTTTGTAAAAAAGAATCACTCAAAATTTGCATATATTTAGCTAATACAACAAGATCAATTTTATATTCTTTTAGTAAATTTAAAAAATGATCCTCAACATCAGATTTTTCAATATTAAAGGTATCAATGTAGACAAATTTTGCATTAAAGTCATTTGCAATATTTTCAAGATCAGAGTGATTTGAAACAATTAAAGGCACTTTCATTTTCAGTTCACCATTTCTTACTCGCCAAAGTAAATCAATCAAACAATGATTTTGTTTGCTAACGAAAATAGCAACATTTGAAATTTCATCCGAATAATTTACATTAAATTCTCCATTTACTATATCTGCAATTTTTTTAAATTCATTATAAATTTCATTCCTATCAAAATATGCATTTTTACTATTCCATTCAATTCGACTAAGAAACAAGCCCGCATCTTGATCTGTATGATGATCAGAATGCTTTATGTTGCCGCCGTAATTTGAAATCCAACTAGTAAGTAAACTTACAAGGCCAGGACGATCGGGACAAACAATTTTGAATATAATTGAGGGATGTTCCAAAAAATCTTTAACTCTTTAGTCAAATAAGCGATCATATTTAATATATCAATGAAAAGGTTAAAAGAAAATTTTCAAAAAAAACACATAGTTATTATTGGATCAGGAATTATTGGAAAATTTAACGCCTTAGAATTGTCAGAATTAGGTTTTCAAATAACAATAATAGATCCAGCTCAACTCCAAAATTGTAGCAACGCAGCTTTAGGCTTATTGATGGGTAATATGTATCAAAAAAGGCGAGGTAGAAGTTGGGATCTCAGGAAACAAAGCATTGAATTATGGCCAAAATGGATTGTATTCCTCCAGAAATTTAATTATGAATTAAATATCGAAAAGCCACTAATACAACTAACATCTAATGAAGAAAAATTAAAGAAATTAGAGAAATTTATTTATGAAAATAATGATTTAAACTTACAAATTTTAGAAAGAGACTCAATAATTTTAAAGAATATAAATGAGGCCTTCCAAACAAAAAATATTAAAGGAATCATTTCTTACAACGATGGAAGAATAAATGCTATCTCATTACTTAAGACATTAGATAAGTATCTAAAACATAAAAAAATAAATTTTATAGAGAAAGAAGTAATAAAAATCAAAAAATCAAAAAATGAGTGGATTTCAACAACAAAAAACAATGAACAAATCAAATCTGACATTATTATTTTGTGTAATTCTCTAAAAGCGGTTGATTTACTTGATGGCCTATCTCAAAACATCAAATTGGAACCTGTTTTAGGACAAGCAATAGAAATTGATATAAATCATGCAGAAGTTAATTTATTATCACTTCCAAAACAATTTAATATAGATGGTAAAAATATAATTCCAAAATCAAAGAATAAACTCATTATTGGTTCAACTGACGAATATAGTACTAAGCCAGAAGAACATATATTCGAAAAACTCACAAATTTTCTCGATAAAAAACCAAGTTGGCTTTCAAAAGGAAAAATTTCAAAAAAATGGTACGGGATAAGATCAAGACCTGATGGTGAGCCTTCCCCAATAATGAGACATCTGGATGAAGGCTTAATAATATGTACAGGTTTTTATAAGAATGGAATTTTACTTGCTCCGGCCTGTTCTAAATGGGTTGCTAATGAAATTAAAAATTACCTTTCCTAATCTTTTGTTTCAGTAAAGTCTGCATCAATAACATCATCTCCCCCTTTTTCGTTTGAATCATTCTGATCAGGACCGGCCGAAGAACCAGGAGATGGAGGTTGATTACCAGGCTGTTGATAAACAGACGAACCAACTGCATAAAGTTCTTGCTGAAGTTCTTCAAGAAGTTTTTTCATTGATTCATAATCTTCTTTTGATGTTGCCTCTTTTAAAGCATTACTTTTTTCTTCAACCTTAGACTTTACTGCTGCATCGACTTTATCTCCGAGCTCCCCAAGTTGCTTTTCTGTCTGATACACAAGTGTTTCAGCCTGATTTTTTAAATCAATTTTTTCTCTTTTTTCTTTATCTGCCGATGCATTTGATTCAGCATCTTTTACCATTTTTTCCACCTCATTGTCAGATAGAGTAGAAGCGCCAGTAATAGAAATACTTTGCTCTTTGCCACTTCCCTTATCTTTAGCTGTAACACTAAGAATACCATTTGCGTCTATATCGAATGTAACTTCAATCTGAGGAACACCTCGTGGTGCTGAAGGTATACCATCCAATCTAAAAGTTCCCAAACTTTTATTATCAGAAGCCATTTCTCTTTCACCCTGTAAGACATGTATTTCTACATTTGTTTGTCCATCTACAGCAGTTGAATATGTTTCAGATTTTTTCGTAGGAACTGTAGTATTTCGATTTATCATTTTTGTCATAACACCGCCTAAAGTCTCTACACCTAAAGAAAGTGGAGTAACATCAAGCAACAAAATATCTTTTACTTCACCCGCTAAAACTCCTCCCTGGATAGCTGCTCCAACAGCAACTACTTCATCAGGATTAACAGTCTGATTGGGTTCTTTACCTATTATTTTTTTAACTAAATCTAAAACAGCTGGAATCCTGGATGAGCCTCCAACCATAACAACCTCATCAATCTCACTAGAAGAAATTTTTGCGTCACTTATAGCTCTCTCAACTGGGGTCTTACATCTGTCGATTAAAGAAGATGCTAATTCTTCAAACTTTGCTCGAGTTAAATTCAGATCCAAATGTTTTGGTCCTTCAGGAGTCGCTGTGATAAAAGGTAAATTTATTTCACTTTGCGTGGCATTTGAAAGCTCAATTTTCGCTTTTTCTGCTGCTTCAGTAAGTCTTTGCAAAGCTTGCTTATCTTGCCTTAGGTCAATTCCCTCATTGGATTTAAAAGTACTAGCTAAATGATCTACTATGCATCTATCAAAATCATCACCTCCAAGATGGGTGTCTCCAGAGGTAGATAAAACTTCAGTGACTCCATCACCAGCTTCAATTACTGAGACATCAAATGTTCCTCCTCCTAAATCAAAAACAAGTATTTTTTCATTTTCCTTGTCCAAGCCATATGCTAATGCTGCTGCAGTTGGCTCATTAACTATTCTGAGCACTTCTAAACCCGCAATCTTACCAGCATCTTTTGTTGCCTGCCTTTGAGAATCATTAAAGTAAGCTGGAACAGTTATTACAGCCTGCGTAACTTTTTCACCAAGATATTTCCCTGCATCATCAGCTAACTTTCTTAAAACCTGAGAACTTACCTCTTCAGGAGAAAACTGCTTATCTAAAATTGGGCACTTTAATTTGACACTAGAACCAGATTTTTCAACAGAATAACTAACTTCTTTAGATTCTTCATTGACTTCATCAACTCTTCTACCCACAAAACGCTTTGCAGAATAAAACGTATTTTCAGGATTCATAACAGCTTGCCTTTTAGCAATTTGTCCAACAAGCTGATCTTGATTTTTTGTGTATGCAACAACTGATGGAGTAGTTCTGAAACCCTCTGCATTTGCTATTACAGTAGGTTTGCCACCTTCCATTACAGCAACACAACTATTAGTTGTTCCTAAATCGATTCCTACAACCTTACCCATGGGTAAATTCTCATATTTAATATTCTCCATATTCGGTCATCGACGCCATTATTGTTACTCAAAGACGGGGTGTGGTTCCCGAACAGATCGCAATTTTTTTCAAAAAAATTTCTAAAAATGATTACAAGTAAAACATCTTTTATTGCATTAATCGGCAATCCAGTAAACCATTCTTTGTCACCAATTATGCAAAATGCCGCCCTCCAATATTTAGGATTAGATTTGATTTATATTGCAATACCTTGCAAAGATAAAGATGTAGAATTGGTTCTCAATTCCTTTAAAGAAGTTAATTGCAAAGGTTTAAATATTACAATTCCTTATAAAGAAAAAGTATTTGAACTTTGCAGTGAAATTTCCCCTATTGCTAACAAATTAAAAGCAATTAATACTCTTAAATTAAATTCTAAAAAACAATGGAGCGGAACTAATACAGACGTAGAAGGTTTCGTTTATCCTTTAAAGACTTTAAGTTTAACTAATAAAAAATCTATAGTTCTTGGCTCCGGCGGGGCTGCAAGATCTGTTATTCAAGGATTAATAAATCTTAATTCTTCAAAAATTTCGATAATTTCAAGAAATAAATCATCTCTAGATGAATTAATAATAAATTTTGGAAAACAAATTGAAATTCAGGGTTTGCTAAATAATGATAATCGGGCTCAAAATTTAATTGAAGAAGCAGATTTAATTGTAAATACAACGCCGGTAGGAATGAAAACAACTAAACATGAAGAGTTTATCTTGCCATTTGGAGAGCATTTTTGGAGATCTCTTAACTCAAAATCAATTATTTACGATCTAATATACAATCCCGCTCCAACTTCTTTATTAAAGTTTAGCGCTAAAAAAGGGTGCATGACTATCGATGGTTTGCAAATGCTTATCGCTCAAGGAATAAAATCATTATCATTTTGGACAGATGGTTTAGAAGTGCCTTTTGAAATTATGAATGACGCAATAAAAAAATATCTTAAAAAAAATGATGTTAATTTTTAAGAAACTACCCTCCATAATGTATCGTAAATAATGAACAGACGCTCATTACTTCAATTTTGAGCCAAAGACCTTGTCTGAAATTATGAACGACCAACAATCTTATTACGAAACAATGTACATCCTCCGACCTGATATTGCGGAAGATGAAGTAACTAATCATATTGATAAGTACAATAAACTTCTAGAAGAATTTGGCGGTACCATCCTTGATAGTCAAATGAGGGGTAAGAGAAGATTAGCTTATCAAATATCAAAACATAGAGAAGGAATTTACGTTCAATTGAGTCATCAAGGTAATGGGCAACATATTTTTAAAATTGAAAAAGCAATGAGACTTAGTGAAGATGTTATTAGATACATGACCGTCAAACAAGAAGGATCTTTACCAACCCCAAGAACTTCGAGTAAGAGTGCACCTCAATCAGAGAATAAAGATAACCAAGAAGCCAATGTTGAATCTAAAGAAGAACAAACGTTAACGAGCACTAAAGCTTCAACTTCAGAAAAAGACGATACTGAAATCTAAGATAATACAGAAACCTAATATTTAATCATTTGTTTTTGAATTTAACTCGGCCCATATTTTATTAGACATACCCCACATATAAATAAAACCCTCTGCTAAAGAATGATTAAAGACATCGTTTTGACTGTAAGTTGCCAAATCTTCCCTATAAAGTGAATTATTTTCCGACATTCTTCCAACTACAATGGCGTTCCCCTTATGAAGTCTAATCTTTACTCTTCCATTAACTGAAATTTGAGTCGATGAAATAAAAGCATCTAAACTATCTTTAAGAGGTCCGAACCAAAACCCCTGATATACTAATTGACTCCATTTTTTTTCCACTATTCCTTTGAAGTCAATAACATCTGGGTTTAATGTTATACTTTCTAATTCCTTGTGAGCTTTGATTAGAAGTAAAAGGCCAGGTGTTTCGTAAATCTCTCTGCTTTTGATACCTACTACTCGATCTTCAATCATATCTATTCTTCCAAAACCATGTTCACCTGCTAGATCGTTAGCTTTTTGAATAATCTCTACTGGAGTTAAAACTTCATTATTAATTCCGACTGGAAACCCATTTTTGAAAACAATTTCTATATCTTGAGGAAAATCAGGTGAATTATCAATTGATGATGTCATTGCAAAAATATCTTCAGGTGCTTCATGCATTGGGTCCTCTAATATGCCCGCTTCAATACTTCTACCAAGAAGGTTAACGTCTATTGAGTATGGTGATTTTTTTGATACCGGTGCAGGAATACCAAATTTTTCTCCATACAATATTGCCTCTTCCCTACTCATATTCCACTCTCTTGCAGGAGTAATAATTTTTAAATCAGGACCTAAAGCATTAATTGCCAAATCAAAACGAACTTGATCATTCCCTTTACCAGTGCAACCATGAGCTACTGCATCTGCATTAATCTCTCTTGCAGTATTTACAAGGTTTTCAGCAATTAAAGGCCTAGCAAGAGCTGTAGATAATGGATATTTATCTAAATACAATGCATTTGCTCTAATAGCTGGGAAAGCATACTTCTCAACAAAACTATCAACTAAATTACCAACGATTGATTTAGAAGCGCCAGAATTTAATGCTTTTTGTCTAATAAATTCTAAATCTTCACCTTGCCCAAGATCTGCCACAAAAGTAACCACTTCTGAAATGCCATATTCATTCTTTAAATATGGAATACAAACGCTCGTATCAACGCCACCAGAATAAGCTAGTACAACTTTTTTTACCTGCTGCATTTCAATTTGCTCCATAAATTTTTATTTGTGACGTAATTAAGAATTTGATAACTTATTAAAAACTAATATTATTGTAACTAAAAGAGCTGGACCAAAAACTAGTAATAAGAGAAGAAAGTTATTAATTATTAAAACATTGGGATTCAAGTATCCAATAAGCTTAAATAATGCAGAAAGGAACAATGAGATTAACCAGATAAAAAAGTATTTTAAATTTCCTTTATCAAACAATGTTTTTCGTGAGCTTTATTATGTATTATCTTATATATAGAACATAATTTTTAATGAACTCAAATAACTTAAAACTTAGATTAGACGATATTTCTGAAGTTAACCCTGCTTTAACTTGCTACCACAGAGATGATCCTGCGCCTGTTTTGCCATTAAGAGATGAACCAGATTTACTATCTTGGCTTGAAAATACAGGAAGACTTGTTACCGAAAGCGCAGGAGATTCACAAGAAATTAGTACAATTGAAGAAGAAGAGCTTTCAGCGCTAATGGGAGAAAAGGAAGATTATAAAACTGAAGAAGAACCTTCGGATGATGATTGGGAAGATTAAAAATTTTAACTTTAAATCTTTATTAATATTTAATACCTTTGCTTTAATAGTTACCTCCTATTCTTTTAATAATTTTATTTTTATAGGGATTTACATATTATTTTTTTTTATTTCTTTATTAATAACAAAGAATGGTCTAAAAATAATAAACAAATTAAATTTACTTCAAAATATTAGAACTGAAGGTCCCGCTAATCACTTTAAAAAAAGTAATACCCCAACGATGGGTGGAATTTTTATGATAATTCCATTTTTAATTTTACTTTTAATAATAACTATAAATTTAGGTTCTCTTAAATTATTGCTTTTATTATGTACTATTTTTGGTTTCTTTTGTATAGGCTTTTTAGATGATTATTTAAGCATTAAAAACAGAAAAAATACAGGATTAAAGTCAAAAGAAAAATTCATTTTACAGAGTATCATCTCATTAATTTTTATATTTTTAGCCTATGAAAACGATTTAATAAATCCATTAATTACAATTTCTGAATCTTGGAAAATAGATACAAGTATTTTTATATTTCCTATTTCTTTTTTTGTACTAGTTGGCATAAGTAATTCAGTAAATTTGACTGATGGACTAGATGGATTAGCAGCTGGATGCAGTGGGATTGTTTTTTATGGACTAGGAACAGAAATATTATTGAAAGAACAGCAAGAACTTTTTGTTTTTAGCATCTTATGTTTTTCGATGTCCGGCATATGCTTAGGATTTCTCAAATATAATAGTAATCCTGCAAAAATATTTATGGGTGACACAGGATCTCTAAGTATTGGAGCAATTCTGGGTTCTATAGCGTTATTAACCAATAGTGTTTTTACCTTATCTATTTTCTCAGGAATATTTATTATTGAATCGTTATCAGTAATGATTCAAGTGGGATTTTTTAAAATTACAAAAAAATTATTTAATAGAGGTAAACGCATATTTTTAATGGCTCCACTACACCACCACTTTGAACTTAAAGGAGTAAAGGAACAAAAAATAGTTGAAAATTTTTGGAAAATCAACATTTTACTTGTAATTTTAGGTATAGTTTTAAAAATTAATCTTTGAAAAATTTGTTATGAATTTTTTTACATGGAAAGATAATGGATTAACAAGTGACTGCTCAAGTCTTGATGCAATGGCATCAAGATTTGAAGAGACTGCTAACTTAATGAAAAAACTATCTAAAAAGGGCTTTAAACTAAAGAAAACTCAAAATAATCAACTAATTCTTCACCCTGACCCTGAGGTTTTTGATCAATGGGGTTTTATAAGTGAGGAAGTCCCTTTTAAACAACTTTGTTTAATGTCGGATGAAGAATAACTTGAACTTGAAAATTGTTCAGTAAGTACTGATAAATAATTATGTACATGAGTGTTCCAACTAAAGTGCCTGTTAACACCCTCAATTCCATTTCTGCTCCATATTTTCCACTGATTATTATTTGAAATTCCTTTTTCAAGAATAACTTTTAACTCATTAATATCAGTAACATCTACTAGAAGTCCATTTTCACATTTTGAACGAATTTCTTTTGGCCCTCCATCATTTGTTGATATTATTGGTAATCCACATGAAGAAGCTTCAAGAAGAGTTAAACCAAAAGGCTCTGTTAAAGCCGGATTTACAAATACACCACCTCTGCTAGCAGCCCACCTATATAAAGCAGGAATCTGAGTTGGAAGATGTTTTTTTGGATAAGCTACCTTTCCATACAAATTATATTTATCAATTGTTTCAAAAATATTATTGAAAACATCTTTTTGTTGAGGATCAAGTTTTGAAGTACTATCTCTACAACCCAAAATCAAAATTAAATTAGTTTTTCTTTTTAATTTTTCAGATCTTCCATATGCTTCAATCAAAGAAGGAATATTTTTTCTTCGTACAGCTCTAGAAATAGTCAAAAATGGAGGTTTAGTAGAATCCTTTAGAAAAGGGTTCATCATGTTATCAATTTCTGCTGTCTCGCTCGTGGAGTGAATATGATGAAATTTTGTATGATCAACACCGGGGGGAATAACTTTAGCTTTGTGAGGTGAAAAGGAAGAATATTGAGAATATTGATACACTGACTCTTGTTTAGTACTTGTAACAACAATATCTGCAGACTTCAATGCTTTTTCTTCTGCCTCAATTCTTTTACTTATAGAATAAAGCTTTTCTATTTGATTAGTTTTTAAACCAGTATCAAGCAATTTTCTTTTTTTCTCTCTTCCTAAAGAATGACCAGTAAAAATAAGAGGAACGTTTAAGGATTTACTTAGTTTGACTCCTACATATCCAGCATCTGCATAATGTGCATGAATGAAATTAGGCTTTTTATTTTTTTTATAATAATTGATAAGATTTTCAGTTAAATCATCTAAATAAGGCCAAAGCAATTCCTTTCTTAAATATTTATTAGGTCCAAATTTGAATCTTAAAATTCTAACTCCAAGTTCTACAAATTCTTCTTCTTGAGAATATTCATTGTCTACTTTAGGATCGTTTATTAGACGCGTAACTAAATCTACTTGATCAACTTCAGAAGTATTAGCCAAACTTTTAATTAACTCTAAAACGTATTGTGTTTGCCCTCCTGTATCTGCATCCCTGCCTAACTCAAGATTTTTAGAACGTATAAGACCATGTAAATGTAAATGTAAAAAATTCAACCTCATTTAGCAAATCCTCCGATGAACGGCCTTTAATACAAATAAGCTGAATTTTCCAAGGAAATATTAAGAAAGCATTATGATTTGAAATTTTTTTAATATAAAAGTTTAAAAAAAGCAGTTATAGACAAGTTTTATATACCTTTGAAAAAAAATTTCGTTCTGCTGGAATAATTAAAATAAAAAGAAATGCAACAAGTATTTTTTATTTTAGAACCTTTTTAAGATATTTTGCTGTATGACTTATAGGATTTTTAGCTACATCCTCCGGAATACCTTCTGCAATAATTTCTCCTCCTTTGTCCCCTCCATCAGGTCCTAAATCGATAATCCAATCTGAACATCTAATAACATCTAAATTATGTTCAATAACAATTACCGAATTGCCTTTATCTACCAAACGTTGTATCACATCCATTAATTTATGAACATCATAAAAACTTAACCCTGTAGTTGGTTCATCAATCAAATATAAAGTTTTTCCAGTAGCTCTTTTTGACAATTCCGTAGCTAACTTAACTCTTTGAGCCTCTCCACCAGATAATGTAGGAGCTGGCTGGCCTAATTTGACATATCCTAAGCCAACATCAACCAATGTAGATAATCTATCAGCGGCTTGAGGTATAGCAGAAAAAGTTTCTGCAGCTTGTTCAACAGTCATCTCTAAAACATCAGATATATTAAAACCTTTATATTTAACTTGAAGAGTTTCTCTATTAAAACGAGCTCCTTTACATACTTCACATTGAACATACACATCAGGTAAAAAATTCATTTCAATAACATTAACTCCCTGGCCTTTACAGGCTTCACATCTTCCTCCTTTCACATTAAAGCTAAATTGACCAGCCTGATAACCTCTTGCTTTTGCTTCTACTGTGGCAGTAAATATCTGCCTTATAGGATCAAAAGCACCTGTATATGTAGCAGGATTTGACCTTGGAGTTCTTCCTATTGGAGATTGATCAATAACGATAACTTTATCAATTGCCTTTATACCCTTTAACTCTTTTACACCTTGAGGAAAAGGAACCTTTAACCCTAGAGAATGACACAATGCAGGATGAAGTAATTCATTTATCAAAGTGCTCTTTCCACTTCCACTTACACCAGTTACAGAAACTAACCTTCCTAAAGGAAATTCCACAGAAATATTTTTTAAATTATTTTTAGAGCAATTATTTAATATTAAGCTTTTTTTAACAGATGATCTACGTTCTTTTGGAGTAGTAATCGACTTCCTACCACTGAGATAAGCTCCAGTTAATGACCTTTCTGAATTTAAGACGTCTTGATAAGATCCTTTAGCTATTATTTCCCCACCATAAACACCTGCCCCTGGACCAATATCTACTAAATAATCCGCGGATTTCATAGTATCTTCATCATGTTCAACCACAACTAAAGTATTTCCCAAGTCTCTTAAGCTTTTTAATGTTTCTAATAATCTGTCATTGTCTCTCTGGTGCAAACCGATACTTGGTTCATCTAAAACATATAAAACACCAGTAAGACCTGCACCTATTTGTGTAGCCAATCTAATACGCTGAGCTTCCCCACCAGACAAAGTCATAGCTGGTCTATCTAAAGTCAAATAATCTAAACCGACATTAATTAAAAACTTCAAACGTAAACGAATCTCTTTTAAAACCAATTCACCTATCTGCTTTTGCTTTTCTGATAAAGATATATTTTCCTTCTTTGTCTTACCTAAACCCATGATGCGCTCTACGTGATTAAGGGTTTCAGAAACGCTTATGGAAGTTAAGTCAGTAATATTGTATGGACCAAGTTTAACGGCCAAAGCCTCAGGTCTTAATCTTTTTCCAGAACATGTCTTACAGGGTACTAATTCTAGATACTTTTCTAATTTTTGTTTTACCGATTCTCCATTGGCTTCATTCAATTGCCTTTCTAAGATTGGCAAAATCCCCTCAAAAGGTCTTTCAAAACCACTAGAAGTTTTAAAACGACTATCAGCTTGAATTAATATTGGTTTATCTGATCCCAAAAGTAGAACTTTTTTTTGCAAATCACTTAAATCTTTCCAAGGAGTTTTTAATTCAAAACCATAAGCCTGTCCTACAGAATAAAGTAAAGAGAAATAATAAGTATTATCCTTTTCACTCCAAGGAGCTATTGCAGCATAAACAGGCAACGTTTTATCAGGTATAACTCTATCAGCAGTAAATTTTTTTAAATAACCAATCCCATGACAATCTGGACAAGCCCCATATGGGCTATTAAAAGAAAATAATCTAGGAGACAGTTCTTCAACAATAGAGCCATGTACAGGACATGCATAATTTTCTGAGTAAAGTTTCTCTCTCTCTAGGTTAGAAGGTAAGTTTTCTCCTTTTTTTGGAACGACTTCTACTATTGCTAGGCCATCTCCTCTTTTTAGACAAGTTTGTAGAGAATCATTTAATCTTTCTTGAATTCCATCTCTTGCAATTAATCTATCAACTACTACCTCAATATTATGAATTTGATTTTTATCTAATTCAATACTATCAGCAAGTTCTCTTACCTCTCCATTAATTCTTACTCTAGCAAATCCTTCAGCAGCTAATCCACTTATTAATTTTGTATGTGTTCCTTTTTTACCCCTTACAACAGGAGCCAACAATTGGTACCTTGTTCCTTCTGGTAAAAGAAGAATTTGATCAACCATTTCATCAATTGTTTGAGGTGCAATTGGAATACCGCAGTGGTGACAATGGGGCTCACCAGCACGGCCAAACAATAATCTTAAATAATCTTGTATCTCTGTTACAGTTCCAACTGTTGATCGAGGATTATGACTTGTAGATTTTTGATCAATTGAAATAGCAGGTGATAAACCTTCAATATTATCAACATCTGGTTTATCTACTTGACCCAAAAATTGCCTTGCGTATGCCGAAAGACTCTCAACATATCTTCTTTGACCTTCAGCAAAAATAGTATCGAAGGCTAGAGAACTTTTACCACTTCCACTCACACCTGTAAAAACTATAAATTTATTCCTAGGCAGTGAAAGGTCAATATTTTTTAAATTATGTTGACGAGCTCCTCTAATTTTTATTGAGTTATCTTCTCCAAAACTACTAACAACTTTATTAACCATGTTTAAATCTAATTTATGATTTAAAAAGGTTATTATAGTGGAATTTTTTCTATTTTACGCAGCTGGCCGATCAAGAAGTCTAGAAGCATATTCGTTTACTTCGCAAGAACCTCCACCTATAAGTTCTATTAATTCATTTTTTCTTTGATTTTTTGTAGTTAATTTTGCAATTGAAGTATAAGTTATTCCATTAATTACGTTTTTATTAACTTTAAAATGAGCTCCTCCCCTAGCAGCTAAGAAAGGCTGATGTGTAATACATAAAACTTGTTGATTTTTAGAAATTTCTTTTATGAGCTCAACTAAAGAAAATAGAGATTTACCACTTAAACCACTATCAATTTCATCTAAAAAGAAAGTATTTGGTTGTTTAGAAATACTAGATTTAATAGCTAATAAAAATCTTGACATTTCTCCGCCAGAAATAACATTTGATAATGGAGCAAGCTTCTGATCAGGATTAGCTGAAAACAAAAAATTTATATCATCCATTCCATCACCAGAAGGCTTGCATGCAGAAAATTGAATTGAAAAATTAGCATTTTCTAAACCTAGATTGCCTAAAATTGACATTACTGAATTTTGTAACTGTTTAGCAATTTTTTTTCTTTCAGTAGATTGAATAACAAATAAAGAATTTAAATTACTTTGTAAATTTTCAATTTGAGATTTAATGATGCAAATCTCATTACCTTGATCATTTTGTTGAAAATACGTCTTTAATTGATCGCGCTTTTCAATTAATTGAGTTAGATCCAATGAAAAAGTTCTTTCTAAGTTTTTTAAAAAGAATAATCTTTTTTGTATTTCTGGAAGATTAGATTCAAAATTTTCTATTTCTTGCAAATATGACTTTAGATCAAAAATTAAATCTTCAACATCAGCATGAATATTTAATAACTTCTCTCTAAATTTTTGAATCTTTAAGTCGAAGTCGGCTGTTTTGTTTAAAATCTTTAGTGATTGATTAATAAAAGAAGTTACTGACGGTTCATCATGACTGAAATTATTTAAATTTTCCAATGATGACTTAATTGAATTATTAATTTCAAGATTATTTACAAGTTTATTTTCTAATAACTCTAGTTCTAAAATTTCTTCACTTGAATTTAAATCAGCTTCTTCTAAACTCTTCAACATATGTTTAATTGCCAAGTTTTTTTCTTCTTGATTCCTAGAAAATTCTATTTTTTCATTCAATAATCTTGTTAACTTTTCACTTTCTCTCCATATACTTTTAATCCTTTCGCTAGTATTTTTAAATCCTTGAGAGCATAAGTCATCAATAATTACTCTTCTCTTATCTAGAGAATCAAAGATAAAAGTGTCAGATTGACCTGCAAAGTCTATTAAAAATCCTCCAAGTTTTTCTAATGATTGTCTATTAATTGGTAAATCATTAAGGCTATATTTGGATAAAATTTTATTATTTTTTTTATAAGATTTTCTTTTAATTTGTAGTTCTGAAGAAGTTATTTCAAAACCATTACTAATTAACCAATTATTAATTTGAAAAGAAGAAGAAAATATCGCCTCAATAACGCAAAAATCTTTTCCTGGACGTATTAAATGCTTTAGAGGTATATTAGTTCCACCAAATAGAGCATTTAGGGAATCCAAAATTAATGATTTTCCTGAACCTGAATCCCCAGTTATGATATTCAAACCTTTTTCGAAATTAATTTCTATAATTTCTATTAAGGCAATATTTTCTATTTTTAGTTGTATTAACATGATAAATCTTCCATATAAAAAAATTAACTTCTTTTTTAAAAAAATAAAGGTTTTAAATATATAAAGTTATGAAAGAAGACTTTACTGATTTTATTGAGGTATCTGGACTCTTAAATTATGATCCAGATACAATTTCTAAAATTTACAAAAAAAATCCTAAAAGACTTTTAAAAAGACTTTGGCAAACACTCCTACCTATTTTTGCTTATATCTTTTCCGTTGGATGGGATAAATTAACAGGAAGACTGAAAAATGAACAGCAAGCAAGATTTAGAGCAAAAGAATTAACAAATTTGTTAGTAGAACTTGGACCTGCATTTGTTAAAGCAGGCCAAGCGTTATCAACAAGACCAGATATAATCCCAAGTATTCTTCTAGAAGAATTATCTGAATTGCAAGATCAGCTCCCTGGTTTTGATGGCGATAAAGCTATGGAATTAATAGAAGAAGATTTAGGAAAAAAAATAGATGAGATTTTTTTAGAAATTGATAAAGAGCCAATTTCTGCTGCTTCTTTAGGTCAAGTTCATAAAGCTAAATTAAAAAATGAAGAGATCGTTGCAATAAAAGTACAACGACCAGGTTTAAGAGAACAAATAACCTTAGACCTTTACATTGTAAGGAATATTGCTTATTGGCTAAAAAACAATATCGGATTGATAAGAAGTGATCTAGTTGCTTTGATTGATGAATTAGGCAAGAGAGTTTTTGAAGAGATGGATTATCTAAACGAAGCTGCAAATGCAGAAAAATTTAGAGATATGCATAAACATAACAAGATGATTGCCGTACCAAAAATTTATCAAGAAATAACTTCAAGAAGAGTTTTAGCAATGGAATGGATAGACGGTACAAAGTTAACAAATTTAGAGGATGTAAAAAAATTAGGTATTGACCCAGATAAAATGATTGACATAGGGGTGCAATGCAGTTTAGAACAGCTTTTAGAACATGGTTTTTTTCATGCTGACCCGCATCCAGGTAATTTATTAGCCTTAGAAGATGGAAGGTTATGTTATCTAGATTTTGGAATGATGAGCGAGGTTTCCAGAGAATCTAGGTCAGGATTAATTCAAGCAGTAGTTCACTTGGTAAATAAAAACTTCGATAAATTGTCTCAAGATTTCGTAAAATTAGGGTTTTTATCAAAGGAAGTTAATCTAGAACCCATTGTTCCAGCATTTCAAGATGTTTTCATTAACGCCGTTGAACAAGGAGTTTCGAAAATGGATTTTAAGAGCGTTACTGACGACATGTCTGGTGTTATGTATAAATTTCCTTTCAGACTACCCCCGTATTATGCTCTTATAATTAGATCATTACTTACTTTAGAAGGAATAGCTTTAAGCGTTGATCCAAACTT
Source organism: uncultured Prochlorococcus sp. (assembly GCA_902622705.1). Taxonomy (GTDB): domain Bacteria; phylum Cyanobacteriota; class Cyanobacteriia; order PCC-6307; family Cyanobiaceae; genus Prochlorococcus_A. The sequence goes on along the minus strand of CACNQT010000004.1, from coordinate 46,776 downwards.
CAAAATATTAGGCGCAGCTTATCCATATTTTGCGAGAAGATTAATGGAAGATCCTGATCCACAATTGAGGGAAAGCCTTAAAGAAATGCTTTTTGATAATAAAAAATTTAAATGGGATCGTTTAGAAGATCTACTTTCTAACGCCGCAAAACAAACAAATCTCGATTTAGAAAAACTTTTAGACGAAGTTATAAATCTTCTCTTTTCTCCAAATGGAGGATTTCTTAGAAATGAGATAATCGAAGGTTTAACAAATCAGATAGATTTACTTAGTCTAAAAATATTGAAAAGTTTAAATAATTATCTTCCACAATCAATTAAATTAAATACTACTAACGAAAATAATAACTTGAGTGACCTTATAATGTATGTTGAGCCATTAAGAAACTTTTTAGAGATTTTGCAAAAAGTACCTGGGTATTCAATTAATATTTTTATAAAAAGAGTTCCTAGACTTATAAATGAGCCTTATACAAAAGAAATGGGTATAGAAATTGCACAAAAGGTAACTGAAAAGGGAGTTGTTAGACTTGTAAAAATTGCAGCTGGTGCAAACATTTGAAATGAAGTTAAATAAGTTTTTAATTGTAAAAATAATTTTTATATTTATTAGTTCTCAATTTCTTTTTAATGTTTCAAAAGTTAAAGCTGCTGAAGAAATTAAAATTGTATACGGCCTATTTTCTAGAACAATTAAAGTAAATTCATTAAAAACATTTGTAGAAGAAGGTAGTTCAACAAAAAAGCTAAAAAGAATTTTAAAAGCAACTGGTTCTCCTGATAAAGAAATTAAATCAGTATTAAATAAAAAATTTGAAATCCCTATTACAATTGCAAGCAAATTAGTATATTCAGAAATAGGTAATATTTTTCTAACAAGACTTTCATCTATTATCCATCCTCCAATAGCAGATGATAAAACAACAGGTATGTTAGCTCTTAGAGCAAGCGTAGTACAGGGTATTAAGATAGGAAATGGGAAAATAAATCTAATAAATTTTTTTGAAGGATATCCAACTAAAACTGTTATTTTAGATGTCAAAGCTTTGAGCAAAGTTATGAATAAAGTAGAATCAATTTCTGAATTATTGGATTTTTTTACAAATTCACCCTTAAAAAAAATTAAAACAAATTAAACAGTTATGGTGCTATTAAATAAAATCAAAAATAAACTGGGTATTAATTATAGAAAAAAAAGATGGCCAGGTTTAATCGAAGCTTATAAACAATATCTTCCAGTTACAAAGAAAACTCCTATCATCTCTCTAAATGAAGGAAATACCCCATTAATTCTTAGTGACTCACTTAGCAATTTAATTGGAAATGAAACAAAAGTTTTTTTAAAATATGATGGTCTAAATCCCACAGGATCTTTTAAAGATCGAGGGATGACTATGGCTATTAGCAAAGCAAAAGAAGAAGGCCGTGAAGCAGTAATTTGTGCAAGTACTGGAAATACCTCCGCTGCTGCTGCTGCATATGCTTCTAGAGGAGGATTAAAACCTTATGTTTTAATCCCAGAAGGATTTGTTGCACAAGGGAAGCTCGCACAAGCTTTAATGTATGGAGCTGAAATTATATCAATTAATGGAAACTTTGATAAAGCTCTAGAAATCGTAAGGGATTTATCTTCAGAACATCCAATAGAACTTGTTAATTCTGTTAATCCATATCGAATACAAGGCCAAAAAACAGCCGCCTTTGAAATAGTTGACGACTTAGGTTATGCACCTGATTGGCTTTGTATTCCAATGGGAAATGCTGGAAATATAACTGCTTATTGGTTAGGTTTTAAAGAATATTTAAAAATAAGAAATTTGAAGTTACCAACTATGATGGGATTTCAATCTGAAGGGTCGGCTCCATTAGTAAAAAATATAATTGTTAAAGACCCTGAAACAATTGCAACTGCTATAAGAATCGGTAATCCTGTTAATAGAGAAAAAGCAAAGAAAGTTAAAAAAGAAAGCAAAGGAGATTTTCAGTCAGTTACAGATGAAGAAATAATCGAAGCTTATAAGATCCTTGCAAAAGAGGGAATATTTTGTGAACCTGCCAGTGCTGCTTCAGTTGCTGGACTTATAAAAAACAAAAATAGAATTCAAAAAGGATCGAGAATCGTTTGTGTTCTTACTGGAAATGGATTGAAAGATCCTGATTGCGCGATTAAAAACAATGATGCTATTTTCAAGAAAAACATTGATCCTTCGTTAAAAAATATAACCAAAATTTTAGGATATTAAAATCCAAAAAAATTAGTGTCTGTGGAAATCAGTTATAAACAGCCTTCAATTGTTGAAAAACAAACAAAAAATAATTGGGTTTGTTAAGAAAAAAAAAAGCTATCTTAAAAATTTTAATTTATTCAACAAACAAAGAATTTTTTCCACCTGTTTAAATATTTAAAAACATAGTAATTTTAGTTATTAAATTTATAATTCCACAGTTTCCACAGTTACTACTACTACTAATCTTTATTATTTTATTTTTAATTTTATATTTAGAAAGTAAATAAATAAGTTATTGAATTTAATTTACGAAAAAAGTATATTGTATTTGTAAAAAGTTCCAAAGCCCGATGGAGATTATTTGTAATCAAAGTGAGTTAAATAATGCTATACAGTTAGTAAGTAAAGCAGTTTCATCAAGACCAACTCATCCAATTCTCGCAAATATACTTTTAACAGCTGACCAAGGAACAAATAAAATTAGCTTGACGGGATTTGACCTTAATTTAGGAATTCAAACATCTTTCGATGGAACTGTTAAGAATAGCGGAGCTATTACAATACCTTCAAAACTTTTATCAGAAATAGTAAACAAATTACCCACTGAAACTCCTGTTTCTTTAGAAGTATCTGATGAATCTGATAGTATCTTAATTAAAAGTGATAGAGGCTCCTTTAATATTAAAGGTATTCCCTCTGATGATTATCCAAAATTGCCATTTGTTGAAAGTGGAACTTCTTTAAATATTGACCCTATTTCTTTTTTAAAATCTTTAAAATCTACCATCTTTGCTAGTAGTAATGATGATTCAAAGCAATTACTTACGGGAGTAAATTTTACCTTCAAACAAAATTATCTAGAGTCTGCTTCCACAGATGGTCATAGATTGGCTGTCGCGTTAATAGGTGACGAAGAATATATCGAAAATAAAGATAATTCATTTTTAAATGAACGTAATTTATCTGTAACTATTCCAACAAAATCATTAAGAGAAATTGAAAAACTAATTTCTTTAAGAAGCTCAGAAAAGTCAATAAAGCTTTTTTACGATAAAGGTCAGGTCGTTTTTATATCTTCTAGTCAAATAATTACAACTAGAACTTTAGAAGGTACCTATCCGAATTATTCACAATTAATTCCTGATACTTTTTCTAAGATTTTTAATTTTAATACTAAAAGATTAATTGACTCATTAGAAAGAATTGCTGTCTTGGCGGATCAGCAGAGTAATGTTGTGAAGATTAAATTAGACAATACAGATTCAGCTTCAATTAGTGCAGATGCACAAGATATTGGAAATGCTAATGAATACATTCCTGTTTCATACTCTGGAGAAAATTTTGATATTGCATTTAACGTTAGATATCTTTTAGAAGGTTTAAAAGTTATTTCTTCAGAAAATGTATTGTTAAAGTGTAATCTTTCAACTACTCCAGCTGTTTTTGTACCAGAAGATAATCTTAATTCTTTTACTTATTTAGTTATGCCTGTACAGGTTCGTTCTTAATTTGAAATTACCTAAAGAAATTTTATTAAGTGAATTACTAAATTACAGTGTTAAGGGCAATATGGCTCTTAATTATGGAAATGGTGAAAATGTTTGGATGCATCCTCCAGTTCATCGAATTTTAGGATGGTATTCACGTCCTTCAAATTTTGATTTGAAACGTAATGTTTGGCGATTGAATCAAATTAGTCAAATAATAGATAATGAAATTTACGTTAAAGGTGAGCCAGCGATTTCTGATTTAGCAACTTTAAATAGGTTCCCAACTTTAATAGAAGCTAATCTTGTAAATATAAATGGTTCAAAAATAGGAGTTATTGCTGATTTTTTATTCGAAATGAAAACAGGAAAAATTAAATATTATTTAGTTTCTAGATCCAATCCTAAAATCCCAGGTTCTAGTAGATGGAAATTAAATATTGAAAATATTAATGATCAACAGCCAGGTTTAGTTTTTTGTGAAAGTAGTTCTTTAGATGATTTATTTTTAATAAAATCTAGTTTTAAAAATGAATTTTTGCAAAAAGGAAAAAAAATTTTTAATAGATTTGATGATATGAAAAATATAGCTGCAAATAGATTAGAAGATTGGCTTGAGGAAGATGAAGATATAAACCAAAACTTAGATTTTGAAGAAAAAAGTTTTTATAATGATGGAACATCAAGATCTTTTAGTGATAAAAAAGAAGATGACCCTTGGATTTGAATAATGATAAATTCAGAAAATAATGATCTATATGATCTTAATGAAGCATTAAAAATTGAAAATTTAACAATTAATGATTATGAAGAAATTTGCAAAAGATTAAATAGAAAACCAAATAGGACTGAATTAGGAATGTTTGGTGTTATGTGGTCTGAACATTGTTGTTATAGAAATTCAAAACCTTTATTATCTCAGTTTCCTACTAAAGGAAAAAATGTTTTGGTAGGTCCTGGTGAAAATGCTGGTGTTATTGATGTAGGAAATAACCAAAAGCTTGTTTTTAAAATAGAAAGTCATAATCATCCTTCTGCAATTGAACCTTTTCAAGGAGCGGCAACAGGAGTAGGAGGAATATTAAGAGATATTTTTACAATGGGAGCAAGGCCAATCGCAGTATTGAATTCACTTAGATTCGGAAATCTGCATAAGCAATCAAATGTTGATTTGCTTCGAGGAGTTGTATCAGGTATTGCACATTATGGAAATTGTGTAGGTGTGCCTACTGTTGGAGGTGAAATTGATTTCGATGATAGTTACTCTGGAAATCCTCTAGTCAATGTTATGGCTCTAGGACTTTTGGAGACCAGTGAAATTGTTTGTTCGGGAGCAAAAAATGTAGGATCACCTGTATTATATGTTGGTAATACTACTGGCAAGGACGGAGTTGGAGGTGCTAGCTTTGCCAGTTCTGAATTAACTACTGCATCATTAGATGATAGACCTGCAGTACAAGTAGGAGATCCTTTTATTGAGAAAAGTCTTATAGAAGCATGTTTAGAAGCTTTTAAGACAGGAGATGTAATTGCTGCTCAAGATATGGGTGCAGCAGGTTTAACTTGTAGTAGTGCTGAAATGGCTGCTAACGGAAATTTAGGTATATCTATTGATTTAGATTTAGTTCCTTCTAGAGAAGATAATATGTCTTCATACCAATATTTACTATCTGAATCGCAAGAGAGAATGTTATTTGTCGTGAAGGAAGAAAAAATTAAGAATCTTATTGAAAAATTTAATAAATGGGGATTATATGCCAATGTAATTGGTGAAGTAATAGATACTAATGAGGTAATTATTTCTCATAAAAGTAAAATTGTTGCTCAAATACCTACATCTGCTTTGTCCGACGATACTCCTGTAAATGTTCATAATGTGATAAAAAAACCACCTGATTATTTGTTAAAGAAATGGGAATGGAGTGAAACTAATTTACCAGAAATAAATGAGCAAAAAATATTTTCATTGAAAGAAAATAACAGTTTTTCTTATTCAGAGATCATTTTAAAACTTCTCTCTAATCCTTCAATAGCTTCTAAACGATGGATTTATAAACAATATGACTCTCAAGTTCAGGCAAATACAGTTTTTAAACCTGGAGAATCAGATGCAGCGGTAATAAGACTTAGAAAACATAATGAGAAAAATAAAAATAGAGTTTTCTCTGGTGTAGCTGCTTCTGTTGATTGTAATAGTAGATGGGTTTTTCTTGACCCTTTTAGAGGTACTATCGCAGCTGTTGCGGAAGCCGCAAGAAACGTTAGTTGTGTTGGAGCAGAACCAGTTGCCATAACCAATAACTTGAATTTTCCTTCTCCCGAAACTGAAATTGGATATTGGCAGCTTTCATCTTCATGCAATGGAATTTCTGAAGCATGTAAAGCTCTCGAAACTCCTGTTACAGGAGGAAACGTTTCCCTGTACAACGAATCAAAAAATAAAGAAAATGATATTACTCCAATTAATCCTACTCCAGTTATTGGGATGGTTGGGAAGATAGATAATGTTGAAAAAGCTATTAGTAGTGAATGGAAAAATATTAATGATCAAATATGGTTAATTGGTTCTCATAAGTCAGAAACAACAATTGCAGCTAGTTCTTATTTGGAATATTTTCATGGAGAAATTACAGGTCGTCCTCCAAAATTAGATTTGCAAGAAGAAAAGTTTTGCCAGAGTTTTTTAAGAAATGCGATTTTAAAAAGTTTTGTAGTTTCTTCACATGATATTAGTGATGGAGGTCTAGCCATAGCTTTAGCAGAATGTTGTATTTTGTCTGAAAAAGGCGCAACCATAGAATTAGAGAAAGATTCTAATAGAGATGATAATTTATTATTTGCGGAAGGAGGTTCTAGAATTATTTTTTCAATAGATATAATGAAAGAAAATGAATGGCTAAATTATCTTAATAAAAATCAAATAAATTTTCAGTCAAGTATATATGTAAAAAAAATAGGAAATGTTACCAGTAAAAACCTTAATATTAAAATTTTGGATAAAGATATTTGCAATATAAGGGTTGAGGAATTAACCGAAAAATTTAATAATAGTATTTCAGGTCTCTTGTAAATATGAAAAACATTTTCCAACTATTAAAATTTTTACGGAATTAAGTTATGTGTGGAATAGTTGGAATCGTTTCTTCAGATGATGTTAATCAACAAATTTATGATAGCCTTTTGCTTTTACAGCATAGAGGTCAAGATTCTACAGGTATAGCTACTATGGAAAATACTATTTTCCATATACATAAGGCCAAAGGGCATGTTAATACTGCTTATAGAACTAGAGATATGAGGAATTTAATCGGTAAGATAGGATTGGGTCATGTTAGATACGCCACAAAGGGATCAGCAGAAAGCGTAGAGGAAGCTCAGCCTTTTTACGTTAATGCACCTTATGGAATTGTTTTAATCCATAATGGCAATTTGACTAATACCAGAGATTTAGAAAAACAATTATTTAGTATTGATAAGCGTCATACAAATTCTTCAAGCGATACTGAAATGCTATTAAATGTATTGGCAACAGAATTGCATGAACAAACTCATAAGCAAGAATTAGAACCTGATATTATTTTTGATGCTGTCAAATCTTTACATAAAAGAATTCAGGGATCATATGCTGCAATTGCATTAATTTCAGGTCATGGTTTATTAGCATTCAGAGATCCTTTTGGTATTAGACCATTAGTCATAGGAAAAAGATTTTCATTAACTACAAAAAAAGAAGAGTGGATGGTTGCTAGCGAATCTTTAGTTCTTGAGAATAATGATTACCAAGTAGTGAGAGATGTAGATCCTGGAGAAGCTATTTATATAAATCTTAATGGCGAGTTTTTTTCTAAGCAATGTTCTGAAAATCCCATGTTATGTCCTTGTTCTTTTGAATATGTTTATTTAGCTAGGCCAGATTCAATTATGAATGGAATTTCTGTGTATAAAGCTCGTTTAAAAATGGGAGATTATTTATCTGAAACAATAAAGGAAACAATTACTTCTGGAGATGTTGATGTTGTAATGCCTATTCCTGATTCTTCTCGACCTGCTGCTATGCAAGTTGCAAGACAGTTAGGTATTGAGTATAGAGAAGGTTTTTTTAAAAATAGATATGTTGGTAGAACATTCATTATGCCTGGTCAACATAAACGTAAGAAATCTGTAAGACAAAAGTTAAATGCAATGAGTGCAGAGTTTAAAAATAAAAATGTATTAATAGTTGATGATTCGATAGTAAGAGGTACTACTTCAAAAGAAATTGTTCAGATGGCTAAAGATGCAGGCGCAAATAAAGTTTTTTTTACATCTGCAGCCCCTCCAGTTCGTTTTCCTCATGTTTATGGAATTAATATGCCCAATAGAGATGAATTAATAGCTCATGATAGGACAATAAGTGAAATTGCTGAGCAACTTGAAATCGATAATCTTGTTTATCAAAGTGTTGAGAATTTACGTAAATCTATAATCAGTGATTCTCTTGTTGAAGATTTAGAGATGAGTTGTTTTAATGGTACTTATGTAACAGGAACAGTGAATCAAGAATATTTAAATTGGGTTGAAAATGAATATAAATCCTAGGCGAAAAAGTTTTCTAGTAAAAAACAATTTTTAAGATATTCGCCTTTATCTAATTTTAAAAAGTCAATTAAAAAATTTGTTTTATTAGATTTAAAATTTAATTTATCAAACTCTAATCTTGCAGATTTATTTTTATTAGTTTCAATATCAAGATAATAGTTACTTGGTAAAATTTTTAGGAAATAATCGTTTTTAATTTGCGTTCTTTCATTTAAATATCCCAAACTGTATTCATTTGCGTAATAAATTTCATTATTTTTCAAACAAAAAATTTTTCCTTGCTTAGAAACTAAATAAATATTTTCTCCATTTTGATAAGAACAACAAGAAACAATTTTTTCATTGGGGAAAAGTTTTGCAATCATTAATCCTTGAGATTGTTTTGTAGTCGGCGTTATAACTTTATTTGATAAACTAAATTTAAAAAGTCTTCCAATAGATGTTAATATTATTAAATTTTTTTCTTCACTAGATATAAATGAATCGATTGTTTTTATGTTATTTTTTAATTTTGTTATCCCAAAAGATCTATTACTCTTTATCATATCCTCATCAAATAAAACTTTTTTAAATCTTCCATCAGAATTCAAGATGCACAAGTAATTTTTCAGTTCTTTTTTAATTGAATGAAAATTTATTATTTCACTCGGATTAATATTTCCAAGGATTTTATTATCTAATTTATAGTCATTATTAATATGCGACTCCCAATCGATAGGAAAGACTTTTCCTTTATTCGTTATTCCAATTATTTTTATATTTTTTTCAATATTACATATAAATTTTTGAATATTTTTATTATCTATAATTTTATTTACATTCTCAAACGATTTCTTGTAATTACTTAAAATCATCCTTCTTAAATATAATCTATTATCTATACATAATTTAGTTTTTTTATTTATTAAGTCTTCTAATATATGATTATTAATTGTTTCTAATTCTTCATTTTGATCAACATTTTTAAGAAGTTTCGTTTTTCTTTTGACATTATATTTTTCCTTTAATTTTAATAATTCTTCTATAAGTAATCCAAGTAATAATTTTCTTTCATTCAATAACTTTAGAAAATAATTCCTTTTTTCTTGTAATTTTGTTATTTCATCATCTATTTGGTTTCTTTCCAGATTTGTTATTTTTTTTAGTGGCATATCCAAAACTGAATTTGCTTGTTTTTCACTAAAGGAAAAATTTTCAATTAGTTTTGATTTGGCTTCTCCAGAATTTTCTGAATTTTCAATAATTTCAATAACTCTTTTTATGTCTTTTGTTGCTTTAGACAAACCTTCTAATATTTCTAGTTTTTCAAGAGTATTCTTTAGAAAATAACTAGTTCTTTTTCTAATTGTTTCTTCTCGGAATTCAAGAAAATAGTTAAGATATTGTTTTAAGTTCAGTTGAACAGGTTTACCATTAATTAAAGTTAAAAATATTGCACCAAAGTTAGTTTGAAGAGCTGTTTTTTTATATAAATTTGAAATTACAAGTTCAGCATTAGAATCTTTTTTTAGTTCTATAACAATTCGCATTCCATCTCTATCGCTTTCATCCCTAATATCAGCAATCCCATTAATTTTGCTTGAATTAACAAGTTCAGCTAGTTTTTCAATCCAACCTGCTTTACTTATTTGATAGGGAAGTTCTGTAATTATTAATGCATTTCTTTTGTGTTTACCTTTGCCTAAATTTATTTCTTCTTTATTTAATACGCCTCTTACGATTATTGATCCTTTTCCCGATTCGTAAAGTTCTTCTATTGCTTTATTATAAATTAATTCGCCGCCAGTAGGAAAATCAGGTCCTTTAATAATTTTAGAAAGTTTTTTATTACTTATATCTTTATCTTCTACTAAAGCAACTAAACCATCTACTATTTCTCCAAGGTTGTGAGGGGGGATGTTTGTTGCCATTCCAACAGCAATTCCTGATGATCCGTTCAGCAATAAAAATGGTAGTTGAGCAGGAAGAACATCTGGTTCTTTTTGGGAACCATCAAAGTTATTTGAGAAGTTTACTGTTTCTGATCCAATTTCTTCTAGAAATCCTGTATATGCTATTGGCGCTAATCTAGTTTCCGTGTATCTCATTGCCGCTGGTGGATCATTATCCACAGATCCAAAATTTCCATGTCCGTCTAAGGTAGGATATTTTGTTGAAAAATTTTGAACTAGCCTCACTAGTGCATCATATACAGCTTGATCTCCATGTGGATGGTACTTTCCGAGGACATCTCCAACTACCCTTGCACACTTTCTAAATGGCCTATCTGGTGTTAAGCCTAGTTCGTACATTGCAAAAAGTATTCTTCTTTGTACAGGTTTAAGGCCGTCTCTTGCGTCGGGTAAAGCACGCCCAACAATTACACTCATTGCATATTCAAGATAAGAACGTTGCATTTCTTCTTGGAGTGAGATAGAAGTGAAGTTTTTCTTATCCATTGGAGCCCACTATTGAATATTTATTAAATAACTAAATTAAGACTAATAGGTAAATAAATATTTACCAGTAAAGAAATTTAAGAAGATGCATCTATTTTGGATTTTGCTAATATTACGTCGTTTTGAAGCTGTTTATTTTGTAAAAGGATTTCAGTTGATGCTTGCAGTTTTTCTCCCCATAATTGTTCTTTTCTATAATTGTAATTAACATAATTCGGATTTTTTGCTAAAGCTTTTTTTGCAAGATCAATTGCTAATTTTATATCTTTAAACCTTAAACATGAGGCAAGTCCAAGTAATGGTTCAGCATTATCTTCAATTGAGATGGCTTTTTCAAAAAGTTTGATTGATAGAGTTATGTCGTTTTTTTCGAAATAAGCTAAACCCTGATTATTAAATGCTTGCCAGAAATCAGGTTTAATTTTTATAGACCTATCAAATAATTTAATAGCTTTATAGTAATTTTTTTCCATTAATAAAATATTCCCTAATTGAAAAATAGCTTTATAGTTATTTGGTTCAATGCTTAATCCTTTTTCTAAAGCATTCTTTGCCTTGTTTTGTTGTGAAATTTGAAAGTAAAGATTACTTATAGCAAAATATATTTCGCTAGAATTTGGATTAATGTTTTGAGCATTGTTTAAAGATTTTATAGCGTTTTTGTATAGCTTGTTTGCTACCTGTGCTTCAGATAAAATTAACCATAGTTTTTCATCTTTTGAATTTATTTTAACGGCTAATTTTGCTAAGTTAAGACTCTTTTTGTATTGTCCAAAATATAAAAGTTGATATGCATTTTTGCCAATAGATAAACTTTCTTTTTCTAAATTTTTTATTGTTGGGAAATAATAATAGGGAATAATTGATTGAACCTTTTCTATTTTAAAAAAGCAAAAAGTTATTAAATAGACAAATAGTATATTTTTTAAAAATCTTCTCATATTTTAATCTAGTTATTCCTTAGATTTGCTCGTATGTTTCTTTTCCACATCCATGGTTTAATTCTTTTTAAGGTAGTTCCTTTAAGATTGTCTTCCCAAGTTTTATCATCCCAATTTAATGAATCAATACCAAGATTTTTAATCCATTTTTTAGGAGTAGTTTCAAAAGTATTATTGTATGGCACGGACTTATTCCAAGGGCATACATCTTGACAAATATCACATCCTGCAACCCATCCATTCAAATTTTCTTCTATTTTTTTTGGAATAGTTTTCTCTCTGTTTTCTATTGTGTGATATGCAATGCATAAATCTGATTGTATAACGAAGGGCTCTATTATTGCCTTTGTGGGACAACTTTCAATACACAAATCACATTTTCCGCAAAGGGATTGATGAGGTTTATCCGGAATTAAATCTTTTGTAAGGATTATAAAACCTAACGTAAACCAAGAACCATTTTTTTTGCTTATCAAATTACTATTTTTCCCTATCCAGCCAAGACCTGATTCCTCAGCCCATGCTTTTTCAAGAAGCGGAGAGGTATCTACACATATTTTCCATTTGCAATCAGGAATTTCAAGATTGATCCATTTACCAACATTCTTTAATTTTTTATAAATCACTTTATGATAGTCTTCTCCTTGACTAAATTTTCCTATCTTGAAGCGGTTGTTGTTCTTTTGTGAATTTATGTAAGTAAATCCAACGCTTAGAATACTTTTTGCACCTTCAAGAAGCGAGTTTACGTTTTTTCTTCTTTCTGCTTCCATCCATTTCATTTCAGCATGGTGGTTATTTGATAACCATCTTTCTAATGCATTAGTTCTTAATTTTAAGCGGGAACTGCCTGGTATTGAAGCAATTCCAGCCAAGCTAAAACCTTCATAAATCGCTCTTTCTTTTAATTTTTTACTTATTTCTGTTTTGTCTTTAATAGTATTGATCATTTCTTCATTATGCATAGCATTCTTTTAAAAGTTATTTTTTAGCAAAGAAACTAATAAATAATTTAAATTTATTAAAAAAAAATATATCCTAACTTTGTAAAAACAGTTAAATTATTAGTAAAGTAAATTTAGTAAGAAACGTTATTTTGGTTGAATCTAATCAAAACCAAGATTCTAACCTTGGAAATAGGCTTCAACAGGATCTAAAAAATGATCTTATAGCTGGTTTGTTGGTTGTAATACCTCTAGCCACAACAATATGGCTTTCATCATTGGTTAGTAAATTTGTTTTAACATTAGTTACTTCTGTTCCGAAGCAATTAAATCCTTTTATTAATTTAAATCCTTTATTACAAGATTTAATTAATCTTACCTTGGGTTTAACTGTTCCTTTGTTAGCTATTTTGTTAATAGGTTTAATGGCGAGAAATTTTGTAGGGAGATGGTTATTAGAATTTGGCGAAGGTACTTTATCAAAAATTCCTGTAGCAGGGGCAGTTTATAAAACTCTTAAACAATTGCTTGAAACTTTTTTAAGTAATAAATCTAATCGGTTTAGAAGGGTTGTTTTAGTTGAATATCCACGAGAAGGTTTATATAGTGTAGGTTTTGTTACTGGTGATGTTGGCCCTTCTCTGCAGCCAGAATTGGAAGGAAAGTTACTAAGTGTTTTTATACCAACCGCGCCAAATCCAACTACTGGTTGGTATACATTGGTCCCCGAGTCTTCTGTTAAAGATTTGGATATTTCTGTAGAAGATGCTTTTAGAACAATTATCTCAGCTGGGATAGTCAATCCAGACGAGAAAAATAATACTACAAATCCAACATTTTCAAAGTTGTTTTCTCAATTACGTGCTTCCACTAATACTTCTTCTTAGTTGATGCATAATAATAGATCCCTTTCTAGAGAATTATCTTTAATTTCTTTAGGTTTGATAAAAGACAAAGGTGATTTTAAATTAAATAAATTGCAGATAGAAGAGATTTTTGAATCTGCTCTTGATTCTTTAATCAACCATTGCAGAGACGAATTAGATAATTGCGAATCAGATTTAGAAAATGCATCACAAACAATATTAGAGAGTGAATTGCAAGATGGGATTGATTCTTCTTTTTGTAATGTTAGAGAGGAGTTAAAAAAATCTGTAAAAAAAATTGAAACTGTAATGAATACTCTCTCAGTAACTTTAGACTTTCCAAAATTAATAGTTTCTAGTGGACAAATTGATATCAGAGAAGATGTGAATCAGAGAATCAGTAAGATTATTAATAATCTTACGATTATTGATTCTGAGATTGATCAATCAATGGATGGTTGGAGATTAAAAAGACTACCAAGAATCGATCGTGATATTTTGCGTATAGCATATGTAGATATTAATTTTCTGGATACGCCTATTGCTGTTGCCTGTGATGAAGCAGTAAATTTAGCTAATAAATATAGTGATATGCAAGGAAGAAAATTTATTAATGGAGTTTTAAGGAGATTACAAACAGTCAAATTGCAATAATTATTTGATATAAATAAATAATATTTTAAAATTTATCTAATTACGAATTATAAATATTAATGACTAATACTAACTCTGATAATTCTCGAGAGTGGGCTGCACAAGCTTACGCACTTTTAAAAAAAAGGCAGGAAGAGCAGAAGCAAGAATTAATTAATAAGGAAGAGCAGAAGCAAGAATTAATTAATAAGGAAGAGCAGAAGCAATCCTTGATTGATAGTCTCAATACAGAAAAAGTTCCAAGTCCTTCTAAAACTATTGATAAAACTGTACTAGGAGAATTCGATGATAACTTTACTTGGTCTGCAATGGTATTGGCTGCCCAAGGAAAAGAAATGAACCAAATATCAATAGATGAAATTGATTGGTTAACTAAATTAAGAAGAGGTTTAGAAGAAACTAGAAAAGGATTTGTTACTGAATTATTAGATAAGTTAGGAGATGATCCCCTTACACCAGAATCTCTCGATGATTTAGAAACTTTGCTAATAAGAGCTGATGTCGGGATTGATTCGACTGATAAAGTAATAAGTTCTCTTAGAAAAAAATTAAACGAAGAAGTTCTTGGTGGAGAAGCAGGAATTAAATTCTTAAAGAAGGAATTAAAATTAATTATCGATAAACCTATAAAAAATTCAGGTACTGATCTTTTAGTGCCTCAAAAGGGTAAGTTAAATGTTTGGTTATTAGTAGGAGTTAATGGTGTTGGCAAGACTACTACATTGGGAAAATTAGCATATTTATCATCAAGGAGCAATTATAAAACCTTGATAGCAGCAGCTGATACTTTTAGAGCTGCTGCTGTAGATCAATTAAAAGTATGGGGGGAGAGGAGTGATGTTGATGTCATATCAAATCAATCAAAAAATGCTGACCCAGCAGCTGTTGTGTTTGATGCAATTAATTCTGCAAAAAAAAGAAATGTTGACTTATTACTAGTTGATACAGCAGGAAGATTGCAAACAAAAAATAATTTGATGGACGAATTAGCCAAAATAAAAAAAATTATTGATAAAAAGGTTCCAGATGCAATTGTTGAATCATTATTAGTTTTAGATGCAAGTCAAGGTCAAAATGGGCTAAAGCAAGCTAAAAGTTTTGCTAAATCAGCAAATTTAAGTGGAGCAATCATTACTAAATTAGATGGAACTTCTAGAGGAGGTGTTTCTTTAGCTGTCTCTGAAGAAGTTAATTTGCCTATAAGATTTATTGGTGCTGGAGAAGGCATAAAGGATTTGAGACCCTTTAACAGTTACGAATTTGTTGAGGCTTTGCTTGCGGATAAATAAATATTTAATGAAATTTTTTAAAAATTAAAATTTAATGTTAAAACATACTTATCTATTACATTTGTTGTGACAAATAATCAGCAAGAAAAATTATTTTCAAATAAATTTATCCAAAACTTTTTAGATAATGAACCTACATTATCTATAAAAAATAAATATAAATTTGCTGAAATTGCTTCTTCATTAGCATATTATTTGAAATCTTTTTCAAACATAAATAGATTATTAGACTACATATGCTTAATTTTTAAACACATCTTCAATGAAAAAATAATTTTTATTATCCCTTTAAATTATGAGGGGGAAATATGGTTTGAAAACATAAAAATTTCTGCTAACGATGAATGTTTTAGAATTAAAGAAGAAATTAAAAGTTGTTTTAATCAATTTAATTTTTCTAAAAATTTTAAAAGCAAAGAAATTCTTACTTTTAAAAATGCTTTAAAAAAAATTTTTAAAGAATATAAAATTGAATCAGAAAAGATATCATCACGAGGTAAATGTAGAGGATTTATTTATATTTTCAGCAAAGATTTATCTGATAATACTATTACTGATGATTGTAATTTTAATTTTATTCTAAATTCTCTTGCTGTTGGATTAGAAAATTATTGCTTAATAAAAACTAAAAAAAAGCATGAGAACGTTGATAGAGAGATTTCAACAGGAGCTGAGATACAATCTCAATTACTCCCAGATTATTGTCCATCTATTTATGGTGTTGACCTTGCAGCACATTGCAGACCTGCTCTCCAGTTAGGAGGCGATTACTATGATTTTATGTGTCTAAAGACGAATATTTCAGAAAAAAGAAAAGAAAAAGCTAGATGGGCCTTAGTCATAGGTGATGTTATGGGTAAAGGTATTCCTGCCGGTCTTTTGATGACTATGCTAAGAGGAATGCTGCGTGCAGAGGTTCTGACAGGTTTACCTCCTGATAGAATTTTATATGATTTGAATCAACTAGCAATAAATGATTTAGATCAATCACATAGATTTGTGACATTATTTTATTCAGATTATGATCCTAGGACTAGAAAATTGAGATTTTCAAATGCTGCACATAATCCTCCTTTGCTGTGGAAAAGCTCAGATCAGAAAATTATAAAATTAGATACTGAAGGATTTGTTCTCGGACTTCAAAAAGAAGCTGAATATCAATGTGGTGAAATCAAGCTTGGTGAAAATGATTTAGTGCTTTATTACACAGATGGAGTAATAGATACTTCTAATTCTTTAGGTGAAAGATTTGATGAGGAAAGGTTAATTAAAATTTTCACAAGATTATGCAAGCAATCTTATACCTCTCAACAAATTTTAAATAAAATATTTAAAAAATTAGATGATTTTACAGGGCAAAATAGACATCTGGAGGATGATGCATCAATGGTTATTTTTCAATTGAGATAGATATTTTTTTGTCACCTATATAAAAAAATGCTTTATTAGATATATAAAGTTATTAATTGATATGGCAAAAGTTTGGAGTAAAAGATTTGATAATACACTTAATCCTTTTATTGAAAAGTTTAATGCTTCAATTGGTTTTGATAGAAAGCTCATTTTAGAGGATTTAGATTGTTCGATTGCCCATGCAAAAATGCTTGGTAAAACTAAAGTTTTATCTTCTTCTGAAACTTTGCAAATAATAAGTGGTCTTGAGACAATAAAAGTTCAATATTTAGAAGGCAAATTTTTTCCTAGTCCTCCCTCTGAAGATATTCATTATTGTATTGAAGAAAAACTGATTAGTTTAATTGGTGAAACAGGCAAAAAATTACATACAGGAAGAAGTAGAAATGATCAAGTTGGTACAGATATAAGATTGTGGCTAAGGAAAGAGATTGATAATCTCGAAATTTTAATAACTGATTTGCAAAAATCCTTTTTAAATCTTGCGAAATCTAATATTCATACCTTAATTCCTGGATATACTCATATGCAAAGGGCACAACCATTATCTTTAGCTCATCATTTATTGGCTTATTTGGAGATGTTTCAAAGAGACCGAGAAAGGTTTAAAGAAGTAAGATCAAGAGTTAATACTTCCCCATTAGGAGCTGCAGCACTTGCTGGTACAAAAATAAAAATAGATAGGCACTTCACAGCTTCAGAATTGGGTTTTGAAAAGATATATCATAATAGTATTGATGCAGTTAGTGATAGAGATTTTTGTATAGAGTTTGTTTCTGCATCAGCTTTAATAATGTCTCATTTGAGTAAAATTTCGGAGGAAATAATTTTATGGGTAACTGATGAATTTTCTTTTGCAAAATTAACAGACAAATGTGCTACCGGTAGTAGCTTAATGCCTCAGAAAAAAAATCCTGATGTTCCAGAATTGATTAGAGGTAAAACAGGAAGAGTGTACGGACATCTTCAAGCATTGCTAACTATGGTAAAAGGGGTGCCACTTGCATATAATAAAGATTTTCAAGAAGACAAAGAACCAATATTTGATACTGCAGAGACTATATCATCTTGCATTAAAGCAATGACTATTTTAATCAACGAGGGTATAGAATTTAATTTTGAAAATTTATCTGCTTCGGTGAGAAATGATTTCTCTAACGCAACAGATTTGGCTGATTATTTAGTTGAAAAAAATGTTCCTTTTAGGACCGCATATCAAGTTGTGGGTGAAATTGTAAAGTATTGCTCAGAGAGAAAAATTTTATTTAAAAACCTTAAAATTGAGGATTTTAAAAAATTTCATCCTAAATTTGAAGAAGATGTTTTTCTAGATCTTGAACCTCTCAATGTTGTTAAGTCAAGAACTAGTGAAGGTGGTACAGGTTTTACCCAAGTTGAAAAGGAGGTTAATAACTGGCAGAAAAAATTGTTACTTTGAGTCTCAATTATTTTTCTACAGTAAGGGTATGCTTTGAAGTAGAATAATAAGGTATTGTAATTAAACTGCTTTTTTGTGGTTTTTTTTATTCGGTAAATTTTTCTTTGTTGAGTTTAAAGTGAGTATTTTTGTTGGCAATTTGCCTTTCCGCGCGGAGCGTGAAGATGTTTTACAATTATTTTCCCCTTTTGGTGAAGTTTTAAATTGTTCTCTTCCTCTTGAAAGAGATTCAGGAAGAAAAAGAGGATTTGCATTTGTTGAAATGGCAGATGAAGCAGTTGAAGCTACGGCTATTGATGGTTTGCAAGGTTCAGAACTTATGGGTAGGCCATTAAGAATAAATAAAGCAGAGCCAAGAGGATCAGGAGGACCTCGAAGAGGAGGAAGAGGTGGCTACGGTGGCGGCAATTATGAATCTAATAGCTCTTATACCAATAAATCCTCAGGTGCAGATGGTTGGGAAGATAGAAGTTATGGGAACTCTTCTGAGAATTCTGAATATGAAAGCGGAAGGATTAGAAGAAGAAGGGGAGTCTCAAATGGACGTAATGATTCAAATGATGAAAATTAGTAACCCATATCTTTAAGCATAGAAGTTGATTTAAGAAGATACTCAATATCTAATTCTTTATTTATAGATTTCATTGAAATTTGATTTCTCCAGACTTTTGCTTTTGGAATACCCTCGACCAAATTTATGAGATGTTTACAAATATCCCAAGAATTCCCTCCTTCACTTAAATATTGATCTATGTAAGGAATTAAAGAGAAGATAATATCAGAAGAGGATTTAGGTTTTGTATTGATTCCATAAACCTTTTTATCAATTTCAGACCATCTTAAGGGATGTTTATACACTGATCTTCCTATCATTACACCATCAAAATCAATTAGAGCTTTTAATGATTCATCGATATTTGTAAACCCTCCATTGATTTCTATTAATAATTCTGGATTTAACTTTTTTAATTTTTTTACTAAATCGTATTTAAGCGGAGGAATAGTTCTGTTCTGTTTTGGATTTAGCCCTGTCAAGAGGGCTTTCCTGGCGTGAACTGTAAATCGGTCTGCACCAGCTTTTGCGATACATCTTACGAAATTATTTAAATTCGTAAAACTATCATCGTTGTCTACACCAATTCTGTGTTTAATAGTCACCGGTAAGTTGCAATTATTTTTTAAAGCATCTATGCATTTTGCAACTTTTTCAGGATCCTTCATAAGCGAAGCACCAAAATTTCCAGAACAGACTCTTGGACTTGGGCAACCAACATTAAAGTTTATTTCGTCATAACCCCAATCCTCTGCCATTTGGGCAACCTCTTTAAGAATTTGAGGATTGTCTCCGCCAAATTGAATCGATATTGGGTGTTCTTCATGATTAAAATCTAAAAATTTTTCTTTTTTATCCGTATGAAATAAACTTTGAGCCACAATCATTTCCGTATATAAGAGAGCTTCAGAACTTATTTTTCTCATTATCATCCTGAAATGTTTATCAGTACAATCCATCATTGGAGCAATACTTAATTTATGAATATTTTTTATAGAATTAGTTTGAATGAAACTCATTATTTTTTATGTGAATTAAATATATGAATCAATTTCTATCAAGAAGAACCTTTATTCTAATTCCTTCTATGTCAATACTAAAAACAATTTTTAAACCTATGCAAGTTTTAGCTTCTTCACTCGCTTCTAAAGAAGAGTGGAATTTATCAAAAGAAGAGTGGAAATCCAGGCTAAGCCCAGAATCTTATTATATTTTAAGAGAGGAAGGAACTGAAAGAGCTTTCAGCAGCCAATTAAATAATGAGAAAAGAAAAGGGATTTTTCATTGTGCAGGATGTGATTTGCCGCTTTTTCTCTCAGATAAAAAGTTCGATAGCGGCACTGGATGGCCAAGCTTTTGGGATCCAATTCAAGGATCAGTTGAAACAAAAGTTGATTTCAAGTTAATTGTCCCAAGAACCGAATATCATTGTTCTAGATGCGGAGGTCATCAAGGACATGTTTTCAATGATGGGCCACTTCCTACTGGAAAAAGATACTGTAATAACGGATTAGCATTAAGGTTTATTCCTGAATAAAAATTTGTGCGGCCTTCCGCAACTTGTTTTGTGCATCACTTTATTGGAAAATAGTTTTATTAAAATTTTATAAAAATGATTGAAAATCAATCAGACAATATTGATAATAAAGAAAATGATGAGTCTAATCAGGATAATGCTCCTGAAAATTCTTCATCTGCGGAAGATAAAATAATTGAAAATGATAAATTATCTTCACAAAAAACAGAAGAAATAAATACCGAAGAATTAAAAAATACTATTTCCAATAATGATGCAAGGCTAGAACAGTTAGAAAAAGAGCATGAAACATTAAAAAACCAATATGTAAGAATTTCAGCAGATTTTGATAATTTTAGAAAAAGGCAGTCAAGAGATCAGGACGACTTAAAAACCCAACTTGTTTCTAAAACTTTAACTGCAATACTACCTATTGTTGATAATTTTGAAAGAGCAAGACAGCAACTTAAACCAGAAAGTGAAGAAGCTCAAACCCTTCATAGAAGTTATCAAGGATTGTATAAACAATTAGTAGAAGTTTTAAAACAGCAAGGAGTTGCGCCGATGAGAGTTGTTGGCCAAGAATTTGACCCAAATTTACATGAAGCTGTTTTAAGAGAGCCAAGTGAAGAGTTTAAAGAAGATTTGATTCTAGAAGAATTGCAGCGAGGATATCATTTAGAGGGCAAGGTTTTGAGACATGCTTTGGTTAAAGTTTCGATGGGACCTGGCAAACAAAATTCACAAGAGGATGTAGAAAAGGATACAGTTGAGGAAGATATTGATTCAGAGGAAAATACTTCTGAAGATGTATAAATTCCAGATTTTTACTTGAGCATTATCTAATGGCTGATTTTTACCAAATACTTGGAGTTTCAAGAGATGCTGATGCAGATACCTTAAAAAGGGCTTATAGAAAATTAGCTAGACAATATCATCCTGATGTTAATAAAGAACCTGGTGCTGAAGATAAATTTAAAGAAATTGGCAAGGCTTATGAAGCATTAGCTGATCCTGAAACAAGAGCTAGATATGATCAGTTTGGAGAGGCTGGCCTTGGAGGTGCAGCTGGTATGCCTGATATGGGCGATATGGGTGGGTTTGCTGATTTATTTGAAACCTTTTTTAATGGCTTTGGAGGACAAAATCCACAGGGAGGAAGAACTCAAAGAAGAGGTCCTCAACAAGGAGATGATCTAAGATATGACCTTAATGTTGATTTTAAAGATGCAATATTCGGTCAACAAAGAGAAATTACAATTCCTCATCTAGAGACATGTGAAGTCTGTAGGGGAACAGGTGCCAAACCAGGAACCGGACCAAAAACTTGTTCAACATGCGGGGGAAGTGGACAAGTTAGAAGAGCAACGAGAACACCATTTGGTAATTTCACACAAGTGGCTGAATGTCCTTCATGTAATGGAACTGGTCAAATAATCTCAGATCCATGTACTAGTTGTGGTGGTAATGGAGTAAAGCAAGTCAGGAAAAAATTACGAATTAATATTCCTGCAGGAGTTGATACTGGGACTAAATTAAGAGTTTCCGGAGAGGGGAATGTTGGTTTGAAAGGGGGTCCACCTGGAGACCTTTATGTTTTTATAAAGGTTAAGAATGATTCAAAACTTAAAAGAGATGGTGTAACTATTTATTCAGAAATAGCAGTGAGTTATTTACAGGCTATTTTAGGTGACACTGTAAAAATCAACACAGTTGATGGAGATGTTAATTTAAAAATTCCAAGTGGTACCCAGCCAAATACAACTCTTTCACTTGAGAATAAAGGGGTGCCTAGACTTGGAAATCCGGTTGCAAGAGGAAATCATGAAGTTTTAGTAAAAGTAACATTACCAACTCGTATAACCGACTCAGAACGTGAGCTTTTAGAGGGTCTAGCTTCTCAATATTCAGATAAAAATATTAATTC
Organism: uncultured Prochlorococcus sp.; assembly: GCA_902622705.1. Classification (GTDB taxonomy): domain Bacteria; phylum Cyanobacteriota; class Cyanobacteriia; order PCC-6307; family Cyanobiaceae; genus Prochlorococcus_A. The sequence continues at coordinate 24,504 of CACNQT010000004.1, read as the reverse complement.
CAGTAGTGGACTGTTTAGTAAATTATTCGGTAAAGAATCTTAATGATTTCCTTAAAGCATTTGGATCTTAAATCTGTTCCATGTCCTTTAAATGTTGTCAAAATTAAATTGGCTTTGGAGAAGTTATCTAAAAATGAACAACTTATTGTTGAACTAGATAAAGGTGAACCAGAAGAAATGGTATTAAACAATTTAAAAGAGATGGGATGTTTGTTTAAACAAATCAAAGAAAATGAAAAATTTATAAAAATAAAAATATTGAATGAAAACTAATAGTAAATATTTAGGTTTAGTTACGAAAAAATTTAATGAATTTTTTTTAGTTGCTTTAAAAAATCAAGAAAACTCTGGAAATAGCCAGAAATTTTTATGTAAGGTTAAGAAGTCTATAAATTTCAAGGATCAATTTATTTATGTTGGCGACAAGGTACTAATTGACAATATAGATTTAAAAAGCAAACGTGCATTAATAACAAGTCTAAAAAAAAGAAAAAATCTTTTAGTTAGACCCTCAGTTGCAAATATCTCTAATATATACGTTACTTTTTCCGTTGAAGAACCAGAGTTAAATTTATCTCAAGTTAATAGGTTTTTGATATCAGCAGAATCAATGGGAGTTGAAGTTTCATTAGTTTTGACAAAGTGTGATTTAATTTCAGATAAAAGAAGATCATATCTACTTGATAAATTTGAGAAATGGGGTTACCAAGTAATAACTTTAAATTTACAGAAATCTGATTGCTTTAAAAATTTATTAGCTGAGTTAAAGCAAAATGAGAGTTCAATCTTCATGGGACCATCCGGTGTTGGCAAAACCTCTTTGCTTAACATGATAATTCCAGGTCTTCAAAATAGTACTGCTGCAGTTTCAAATAAAATTAAAAGAGGTAAAAACACTACTAGAAATGTTGAGTTATTTTCTTTATCAAATCAAAGTTATATTGTGGATACCCCTGGTTTTAATATGCAACTTCAAGGGGTTGATATTAGGTTGTTACCAAATCTTTATTCAGAAATACAAAAACAAGTAATCTATGAAGGAATTAAGTGTAAATTTCGTAACTGCTTACATTTGAATGATGAAGGCTGTAAGTTAGATAAATCCTTTGAAAGATATTCTTTTTATAAAGAAATGATTGAGTCTTCTAAGAGTCACTATTATCAAAACCAGGAAGATTAAGATTTAATCCACCAGTCAAATCATTCATCCTTTCTTTCATAGTTGTAGTTGATAATTCATGAGCTTTTTGAATTGCTTGCAAAATATTTTTCTCTATTTTTTCTTTATCTGAATTTAAAATATTTTCTTGCACTTCTACCTTTAAAGGAAGTTGGTTACCATTTATCCAGACTTTTATCATTTCATCATCACTTTCCCCTTCAATCTCCATATTTTCAAGTTCATCTTGTAATTTTTGAGCATCTTGCTGAATTTGTTTAGCTTTTTTAAAAGCTTCTGTAAGTTGTCCAAAGTTAGGAAGTCCAAAACCCGCCATTTTATAAAAAAGTTTCTTTAACAAGGATAGTCAAAACCAATCATTCTTACTTCCGGTTGCAAATAAATACCTTTTTTTTGTAGTACTTTTTGTTGAATTACTGTTATTAATTCATAAATATCTTTTGAACTTGCTGAAGAATTATTAATGATAAAATTTGAATGCATAGTTGAAATTTCTGCACCACCAATTTTAAATCCCTTTAAACCCATATCATCAATTAATTTTGCTGCATAATTATTTTCAGGATTTTTAAAAACACTACCAAAACTTGGTTGATGATATGGTTGTGTTTCTGTTTTTAACTTAAGGTTATTTTTGGTTGTTTGAATTAATTGTTCGAGATTTCCATTAGGCTCAAAATGTAGTCTTGCACTTATAATCGTCAAATCTTTTCTTTGAAAAGAGCTAAATCTATACTCAAAATTGATATCTTTTTTTTCAATTATAAATTTTTCATTAGTTTTATTATTTATCACTTTTACTGAAATAAGATTTTTTGCTAGCGATAAATGGCCTGTACCAGCATTCATATAAATAGCTCCTCCTAATGTTCCTGGAATTCCCACAGCCCACTCACCTCCTTGTAATCTATTTTTGGCGAGAGAATTAGATAATGTTGGGAGCATTACACCTGCTTCAGCTTCAACAATCCCTGAATATGGATCTATTGATAATGATTTCATTTTTTTTGTACATATAACTAAACCTTTTATGGAAATATTATTTATCAAAAGATTTGAACCTGCGCCAATTATTTGGCATCTTTGTTTGTTAAAACTGGCCCATTTTATTAAATACGAAAATTCTTCTAAATTTTTTGGTTCCGCAAAATATTCAGCTACCCCTCCAACTTTAATAGTTGTAAAACTACTTAGATTACAGTTCTGAGAAAAAATTTTTTTATTCATAAATTAATTTTGTATTTTAATTGTTTTTCCCATTTAAAATTGACCAGAAATTATGACAATCACCAGCTCCCATATTCAAGATTAAATCCCCTTTTTGAGTAAGTTCGTAAAAATTTTTTGTAATTTCATGATAATTATTTATGTAACTAACATTTTTGTTTTTTTTCCAAATCAGATCAGTGATAATTTCCGAAGTAATTTTATCCACGTTTCCTTCTCCTGCTGCATAAATACTAGTTACATAAACAACATCTGCTTTTGATAATTCTTCAGCAAAATCTTTAGCAAATTGCTTTACCCGAGAGTATCTGTGGGGTTGAAATATAGCTATTAATCTACTTTTATATAATTTATTATTATTATTTTTCTTAATAAATAACCTTCCTAATTTAATCGTCTCTTTTATTTCGTTTGGGTGATGTGCATAATCATCATATAAATCCCTTTCACCTATTTGGCCTCTAAATTCAAATCTTTTTTTTGGTAGTTTAAGGTATTTTATATTTTTCTTAATTTCTAAAAAATCTACACCTATCATTCTTGAAGCTGCTATCGCAGCTGTTATATTAGATAAATTGTGTAGTCCTGGAATTGGAATATTTATATTGCTTATAAAATTCCCATGTTCATAATATTTTCCAGTCGTATGACTTTTATTTATTTCAGTCGGGATTAGGGCATAACTAACGTTGATTGATGTAGTGTTTGACCACTTGCTTTCAGAATAAAAATTATTCCGTGTGATTTTACAATCAAAATTAATTAATAATTTTTTAGAATTTTTAGCGAAATCTTTAAAAGTAGATATAACTTCTTCTAAATCGGAGAAATGATCGCAATGATCAAAATCAATGTTATTTATTATTCCAAAATCGGATTTATATCTATTTATTGTGCCATCAGACTCATCAACTTCAGCTACTAAGAATTTTGTATTTTCTAAATGACAATTTGAATTGTATATAGGAATAATTCCTCCTGTTATTGAAGAAGAATTATGAGTACATAACTCAAGAAGTGTGGAAAGAAATGTACTGGTTGATGTTTTTCCATGGCTGCCTGCTACCGCTAATGAAGTATAAGACTGCATTAACAGTGCAAGAATCTCAGAACGATGTTTTACTGGTAAATTTTTTTCTCTACAGTACATTAATTCTTCATTGTCTGGCTTGATAGCTGTGCTTACAACAAAATTAATCAATTTGTTGTTAAATTTTGAAGTTATAAATTTAATATTTTGTCCAATTTGAGAATTGAAGATAATTGCGCCAAAGTTTTCTAATTTTTTAGTTTCATTATTTTTAACTAAATCAGATCCTGAGACTGAATAACCCTTTTTCAGTAAACCCATTGCAACTGCTGACATTCCAATACCTCCTACTCCAATAAAATGAAAATGATTTTCAGGTATTAGTTCTTTATTCAATGTTTATCTTTTACTTAAATAACAATAACTTTAAAGTAAAATTTTGGTCTTTTTTTTTAAAAAAAAATCATTTTTTTTTCTGGAATTAATACAAAACTAGACTTATTTGCTTAATAAATCAAAAAAACCTTACGTTATTGCACAAAATTCAGTATGATCAGCAACTTAGGTTAACCATTTAGAATTATTAGTTATGACTTTGCGTGTTGCAATTAACGGGTTTGGCAGAATTGGTCGAAACTTTATGCGTTGTTGGCTTAGTAGAGGTGCTTACACCAATATTGAAGTTGTCGGTATTAACGTAACTTCAGATCCAAAGACCAATGCTCATCTATTAAAATACGATTCAGTCCTTGGTCAACTTGATGGTGTTGATATTAATTATACTGATGATACATTTGTAATTAATAACAAAACAATTAAGTGTTTCTCTGATAGAAATCCATTGAATCTTCCATGGAAAGATTGGGGTGTAGATCTAGTCATTGAATCAACTGGAGTTTTTAATACAGATGTTGGGGCAAGCAAGCACTTAGAGGTAGGAGCAAAAAAGGTAATCTTAACTGCTCCGGGTAAAGGTGCTGGTGTTGGTACTTATGTAGTTGGAGTGAATGCTGATCAATATAATCATAAGGATTTTGATATTTTGAGTAATGCTAGTTGTACAACAAACTGCTTGGCTCCGGTAGTTAAAGTTTTAGATCAAACTTTTGGAATTAACAAAGGATTGATGACTACAATTCATAGTTATACTGGTGATCAAAGAATCCTTGATAACAGTCATAGAGATTTAAGAAGGGCTAGAGCAGCTGCTACAAATATAGTTCCAACCTCCACAGGTGCCGCTAAAGCTGTAGCACTTGTTTACCCAGAAATGAAAGGTAAATTAACAGGAATTGCAATGAGAGTTCCTACACCTAATGTTTCAGCGGTGGACTTTGTTTTTGAATCTTCTAAAAATGTTACAAGCGAAGAAGTAAATAATGCTCTTAAAGAAGCTTCCTTAGGTTCAATGAAGGGAATTATTAAGTATGGTGACGAACCATTAGTGTCCAGCGATTATGCAGGGACTAATGAATCATCAATTGTAGATAGCGATCTTACTATGTGTATCGGTGATAACCTCGTTAAGGTCCTTGCATGGTATGACAACGAGTGGGGTTATAGTCAAAGAGTCGTAGATTTAGCAGAGATTGTTGCTAAAAATTGGGAGTAATTAAAAGTGTTTGAAAGGTGTATTTTTCAATAATTTATTTTTCTTTTTATCTATAAACTCTATTGAAGGTTCACCTTTGATAAAAAAACCAATTTCTGTAATATTGCTATCTAATTTAGAAAATTTTCTTGCCCATTTTTTAGGCAATGAAAAAACTAATTCATAGTCTTCACCCCCAAAAAAATAATATTCATCCCATTTGTCTCCTGTTGGCCAATCCTTATCTTTAGGTATTTTTTCGTAATTCATCATTGCTTTACAGTTACTAGCAATTGCTAAATCTTGTACAGCTTGAAATAGACCATCACTGCTATCAGTACAACCTATTCTCTTTATTTTTTTATTTGAGCGAGTTTTAAGGAGATTTGTTAGAAAATGTGGGTAAATTTGAGGGCGACAGAAGTATTTGATTGACTTTTTGATTAATCTTTTATTAAGAGAAATATCATTATCGAAATTATTTTTATTTTGTATCAAAAATCCTAATTTGCTAAGACCGTGGATTCCGGTGGTTAAGAGGATTTCACCTGGGCTACATGCGTCTCTTTGTAATTTAAGTTCCCCTTGAATTCCAATTGCTGTAATTGATATGGTTTTTTGAGTTCCTTTTGAGCAATCTCCTCCAAGAATTATTCCACCATATTTATTTAAAGCTTTATTGATTCCTTTATATAATTCTTCAACCCAAACCCATTCGGTTTTTTCAGGTAAAATTAGACTTATTGTAATTCCTATAGTTTTTTTGCTACCACTGGATAATAAGTCAGAGACATTACTGACCACTGCTTTCCAACCAAGGTCTTGTGGGCAAATAGTGATGTCATTGAAATGAACATTTTCTACCAAAGAATCATTATTAATAAGTAAGTTTTCATTTTTAGCTTTGATTAAAGCGCAATCATCTGAAGCTTGATTTTTAGGCATAAATTTTCCAAGCCTATTTATTAATTCTTTTTCTCCTATGTTTTCTAATAATTCTTTACGCATTTAATTTGAGGTTTTCAATTCCTTCTAAAACATCAATAGAGATAATTGTGTCATCTTTGTTTAGCTCTTCTAAAACATCAAAACCATCTACAACATAGCCAAAAGCAGCATTTCTTCCATCAATTAAATTACGACCTGCTGGATTCAGTTCTGCTTCATATAGAAAGAAGAAAAATTGAGATGAGCCATCATCAACTGCTGCATTTGAGTGAGACCAACCTAAAGTTCCAAGTGTTGCGAAAGGTAATGTTGGAGTCTCTGTGTAGAGGCCTAAATCTTCAAAAGTTTGATTATAAAAAGTATCTTTTTCATCAGGAATTCTTATTTCGAGAGGAACATGACGTTCTTCATTTGTTTCAGGATCCACGTAACCAATTGCTTCACCAATTGGATCACCTGTTTGAAGAACAAAAAATTCTTCTGCTCTATTGATGGGTAGATTTTTATAGAAATTTCTTGAAGATAAATCTATAAATGCTCCAGCTGTAAGCGGTGCGTTAAATCCGTCCACAATAGCTTTCATGTCTCCTTTAGAGGTCTTTATATTTACTTTGGCTCTGCCTAATAGTCTTGGGAGATTATCAAATTCTTCCGGAATAAGGTAAGGAAATTCTTCTGGGAGGAAATACTCTTCTAATCCACCTATTTTATCTAAGGCTTTTTTTCGGGTCGCTACAAAAGAGAACTTATCTTTTGATTTAGCATGATCTTGAAGATTATCAAAATTTTCTTTGAGTTCTAAAAATGTTATTTCAGCAATTTTCTTTTTATCGTTTGGTAGGTCCTTGATAATTCGACTTTGGTATTTTTTTAGTAAAGATTGACATTTTGTAACAGTTTTTGTTAGGGCGGGCCATCTTCCTCCTCTTACAAGATCACTTGTCTCTTCCAATTTGTGTTGAATTTCTTGCAACTCAACTTGCTTGATAGGGAGGGCGTTTCTTAGGATTGCATTAGGGTCTTTTACCGCATTTCCAGTAGGTAAATCGGCTAGTACTTGAGTGGGTTTGAACAGAAAAACTTGTAAAATTATGATTGATATAATTAAAAAAAGTTTGTTCTGATTTAATAAGAATTTTTGCATAGCACTCTTGTAGGTTTATGATCCGTGAGGATGTAATACAGGAATGATTTCCAGTAACGATTTTCGCACAGGTACCACCATCGAATTGGATGGACAAGTTTGGCGTGTTGTAGAATTTCTACATGTCAAGCCTGGTAAGGGTTCTGCTTTTGTGCGAACAAAATTAAAATCAGTTCAAAGCGGCAACGTGGTTGAAAAAACTTTTCGAGCCGGAGAATCAGTACAGCAGGCTATCCTTGAGAAGTCTAACCTGCAGCACACGTATGTGGAGTCTGGTGATTATGTTTTTATGGATATGACAAGTTTTGAAGAGACAAGACTTTCTCCTGAACAAATCGGTAAAGGAGCAAAATATTTAAAAGAAGGAATGGAGGTAACTGTAATTTTCCATAATGGTAAAGTTTTAGAGGTCGAACTACCAATAACTATTACTTTGAAAGTTGCTGAGACTGACCCTGGAGTTAAAGGTGACACTGCTAGTGGGGGTACCAAACCAGCTATTCTAGAAACAGGTGCTCAAGTTATGGTTCCATTATTTATTTCTGTGGGAGAAATGATTAAGGTTGATACTCGTAACGATAGTTATCTTGGACGTGAAAATTAATGGCTATGAAATTAGATCATGAAGACTTAAATCGCTTAATAGAGAAAATCTCTTCAAGCGATATTCAAGAATTCTCACTAGAGGGAGAAGATTTTAAACTCGAAATAAAACGTAATTTATATGACCGGAACGAAGTTACCAAAAATTTAGTTTCCAATGCCTCATATGATAGCCAAACAATTACTAATCAAAAATCAATCAATGATAATGTTTCAATCGTTAATGAGCCTGATATACCTCAGGTAGCCCCTCCTGGGCGCTCAGATCTTACTGAAATTATATCTCCTATGGTCGGCACCTTTTATAGGGCTGCGGCACCTGGGGAGGAGCCATTCGTTGAAGTAGGAAACAATGTTAAGGTCGGTCAAACTATTTGTATTTTGGAAGCTATGAAGTTAATGAATGAAATTGAATCTGAATTTAATGCTGAAATAGTTGAGATCCTTGTTGAAAATGGAACGCCAGTTGAATTTGGTCAAGTTTTAATGCGTGTTAAGCAGTCTTGAATTTTTATTCAATTCTATGGCAGCTTTTATAGCCTCAATCATGCTTTGGCATTGAGCTATTCCTTTGCCAGAGATATCAAATCCCGTTCCATGGTCTGGAGATGTTCTTATAAAAGGCAAACCTATTGTTGTATTTACTGAGTAATTAAGGGCTATAACTTTCATTGGTATTAGACCTTGATCATGATACATAGCAAGAATGCCATCATGTCTATCTGCATCTTTGTTTGTCCAAGCTTTGGCAGAAGAATTCCAGCAACTATCTGGTGACAAAGGTCCTAACAATTGAATATCTCTATTTTTTTCATTCCAAGCAATCAATGCATTATTCAGCCAATCTTTCTCTTCATTACCCAAAATCCCTTCTTCCCCAGCATGAGGATTTAATCCCGCAACTTTTAAAATAGGTCTATCAATATAGGTATTACAAAAATCTTTGAAAAGATCTAATTTAGAGTGGATTAATTTTGGAGTTAATTTCTTGGGCACCTCACGAAGAGCTATGTGGGTGGTAGCTAGTAATGTATTGAATCGCCATCCTGTAATTGGAGATTTCGCTGTGAATAACATTCCAACATTTTTTACTCCACACGATTTTGCTAATACTTCAGTTTGACCAGAGAAGTGATGACCTGCTAGTGACCATGATTTCTTGCAAATAGGTCCAGTTACTAGTGCGGAATTAGGATATTTTTTTACGATTGCAATTGCTTTTGTTAGATAAAAAAAACTTGAATTTCCATAACTTGATTTCGATTCATCACTAGATGACGAAATTTCGAGATCATGAATCTTGAGATTTTTAGGATTTGCAAGATTTTCTATTCCTAAAGATCTAAGTTTTTTATACGTTTTTTGAAGATTTTTTTTGGAACCAACTAATATGAAATCAATATTTTTTGGTATCTCGTTTGAACAAAGAGCTTTTAAAGTTATTTCAGGGCCTATTCCAGACTCATCTCCTACACTCAGTACTATTTTAAAATTATTATTCGTATTCTGAAAATTCATAAATTTTTTAAATTTATTTTTTACTATTCAAATAGCAATTTTTTAAGCCTATCTTAAAGTTTTTATAGATTAGTTTATATCCAAGTGTTTCGCATAAAAGTTTATTAGAAATTCTTCTATTTTCCATCCAAAAGGATTGAGCAATAGGCGATAATTCCTCTTTTGCTTCTTCAAATAATATTGGCTTTGGCATTTTTAAACCAAGTAAATCATAGCAATATTGAATAACTTCTATTTGAGAACAGGGTTCATCATCTGCAATGTTAATAATCTGGTGAAATTTTAATGAATCTTTATTTTGTAATAGAAAGATTATTGCATTGGTAATGTCAGCAACATGAATTCTCGAAAAAACCTGATTTTTTTTCGAAATAACGCGAATATTTTTGTTTTGTATTGCTTCAAAGGTTGATCTTCCAGGTCCATAAATACCTGGTAACCTAAAAATTTGTACAGGTAAACCCGATTCAATCCATTCTTTTTCGCAATTTAATCTCCTTTGACTTCTATTTTGAAAAGGGTTGGGTGGGTCAAGTTCAGAAACCCAATGACCTTTCGTGTCCCCATATACTCCTGTGGTAGATAAGTATCCAACCCATTCAAGGGATAGACTTTTTAGCTTATTTTTAAGACTTTTTAATACTGGATCATTTCCATGTTTATCGGGAGGTATGCAACTAAGAATATGCGTGACTTCATCAAAAATTTTTTCATCAGGAATTATTCTGTTCTCACTGTCAAAAACAAAACTATTTGGATCTTTGTTTTTAGATCTCGAACTTGTTAAAGCAGTACAACCTAGTTGCCTTATGGTTTTAGCAAAGAAACTTCCGCTAAAACCACACCCAAAGATTAAAAATTTTTTTTTAATATTTAGTGAACTTGCTGAACTTTTCATAGGATGATAAAGTAGTACATATGTATTATTTCATGATGAAGACAACTGTTAAACCTATTTTAAAATCAAAAACTTACTGCACTAGCAAAAGTTATATTCGTTTAATTGAAAAAGAAATCAGTTTAGTTAGTTCTAAATTCTACCAAAAATTATTTATTCTCTTCATTTCATTTTCTACAATTTTAATATTCCCAGATTCGCCACGAGAATTGGGAAATATTTGTGAGAGTTATAACTCCAGAAAAATATGTAATGTTTTGTAATTAGGCTGCTTTGTATTTTGATTCATCTGTTTCATAATTATTTTTACTTGCTTTAAATTTAGGATTAGCCCATTGCAACAATCTTATAGCTAATCTTAAATCTCCTTCTAACCAGGCTCTTATAGCCATTGCTCTTCTTGGATCATAAAATTTTTGCCTTCTGTACCAGTACAGAGCATTTGCATCTGATTTATCGCCATTACAAGAAAGACATGCTGGCACGCAGTTTTCAGTGATACTTAAGCCACCTTGGCTACGTGGTAAAACATGGTCAATAGATTCAGATGGTTTTCCGCAATATATACAACTTTTTCCCGTAAATTTATGAATTGACTTTCGCCATTGTCTTAATCTGAATTTCGGACATAAATCCTCTAAAAACACCGCATCATTGATATGCATTCAGACTATTTAGTTAAATAAATAATGGCTTGAAAATGTTAAAAGTCAATATTTATTTATCTTGTTTTACTTAAAATTTGCCTTTCAAATTTTAATTTAGTGTATCTAGATACAAAATAAATTTTATTACAAAACAATTAAACTATTACAAAATAATTAAAAAGTAAAAACTCAATGGTTTAACTAATAGCTATATCGGTCAATGATTTCATCTGTAAACATTTCTTCAGTTTCTTCTAATTCTTTTTCTTTTCTTTTTTCTTCTTTTTGTAAATCTCTTTCAAGTTTTCTATTTGGATGAAGATTATCTAAGTATTTAACACAATACCTAAATTTTTCACTTTCTCTTATAACTGTTTCAGTAATTTGTGATGCAGCTCGTATAGGTGAGACTTTGAAAATTCCTCCTTTTTGTTTTTTTATGTAGGTATATGCTGCCTCCCAACTGCTTTCATGATCGTTTCCGCCATCTCTCATGGTACAAAATATTTCTGCTCCAAATGAACTTGCATTTACTTTTGAATCCGTAAGAAAAAAGGGAGTAAAAATTCCAAAAAATAGTAATATAAGTTTTTCACGCTTGAATCTTTGCATTAAATTTTTTTGGTGCTATTTAAAAATATCTTTTATAGAGAATATGTCTATATGAGTTTAAGATTTTATCACTCCAAATAAGTTCAAACATTTAACTACTAAGGGAAGAATTAGAAGCACAGTAATCAACCTTACAGCGTGCAGAGTTGCTACTGCAGCGCCTACTCCATATTCTGAACCCACAAGACTCATGCCGCTAATACCACCTGGCGCTGCCCCTAGAATTGTTGTTATTACATCTATATTTAGTAATCTGCTCGTCCATAATCCAATAGCTAATCCTGTAATTACTAAAGTAAAAGTTATTAGGATAGCTGGCCTCCATAAGCTTTGTAGGTCAACTAAAGAGTCTTTAGTTAAAGATGTGCCAATAACTGTCCCAATTCCAATTTCTAATATTGTTCTTGTGCCAATCGGCCAATCTGCGATGTCTACTTTGCCACTGATGCTAAGAATGCTTGCACCTATTAAGGCACCAGCAAGAGGAGCTGCGGGTATACCTGTTTTTAGAGCTAAAGCCCCAAACATTCCACCCGCAATTAGATAATAGATAAGATTTATGTTTGGCATAAATTTAATAGATGTTTGGAAATTATCTTAGAAAGATTTTTTTTTGCTTGGGTTTATAGTCAAATTATATTTTTGTTTTTCTCTCGTAATGTCCCCATTTGTTGGCATAATAATAAACAAAGCATAAATTTTTATGACTTCACAAATTTCATACAAATCTAATAGAAGCCCTTTAAAGAAAAAATTATCTTTTTTTGAGGGTGGTCATCAGCTGGAAAAATTAGAGTTTGCTCTAGCAATTGCTCAAACTAAGGGAGATGAAAAAAAATCAATTACTCTTAGAAAAAAGATTGTTGAATTAGGTGGAAATGTTGAAGAGCCAGGGACTTAAATTAACTTGTTTTAAGATATTTAGATGCGATTACTAATGCTTCTCCGGCTTGTTGAGCAGTTATTTTTCCTAAATCAAGAAGTGTATTACTAATAGCTGAAATTACTGTAATCATATCTCTGTCATTCACATAACCTAAGTGGCCCACTCTAAATATCTTTCCTTTTAAATGATCTTGACCACCAGCAAGTAAAATATCAAACTTATTTTTTATAGTTTTTCTAAATTCTTCAGCATCCATTTCTCCAGTCTCTATTGCTGTAATTGAAGGGCTTAAGTATCCTTCATTAGCAAACAATTTAAGGTTTAAAGCTTTTGCTGCATTACTCATTGCTAATTTATGTTTTTTATGTCTAAGAAAAATATTCTCTAATCCTTCTTCCCTCATCATTTTTAAAGATTCATCTAGAGCAAAAATCAAATTTACTGCAGGAGTGTATGGGTTACTGTTACTCAAAAGACTTTTTTTGTAAGATTTTAAATTTAAATAAAATTTTGGTAGATTAGATTCCTCTGAAGCTTCCCATGCTTTTTGACTCATTGATATGAAGCTGAGTCCAGGCGGTATCATATATCCTTTTTGTGATCCTGAAGCAACGATATCTAATTGCCATTCATCCACCGGTACATTGCAAGCTCCAAGACTTGTGACGCAGTCAACAATTGACAACGCTGTTTTGTGTTCACGTATATACGAACTGATAGTTTCAAGATCATTAATTGTACCTGTCGAGGTTTCAGAATGAGTCAAAATTACTGCCTTTATTTCTTTGTTATGATCTTCTTCTAATATTTTTTTGAATTCTTCTGGATTAAGCGGAGTTCCCCATTTGGATTCAATTTTTATGACTTCTAACCCAAATTCTTTAGCAACTTTTACCCATCTTTCACCAAATTTTCCATTCTCCCCACAGATAACTTTATCCCCTTTACTTAAAGTATTTATTATTCCAGCTTCCATTGCTGCAGTTCCACTACCAGTAATTGTTAGAACATCATTTTCAGTTTGATGAAGCCACTGTAAATTTTTCGTAGTACTTTCTACGAGAACTTGGAATTCTTTGCTGCGATGGCCTATTGGATGCTTACCTAATGCTTGTAAAACTTTTTCTGGAACTGGTGTGGGTCCAGGAATCATCAATGATAATTTTTGTTGTATGGCCACTTTTTGTTAAATAGGTCATTCTTAGATTAGTTCTCATTATATATTTTTCAATTACTTGATTTGAAAAAAGGATTTTCTTTACCTTTGTGGGTTGCGGCAGCCGCTAGATCGGCATTAAAAAAACTTGTAGGTTTGCCATTTGAGAATTATGAAATACTAAAAATTCCTAATGAAAAAAAAGAAGTAAAACTCAAGATTCATTCTGTTGGTTTACTTAAAGGTGATTCGCATGCATTAGGAATTTCTTTTGCAAATTCTGGCTTAGATCTTGACATTACTCAAAACTTAGAAATATGGACAATAGCTTCTTTAGAAAAAATTTCCTTTAATAATACATTACCAACAAATCCAATTAAAATTATTGCAGGATCTGGAGTAGGTATCTACGAGAAAACATCAGCATTATGCATTTCTGATTTTGCTAAAGAAGTTTTATATGAAAATTTGTTGGATATTATTCCGAAGGGTTTTACTTTGAATTTAGAAATTGTTTTCCCAAATGGGGAGTTTTTAGCAGAAAGAACTAGTAACAAGTCATTTGGTATTGTTGATGGATTATCTATTATTGGAACTTCTGCAGAGACTTATTCGAGTGCTTCACCTGATCAATTAGAGGAAGCTAAAACAAAACTAGAGAATTTGACTAAAAATGATTTCAAAGGGGAAGTTGTTTTTGTTATTGGTGAAAATGGCTTAAATTTGGCAAAAACTTGTAATGTTAGGTTGCCAATTATAAAAGTTGGTAATTGGATTGGACCCCTAATAGTTGATGCTGCAATAAAAAATGTTAAAACTGTAATTCTTTTTGGTTATCATGGGAAATTAATTAAATTAGCAGGCGGAATTTTTCATACACATAATCATTTAGCTGATGGAAGAATAGAGATTCTCGTTTATTTAGCCGTTAAAGAAAAAGTTCCATCTGAAATAATATTTAAATTATCTCAATTACAAACTCTTGAAGATGCTTTATTACTTCTTGAAAGATTTAATAAATCTATAGCTGAGAAATTATTCCAAAATTTATCAAATACTATTGAAAGGCGTTCTTATGATTATGTTAATAGGTATGTAAAAACAGATATGGAAATTGCATCAATCATTTTTGACAGAAAAAGGAAAATTAGGTGGTCGGGAAATAAGGGGAATAATTATATTTCTTATTTTCAAGGAGATTAATTTTTGATTGAATATGCTTTTGGAAATAAATTGAGCTAACTTTTAATCATGAGTCAAACATCTTTAAAAAAAGAACGAGATCCTTCAATATTAATTTTAGATTTTGGATCTCAATATTCTGAATTAATTGCAAGAAGAATAAGGGAAACTAATGTTTTTTCTCTTGTAGTAAGTAACTGTATTTCAATTGAGGATATTCTTAATATTAATCCCAAAGGGATAATTTTGAGTGGGGGCCCAAATTCTGTATATGACCAAAATTCACCTAAATGTGATAAGAAAATTTTTGATTTAGGCATTCCTGTGCTGGGAATATGCTACGGAATGCAATTAATGGTCAAAGAACTTGGAGGTTCTGTTTCTTCAGCTACAAAAAAAGCTGAGTATGGTAGAGCACCAATAAATATAGACTTAGAATGTGAACTTCTTTGTGATGTAGAGGATAAATCAATAATGTGGATGAGTCATGGCGATTCAATTAATTGTTTGCCTGATGGATTTAATAAAATTGCTCATACAGAGAACACACTCCATGCAGCAATTTCAAATGAAAGAAAGAAATTATTTGGTGTACAATTTCATCCTGAAGTTATTCATTCAGAGTATGGGATGACGGTCATTAAAAATTTTGTTTATAAAATCTCTTCTTGTGTTGCTGATTGGACAACAGAAACCTTCTTAGAAGAAACAATTCCCAGGATAAAAGAGCAAGTTGGCAACAAGAAAGTTTTGCTTGCCTTGTCAGGCGGAGTTGATTCGTCAACTCTTGCTTTTTTACTTAATGAAGCAGTTGGAAACCAGCTGACATGTATGTTTATTGACCAAGGTTTCATGAGAAAAGGTGAACCGGAATTTTTGATGAATTTTTTTGATAAGAAATTTCATATAAAGGTTGAATATATCAACGCTAGGGAAAGGTTTATTGCCAAATTAAAGGGAATAACTGATCCAGAACAAAAAAGGAAAATTATTGGGGAAGAATTTATTAGAGTATTTGAAGAAGAAAGTAATAGATTGGGACCTTTTCATTACCTAGCGCAAGGCACTCTTTATCCTGATGTTATTGAAAGTGCTGGTACTAATATTGATCCCAAAACAGGTGAAAGAATTGCCGTAAAAATAAAGAGTCATCATAATGTGGGCGGATTACCAAAAGATTTACAATTTAAATTAGTTGAGCCATTAAGAAAACTTTTTAAGGACGAAGTCAGAAAATTAGGCACTGCATTAGGTTTGCCGGATGAAATTATAAAAAGGCATCCATTCCCAGGACCAGGTTTGGCGATAAGAATTTTGGGAGAAGTGACTAATGAAAAACTCGATTGTTTAAGAGATGCAGATTTGATAGTGAGAGAGGAAATTAAAAAAGCTGGTCTTTATAATGATATTTGGCAAGCATTTGCAGTATTGCTACCAGTTAAAACTGTAGGAGTTATGGGTGATAAAAGAACCTATGCATGGCCAATAGTTTTACGTTGTGTATCTAGTGAAGATGGTATGACAGCAGACTGGTCAAAAA
This sequence comes from uncultured Prochlorococcus sp., assembly GCA_902622705.1. Taxonomy (GTDB): domain Bacteria; phylum Cyanobacteriota; class Cyanobacteriia; order PCC-6307; family Cyanobiaceae; genus Prochlorococcus_A. The sequence goes on along the minus strand of CACNQT010000004.1, from coordinate 8,342 downwards.
TTCCCTTTCAGATTTTGGAGAGAATTTCAAATAGAATAGTAAATGAAGTAATTTTAGTAAATAGAGTTGTTTTTGATATTACAAGCAAACCTCCTGGAACTATTGAGTGGGAGTAAGTTAGTAAAATTCCTAAATAATTAAGGAATTTTGATTCATACAAGAAATTTTTTTAAATTAGATTTAAACAAAATGAGCGAGATTATTAAATTAAGTCGATCTACTGTTGAGAAATATCTTAGCTGTCCAAGATGTTGTGTACTTGATAAAAAATATCAAATAAAACCACCCTCATTACCATTTACTTTGAATATAGCTGTCGATAATTTATGTAAAAATGAATTTGATCACTACAGAAGAATTCAGGAGCCACATCCATTATTTATTGAACATAGCGTTGATGCTGTTCCTTTTAAACACAAAGATTTAGAACGTTGGAGAAGTAATTTTCAAGGAATAAGATATAAATCAATTGAACATAATTATGATTTTGGTGGAGCTGTTGATGATATTTGGCAGAAAAAAAATGGTGATCTTATAATCATTGATGTAAAAGCAACATCTAGAAATAATTTTGATTGGTCTGAGACTTTTAATAAATACGAATATGCAAAAGCCTATAAGAGACAATTGGAAATGTATCAGTGGTTATTTAAAAAGAATGGATTTAAAGTTGCCAAAGAAGCTTATCTCTTATATTTTAATGGAAAGAAAAATGAAGAAGTATTTAATAATCAATTAAATTTTGATGTACATTTAATTAGATTAGATTGTTGTACATCATGGGTAGAAAATAAGATAATTGATACGGTCAAATTATTGCGTTCTAATATTTTTCCCAAACCGTCATTAAATTGCGAATACTGTAATTATCTAAAAAAGCGTTGGCAATTATCAATAACTTAATTCTCATGGAAAATTATTGGGTATCTCTGGAAAAATAGCAAATAAAAGATAATCTTTAATTAGATAATTTATTTGCACTTTTGATAAATTCGAAAAATTCTGAGAGAAAGATAACTAATCATCTTCAACAAGATGTAGTAAAGGTATCTGGTAAAACAATTTTTATTAATCCTTTTTTGTATTGGCGAAGGTTTGACGAGAATACAAATAGATGGCTTAGAGAACCTGGTCAAATGTCAGAGGATCAAATTAATCCAAATAGGAATCGTTTTTATCCAGAAATAGAGTGGACTGATTTAAGCCATGAGCAAAAGCTTATAAAAGATGCAACCGTAGAGATGTTTCTAAAAACTCTTGAATTGATAAGTACATTTCATCCGTACCTTAGTGCTGGGCAGCTATTAGAAGTTGAGAGAAAAATGGCAATCACAAAAAAAATTCCTTTTGAAAAGTGGGTCACAAAATCTTTCGCTAAAAAAGCTAAATTATTAGACAATGAAAAAAGAAAATATCAAAGAGAAAGGTTTTTTAGTAGCTGGAGGGAATGGTTAAGTCTTGAAAATACTCAGCAAGCTATTTTGCCATTGATCGTGATTGTATTTATTTCATCATTCATTGGCTGGTCTTTTGGTATATCTAAAAATAGTTGCAATCCTTACTTTGAACAAAACTTAGAGCAGTCAAATTAATTTTTTATATTTTTTTGGTATCGAACTTAATATTATTTTGAAAAAATAAATTTTTTATTTAAGATTGGTATCAGCTAAGAATTTTAAAATATTAGTTTATGAATGAAAAATTCGCTTCAAATAACATTGAAAATGATGAGTTAAATCCGAATACTGAAGATATTGATTATAAAAATTTAGTTACTAGACTTATACAGATAAGCTCAACAATTGCTTTATTGGATAAACGATATTTGGATAAACTTTAAACTTTTGATAAAAAGTAATTCTAATAAAAAACTGATTTCATTAAAAAGACAACCTTTAGTCTTACTAATCTTTTCATCTATTTCATTTTTATTGATTTGTTTGAGATTAATTTTTTTGCAACTGTTAAATTACGAATCTTTTAAGCAAATGTCTGATGAAAACCGGATTAGACTTATTGCTTCTCGACCAATACGCGGGAGAATACTTGATAGAAATGGCAATGTCTTAGCAGATAGTAGAGTCAAATACTCGTTAATAATAAATCCTCAATCTGTAAATGATATCAATTGGGAAAAACATAAATTGAGTATTTCTGATTTGTTAAATGTTGATAGTAATTTAATTCAAAAAAAATATTTTGATGGTTTAAAAAATAAGCAACTTTCAGTTACTATTCTTGATGATTTAGATGAGGATCAACTAATAAAATTTAAAGAAAATGAAGATAATTTATCTAGTTTTGAAATAGCTACGAAATTAATTAGAAATTATCCTTATAAATCTCTTGCTGCTCATGTAATTGGTTATACTCAGCCAATCACTGATCCAGAATATAAATTTTTATCTAAAAAGGGTTATAAATTAAATGATTTAATAGGAAGAACTGGAATTGAATATGTGTATGAAGATTTTATAAGAGGTGAATGGGGTGGAGAGATGGTTGAAGTAAATTCTTTAGGCAACTTTCAAAAATCATTAGGTATAAAACCTTCAATTCGAGGTAATGATATCGAACTAACAATAGATCTTAAGCTGCAATTAGTTGCTGAGGAAGTTCTTAAAGACAAAAAAGCTGGAGCCATAATAGTAATGGATCCTAGAGATGGTGCAATAAGAGCGATGGCTAGCAGGCCTACTTTTGATTTGAATTTTTTTTCAAAGGATTTCAAGCCTGAAAAAGAATACAATAATATTTTTAATTCTCCTGAAAAACCTCTTTTTAATCGAGCATTAAATGCTTATGATCCAGGAAGTGTTTGGAAAATTGTAACTGCTTTAGCGGGCTTGGAAAGTGGAAAATTTCCTAGTGAGACCATGTTAGATACGAAGCCATGTATCACTTATGGAAGCCAATGTTTTAGGGAACACAATGATTTAGGTTTTGGGGTAATAGGTTATGAAGATGCTTTAAGAGTTTCGAGTAATACATTTTTTTATCAAATCGGATATGGAGCAGGAGTTGATGAAATTCATAAGGTTTCTAGAAAACTTGGTTTTAATTCTTTATCTGGAATTGAAATTTCTGAACAAGAAAATAAAGGATTAGTAGCTAGTAGTGAGTGGGCTAAAAAAGGTAGAGGATGGGGGCAACCAGGAAGAACTCCATGGGTCCCAGAAGATATTGCGAGTATGTCTATTGGACAATTTGTTGTTCAAGTTACTCCTATTCAAATAGCTAGAGCTTATGCTGCTATTGCAAATGGAGGTTATTTAGTTACTCCACATTTGACTAAAAAAGATGAAGAAAGTCTTTTAGATAAAAAACGTATTTTAATTGATATTGACCCACAAAATATTCAATTGATAAAAAATGGTCTCCGGAAAGTAGTAGAGTCTGGCACAGGGGTATCAATTAATTATGGAGTTTCAAATTTACCTCCAGTGTCAGGTAAAACAGGAACTGCTGAAGATGGTGAAGGTGGCTTAGATCACGCTTGGTTTGTTTGCTTTACACCCTCTGAAAAGAGTGAGTTACTTGTAGTTGCTTTTGCCCAGAATACTCCTGGTGGTGGATCTGTTCATGCCCTGCCAATGGCAAGAGAAATTTTAAAAGTTTGGAATGAGAAAAAATGAGATTAATTTTTTGCTATTAAAAGCTTATGTTTTTAATTTTTTCATTTGTAAAAGTCTTTGAATAATATCTTCAATAGTTTTTGTATCTATAGGTTTACTATATGATGACAAAAGTTGTCTTCCTAATACTTGACTTCCTAAATGCACTAATTGAATACGTAATGAGGTCAGTAGTTCTAATCCTATGCCACCAGAAAATGTTGCAATTGCAATCGGTTGACCATTAAATAAATTCCTAAAGTCATCTCCCGAAATAGAAAGCCATGCTATGAAGTTGGAGAGAATGGGAGGTATAGATCCATTATATTCAGGCGCACAAATCACCCACCTTTCAATCTTGAAAAGCTTTTTTTTTAATTCTTCTATTTCATTTGGAATATTTTCTTTGCTGTGAATTCTTGGATTAAATAATGGAATATCAATAGTAGTAAGATCTAAAATTTCAGAACTTATTTTAAATTCATTACTTTTTTCAAGAAATTTTTCAGAAAGTTCTAGATTTTTACCACAACTAGCCGTAATGATTATTAGATCTTTTGTTTCAGTCATAAATTAGATAAATAAATTTAATAGTTAGCACCTGTTTTGCGGTGATGAACTGCAGTTAGACTATCGGATTTTAGTACATTACCGTGTAGTACTTCGGCGTAAATTACCCAATGATCTCCGCATTCCATCCTCTCTTTTACAGAAGCATCTAACCATGCGAGCGATTCAGGAATGATTATCTGTTCATTAGGAGTTAATTCAATATTTATTCCTTCAAATCTATCTTCTCCAGGTGCAAAGTGCTTTGTGAATCTTTTCAAAGGTTCTTTAAAATCTTTTTCACTAAGAATATTTAATGCGAATGAATCTCCTATTTGCAGAAGAGATTCTACAGATCTATCTTTTGCTACTGCAATACTTAACCCAGGCGGAGAAAAACTTGCTTGACTAACCCAAGATGCAAGCATGGCTCCTTTGATATTATTCTCATCTTTGCCTTTAGAGGCTGTCAAGACACAAAGTGAACCAATAACTCTTCCAAGAGCTTGTAGCTTTGGATCCGTTTTGCTTGTTATCATTCCAGTGTCTGATTTTCTGGGTTTTTTCTTTGCTTTTTTTATAATTTTTCTTCCAAAGTGAGTTCCTATTTCTTCTAATTCTTTAATCTTTGGTTTATTTGGACTGAATTTAATCCTAATAGGGTCAAAACTAAACTTAAAACCACCGTCTTTTAATTTTGTTTCAAGTAAATCTATAGCTTCGCCGCTCCAGCCAAAACTGCCAAAAATTCCCACTGGCTTATCTCTATTACCTTCTGCTAACAATGTTCCTAGTGCACTAACTATTGGAGTTGGGGCGTGACCACCCAAAGTGGGTGAGCCTATTAAATATCCATCAGCATTTTGGATGGATTTTACAAGTACATCATTAGGTGTAAATTCACAATTAATACTTTCAACTTCTACAGAGGTTCTACTTATCCCTTTGGCCAATGCATCGCCTATTGAGGCTGTGTTTCCATATGCACTTGCATATATCAGAGCGATCTTATGATTATTGGTTGAGAGATTCTCTCCCCATCTAATATAGTCATTTAAAAAGCTTTTTAAGCTATATTCGATCGCGGGACCATGTAATGGTGCAATAGTTTTAATGTCATAATCTGCAATTTTTTCAGTTATTGATACTACTTGATTAGACATTGGTGCCATCAAGCAATCATAAAAATGTTTCCTATCAATTTCTGTACTAACTCGATTTGTTTCAGACCAATATTTAGATGCAATATGTGCAGAGAAAATTTTTTCACTAAGAAGTATTTCTTGATTACGTTCATAAATTATCAGACCACCAGGCCAACGTGCTGTTGGAATAGGAATTAACTCTATTGAAATGTTATCTAATTCTAAATTAAGTTCTTTTTTGATTATGTTTATTTCAGGTAATTGAATTTCAATAAAGTTTTCTAAGGTAGGATTTTTTTGATTCCAAAGTTCGCTGATAAGTTTATAACCTGGATTAGAGCAAGTAATAGTTGTGTTTTGAAATTTGGTACTTATATTTTTTATAGTTTCAATAATTTGGGGATTAATATGACCAGAAATGAAGTTGATTTTTAATAATTTAAATTGATCGCAAAACCTAGAAATTACTTTATTAAACGAATCTAAATATTGTTTCTCAGGTGGATGAATAATAAAAAGTTCCTCATGACTTCTAATGAAAAAAGTATTAAAAGATGTTCCTTTTTCAAGGTTAAATTCAAGTTCAAATCTTTCTTTATTTTGGTCTAAGAATCTTACACAAGAAAAATTTTCAGTAATTTCAAATTCTGATAAATTTTGATTTTCTGCAAGAAAGCCTATATTAATATCTGACATTTCAAAGACTTATTTTTTAATAGTGATTAGCAACTTTTCTGTGATGAACTGCTGTCTTACATGATAAGTCAGAAACATTACCATTTTCAACAATTCCGTAAATTATCCAATGGTCTGGAGTCTCCAGTCTTGAACTGACTTTACAATCTAAAAAGGCGAGTGAATCTGATAGAACTGGTCCTCCTTCAGCGATGTTGCTAATTACATCTACATCCGCAAATCTATCAGCTCCAGGTGCAAATCTTTTTAAAAAATGTCTGAACATTTTTTGATAGTTATCTTCTCTCAAGATATTCACAACAAAACCTTTCCCAACTTGCATATATGATTCAATAGCTCTATCTTTTGCTACTGCAACTGTAATACCTGGTGGAGAAAAGCTTGCTTGACTAACCCAACTTGCGACCATTGCACTTTGTCTAAATGTTGAACCTTCCCCTTGACTAGCTGTCACTACATATAACCCTCCACTTAATCTACCTAATGCTTTATCTAAACTTGAATCAAGGCTCTTCATAGAGGCAATATTCTTCTTTTTATTGATCAATTGGCCTAAGTCAGTTCCAGCTTCTTCGAATTGTTGATAAACAATGGGATCTGGAATATTTTTAACTCTTAAAGGGGAGAAAGCTTCTTTTTGACCAAGTTCTCTTAATTTATTTGCTAAGGAATCTATTGGTTCATCATTCCCACCAAATGCATCATAGACTGCAGTAAATTGTTTTGGTTTAAGTGCTGCAAATAAAGTGCCGAGAGATTCTTTTAATTCATTATCTGAGTCCACTGGCCATGTGGGAATGACTACTGCTTTTGATTCGGAAATTAAACTTGTTAATTCTTGCGGATCAGAAGATCTTAAATCTATTAATTGAACCTGTGCATCTGCTTTACTTATTCCATGAGATATCGCTTGACTTAATCGATCACAATAACCATAGTCGCTTATATAGCAGACTGACACAAAATCATTACCTTTGCTTTTATTGCTACTCCATTCTAGATATTTACCTTTCCAAAAATTGACCTGATTATGTAGCAAAGGCCCATGACCAACAGCTATTGTTGTTAATTCAGGTAGCTTATCTATTCTTTTAATTGCCTGCAGAACGCTTCTAGCGTTTGGACCCATAAGGCAATCGTAATAAAACCGGAAATCTTCGTATATTTCTTTTTGATCAGTGTCAAAAAATTCGTCAGAACAATAATGGAGTCCAAAGGCATCGCATGTATAGAGAACATGTGTGCTGTGATCATATGAAAATATGGTATCTGGCCAATGTAAATTTGGTGCACTTATGAATTCAATATTATGTTCTAAACCACTATTAGGATTAGTTCCGAGATTTAAAAACTCTCCACTCTTAACCTCAAGACGCTTAAAGGGAATATGTATTTGGTCTTCAATAAATTTAAGGGCTAATTTTGATCCAACTACTGTGATATTTTGATTTAATTGTAAAAGATTACCAATTAAACCAGAATGATCAGGTTCTGTATGACTTGTAATTAAATAATCAACTTCTTTTGGATTTACCTTTTTTAGTAATTCTTCAAACCATAATTCTTCAAACTTTGCGTGACTAGTATCAATGATTGCTAGTTTCTCGCCTTTAATAATAAAACTATTGTAAGTAGTTCCATTTCTTAAACCAAATTCAATATCAAATCTACTGCGATCCCAATCCAAAGATCTTATGGCACAAGAATCATCAGCAAAGTTTTGAGATTGAACCGTCAACTTGTTATTAGTTTGTGCCAATTTAGAATTACTTGTCTGGGCAGAGGCTATCATAGAATAATTAGCTTTATAAATTAACTTTAGTTATATAGAATATAAATTCGCGTGATTATCTTTGCGAAATAACCGAAATTACGCTTTTCTTTAATTTTTAATCTTCTTATTCTGGATAAATGACATCTCAATTAATTAAAAAAATAGTTACTGGAGATGAGATAAGAAATGCTTTTTTAAAATTTTACAGTGAAAAATTACATAAAATCATTCCAAGTGCATCTTTGATTCCAGATGACCCTACGGTTATGCTCACAATTGCTGGAATGCTACCTTTTAAACCAGTTTTTTTAGGTTTAAAAGAAAGACCATCAAAAAGGGCTACATCTAGCCAAAAGTGCATCAGAACAAACGATATAGAAAACGTTGGAGTTACAGCTAGACACCACACTTTTTTTGAAATGCTTGGTAATTTCTCTTTTGGAGATTATTTTAAACGAGAGGCTATTCAATGGGCTTGGGAATTAGTTACTAATATTTATCAACTTTCTGTTGAAAATATAATTGTGAGTGTTTTTCACGAAGACGAAGAGTCTGCAAAAATTT
>CACNQT010000003.1 GCA_902622705.1 uncultured Prochlorococcus sp. | reverse complement strand
TTCTTCCATTATTTCATTAAACTTAGCTTTGGCCCCATAAAATATCCATACCTTCTTTTGGTTATATATATTATAAGTAACAATACTGAAGAAATATTGAAGAAATAAGCTGGCAATCGCAATGTAAGTTGAAACCCTTATAAATAAGTTACTCAATTCTCTTGATAAATAACTAGAAAATTCTGGTGTATCCCAATAAAAAGTTAAAGGCACAAACCAATTTATTACGAGATAAATAAGGTTGCAGAAAATTAACATGAATATTATTTTTATAGCTGCCTTCGCAAAACTAATTAATGTAATATTGGAGATCTTTATGTATCTTCCTAAAACATAACTTATAATTACCCAAGAAAAACCTAGGCCGATGGATACTATTTGACTAGGATATGATCCAATTTCTTTGTTGAAAACATAATTATAAATAAAGATATTTATAAAATAATCTAAAAAACTTCCTATTAACACCCTTCTTCTACTTATTATCCAAGGAATTCCAAAAGACATTAGTAGATTAAATATTAGTAATATATTACCTTATTAAATAGATCTTAAAAGTAGGAAATTTTTAAAACTTTAGATATTATTCTTTTAAGATGTTTGTCGATCCTGATACTAATATCCATAAAAAAATACTAATTCTTCCATCAAAATATTGAACATCATACATCTGGGAAACTATAAGAACTATTAAAGAAGTTATCCAAGACTTATCAAATATTGAAACTTTATTTTTATTTAGAAGGATTTTCTTTGAAGACATAAAAACAATTATCAATATTGGAATAATTATTAGTAAAGCAGCTGGAAGGCCATAACTTATTATTAACTCTAGAGGTAGATTATGAGAATGACCTTTCCATAAACCTGTTTCATGAATGTAAATTTGTGGAAAAGAGCCTGCACCACTCCCAAATATAGGATTATTGTAAACAGCATTTAATCCTGATTTCCAAATACTTATTCTTGAATACTGAAAATCACTAAATTCCATCCAGATTGATTGAGGAATAAAAGATTTTAAAACTGTCTGGATTTCAGTGCCTAGAATTGAGGTTACTGTTGAGGAAATTACTAAAATAAGTAAAATTAATAAAGTTATTAAATATCTATATATCCTTTTACCGTACATTAATAATGTTCCTATAAAAATTCCTATCCAAGCTGATCTTGAAAAAGTAAAAATAGTTGATAATGATATCCCTAAAGTGAAAATATAAGTAGATAACTTTTTAAATATATTTTTATTCGAGTCAATTAAACATGCCAAACCTATTGGCCAAATAACATTCAACCATGCACCCATATAATTAGCGTTATTAAATAAGCCCGTTAATCCAGATAAATTTTCTATTGGTCTTTGATACCAAATTATAAAACCATTTAGAAATTCAAATGGTCCGTACCATCCGAAAAAATATTGCCCTACCCCAGTAATAAGGATAGGCAAAGATCCGCATAATAATGCTATTGATGATATTTTCCTTTTTTTTGTATTATTTAAGAATGGTTTGAAACCTGCATAGCACCAAAATAATGGGAGCCAATTCCCTAACCCTATCCAACTAAGTGATGAATTAAGATTATATATATTAAGGTGATTGTTATAGGATGAATGGATAATAGAGCTTATTATCATTAACAAACTTGCCACTAAGAAGCAAATATTCCATTTATCAAATATTAAATCTTTATTATGTATAAGTGTATTTGTTAATAATGAAATTAATAATAATATAGCTCCAATGGTAAATGCAGAGGGTAAAAAAAATAGCCCAAAAACAAAAATATAAAAATTGAATCCATAGTTAATAGTTCTATATTTTTGTAATTGAAAAATTCTCAACTGTTAAAATATGCAAATTAACTTATATATTTAATTATAAAAAAATAGTAGATGAATTCTTGATATTGTTAAACAAAAATTTAGTTATTTAAAATACAAAGGAATAATCTTAACACTAAGGATATTATTTACATTTTTTTTTTTTTAACAGATAGATTTTATTAAATTGGTAAATATTACTTATATTAGTAAAGGGATATTTTATAATACCAACAGAAAACTAAAAAATTATTTCATTCCTCTTAAAGAAAATTTGTTGTATTGGTGCGGGATATGTTGGGGGACCAACAATGTCTGTTATAGCTGATAATTGTCCTGATATTGAAGTTACACTTGTAGATATAGATCATAAAAAGATCGCAGCATGGAATGATAAGAATTTAAGTAATTTGCCAATTTTTGAGCCAGGGCTTAAAGAAGTCGTTTCGAGAAATAGAAATAAAAATTTATTTTTTTCAACTGATATTGAGAATTCTATAAAAAATGCCGATATGGTTTTTATATCTGTGAATACTCCTACTAAAAATAAAGGGTTTGGTGCAGGATATGCAAGTGATTTGAAATGGGTTGAATCCTGTGCGAGACAAGTTTCAAAATATTCTAAAGGGCACACAATTATTGTAGAAAAGAGTACCGTTCCTGTTAAAACTGCCGAACTGATTGAGGAAATTTTGGTTTCAAATAAGAAAGTGAAAAGCGTTAATAAAAAAACTTTTTCTGTTCTTTCAAGTCCTGAATTTTTAGCAGAAGGAACTGCTATAAAGGATCTTGAGAATCCAGATAGAGTTTTGATTGGAGGCTCTGATAAATTTGCAATAAATCAATTAAAAGATATTTATTTAAGATGGATTCCTGAGGAGAAAATTTTATTGACAAATATTTGGAGTAGTGAACTATCTAAATTAATCGCCAATGCGTTTTTAGCTCAAAGAGTAAGTTCTATTAATTCAATATCAGCATTATGTGAATCGACTGGGGCAGATATCAAGGAAGTTGTAAAAGCAATTGGTTCAGATAAAAGAATAGGTAATAAGTTTTTATCCCCAGGTCCAGGTTTTGGAGGAAGCTGTTTTAAAAAAGATATTTTGAATCTTGTTTATTTATGTCGATTTTATAAATTAGATACTGTTGCAGAATATTGGGAACAGGTGATGCTAATAAATAATTGGCAAAAACAAAGAATATCTTCGCTTGTAGTTGAGAAATTATATGGAACAGTTTCTAATAAAAAAATTTTAATGCTTGGATTCTCCTTTAAATCAAATACAAACGATACTAGAGAATCTCCTGCTATAGGAATAGCAAAAGATTTAATTGAGAATGGTGCAGAATTATTATTAAATGATCCTAAAGTTACAAAAAATCAGATTGAAAAAGAAATAGGAATAAGGGAATTAGAAATTGATAAAATTTCTTTTGGTAAATGGGAATTCGTCAATGACATTTATGAAGCTTCTACTGGAGCAGATGCAGTGATCTTAATAACAGATTGGGATAAGTATGAGAATTTGAATTGGGAAAAGATATCTAATTTATTAAGGAAACCTTCTTGGATATTTGATACAAGAGGCATAATTACTGATGATTTATTACAAAAAATTGATAGTAATTTTTGGCAAGTTGGATATCCAATGACAAATAGTTGAAACAAAAATTAAAAACGCTTCCTGCAGGATTCGAACCTGCGGCCCACTGCTTAGAAGGCAGTTGCTCTATCCAGCTGAGCTAAGGAAGCACCTATTTATTATATCGGACAGTAAGGTCTAAACTTTACAAAGTTGTGTTGATAATAATTTTTTTTATTTGTAAAATAACATTCTTTTGTAGAAAAATTTCCTAAAATTAGACATATCATTATTTTTTAATTTGGCTAAAAGACTTACTGAAAAACAAAAAGAAGAAATAAAAATTGATTTTTTAGATAATCAATCTGTTGAGTTTTTGTCTGAAAAGTTTAACTGCACTAAAGCGACGATAATAAGAAATTTAAAAAAAAGCCTTGGGGAAATTAAATATAAAGAAATTATCAATAGATTAGATTCAATATTCGATATAGAAGATGAAAATTTGCTTGAAAATGAAAATCAACAAACTAATGAGAAAAATAAAATAAATAAATTTGACAATAATTCAATTTCAATAGCTAGATCAAATGAAGATAAAATTGATCCTTTTGAATCGTTTATAGAAATAACTCCTTTGGATCATGACTTTGAAGATGTTTCTCAGAAAGATATTTCTTCGATACCTCTCTCAGAGATAAAACTACCTAATTTAGTTTTTTTAATTGTCAAAAAAGAAATTGAACTAGAGACTAAGTATTTAAAGGATTATCCTGAATGGCAATTTTTACCTCAAAATGATTTGAAAAGAAAAACTATAGAAATTCATTTTGATTTTAAAACCGCAAAGCGTATGTGTAATAAAGATCAGAAAGTAATAAAAGTTCCTAATACTGATGTATTTAGAATTGTTGCTCCTATATTGATCTCACGAGGAATATCTAGATTAGTTACTGCTGAAAATTTGATTTCTATCTAACTATCAACCTTTTTGTTATTAAAGAAAATAGGTAGACAGCTTCCTGTTATTGAACCTGTTATGAAACTTAATCCAACTATAAAGCTTATTGGTAAGGCAATAGTTTCTTTTTTAAACAATTTAACCTTGCTTTCACTTGAGCTATTTTGCATGCCAATTATCAATAATAAAAACAAACAAGAATTAAAGGTAATTGAAAAAATTAATTTTTTAAAAGCCTCAGACATAACTTACATGACTCAATATTTTTAATATAGATTATAAATTATGTTTTTTGGAATACCATTTTTTTTGGCTAGGTATTTAGATGCCGATGATAAATTTAAACCTGCATTAATCAACTCCTTAAGTTCATTCTTTAAAATTATTAGATTTATATCTTGATTTTTCGAATGGTTTATTCCTCTAATTAATACTGTTATCTCTCCTTTAATTTCTTTATTTTTTATTTTCTCTATAACTTCATTAATGTTATTGCCCATATGCTCTTCAAACTTTTTGGTTAATTCGCGATAAAGTTGAATTTCTCTATCACCTCCGCAAAAATTTTTTAGATCTTCTAAGAATTTATTAATTCTATGTGGTGATTCATAAATTATAGTAGTTTTGGTATTTTTGCTGATATCAAAAAGTATTTTATTTCTCTCACTTTGTTTCTTTGGTAGAAAACCCTCAAACATAAATGTTGATGACTCTAGTCCACTAGAAACTAAAGCGGTGAGAGCTGCGCAAGGGCCTGGGATACAAATAGTTTTTAATTTATTTAATTTTACTTCCTTAACAAGATTTTCTCCGGGATCGCAAATGCTTGGCATCCCTGCATCACTCACTAGTGCAATTGAATCACCGTTCTTGAGTTGATTTATTATTATTGGAATTTTTTTTATTGAGTTGTGCATATTAAAACTTATAAGATTATTTTTTATTGAATATTTATTCATTATTTTTTGCGTCTGTCTAGTATCTTCGCAAGCTATTAGTGAAACATTTTTAAGAGTATTCAAAGCTCTTAAAGAAATATCATATAAATTTCCAATAGGAGTTCCTACTATATATAAAATTCCGCTTTCAGGTTTTTGATCTATATGAGAAAATAGAGAATCGATATTCATTTATGTGACTAAGTTACCTTTTGGTTTAGATATTAATAATCTTATCGGTGATTTGAGGATTTTAAGCTGGGAAGCCGCAGATATATTGATTTATTATTCTAACCTCATTAGAAATCCAAATGAAAAAGCTAATATTATTCAAAATAAAACTCCTGAGAATCCCGTAACTCTTGCTGATTTAAAAGTAAATGAGATGATCATAAATGGAATAAGTAGAAATTATAAAAATATTGGTTGGGATATCTTAAGCGAAGAAAATGCGAAGGATGAGTCAAATTCTTTTGAAGCAAAATCTGACTGGTGTTGGGTTTTAGATCCTTTAGATGGTACTAAGGATTTTATTCAAGGAACGGGCAATTATGCAATGCATTTAGCATTGAATTATAAGCAACAACCATTAATTGGAGTTGTTCTTATTCCCGAGAAGAATCAATTATGGATTTCTAACGGAAGAAAAAGTTGGTGCGAATCGAGAGATGGAACTCACTTAAAAACTAATCTTCTTCAAAATAAGAGAAGAATTCATGATATGACCATTGTTACAAGTAAAAATCATAGGAATAACACTTTAAAAAAGGTAATTGAAAAATTAAACTTTAAAGATCAAATTGTTATGGGAAGTGTTGGGTGTAAGATTGCTTCAATTTTAAGAGGAGAAAGCAATATTTATATTTGTTTGAGCCTACCAGGTAAAAGTTCACCTAAAGACTGGGACTTTGCTGCGCCAGAAGCTATCTTAAAAACTGCTGGTGGTTCTTTGACCAATCTAAATAATGATGAATTATCCTATGGAGACTCAAATTTTGAGCAAGGTGGAATAATAGTCGCTACAAGTGATAAATTTTCTCATAAAAGTATATGCTCAGAAATAATGCAAATTATAAGAAAATTCGATTTATATCCTTTCGATTAATTGAGAGGTGCTACAGGTGTTGGAGTTGGTTCAGGATAGGACATCCCATTATTCTGACCAACACCTCTAAGGGTTAAATTTATCCTACCTCTACTATCAATTTCCCTAACTCTCACTGTTACTTCATCACCTTGCCTGACAACATCCTCTACTCTCTCAACTCTAGCCTCTGATAATTGTGATATGTGAACCATACCCTCTTTACCAGGGAGTATTTCAACGAAAGCTCCTATAGGAATAATTCTAGTAACTACTCCTGAAAAGATTTCACCTTCGTGAACCTTTCTTGTTAAGCCTTCTATTATCTTCTGAGCTTCCTCTGCAGCTGCTCCATCATGTGAGGCTATAGTAACAATGCCCCCATCTTCAATATCAATTTTGGTGTTTGTCCTTTCTGTAATACCTTTGATAGTTCTACCACCTGGACCGATCACAGTACCTATAAGTTCAGGATCAATTCTGAAACTTAAAAGTCTTGGGGCATGAGGAGATAATGATTCTTTAGGTTTTTCAATCGCTTCTTGCATTTTTTCTAATATATGTAATCTTGCGGGACGAGCTTTTTTTATGGCATCGGAAATTACAGAAACGGGTAAGCCTTTAATTTTCATATCCATTTGCAAAGCTGTGATTCCTTTTTCAGTCCCCGCAACTTTGAAGTCCATATCTCCAAGGAAATCTTCAATTCCTTGAATATCTGTAAGAATTCTAATTTCTTTGCCTTCTTTAATTAGGCCCATCGCAGTGCCGCTTACAGGAGCTTTTAAGGGAACACCAGCATCAAGTAAAGATAACGAACTTCCACAAACAGATCCCATTGATGTAGATCCATTAGAACTTAAAACCTCACTAACTACTCTTAGTACGTAAGGGAATGTTTCTTTCCCTGGTAAAACAGGTATTATTGCTCTTTCAGCTAAGGCTCCATGACCAATTTCTCTCCTTCCTGGAGTTCTCATTGGCCTAGTCTCACCCACTGAATATGGAGGAAAGTTATAGTGGTGTAAATAAGTCTTTTCGGTACTTGGATTTAGGTCATCCATCTCTTGAGCATCACTTGGAGTGCCAAGAGTAGTTGTTGATAATACTTGTGTTAAACCTCTTTGAAATAAAGCTGAACCGTGAACTCTTTTTGGGAGTATTCCTGCAGCAGCAGATATTTTTCTTACTTCGTCTAGATCTCTACCATCAACCCTTTTCCCATCATTTATGATTTGTAATCTCATTAATTTCTTGGTTAATTTTTTAAAATCAGAATGTATTAATTTATCATTTTCTGCAGTGAGTATTTTCACTTGATTATCATCCTTAAGAGAATCTATTTTATCTTGAACATCTGCTTTTATGTTCTCAAGCTCTAGATCTCTTTCCTCTTTTGACTGGTCAAATTTCTTTAAGATTAAATCAATAGGCTTGGAGCAATTTTTCTCTAGATAACTTATTAATGTGTTGTCTTGCTCTGGATCTTCAGGCTTTGATTGCTTGATCCCTAATTCTTCGAGAAGGGTTTCTTGAGATTTTATTAATTCAGTAACAGCTTCATAAGCGAAATCTATAGCTTCAATAGTATCTTGTTCAGAAAGTTGGTTTGCACCAGCCTCAATCATTACAATCCCCTCGTTTGACCCTGCGACAACTATATCAAGATCACCCTTCTCGATTTCTCGGTAACTTGGATTAAGGATAAAATCATCGCCTAAAAGGCCAACTCTTACTGCGGCCATTGGCCCGTAGAAAGGGATCTCTCCCAATAGTGTTGCTATTGATGCTCCAGTCACAGCAAGAACATCTGCAGGCACCCTTTCATCAAGAGAAAGACAAGAAGCAACAATTTGGATCTCATCTCTCATCCAACTAGGGAAAAGTGGTCTCATAGGCCTATCAATTAATCTTGCTATTAATGTGGCTCTTTCTGGAGGACGTCCCTCTCTTCTCATGAATCCACCGGGTATCCTGCCTGCAGCATATAGTTTTTCCTCATAGTCGCATATTAGAGGCAAAAAGTCTGAAGCCTCTTTTTTTGTGGTTTTTGTTGCAGTAACTAATAAAGAAGTGTCTCCACATTCAATCAATACTGATCCATTTGCCTGAGGCGCATATAGTCCTGTAGTTAGTCGTATCTCTCGTCCGTCAAACGTGATCGACTTATTTTGTCCTTCCACTTTTTAAATTATGAATTCGTATACATGATTTATTCTTACATCTAATAGGGACATATTGAGTATTTATTTAAATATGATTTAATTTTTTTTTAAGTAAGACATTAAAATTATCTGCAAATCCTTGCCATTTCTTCATTTTAAAAAATTAGGTAATGAATTTTAATAAAATAATTTATTACCAACTTGACTTTACAACACCTGGCAATTCACCATTATGGGCTCTTTGTCTTAATTGGTTTCTACATAATCCAAAGTCTCTATATACTCCTCTAGGCTTGCCAGTTGCCCAACATCTATTTCTAACTCTGTTTGGAGCTGAGTTTCTTGGTAATCCTTGGATCTTTCGATGGATTTCTAATCTTTCCATAGGATCTTTCGCGGCATTAAACTCATCTAATAATGATTTTCTTTTTGCAGCATATTTTTTTACTAGCTTTTTGCGTTTGACCTCTCTAGCAATCATGGACTTTTTAGCCATTTAAAATAATTTTATTAGTTTTACTATTCTAACAGCTTGAATAACTTTTTTTAAAAATTATTTATTGGTTAAATAATCTTTGTACTATTAGAAGCTGACTAGTATCCCGAATGATGAGGAGCACACTTAGTCCAACTAAAAGAAAAAAACTGGATTGAGTAACAAGCATTTGTATCTTAACTGGTACAGGTTTCCCCCTAAACCCCTCAATTAAAGTGAAAACAAGTTGCCCACCATCTAATAGTGGTAAAGGCAATGAATTGAGAACTGCTAAATTTATTGAAATTAAAGCTGCAAATAATAGTATCCCTGTTCCGCCTTGTTGGGAAAGTTGAGCGCCAATTTCAACAATTTTGACTGGACCACTTAATTGTTGAGCTGTTGATGAAAAATTTGTTATCAATCCTTTATAACCTTGAATTGTTTTTACCAAAAGAGATGAAAACTGATTATTAGTATATTTAAAAAGTTCATAAAAGTTTTTTGTCTTCTTAGTCTCTTTTCTTATATTGGGCTGTAATTGAGCTCCTATTGTGCCTTTACCATCAATATTTTTGGGTGTCAAAGTTAAATCTTTAAAAATTCCATCTCTCTCAATTTTTATTGAAATTGGGTTTTCTGATGAATTTTGAATCTCTTTTACTAAGGTGGAAACAGCTTGATCTCCAGATCCTAAAGTATTAGTTTCAATTTCTAAGATTTTATCTCCTGGTTTTAATCCTGCAAGATAAGCAGCCTTTTCAGGCTGTGTAGCCAAGACTAAAATTCCAGGTTCGGGATCGAAGGGAATTCCCACAGTAGCTACATTTATAATTAAGATTGAATAAGCAAGGATTAGGTTAGCGAATACTCCAGCTGAGATCACAATTACTCTCTGAATTATTGGTCTATTTTTTAGAAGATTTGGGTCTTTAGAGTCAATATTATTAAGTTCTTCATCAGGGAAGGAAACGAAGCCCCCTAGAGGAAAAGCTCTGAATGAATAAGTAATATCTTTATATTTTTTCTGAATTATTGAGGGTCCAAATCCAATTGAGAATCCATCAACGTAAATACCTTGTAAAATTGCTGCAAGAAAATGTCCCATCTCATGAAAAAAAATGAGAAATCCCAGAACTGTTATTGAAGTTAAAACATTCATTATTTTATATTAAGTAGTTTTTAAAAAATTTGACCCAAAATAAGGAACTAAAGCATCTGGAATCTTTACGCTCCCATCAGGTTGTTGGCCATTCTCAAGTATTGCAGCTACTGTTCTCCCAATTGCAAGACCACTGCCATTTAAGGTATGTAAATATGTATTCTTTTTATCAATTTTTGTTCTTATTGATGATCTGCGTGCTTGGAAATCTAAACAATTGCTGCAACTTGAAATTTCTCTATAACTTTTACTACTTGGCAGCCAAACTTCTAGATCAAAAGTTCTACTGGAAGAAAAGCCTAAGTCTCCTGTGCATATATCTACCAACCTGTAGGGTAGGTTTAGTTTTTTTAAAATGCTTTCCGCATCAGCAGTAATATTTTTATGAGCCTTTAAGGATTTACTGGGGTCACAAAACCAATATAGCTCAACCTTATTAAATTGATGAAGTCTTATTAAACCTTTAGTGTCCCGCCCGTAACTTCCAGCCTCCCTTCTAAAACATGGACTATATGCAACATACTTTATGGGTAAAAGGTTGGGATCAATAATCTCCTTCTTATGAAAAGCAGTTAGTGGAACTTCAGCTGTGGGAGAAAGCCATAAATCATCATTAGAACACTTAAAACTCTCGTTGGAAAATTTAGGTAACTGCCCAGATCCTTGGAGACTTTCTGAATTTATTAAAGCTGGAGGCATCAACTCTAAATAACCATTTTTAGTATGCATGTCGAGCATGAAATTAATCAATGCCCTTTCTAATCTGGCGCCATTACCAATAAGTGTAATAAAACGACTTTTTGAAATTTTTGTTGATTTTATTGAGTCAAAAAGATTTAGACTTTCGCCTATTTCCCAGTGAGATTTAAGGTTATCTTTAATCAAAGGGTCTCCCCAAGTTTTCACTTGGATATTATTACTTTCATCTTTTCCAATAGGTGCATCTTTGCTCGGAAAATTTGGCAAGTTACTTATCTCATTATGTATTTGTTTATCCAATATTCTTTTTTTCTCTTCAAATTCAGAAATTCTGGTTCTGTAATCGTTTCCTTTTTTCTTTAAATTATTGAGTTCTGGAGAATCATTGTTTTGAGATTTGCTAATTTCTTGACCAATTAATTTACTTAATTTTTTGCTTTCAGATTGGAGACTGGATATTTCTATATCAATTTCTTTTTTTTTAACGGTTAATTCGTGAATGTGGGATATATTATAAACTTTTCCTCTTAAGGATAAATTCTCTTCAACAGATGTTGGATTTTCTCTTATTAATTTTTGATCTAACACTCTTTTTTTGTTCTATACCTTAATTAAGATAGTTAATCTAAAATCATTATTAGAGATTTTTGATGAAAAATTAACTAAATTAATGATTCCTAACTTATGCAGTATTTTTAATAAATTAGAAAGTTATTACGATGCAGAACGAGCCCGGCCTGTAGATGACCATTGTTTTAGTAAATCAATTTGCTCTTTGGCTGTTCTGGATAAAGGAACTAATTCAGAAACTGCCTTTATTAAATCTTTCTCCATAAGCTCTCTATTTTCAGAGAATGAAATGTGCATACCCTCTATTACTGCTTGTTCAAGTTCAGCCCCAGAGAATCCATCTGTTCTGTCAATAATGGTAGAGAGAGGGAAACTATAATTTGGTCTTCTTTTTTTTAAGTGCAAATCAAGAATGCTTGATCTTTCTTCTGAATTTGGTAAATCAAGAAAAAATATTTCATCAAACCTGCCTTTTCTTAATAATTCAGCAGGAAGTTTATCTATAGCATTAGCAGTTGCAATTACAAATACGGCGGATTCTTTTTCAGACATCCAAGTTAACAAACTTGCCAATACCCTTTGACTTGTCCCTCCATCGCTTCTAGCATCGCCACCAAAGCCTTTATCAATTTCATCAATCCAAAGAATACAAGGGGACATCGCCTCAGCTCTTGATATTGTTTCTCTTGTTCTTGCTTCGCTTGAACCAACAAGGCTAGAAAATAGTCTTCCAACATCTAACCTTAGAAGTGGCATAGACCAACTCTTAGAAATTGATTTTGCAGTAAGAGATTTCCCTGTTCCTTGTGCTCCAACAAGTAAAACTCCTTTTGGTATAGGAAGTCCATAGTCTCTAGCTTCTTTAGAAAAGGCACTATATCTTTGATTAAGCCAAACTTTTAGGACATTTAAACCACCAATATCATCCTGACTTGATTTTGTTTCAAAAAATTCTAAAATTTCACTTCTGGCAATTACTTGTTTTTTCTCTTCAAGAATATCTTTGATATCTTTTTTACTTAATTTCCCTCTTTGAGCAAGTGCCTTTGCAGTAACTTGCTTTACTTTTATTTCTGTTAATCCGCTTGCAGCTTCAGAAAGTTTATTTAAGTCTTGTTCATCAAGATTTGAATTGCTGTTCGCAGCAATTTTTTTTATTAGATTTTTCAATTCATTTTGATCAGGTAAAGGTAAGTTTATAATTGTCATTAATTCATCAAGCTCTTCTGATGAAGGAAATAGATGTGAACTAATAATTAGATTATGACTAGTTTCCTTAAGCCCAGAAGATAATTCTTTGATAGTTCTATTAATAGTTGGATCATCATAAAATTTATGAAAATCTTTAACCAATAATATTGTCGATGCTCCAGGATTTTGTTCCTTAAGCCAATTAAGCACTCCTAATGGATTGTTGGAAAACTTACGTTCTTCATTTATTAATCCTTTAATACCGCTAACGCAATCCCAGGAAACGAATCTTTTTATATTTAACTTTTTACAAGATAAATATACTAACTTTTCTAATCTTTCCTCTTCTTTAGTCCTTATCCAAATTAATGAAGATCTTGATTTTATAAGTAATTCTAAATTTCTACACCAAGAATTCATTATTTAAGACTAAGACTATTTTTTGCTATTTGGTTCAAAAGGCAATCTTTTATCTGAGATAGTTGAAGCTGAGGTTGTTATAACTTCATTTTTGGCTAGTAATTGTTGATCCAAAATTTTCTGTAGATTCTCAGGAAGAGCTTCTTTATTAAGAAGAAATGTTTGAAATGCTTGAAATATGTTGGCAACAACCATATATAGCAATACGCCTGCTGGTAGAGGGAAAAACAGAAACATACCAGTAATCATGACTGGTGTAATTTTGTTGGCCGTTGATTGCTGTGGATTTGCAGGCATACCCTGACTGGACAAAAGTTGTGAGAGAAGTAGGGTTAATCCAAAGGCAC
The DNA here is from genome assembly GCA_902622705.1 of uncultured Prochlorococcus sp. Lineage (GTDB taxonomy): Bacteria > Cyanobacteriota > Cyanobacteriia > PCC-6307 > Cyanobiaceae > Prochlorococcus_A. The sequence continues at coordinate 93,388 of CACNQT010000003.1, read as the reverse complement.
CGACAAGTGCAGCAATATCCCAATTAATAGCTCCATCTACATAAAAGCCAACTTGACCAAGAGCCTTAATAAAAAGAAAACCGCTTTTGGCAGCTAAACCAGGAATTTTAGCCTCAATTGTTGCATCACCAGGTTTAATTGCAGTTACGGTACCATCTTGGGAAACTTTAAGGATTTCAGACCCTTTTGAAACCTTCCAAGTAGGGAGAAATTTAGAACCATCATCGTATTTTGATAAAACTTCCGAATAATTATTTCCATTTGTTGTTTGCAAATTTATTTTGATTGATTCTTCTGTTCCTAATTTTGTTCCATTAGGAATGGTTGCTATTACAGGAAAATGAGATTTTTCTGTAATAAATATGGAGTGTCTTGGAGATTTATATGGTTTTGGATCAATAGCTGCAATTTGATCCTGTGGAACCACCTTAAGATTTATGTTGTATGGAACATCAGCAAATGGTGAGCCCCTTAATGTAGCAAATAACGCAAATAATACAGGCATTTGTACGATTAATGGAAGGCAACCCGCTAGAGGACTTCCAAACTCATTCATTAGTTTTCCTAATTCTTCTTGCTGTTTCTTTGGATCACCTGAAAACCTAGATTTTATTTCTGCTTGCCTTTTTTGCATTACTGGTTGAGCAATCTTCATTCTTCTGGCACTTCTAATGGAACCAGCGCTTAAAGGGAAAAGTGCAATTCTAATTACAACTGTTAATGCAACAATTGCTAAACCATAACTAGGGACTAGACCGTAGAAAAAATCTAGAATCGGGATAAGTAGTTTTTCAGAAATGAACCCTATCACGATACTAAAGAGAGTGTAATTTTATTAGACATTTTATTTTACAGGAAAATAAGGTTTTTGTAATTAGTTTATTTAGGATTTAGTAGCAAATCCTTCTACCTCGTTAAGATTTGAAACTTGTGATCCCTTACTTATTTTTTCTTCAATAAACTTTTGCTTTTCTCTAAATAAAGGTAATGATTTCATTTCAACCTTTGACCCGTCATTAAGAATAAGAACCATATCTCCATATGATCCAAATCCCCTTGGAATAGATCTGATTTCCTCGATATTGCTCAATGATACTTGTGTTTTGTTTTTGCCAAACCACCCGCCATCTATTGTAATTCTTTTGTTTGTAATTTTATATCTCAACCACAAAGCTCTAACTATCGCAGCAAAGGTAAATGGCAAACCAAGAATAGTTACCCCTGCTAGTAAATTTATTATTAAATCACTTTTTGCAGGACCACCTTCATAAAAGATTTCTTCATTCATGTTAATCATTTGATTAGACGAGATTTGAACATTAAGTTTTGAAATTCCTCCAAAAGTCTAGTTTTATCATTGCAGAAATCTCCAAATCTTAGGTTAACAAGTAACCAATAAGGTTTGTGGTTATTAATTTTTTGAATATTTGATAATAACCACTCTTGGAGAATTCTTCTTAATTTATTTCTTTCTACAGCTTTTTTTGAAACTTTTTTGCTAATAGCAATTGCAACTCTAAAATTGTTTGAGCAATTTGTAAATTTATGGGATAAGAGGATTTTTGGATTTGATTTTGCTACTTTAAATGTCATCAATTTTCCATGATATATTATTGAATTTTTATGAATATAATTAAAAGTCCTATGACCTTTTAAACGCATATCTTTAGGTAAGGCCATTAAAATTTTGAATTAGACAGCTATCCTTTCTCTACCTTTTTGCCTTCTACTTTTAATAACTCTTCTGCCAGTATGAGAACGCATTCTCACTCTAAAACCAGACACACGTTTTCTTTTTCTTGAAGTCCCGCCAAAAGTTCTTTTAGTCATTTTTTTAAATACCCTTAATTAATTTATCATTTAATCGATCACTATGGTCCAGCTTCCTAAATATCTTGAAACGGATTCCCCTTTAGGCTGACCAAATGAATGGAATTGATATAGCCCTGATCTTTTTGGATTAATTACTTTTTTTAATACAATGGCATAACTTTCTTTATCAGAAGGAATTGGGCTATAAGGATAAATGTTTAAAGAACGAAGTGAAGATTGATCTGTATTGATTTCAATATCTGCTGGAAGATCCTCTAAACATTTTGTACGACTTTCAAAACCACCTATTTTTACCTTACAAATACTTATTTTTTCTGTATCTAAATTTGCTTTGAAACTCTTAGGAATGGCTAGATTTATTTTTAAAAGATCAGTTCTTCTGTCGGATGGTCTCAAGAAAAAATAAATCGTATTTCTAATTTTACGTCTATTTTCTTTTTGAAACCACTTCAATCGTCTATACCCCGAGTCTTGATCCCACTGGAATTCTAACCCTGCTTTGGCATCTTGGAGGTTATTAAAAAATGGAGTTGAAACTAAAATTGTAGGGATAAGAAAAAATTTTAAAATCTTAAAATTTAAAGCATGTTTATTTGTTTTTTTTAACATTGATTAAATAAATTTTTAAAGGATTAAGTGGGTTTATCCAAATTTAAGCTGGAATATTGTTTTACTAAGATTAACATCTATCTGCCCTTAATTTTGAAGCACCTCTTAAATAAGGATGGTTTATGGGATTATTTTGCGGTAACAGGGCTTGTGCCATTATTCTTATACAAAAATCTATATCGTTAGGTACATACATTTGTTGACAGTCTATAAAAGCTACTGAATCAAGTCCGTTACATTTCCTTGCTATTGAAGCAGGGAAACATGCATCTAAATCTTTTGTTGCGGTAAATGTTATGGATAATAAGTTTGTTTTAATTAGGTTGTTCCGTGAAATTAATTCATCTATTAATTCAACTACAGCATCCTCAATTTCTTTAACGGAATTACCAGATGCTGTAGTAGCTCCTCGAATAAATGCAATGTTATAATTATTTTTTGTTTTTTCGTACATATAGATCTAGGGCTTATATAACCAAAGTATTTTATTAGATGAATCAATCTCAAAAAAGATACTATTGATTACTTTTTGGATAATTTTACCTCCCGGAATTAGTCCAAGTATTTTCTTTTTTTTCTTTCCAAATGTTAAAGGCTCAATTTTAGGATCAATATTAACCATTTTTGCGGCAAGTTCCCTGGCAACAAACTCATCTCCAACTTCATCAACAAGACCTAATTCTTTTGCTTGCGTTCCAGTGAAAATTCTTCCATCGGCAAATTTTCTTACTTCTTCAACAGGTAAATTTCTTCCTTCAGCAACAGCTTCGGTAAATTGTTTATAACTTTCATCAATAAGGCCTTGAAGCAGTCCTCTACCTTCTTCACTTAAAGGTTTATCTGGAGAAAGTATATCTTTAAATACACCGCTTTTAACAGTCTCAAATTTTATGCCAACTTTGTCTAACAATTCAGATAAGTTATTTCCTCTTATAATTACTCCTATAGATCCTGTTATTGTCCCAGGATTTGCAACTATCTTGTGAGATGCAACACCAATGTAAACACCTCCAGATGCCGATATGTTCCCAAAACTAGCAATGACTTTACACCCCTTATCTTTTAATCTTTTGATGGCAGAGTATATTTCTTGGCTATCACCAACAGTACCTCCTGGAGAATCAATTCTCACGATTAAAGCAGGAAATTCTCTATCCTCTATTTGTTTAAGAGCTTTTAGGACAGAATCTCTTGTAGAACTTGTAATAGGCTCATTAATTAAAATACGAGCCATTCTTTTTTTTGACTTTCGTCTAAAAGGCCAAATCATTCTTTTTAGGTAAAAACATAAAACTACTTTAAAAAGATTATCAGCAGACCTAATGAATTCAATCCTAAATTGGTTTTTAATGATACTCCCTTTCGCACTTTGGGGGACTTCAATGGCCGCCATGACTCCTTTAGTATCTAGTGCTGGTCCAGAGTTAGTGGCTTCTTTGAGATTACTCCCTGCAGGAATTCTTGTTCTAATAACAACATATTTGTTAAAAAGAGATTTAAAAATTTATAAGTGCGATTTGAAGTGGTTTTTCGTTTTTACAATAGTAGATGCTACTTTTTTTCAGTTATTTTTAACTTATGGAATCGCAAAAACTGGTGCAGGTCTCGGGTCTGTATTGATTGATTCTCAACCACTTTTGGTGGCAATTTTAGCTAGGGCAATCTTTGGAAATTTAATTAATCCAATAGGGTGGTTAGGTTTACTTTTTGGCTTGGGAGGAATTGTATTCTTAGGTGTCCCTCAAGAATTATTGGAAAACTGGTGGCTTATGTCTGATAAGGCTATAAGTGATGTGACCTTCAATTTTGGAGAACTTTGGATGCTTGCCGCTTCTCTGGCAATGGCACTAGGAACAATTTTAATAAGGTTCACTTGTACTAAAAGTGATCCAGTTACAGTTACTGGATGGCACATGGTTTTAGGAAGTGTGCCCTTAATTATCAAGCATTGCTTACAATCAAATTTTCAAATAATTCCAAATTGGTCAATATTTGATTGGGGTCTTATGTCATTCGCAAGTATCTTTGGGGGAGCAATAGCTTATGGATTGTTTTTCTACTTTGCAAATAATAAAGAGATAACTGGATTTAGTACTCTTGCATTTTTGACACCTATATTTGCTCTTTTAAGTGGAGGCTTTTGGTTAGATGAAAGGCTTACCATTATTCAATGGATAGGGGTCATGTTTGTTCTTATCTCGGTATTTTTTGTTAGCCAGAGAAGGTCATTATGGGAAAATAGATCTACTGATACTACTATTTAGGAAGTTTCTGAAAGTAAAAAGTATAATAATGCGAATAGTTTTAATTAGTACTCCAATAGGTTTCCTAGGAAGCGGTAAAGGCGGAGGAGTTGAATTAACTCTTAATTCCTTAGTTTCAGGTTTGCTTTCTTTAGGTCACTCGGTAGAGGTGATAGCTCCTAAAAATTCTAAATTATACGAAAGTAATGAAAAAGCAATATTACATTTTGTAGAGGGTGAAGATCAAGTCAGTTGGCAGCATCAAAATTACAATTCCCCTGCAAGTATTCCTGACAATTCGCTTCTAGCAGGCATGCTTGAAAAAGGATTAGATATTGCCAAAAAAGCAGATATATTGTTGAACATGTCTTATGATTGGTTACCTATTTGGATGACATTAAATGTAGATATCCCCATTGCCCATCTTATTAGTATGGGTTCTGAAAGTTCAGTAATTTTTAATTTAATTTCAAAGGTATATACAAAATATCCACATAATTTTGCTTTTCATTCAAAAATACAAGCCAATGATTATCCATTTATAAAAGAACCAACAATAATTGGTAATGGTTTTAAATTAGACAATTATATTTTTCAAGACTCTATTAAGGGACCATTGGGTTGGGTTGGAAGAGTTGCTCCGGAAAAAGGTTTAGAAGATGCAGTTTATGTCGCAAACGAACTTGAAGAAAAACTAAATGTTTGGGGAGTCATAGAAGATGAGAACTACGCCTCAAAAATAGAACGATCATATCCGCGAGGAACTATAGATTGGATGGGGTTTTTATCTACAGATGAATTACAAAAACAACTTGGTAAATGTAGGGTTTTGTTAAATACCCCGAAATGGAATGAAGCATATGGAAACGTTATTGTAGAAGCTTTAGCCTGTGGGGTGCCAGTAATAGCTTACAAAAGAGGAGGACCTAGTGAAATTATTCAGCATGGCAAAACAGGATATCTTGCAGATCCCGATGATAAAGAAACCATGCTTTCTTATGTAGAAATTATTGAAAAAATAAAGCGCAAAAAGTGTAGAGAATGGGTAGAAAAAAATGCTTCTACAGAGATATTTGCTAACAAGGTTGTGAACTGGCTTAATAAAGTAATCAATGAATATAAGTAAAATAATTTAGTAAATGATTCTTCTTAACTCAAAAAAAAGGCTGGCAACTTTATTGTTAGTTTTAATCTTTGCGATCATTATATTTATTCTAGATTTAGGAAAAACAGGACTGGTAGATGAAACGCCCCCTTTATTCGCAGCTGCCGCAAGAGCAATGAGTGAATCTGGTGATTGGTTAACTCCAAAAGTTAATGGCATATTCCGTTTTGATAAGCCTCCACTAATTTATTGGTTAATGGGTTTTTTTTATTCATTGCCGAAAATTGAGATTTGGGATAGTTTAGGGACTCTCTCTGCAAGACTCCCTTCATCTTTGGCATCACTATTTTTAATGTTGATGATTGCAGATACGTTGTTTTGTTGGCCGCAGAAAGGTGATAAGCAATTTCTTACTCCAATAGTGGCATCACTAGCTTTCGCTCTGTCTCCTTTAATAATCATCTGGAGTAGAACTGCTGTAAGTGATGCTCTTTTAACAGGAACTTTAGGGATCAGTCTCCTTTTGTTTTGGAGACGCATGGCAAGTGAAAATAATGATGAATGTATTTCAGCATGGGCATTTTTGGGTTTTGCAATTTTAACTAAAGGACCTGTTGCATTTGTTTTGGCAACATTGACGATCACATTTTTTTTAATTATTCAAAAAGATTGGAGAAGTTTGCTTTACAAGATAAACCCTAAGAAAGGTTTTTTAATAACAATCCTAATAAGTGTTCCATGGTACGTCTTGGAATTACTGAAAGAAGGAAAGCCTTTTTGGGAAAACTTTTTTGGTTATCATAATTTCCAAAGGTATACATCTGTTGTTAATAATCATTCAGAACCGACATGGTTTTTTCTTTACATAATGATTTTGGCTTCGTTACCATTCACCCCTTTTTTGTATCATGGAATATTTAAAACCTTTGAGGATATCTTGAAAAGTTTAAAAGAGAGTTGTGAGCTCTCTAACAGTCTTTATACATATTCTCTGTGCTGGCTATCGGCAGTATTGATTTTCTTTAGTATTTCTGCAACGAAACTCCCAAGCTATTGGTTGCCAGCAATTCCAGCAGCGGCTGTTCTAATAAGTAATAGCTTTATAGGCTTAAAAAATACAAATAAAACTTATGTATATTTATGGATCTTTAATATTTTTATTTTTTTCGGAATCTCAATTGCATTCTTTTTCTCAAATATTTGGTTAGGTTTAATAAATGATCCCGAGATGCCTAATCTTGCATCTGAATTAATAAGCTCTGGAATAATTTTTAAAGCCAAATTTTTCTTCTTTTTATTCACAATTAGTGCAATAATCTTATTCTCTTTTAAATCCAAAAATATATTTCTTTATCTCCAAATTGTACTTTTTATAGGGCAATATTTTTTGATGTCTCCAATCAGAAAATTAGCGGATACTTCAAGGCAATTACCTTTGAGGAATATCTCAAAATTAATTTTAGATAATCGCGAAGGAAAGGAAACCTTGGCAATGATTGGCATAAGAAAACCATCTTTACATTATTATTCTCGACAAATAGTTTTTTATGAAGCTAACACTCAAGAGGGATTAATTAACCTGACAGAAAGACTAAATATGGATAGAAGAAAAAATTATCAGGATGAGCCTAATTATGAATACAAATCTTTATTGATAGTCATAGATGATTATTCTTCTCAAGAAGAGCATTGGTCAAATATTAATCATGAAAAATTGGGGCGATATGGAATATATAATTTGTGGCGAATAAATAAAAAAGATTTGAACGAATATTCAGAATTTTTAATTAATAGTGGATATAAATCTAATTGGAAGAATATAAAAGTTGAGAAATTTTAACATAGCCTTTTTTTTAGTAGCTCGTTTTTTAGATCATCAAGACTGCACTTATTGGGTATTTCAATTCCATTCAAATCTTCGATTAATTCGAGATCAATGACTGAATCTTCAGCTAAAAAACTAAAAACCTCATTAATGCTTATCCCCATATCTTGCGCCATCTCTGAGATGAGCCTTAGAGTATCTCTTCTCACAGAAATCCTAATATCTAAAGGAATATATTCATTTTCAGGGTTTGCTGACTTCATAACCTAAATCTTAAGACATTATGTAGTTATCAGGACATAATGTTTACAATTTAGATCAATTGTGTTCTAACCCTATGTTGAGCCAGATATGTTTAGAGCAACCTTTAATAGTGGAATTGTAACTATTGAAATTAAAGTTGTAGTAAAAAGTATTTTGGAAGCAATTTTTTGTTTTACTCCATAAGCCTCTGCCATTAAAATTGTTGATATTGCTGTTGGGGTCCCTGCCTGAAGAATCACTGCTGATGATTGATAAAAGTCAAAATTTAATAATTTGCTTACAAAAAAAATAATAAAAGGAAGAATAAATAACTTTAATAAAATTGAGAATTTAATTTCTTTATTAAGATCAAAAAAATTACCCTTTTGATTTGTTATTAATCCAAGTCTTGTTCCCACAATTATTATTGCCAGAGCAATAACTATTCTTGCAGGTATCCATAGATAGTTGCCCAATATCCCATCTATTTGAAAAATGTATGCTAGAAGTACTCCTATTATCCCTCTTGAGGCAGGACTATTTATCAATGCATTTAATAATCCTTTGATATTTGGAATGTTCTTTTCTAGAGATTTTTCTTGAAGAAAGAGAGGTCCAAATATCCAAGCAAATAGAGTTGTTCCCAAGTCAAATCCTATAGTAAAGTTAATTGTTTTTGTAGGGAGAAGTGCTATTGCAATTGGTATTCCAAGAAAAGAAGTATTTCCTATTAGTCCTGCAAGCTGCAAGGTGTAATTTGGAAGTCTATTATTAAATATTGGGAATGTATTCAAGAGAACTATCAAAAATCCTATTGTGGAAAATGCTAATAATGCACTTTTAATGAGGTTTAAATCTATACCCTCTTTTAATAAAAGGCCCATTACACTAAGTGGAATTCCAAATCTTATTAATGGCCTTGCAATATATTCAGAAATTTTTGGTTTTTTTTTCCCAAGAAAAAAACCAAAAATCAAGAAAGGAATAATATTTATAAAAAGAGAGTAGATGTTATTTGTTAAATATTTAATAAAGCAATATTAACCTGTTGGGGCGCAGTAAAAAAGTTTTTTAATTTTGTATTGTTAATTTAAATTATTTTCCAAATTGCTTTATCAGGAATTAGTGGAGATTTATATAAATCTTCAGGTTCTTTAGTCAGGACTCTCCAGTTTGGAACCCTGCAAGATACGTAGGCAGGACTTTCTATAAAAACTCCTGGTTTCTCATCAAAAGTACAAGTAAAACCTTCTTTCCAATAACCACTGTTGTTAAGGCTACCTTTAAACCAAACCCAGCATTTTGAAGTTTTCAAGATAAGAATAATTTAAACTTATATTAATCAAGTAATAATCAAGATTTTAATAAAGTATTGGTAAATTAACACTATTAATATAATTATTGTTAACTTTAGCTTTTTGAAAAATATATTTTTGAAATTAATATCAAAAGATTTAAAATTAAGGTTATTATATTAGCTGATAATATTGGGATTGACGAGATTTTATAACCGTAAATAATCCAACACAAAACCCCAATAATAAACATAATTAAAGTTATCAAAGACACATCATCTGCCTTTTTTGTTTTTAAAGTTTTGATCAATTGAGGAAGAAATGCCGTGGTTGTTAGGATTGCTGCAATATACCCAAATATTTCTACTATCATAAATTTTCTAAAACTATTCTTTAATTAAATTAGATAAAAATTCTAAAGGGTCTCTCATATTTGATGAATATCCAAGCACATCACTTGAAAAAAATTTATAAATGATTTGATTTTTATCATTTAATAAAAAAGAAGCCCCTCTTTGGGGTAGGTATTTTTCATCAAGAATGTAATCTTCCCAATTTTGGATTATTTCATACATATTATTCAATCTAAATGTTGCCAATTCAAATGGTCTCAAATAACCATCCCCGAAAACCAGTCTGAAATTATTACCTGAAAATTTTATAAATTTTAGAATGTCAATATTGTCAATTTCTGAATAGATTTGCTTTGCTTTACGGTCTCCTGTATAACCTCTAAAAACTTCTTTTATAGTTTTAAAGGAATTTATTCCAGATAGCATCAACAGCATATTGATCCAACCTCCTAAACCTATATCTAATCCTCTTGAGACTTCTAAATTATTATGAATTTGATTATCAGAAACAACTACTAGATTTTCTTTACAAAATCCAGTGAAGTTACAGAATTTTTCTTTTCCATTTTTGTTCCCAATACCAAGGGCAAAAATATCTAAATTTTCAGCTTGATTATTATTAATGAAGTTTTTCAAATTAAATGCATATTCAAAGCTATCAAAATCTCCTAATAAACCAAATAAAATAATTAATTTAAATTTTTTCTCCCCTTTAAAATTAAATTCCTCAACAAGATTTTGGATATTTTTCTTTAACTTATCAGTCACAACGATTTAAATAATTTTTGGTAAATTACCCTAAAAAAATTTTTCTTACTTTATTTAGTATAAAATTTTACATGAAAAAGTTTCTAAAGAAATTAATTTAGCGTTTTTAGATTTTATTATTTTAAGGTAAACATTTTGAAGTTATGACTGTAGGAATTTATTACGCAACTACAACTGGAAAAACTGAAGACGTAGCTGATCGTCTTCACAACTTTATTTCTTCAGCAGAAGCACCTAAAGACGTATCTGATGTAGATGATCTCTCAGAATTTGAAGGCCTTGATGGAATTATCTGCGGAATACCTACTTGGAATACTGGAGCAGATGAAGAAAGATCAGGAACTGCATGGGATTCAATCTTAGAGGATATTGGTGAACTAAGTTTATCAGGAAAGAAGGTTGCAATTTTCGGGTTAGGCGATTCTTCTACTTATACAGAAAATTATTGTGATGCAATGGAAGAACTACATAGTTATTTCATTAAAGCAGGAGCAGAAATGGTCGGTTACGTAGATAAATCTTCATATACATTTGATGAGTCTAAAAGTGTCATAGGAGAAACTTTTTGTGGATTACCTCTAGATGAGGATAGTGAATCTGATTTAACAGATTCACGCCTTGAAACATGGGCTTCTCAGCTAAAAGGTGAAATCCCCACTCTGGCGTAAGCTTTCAAAGATATTAATTTCCAGATTTGTAACATTTGTTCTTTCTCAATATGTTTTTTTTACAAAAGTAATTAAATCTGTAAACAACATGTAAAAAACCATACTGATTAGCAATATGCTCAACTTGCTGTTTACTTAAATCAAGTGTTACAAACTTACGGAAAATCTGATGTCACCTATGACTGGTACGCAGGAAATTCTGGTGTTGTTGGCCGTTCAGGTAAATTCATAGCAGCTCATGCAGCCCATGCAGGATTAATGATGTTCTGGGCAGGAGCTTTTGGATTATTCGAATTAGCTCGTTACGACGCCAGTATTCCAATGGGTGCACAGAAAGCAATTGTTTTGCCTCACCTAGCAGGAATTGGAATTGGAGGCGTTGAAAATGGTGTAATTACAGAACCATATGGAATTGTTGTAATTTGCACATTACATCTAATTTTTTCAGCGGTATTAGGTGCTGGGGGATTACTTCATTCCAATAAATTTGCAGGTGATCTTGGAGACTATCCTGAAAATAGTAAGCCTCAAAAATTCGATTTTGAGTGGGATGATCCAGATAAATTAACTTTTATACTTGGTCATCATCTAATTTTTCTTGGTCTTGGAGCAATAATGTTCGTTGAGTGGGCCCGCATTCATGGAATTTACGATCCTGCAATCGGATCTACAAGACAAGTTGTTTACAATTTAGATATTGCAGCTATTTGGAATCATCAATTTGATTTTTTAAAAATTGATAGTCTAGAGGATGTCATGGGAGGACATGCTTTTCTAGCTTTCCTTGAGATAATCGGAGGTGTTTTCCATATTTGTACTAAACAATTTGGAGAATATACAGAATTTAAAGGTAAAGGATTGCTTGGAGCTGAGGCAATATTGTCTTACTCAGTAGTTGGTGTTTCTTATATGGCTTTTGTCGCTGCCTTTTGGTGTGCTTCAAACACAACTATATATCCAGTTGATTTATATGGAGAGCCTTTAAAGCTTCAATTTGAATTTGCACCTTATTTTACTGATACGGTTGATTTAGGTTCAGGAGCTTACAGTTCAAGAGCTTGGCTTGCCAATACTCATTTCTATTTAGGTTTCTTTTTCTTACAAGGTCATCTTTGGCACGCATTAAGGGCTATGGGATTTGACTTTAAGAAAATCGGACAAGCATTTGACAACATAGAAAATACAAAAATTACTCAAAATTAGTTTAATTTTTATAAAAAACCTCTCTATTAAGTAAAGAGGTTTTTTTGTAGAATTATCAATACCGGTTTATAAAAATTTATGGAGAAGCTAAAAGAAATTAATTGTAAGGAAATTTTTCAAAAGGCATATGAAAATAGGTACACCTGGAAAAATGATTTTAATGGTTACCAAGGTAAATGCACTTTTATTAATAAAAATAATATTCATGAAGGTAAATTCTTATTAGGCAAAGACTTTAAACCAAATATTCAAAATATAGATGATGAGAATATTGTTAAAAGCATTGCCTCTCAATTGTTTGAAGTTTCAATTCACAGAGTAAGAAGAGATTTTCATTCTATACATTCAGAAAATAATTTTAATCTAATAAAGAGTTCCGAAAATGGAATAGAAATGAAGGTTTCAGGTAAAAATGATGGAGATAAATATAGGGTCAAAGATCTTGGGATTAATATGGTTTATAGAAAAATCCACGGAACTATAATAGAAATTTTTGTTGACGAGTTTTTAAACACAGGGGATGGTTTACTTAGCAAAAAATATACCAGTCAACAAGTTGACCCTAATACTCTTATACCGAATTCTCAAAAATTAGAATACATAGATGAATTTATAAATATAAGTACAAATGATGATTGGATTTTGAATTCAAGAACAATAAAATACTTAAACGATAACCAGGAAGAAGAAATACAGAAATTTGTTTTTGAAGAATTAAGTTTATTGAATTAGATTACTCTATTCAACCAATCTAAATCCTTTATCAAGTAGTTTCTGATAAAGAAGTCTTGCTCTAAAGGCTAAAATTTGTTCTTCATTTTCATTGCTTATTACATGAAAATAATTATTATCCAATTTGTTTTTACTAAAGCATACGTTTGCTTCTCCTAATCTTAAAGTCCAATTTTCTTCTTTGGCTAAATGTTGATTAGGTCCGAGGTCCCAAGGGCATTTTTCAGGATATTTTTCTCTTTTTGAACCCATAATTATTAATTTTAACTATCCAATATTAGTAAAAATTTGAAAGTATGGCTATCGACTATGATTTATACCATTAATTATCAATCCGCTGAATTTGATATGGGAATTTTCTACTCTTTAGTTGCAATCAAACAATAAAAAGGATCTTTATTTGAAAAATTAAAGATATTAAGGGCCGGTTGATTAAATTTTTTAATAATATTTGGCTCGTTAAATCCGTTTGTGATTAATACTTTTCTTACATACTTGATTCTCTCTTCCTCAGTAGAAGTGGTCCATATATTTGGAGCCTTATGCCAAAATGCTCTATTTGAAAAAGCAATTATAAATTTGCCCTGATTATTCAAAATCCTTGCGATTTCTTTAGTTAAATTCTCTGGATATTGTAAATATTGCCAAGCAGCCACCATTAAACAATAGTCAACACTCTTGCTATCAAGAGGAAGTTCTTGATTTAAATTGAAATTTTGTATCCAATAAGAATCAAAAATTTTGTTTTTTTCAAGTTCTTGTTTGTTTAATCCATGCCCAATAACTTTTTTATATTTTTTTTCTAAAGGCAAATAACTGTCCCAACTAGACATTAAATCAATGACAGTTGAATAATCTGTAATTTCATTTTTATAAACATTCGATAAATTTTGTCTGAAATTTGCATCCAGATGATAAACAAATTTTGGGTCAGAATAAAATTCTTCATCATTAGTTTCATCAAGCTTTTTTCTTTGATAATTATTTAAAACTTCCAAAAAATTTATTATTAGATGTAACTTAAATTTAGTAAATAGAAATTTATAGTGTGATTTAGATAGGTTTTTTATATCTAATTAATTAAAAATACTTTTAAAAACCTAGACATATATAGAAAAAAAGTTAAATTATTGGTTAATAATTTAATTAAAAATGATTGAATTCAAAAGGAGCAAAAAAAGTAGATCTAAAAATGCCCTTTTCAATCCCTATAAAAATGGAATAAGCTCATACGATATGACATATTTGTCATCAAAAAAAGTCCAAAAATCTAAAACTGTTCATTTAGAAGCTGATTCCCAAAAAGATTATTTAGCTGCATAAATATGCCTTATATCAATGTTTCTACTTCAGTCAAGGTAGATGATAAGAAGAAATTACTTGAAGAAATTTCAATACTAGTTTCATCACTAACTAATAAATCGAAAAGATTTGTTATGGCTAAATTAGAAGATAATTCCCAAATGTATTTTGGAGACAAAACCCCTTGTTGTTTTTTAGAGATTAAGTCAATAGGCTCTTTAAATCCATCTGAAATGGCAAAGGAAATATCTAATTTTGTATTTGAGAAAATGGGAATTCCAATAGATAAAATTTATATTTCTTTTGAGGATGTCCCTGCTTCAATGTGGGCTTGGAATGGAAGAACCTTTGGATAAGAATTATTTTTAAATATAAATTCAATGGAAATAAATAAGTTAGTTGATTTAAACAGTTTCAGAGTTGCTCCTAAATTAAACAATAGTCAAGTAAAAAAACTTTTTGGAGAATTAGAATCAAATATATCTAAGGCAGATTGGATGACAATAGGAATAATGGCACCTAGTGATATTAAGGCTGTTGAAGCATTGCAATCAATTTCTAAAAAATACTCTTCAATCAAGTTTGGTAATTTAGATTCTCTTTCTGCTAATGGAAGTGTTTTTTTAAAAGCTAATCAAAAAACTAGTAATGTTTTGATTAGATCTGAAAATGGTCTTGGAGAAGGAATTTTAATAACATATCAGTATGATGAAAATGCTTCAGAGTCAGATACTTTTGGACCATTGCCATTAGATTTTTTTCATAATTAATTCTTCAGTTAGGTCTTAATAAAGAGTTTAATTTTATGAAAGTTTTTACCAGATAATAATCTTCAAAACTCAGAGTTGAAAACTTTTTTGCTTTTAAGCTTTGTTATTATATTTACTGGCATTGGTCTAAATTCTCCACTTTTTTAAAATTTGATGTTTTTTCAGGATATAATCCAAAATCTCAATAATTTCTGGTCTGATGAAGGTTGTTTGATTATGCAGGCTTACGATACGGAAAAGGGTGCTGGCACAATGAATCCTCATACTTTCTTGAGGGCTATTGGACCAGAACCTTGGTCCGTTGCATATGCAGAGCCATGTAGAAGGCCTACTGATGGAAGATTTGGGGAAAATCCGAACCGTGCGCAACATTATTTTCAATATCAGGTAATAATTAAGCCTTCTCCTGATGGGATACAAGAAAAATATTTGAAATCTCTAGAGTCTCTTGGAATAAATCCTAAAGATCACGATATTAGATTTGTTGAAGATAATTGGGAGTCGCCAACTCTTGGAGCATGGGGAGTAGGCTGGGAAGTTTGGTTGGATGGCATGGAAGTTACTCAATTTACATATTTTCAACAATGTGGCGGAGTAGATTGCCAACCAATACCAATTGAAATTACATATGGTTTAGAGAGAATTGCGATGTTCTTGCAAGATAAAGAAAGTATTTGGGATTTAAACTGGAATCAAAATCTGAAATATAGCGATATCTGGCTCCAATTTGAGAAAGGGCAATGCTCATATAATTTTTCTGAATCAAATCCCCAAAATCTCAGAAAATTATTTGAAATCTATCAAGATGAAGCGAATTTATTAATTGAAAAGAAACTAACTTATCCAGCCCTTGATTATGTTTTAAAGTGTAGTCATACTTTTAATTTGCTTGATGCTAGAGGTGTGATTTCAGTAACAGATCGTGCTCAATATATAGAAAAAATTAGAAAGTTGGCTAAAGAAGTCGCATCTTCTTGGACAGAAGAGAGAAATTCCTTGAATTTTCCCTTGCTAGAAAAATAAAATCTTTTGGATGAGTTTTTGAGGAGATAAGGTAAAATTTGTTACACGAGGATGAATCTGATATACCTACCTTAAAAAGTTACTTCCGATACAATTTATGTACCCACTTTGTGGGCAATTTTAGTGTGAGGTAAAATGAAACTCTTCCAACAAATGTTGGTTGCAGGTGTTTCTTTGAGTTTAATGACTCCATTAGTTGCACAAGCATCTGACGTTAATATTGAAGAAATGGGTAGCTATTCACGTAGCAGCAAATCTTCAAACAAACAGTTCGATAGCAAAACTTTCGCAAACGAATTAGCAAATGCTAATGAGAGAGTTGATGGTATTGAATCCAGAATGAATGCATTCGAAGCTGGTGGCTTTTCTGATACAACAGTTTTAGATGGAAAGGCAATCTTTGACGTAGGTAGTGTTGACACTGATGATGATACTTACGATGGTAAAACACAGTTCATGTATACATATACACTGAACTTAAATACTAGTTTTACTGGTGATGACAATCTTTATACAAGAATCAAAACTGGAAACCATTCTTCTTGGTCTAAAACAAAATCTGTTTACAACACTTATTTAAGTTCAGGTAATGGAAATGGTGATGTCCTGAAGGTTGATAAACTTTGGTACACAACTCCAATAGGTGATAGCAATCATACAGTAACTTTCGGTCCTAAGATTGAAAACTATTATATGCATGCTACAACTCCTTCGATATATGAACCAGTACTAAAGGCATTTACCCTTGGAGGAAATGCTGCAGCTTATGGTGCAAGTACAAGACCTGGAGCTGGTTGGGCATATACAGGTGATAATGGCTTTGCAGTTAGTTCTAACATTACATCTAAAAACGGTCTCTTAACCGATGAAGTTTCACAAAGTTGGGCAACTCAAGTTGGTTATACAAAGCCTAACTATTCTGTTTCAGCAATGGTTAATATGAAATATAATGGCTGGACTGATTCTTACTTCATGACAACTGACGGTCAAGCAAGACCAGGTGATGGTAATAGTACTAACTATGGTTTAAGAGCATGGTGGAGACCAGATGATTCTGGAACTGCAATGCCTGCAATTTCTGTTGGTTATGATACTTCAGAGACAGATGCTGCCGCAAATTCTAATACAACTGCTTATTTTGTAGGGCTTAATTGGACTGATACACTTAATCCTGATGACAAAATTGGTATAGCATTTGGTCAGCCTCAAAAAGTTGAGGGAGAAACTATTGATCCATTCTTATACGAAATTTACTACAAATACAAAGTAAATGATTCAGTTTCTATTACACCTACAATTTTTGGTGGAACATCCAAGAATGCTGATGGTGTTGAAGCTGATATGTCTGGTTATCTCCTACAAACAACATTCAAATTCTAAATTAGTTCTTTGAATATTAAAAACGCCTCAATAAGAGGCGTTTTTTTTTGTTAACTTAAAGCACTAAAAAGGATTCTTATTTAGATTTTTATTAATTAATAAAAAATATAATCTCATTTATAAAAATTGAAAAAATTTAAACATATAAATTAAAAAAAAATACTTTATTTTTATAAGTAATCTATGAAAATTTTTTATTTTCATTTCACCTTTAATTCCTAAATCTATATTATTAATTACTTTTAATAATTACCAGCAGTTCTCTCCTTCCCCAACAGGAATGCATGTACTAGATTTTGCAGCTTCGTCAGCGATTTTTTGAGCATCTTCATCAAGAATAAAATCTGCATCAATTGACATATCAGTATTCCATTCCTTAAGTCCACCTAAATCTTGATCTCTTGCATTAATAGGTGATGAAATTGCTAGCGCACTAGTTGCGGCTATAAATATTGCGAGTGAACTTTTTCTTGGCATTTTTAATTATATATATAGTAATTATTCTAAATATCTCTAATGACTTTTTCTATTTGATGTATAAAATGATCTATTAATTACCTAATATTCTTAACAAATTTGAATAGGATTTAAAAATTAAATCAACCTCATCTGACCTCCCGTATTTGGCTAAAATTCCTCTTGCTCCTGCGTCAAGATCAAATAAATATTCCCTTTCCTCAGTTGATTTAACATAACTTTCTATCCAACCTACACAAACTAATCTTTCACCATTAACTACTTCACTTACTGAGTGCAAATAGGAACTTGGATATATAATTATTTCTCCAGCATTTAACCTAAATTTCTCTTCTGAATTCATTGTTTCAATAATTAATTCTCCACCTTCATAAAACTCTTTATTCGTTAATGAAATAGTAAAAGATAAATCTGATCTACCTGAAGACATGTATGGATTATCAATATGTCTGCCATAATGCATATTTTTTGATGATTTTGTAAACATTATTCCATGGATTCTTTTAGGTAAAGAGAAACTTTTAATTAATTGGTTCGAGAGGATTTTTTTATTTATTAATTGAGAGTATTTTTTTGATATCTCAGAATTTCTATTTAGTTGCAAGTTATTTTTTACCAATGAAGCGTGACTGCCGGCTGTTTTTTTTCCATCTTCCCAATCTTGGGGATATTTCTCTAATTCTTTTTTTATTAAATTTATTTCTTCAGTGTTTAATAATTGATGGATTAAATAATTCATTTGAAATATAAAAAATGATACATCTCAATGTATAGAAGTTCGCTTTTAAAGTTTGAACTGTTTTTATAGGTATAAAGTAACCATAGATACTATTTTTAAAAAGTGCAAAAATTTAAAAAAGTAATTTATTCAGCATTAGCATGTACATTTTTATTGAACTTTAATATACCTGTTAATTCAACAGAAAAAGAAGTCAAAGTTTTTTCAGGGAGACATTACAATACAGATAGAAGTGTATATAAAAAATTTGCACAAGAAACTGGGATAAAAGTTCGACTAATTGAAGCTGCTGGTATCTCCTTGATTGAAAGACTTAAAAGAGAAGGGAAAAATTCTCAAGCCGATCTAATTTTGCTTGTTGATGCTGCAAGAATTACTAATGCTGCAAAATTAGGATTGCTGCAGAGCATTGAGTCTAATAATTTAGAAAATGATGTCCCTGTCGGATTAAAAGATCCTGATAAGGAATGGTATGCATTAACAAGAAGAGTAAGAGTTATGGTAGTAAATCCAAAGGTGGTAGATTTAAGCAAAATTAATGATTACACTGATTTAGCAGACCCATCTTTAAAAGGAAAAGTATGTTTACGGAATAGAAAAAGTCCCTACAATCAATCTTTGGTAGCAAATCAAATAATTAATAAGGGTGAAGAGGCTACAAAAAATTGGCTTAATGGGATGATTTCAAATGTATCTAAACCTTTTTTCCCAGGGGATATTTCTATCGTAAGAGCGGTTTCTAAGAGAAAGTGTGGAGTAGGAATTGTAAACCATTATTATGTTGCAAGAATGCTGGCTGGGGTAAATGGAAGAAGAGATGCTTTATATGCAAAAAAAACAGTAGTACTTACTCCTAATCCTGCACATGTAAATATTAGTGCTGGTGGTGTAGCTAAATATGCAACAAACAAAACTGCAGCTATAAAGTTACTTGAATATTTAGCCTCTCCTAGTGGAAGTGAGGGGTTAGCAGCGCCTACTTTTGAACATCCATTAAAGGAGGTCAATCAAAATCCTATCGTTAAGGACTTTGGACCATTTACTCCTGATAAAGTTACTGTAGAAGATCTTGGTGTTAATAATTCTCTTGCAATAAAATTGATGAAAGAAGCAGGCTGGGATTAAAGTCGAATAAAAGCCTAATATAGAATTCCTAAATATAATTTATATATTAAGCAAGGAGAGGTGGCTGAGAGGTCGAAAGCGAACGACTCGAAATCGTTTAATAGGTAACTATTCGTGGGTTCGAATCCCACCCTCTCCGTTTTCTTTTAGTCCTGTGTGGTCGCAGGTAAGCATATAAGGCAGTTATAAAAGGACTTTTGGGAGTTAATCGTCCAAAGTAATCCACTCCCTTCCATTATATGCTTAATTTGGTGTTGGTGGTTGTGTTGGTGGATATTTTGTTTGTATTGGTGGATATGAGTTGGACAAAGTAAGTGTGTTGGACGATAAATAACTACAAAAACTTATAAATCATTCAAGAGTTTTCTATAGGGATTACTCAAAATTACCTTTTTCTCATTTACCCATATAGACGGATCTCTTCTTTTATGATCAAGAATATGACAAAAAAACATTTGATCAAGATATATTGAATTTTTAAATACTCTAGTATTTCTAAGTTGATTCATTTTGCAAATCTTCCTCATAGAATCTTTATCATTGAATTCTTCAATTGCAAGAAGTTCACCACAGTAAATATTATGATCAACCATATAAATATCATCAAAATAAGTTACTACTTTAGATAAGTAACTATCTTTATCAATTAAGAAAATATTTAAACATTCTTTGGTGCTTGTGTAATAATCAACATCAACGGAAACGAATCCTATTTTACTTTCTTTCTTTTCTAAATCTCTAATAAATTTTTTTAATGTATCTTGAATAGAACCAAAAATGATTTTGCATTTTTTAGGTAAATCTGACTCTTTTAATAATAATGATGGGAAGTCCCCCTTCCGATATTTTTCAGGATGATCTCTATAATCAATCGGTTCCGGCATTCCTTCTCCAGAGTCAAATCCTATAATTTCATAATCTATACAATAAATCTTGCTTAGTTTTGAGGCAATGTAAGACATATTAAATAGTCCTGCACCTGCTGCAACACCAAATTCTATTAGGATAATTTTATTGATATTTTCCTCTTTTGCGATCTTAAATGCTTCATTAATTCCAAATGCATAAGGGTGTCTTGGGACCAAGTCATAATTTATTTTTTTTATGAAATCACCAAAAATATAAACCAATATAGATATTAAATTATAGATAAAAGGTTCACCTAATCTCTCTTTGTAGATTCTTTTCCAAATTCTAGGTTTTAATAATTTTAAAAATAATAAATTCACTTTATGTTTTTTTTATGTTATTTACTAATGCAAATGGAATAAAGTTTATAGTAGTTTACTAGTAAATTAATGTTAGAAGTGATTAAGTAAACTTGTAAAATAAATTAAAAATAAATTTTGTAAAAAAGATTTTAGAATAAAATTAAAAAAACTTTTTTAGATTTTGACACTTAATACATTCCTCCTTTTACTTCTTGTAATTGCAAATTACAGTAACTTCTAATTAACTCATATTAAAAAGAAAAGGAACTAAATTCTATTGGAGAATTTTTCCATTTTATTTATGATAATTGGTTGAAATAGATTTTCCTGTAAGTTTATGGATTAATTTTTTTACGTAAGTCCTGCTAACAGCATTTAATCTTAAATAAGTTCCTTTAATGATTTCTCCCTTAAATCCACGAAAAGAGGTTGAGTGATAATACTTTTTATATGAAGGGGAATTATTTGAAAAATAATAGTTACTTATACACTTTCTTCTTTTTGAAATTGACAAGATTTTTTTAACTCCATGTAAAGATTGGTTATCAGTCCGCATAATCACGAGTCTATTAAAGTCACATTTTATTTTTAACTCTTTATTTCTAATCCCATCTGGATAGAGAACTAATTCACCTCCTCCTGATTTAGGAGGAAAATCTTTATTGACGTAATAAAGAAGATTTAGTCTTCTATAGTTTTCTAGATTTCTATCGTGAGAATTATCTATGTGCGGATTAAGAAAGCATCCTTTACTCATGCTTGATATCCCTCCAGCATATAATTCTGGATCACCTATCAAGTTTTTTATATTTGTTATCTCTCCAATTTTTTGAACTATATTTTCTTCTTGAAACGCATATAGACACTCTTCTATTAATTTCTGTTTTTCAGGAAAATGTATACCTACATATTTATTTTCTTGAGGACCATTTAAATGAGTAAGTTCTTTTTCTTCAGGAAAATCTACACTTAATTTTGATGCGATTTCATTTGGTAGTAAATTATCAATTACAAGGTAGTTTATTGAACTTGATTGTAAATATTTTTTTTTAAGAATATCTATGCTATTTTCGTTGAATCTTTGCAATATTAGTTGAGATATATCATTTCTATTCATTATTTATAAAGCAACAATTTAAATTATATCTTAAAAAATCAAGAAATATTTGAAAATTTTAATGCAAAAAACATCCATCTTTTGTAGACAAGATTTTTGTGTTGGTGGTGGTGTTGGTGGATATTTCTTCTTATGAGGAAAATTTAGTCCGTAGCCCTCCTACAACTGCTTTTATGGTTTTAGGTAGAATAGCCCCCTCTCAGTCTTTATAAGTCTACTCATTTCCACTTAGGCAAAATTATAAAGTCATTTTTTACCTTATTAAATCTTTAGCGCATGGTAGTAATATCTACTTCCAACTTAAAGAACAATTTTTATAGTAGGGGTCTTGGTCAAATTTACTGAAATCAATAAACTGGCATATGTTGCATTTAGGTAACATTCTATTCTTCCTTTTCACATGAAAGAAATAATTTACTAATTTTGAAAAGTAGAGGAGTTGTTTTATTGAATTTGTGAAAACAAAGAAACACATTAATTGAGTAAAACTAGAAAAAGATCTCTTTAATAAGGGGGTTTTTTTTATGGATATTTACTACTATTGTTGAAATTTTTATATCAATTTAAATTATTCTATTCTCAGAATTATAAATTTTCAAAGGTTTCTATATTAATTGTTATGAGTCAATTTCGGTTTAATTGAAATTTAACTTTAGTATCTAACAATAATAAAAGAAGATTTAGTCTTCCCAGAAGGGATCTGTAGTCAAAGAAACCTTTAATATATTTTTTTTATTTTTTTTAATATTATTGATACAAGCTCTTACTGTTTCACCATTTACATCTATTTCACAGGCTCCACAACTTCCTGTAAGACAACCAGTTGGGATTTCTAAACCCGCTTTTTCTGCACTAGAAAACCAATCATCTCCCTCTGAAACAAACGTTTCATTATTGTTTGGCCATGAAATTTTAATTTTTGTTTCTTTCAATTAATAAATGATGTGAGGTTTAGATGTTTATCGAATTCATTAGCAAGATTATTGATAATGGATTCTCTTTTCTTTTTATAAGATATTGATTTTTTATTTAATATTGGCAAGTTTTTACTCTTCCTTATTAAATTAATATATTGATCTCTCCAATGGTCATTTTCAAAGATCCCATGAATATATGTTCCTGCAATAGTCCCACCCCCATTATTTTCTTTGTACCAACCAAGATCTAAGTCTTTAAAAATAGTTTTAATCTTTTGTGCGCTTTTTATATCTTCCAATTTAGTTTGACCAGTATGAATTTCAAACCCATCAATTTTTGATTGACATGGCCAAACAGATTCAGAGCTTATTTGACGTGTTAATTTTTTTTCAGAGAAAGTCGTTTTTAAAGGTAGCAATCCAATCCCATTAATTTTTTGTTCAGAATAATTTTTGGAACCCTCTTTAAAATATGGATCTTCAAGTGTTTTACCTAGCATTTGTAAGCCTCCACAAATCCCAATAATATTCCCTTTATTATTTGAATATTCCCTTACGTCATGAGATAAACCTGATTTTTCGAGAAATATTTGATCTTTAATAGTTTGTTTGCTACCTGGAAGAATAACAAAGTCATACTTGCTTAAGTTTTGCGATTCTTTAATCCATTCAATTAATATTGATTCCTCATTTTCTAATGGATCAAAATCTGAGAAGTTACTTATAGATGGTAATTTTATGATTCCAACTTTAATTTCAGGATTTGTAAAACGAGATTTTTTTTCTAATAAGTCTAAAGAATCTTCTGGAGGAAATGAATCATTTAACCATGGAACAATACCAATTACAGGAATTTGAGTTTTTTTCTCTATCCAATTTTTCCCTTCTTTAAATAATGAAAGGTCTCCTCTGAACCTATTTATAATAATCCCCTTTATAAGTTTCTTTTCTTCAGGTTTCATTAATTCCAGGGTTCCTATTATTTGCGCAAATACCCCCCCCCTTTCAATATCTGTAACTAAAATGCAGTTGGCTTTCAAATACTTTGCAATTCTTAAATTAGTAAGGTCTCTATGAATTAAGTTCATTTCTACTGGGCTGCCAGCTCCTTCGATAATTAAACGACAATTTGGATTTCGTTTATAAATAGAGTTTAAACTTTTTTTAATTACTTCCCATCCTGGAATAAACCAATCTTTGTAGTAACTTTTCGCAGTTGTAATGCCCATACTTTTGCCAAGGTGAATTACCTCGCTTATTGAATTCCCTTGTGGTTTTAATAAGACGGGATTCATCTCTGAAGAAGGATTTATACCACATGCGAAGGCTTGAAGTGCTTGTGAATATGCCATCTCTCCACCTTCCCAATCAACCCAAGCGTTATTACTCATATTTTGCCCTTTAAAAGGAATTGGTTCTTCTCCTAAGTTTTTAAGAATCCTACAAATAGCAGTAACCGTTAATGATTTTCCTGCTCCACTAGAAGTACCTAAGACCATTATTGGTCTCTTTATTGAATGTAATTTTGCTTCTAACTCCATTCGTAATTTATATTAATTTTGAAATTTATTAATCAGTGAATTGAATTATAATTTGATAAAAAATTTGTGTTAATTCTAGCCTCTGCTTCACAATCCCGAAAGAAATTACTTGAAAACTGTCAAATTGAATTTATTCAAATATCAAGTGATTTTGATGAAAATTCAGTAAAAGAAAAAAATATCATTAATTTAGCTTTGGAATTATCTTTTCAAAAGGCTAATAGTTTATCTGAGAATATTCAAAATATATCATTACCCGAAGAATTTAATTATGGTCCTTTGGAAATACTTGGGTGCGATTCAATTTTTGAATTTAAAGGAGAAGCTTATGGAAAACCATTTAATAAAGAGGAGGCATTTATTAGATGGAAAAAAATGTCTGGAGAATTTGGATTCTTACATACAGGTCATACACTAATAATTGGCAACCTTGATTCAACTTCCAAAATTCTTGAAATTACTAAGATAATAAAAAAAACAGTAAGTTCAAGAGTTTATTTTTCTAAGTTGGAAGATTGGGAAATCAAGAGTTATGTAGATACAAATGAACCTTTATATTGCGCCGGAGGATTTGCCTTGGAAGGTATAGGCGGTAAATATATAGAACAAATAGATGGTTGTTTCAGTAATGTAATGGGTTTAAGTTTGCCATGGCTCAGAAAAAGTTTGTATAGATAGTAAAATTGAGCAAAAAAAAACCCTATCTTTTCAGATAGGGTTTTTATGATAAAGAAATTAATCTAAATCAGGCATCTCTAGAGCTGGTTCACTCTTTCTGTCGATTCCTTTTTCGAAACCAGCAGCGGCTGCTCTAGCACGACCAGCATGCCAAAGATGACCGATGAATGTAAACCATCCTAGGAAAAATTGAGCTGCAGCTAACCATTGTCTTAAATTAACGAAGTTAACGGCATTTGGCTCAGTAATGATTCCACCAACAGAGTTGATAGAAGCGTTAGGAGCATGAGTCATATATTCAGCCGCTCTTCTTACTTGCCAAGGCTGAATATCATTTTGAATCTTTTCAAGGCTCAATCCGTTAGGGCCTCTCAAAGGCTCTAACCATGGACCTCGGAAGTCCCAAAATCTCATTGTTTCACCACCAAATATAATTTCACCTGTAGGAGATCTCATGAGATACTTACCTAGACCAGTTGGTCCCATTGTTGAACCTACGTTAGCTCCAATTCTTTGATCTCTCACAAGGAAAGTAAAACTTTGAGCCTGTGAAGCCTCAGCATTTGTTGGACCGTAAAATTCTGAAGGGTAAGCAGTATTGTTAAACCAGATGAATGTTGAAGCAATAAAACTTGCTACACAAATTCCTCCAAGAGCATAACTTAATAGTCCTTCACCATTCCAGATGAATGCTCTTCTTGCCCATCCAAAGGGTTTGGTGAAGATATGGAATATTCCTCCAATTATTGCAGTAATACCCACATAAACATGACCACCAACAATATCTTCAATGGAGTTAACACCGATTATAGAACCAGCTCCACCCCAAGGAGATCTAAATAGATAACCAAGAATAACTCTTGGGTCTAAAGTTGGATTAACAAGTCTAACCTCTCCACCGCCTGGTGCCCATGTGTCGTATGCACCGCCGATAAAGCACCAGTTTACTGACCATGCTAAAGCTCCTACACCTAAAACAATCAAATGATATCCAAGGATATTAGTCATTTGATTCTTATCTCTCCAATCAGTAGAGAAAAAAGGAAAATCCTCTTCTAGTTTTTCTGGTCCTGCTAATGAATGGTAAATACCACCAAAACCAAGAACAGCAGAAGCTATTAAATGAACCACGCCTGCCTGGAAGAAAGGCATGATATCAGTAACTTCACCACCAGGTCCAATTCCGTAGCCAAACATCGCAACATGAGGCATACAGATTAAACCTTGCTCCCACATTGGTTTATCAAAAGTAAAATGATTAACCTCAAAGAGCATCATTGCTCCCGCCCAAAAGACTATAAGTCCAGAGTGAGCAATGTGAGCTCCTAATAAACGTCCAGATAAATTGATTAATCTAGCGTTACCTACGTACCAGGCATAGCCAGTTTCTTCAATACTTTGGTTTGGAGCTCTTAATAAATTATTAAAGGGCGTTTCCACGTGGAAGAACCTCCTCAGGGAATACAAAGTTTTCGTGTGGTTGATCCACAGAAGACATCCATGCTCGCATACCTTCGTTCAAAAGTATATTTTTTGTATAGAAAGTTTCAAATTCTGGATCTTCTGCAGCACGTATTTCTTGGCTTACAAAATCATAAGCTCTTAAGTTTAGTGCTAATCCGACAATACCAATTGAAGATGTCCACATGCCCATAACAGGTACAAATAGCATCAAGAAGTGTAAGAAACGCTTGTTTGAGAAAGCTATACCAAAGATTTGACTCCAGAATCTATTCGCTGTGATCATTGAATAAGTTTCTTCTTCTTGAGTTGGATCAAAAGCTCTAAAGGTTGAACTTTGTACCTTTCCATCTGTATAAATACTTGTATCTTCATACAAAGTATTCTGAACTGTAGCTCCATGAATAGCACAAAGTAGAGCACCACCCAGGATTCCAGCTACTCCCATCATATGAAATGGATTTAAGGTTATGTTATGAAAACCTTGAATGAACAGGATATAACGGAAGATTGCTGCAACACCGAATGAAGGTGCGAAAAACCAACTATGCTGTCCTAAAGGATAGATAAGGAAAATACTTGTGAATACTGCAATTACTGCTGAGAAAGCAAGTGCGTTGTATGGTCTAATTCCAACAAGACCTGCAATTTCAAACTGACGAAGCATAAAACCAATGAGGCCAAATACTCCATGTAATGCAACGAAGTTCCAAAGACCACCAAGTTGTAGCCATCTTACGAAACTACCTTGGGCTTCAGGACCCCATAAAAATAGAAGACTGTGTCCCATGGCATCACCAGGGGTACTTACAGCTGCTGTTAAAAAGTTACAACCTTCAAGGTATGAGCTTGCAACTCCGTGTGTGTACCAAGAGGTAACAAATGTTGTTCCAACGAACCAACCGCCTATGGCAAGATATGCGCAAGGCAGTAAAAGTAGTCCGGACCAACCAATAAATACAAAGCGGTCGCGCTTCAACCAATCATCGAGGATATCAAACCATCCTCTTTGTGGGGCGCTACCAACTGCGATCGTCATGAGAAATCGTTTTTAGCTTCGGGATACGCAGTGACTGTAACAAAGATTGAGAGTAATGTGGGGAAATATTTGTATATCTGAAATGCCTTGTAAAGCTTTCCTGACTTTTTTATTAAAAATTAGGTAAGAATACTCCCTTAGTTTGTTAAATTATCTGAATTAGGCCCTAAAAAGATAAAAATGAACTCAGACCTCACGTCTTTCGATAAAATCGAACAAAAAATTGGTGGATCAAGAAAAATTTCAAATTATATTATTGGAGGAATGCTAACAATAGGAGGAATTGGGTTTCTTTTGGCCTCTTTATCTAGCTACACGGGAAGGGATTTATTACCTTTAGGAAATCCTTCAAGTTTATTGTTTATACCTCAAGGAATAATAATGGGAGCATATGGAGTAATAGCAAATTTATTAAATTTTTATTTATGGTATTTGGTCTATATCAATTTCGGTTCCGGAAGTAATTATTTTGACAAATCATCAAAATCTGTAGAAATAAAAAGAAAAGGATTATTTAAAGATATTGAAGTCAAATTAAATTTCGATGAAATTAAATCAGTTAAGTTGGATATAAGTGAGGGATTTAATCCTAGAAGGAGAATCGCCTTAGTACTCAAAGGTAGAAAAAAAACTCTTCCGCTAAGCGGAGCAGGTGAACTTAAACCACTTCTTCAAGTTGAAGAAGAAGGTGCGAGACTTGCTAAATTTTTGAATGTTAATTTGGAGGGTTTAAAATAAAAAAAAAATATCTATTTAAAGCATTATTTTTAATTCAGATTTTGTTTTTGTTACCAGCTTGTAGTTTTAAAAATGAGATTGATTCAGATTATTACTGCCAAAAACTTAAATTAATTTGTAAAAAAGAAAATAAAGTAGCTTATTTTAAAACCTCAAAAGGTGATTTCGAGGTTAGATTATTTGGCAAAGATAATCCAGTTACAGTCTCAAATTTTATAGACAATATTAATAATAATATTTATAAAAATAAAAAATTTTATAAAATAATCAACTATCCCCAAATAAAATTTATACACGGAGGAGTTAATCCAGAAAATAAATTTTATATTGAACATAATCAAACTCTAAATAAGACAAGTGCCTCAATACCTTTAGAAATAAAATTTAAAGAAGAAATCAAACCAAGGTATAATTATCAAATAAAAGATCCTTATGAGACTAAAAATTTAGTTAATATTTTCAACAAGGGATCAATCGCTATGGTTAAGAGCGGTAAGAATAATTCTTCATCTACTGAGTTTTTTTTTGTAACTAATAAGATTCCTGAATTAGATGGAAGATATTCAATTTTTGGGAAAATTATAAAAGGAATAGATATACTAGAAAAAATCATGAAAGAAGACTATATCAAGGAAGTCAAGATATCAAATTAAATTTCTAGAGAATATTTATTTATTTTCAACATTTCGGTATTAACTCCTGAAGAGCGTTTTAAAGCTACCTTGCCAGTCCTAGCTATCTCAAGAATCCCGTAAGGTTCGAGCAACTTCTCTAGAGCAACTAACTTCCCGGGGTCTCCAACCACTTCGAGAGTTAAGGCTAAATCTGAAACATCAACAACTTTTGCACGGAATATTTGAACAATATCTAAAATATTACTTCTAGTATCTTCTTTAGATGAAACTTTTAGTAACATTAATTCCCTCTCCACAGCTGCGAGATTAGTAAAATCTACAACTCCAAGAACATTAAATAACTTATTCAGTTGCTTAGTCATTTGTTGAAGAGTTTCATCGTCACCCTCTACGACCATTGTCAACCTTGAAATCCCTTTGGATTCTGCAGGACCTACTGCTAGGCTATCAATATTAAATCCTCTTCTAGCAAAGAGACCCGAAATTCTACTCAAGGCCCCAGATTCGTCTTCAACAAGAACTGATAGTGTATGTTTCATATTTTAAAAGGTTTTTAAATCTCTAATCCATTCATAAGAGATACTATTGAATACTGAAGGATCTTCATCATGTATGCAATGACCTGCATTGGATACTATTTTTAATTTTACCCATCTATAGAAATTTGCAATCTTTTTACCAAGAAACAAAGGTATGAAATTATCTTTATCTCCCCAAATTAATAATAAAGGGACTTTTTTTGAGGCACTTAGTTTTTTTAAAAGGTAAGAGGCTTGAAAAATTTCATCTCTTGAAGACATTCCAATACACATTGCTCTTAATGATCTAGCTGCAGACCTCCTTAGAACTGGTTTTGTTACTAAATCAATTAATTCTGTATCAATGTTATCTTTTTTGAAATAGGCAGAATTTAGGCCTAGCCTTATAACCCCTAGTTTTGTAATTAAAAATAGAATAATCTCTAAAGGGAAGAATATAAAAAATATTTTTATGCATCCATATTTAAGTTTTTTAAATAATGATTTTTCTTTTTCTTTCTTTTCGTTTTTCTGAATTTGATCTGGTAAAGGAGATGCAATAACTGTTGCAATTTGGTCCTCTATTAAAACAGCACATGTTAAAGCCACTAATGATCCAAGAGAATTGCCAATGAGAACTACTTTCCCAGAATTCTTTGGTCTTATAACCTGTGTAATAAAGTCCTTCACTTGATTGCACCAAATCTCATTATTTAATTTTTCAATTTGTTTTATGCCAGGTTGGTCTGAATCGCCAAATCCTATTAAATCCAAAGAATAAGAGGCACAATCCCTTTTTGCAAAATACTCTAAATTGTTTCTCCAATGTTTTCGACTAGCACCGAATCCATGTAGAAAGATAATTGGAATTTTATTTTCTTCTCCAGTAACACTCCAACAAATCTTAAAACCATTCCAATTCCAGTAATTAGGGTAGTTAATATTTTCTTCTTTAAAGTTGCTATTCATATAGTTAAAATTTTCAAGTTATTTGCATTATCTACTTTTTTAACAATTAAATGTATATTGAATGTAAATTATATTAACGATTACGTTTTACTATGGCTAAAGAAATTTTTAGTATTGCAGCAGTTTTTTGGATACTGATACCTATAGGATTGGTTGGTGGAGCATTATTATTAAAGTTTCAGGGAGATTGATTCTCACGAATACATAACAAATTGAGTTATGGTCTACAGGTTAAGCAAATCTTAAATATGAAGATTCTTTTAGTAGGAGCAACAGGGACTCTTGGAAGGCAAATAGCAAAGCAAGCCATAGAAGATGGACATGAAGTAAGATGCTTTGTTAGAAACCCAAGAAAAGCTTCTTTTCTACAGGAGTGGGGTTGTGAGCTTACAAAAGGTAATATATTAAATCCTTCAGATATTGAATATGCATTGCAAGACATTGAAGCAGTTATTGATGCTGCAACTAGTAGACCTGATGATCCTAAAAGTATTTATGAAATAGATTGGGATGGAAAACTCAACTTATTTAATGCTTGTGAATCTTTAAATATAAAAAGGGTGATATTCCTTTCAATACTATTAACAGAGAAATTCAGGAATGTTCCATTAATGGATATTAAGTTTTGCACCGAAAAACTTCTTGAGAAATCTGATCTTGATTATACAATCTTCAAATGTGCAGCCTTTATGCAAGGAGTTATAGGTCAATTTGCAATCCCAATATTAGATAGTCAAGCAGTATGGATGAGTGGGACCCCAACCAAAATCGCTTATATGAATACCCAAGATATGGCAAAAGTTATTGTCGCAGCGGTGAATAATCCAAAAACTAAAAGAACTACGCTGCCATTAGTTGGCCCAACCGCTTGGGACTCAAACGAGGTCATATCACTATGTGAAAAATTTAGCGAAAAAAAGGCAAAAATTTTTAGAGTTTCCCCTTTCCTTATAAATATTACTCAAAAATTAGTTTCTTTTTTCCAGGATTCTTTGAACGTTGCTGAAAGATTGGCTTTTGCAGAAGTAACCAGTAGTGGAGAATCACTAGATGCAGATATGAGCAAAACTTATGAAATATTAGAATTCAAAAAAGAGGATATGACGTCATTAGAGAATTATATTAAAGAGTACTACCAACAAATTCTAAAAAGATTAAGGGAAATGGAAGCAGATCTAAACATTGAAGAAAAAAAGAGATTACCTTTTTAATATTGCAATTTTGGACTTGCATAGTATATTTGTACTATATATATTAGCTTCTATGTCAGTTTCCAAATCTAAAAATCTTGAACGAAAATTAGATAATTTTGCAAAAGAAGCAAAAAATGAACTGAATAATGTCTGCGGTTCTTCATTATGGGAAAGCCTTGGATTTGTTTTTTTTGATCAATTAGAAGATTCTGAAAAAATTGCGAAAGCCAATTTTTACTATGGTCAACTTCAAATAATTAATGAAATTAAATTTTCAATTTAAAGTAAATTAAATATTTTTTAGGAATGCAATTCTCTTTAATCAATTTTGGCCAATCTTTTTCTGATATTATTAATTTAGTAAAAACTTAATTAATGATTGAAACTTCAGGTGTAATAGAAAAAGAGCAGGGAAATGGATTTTATTTGGTTACCTTAGAGCAACCTGAGGGACATCAATGTTTATGCAGAGCAGCAGGTAAATTGACTAAATTTAGAATTAAATTATTGGCTGGAGACAAAGTGTTAGTTGAGATAAGTCCCTATGATCTTTCTAGAGGTAGAATAACTTATCGAGAGAGGAATGCAGGCGGGGGTGCTAGACCTACAACTAATAAAAACAATCCTAAGAGGAATAATAAGTAAACAGTTTTATATGATATTTTTTATCGCTTCTTTAAACTCACTTCTTTGTTTAACACCTTGCCATTGTTTTTTTAATAATTTTTCTTTAAAAAGTTGAACTGTTGGTGTGCCTTTAATACCAGCTTGTTTTGCAATATCCTGATCTTTATCAATATCTATTTCAACGCCCAGCACTACCCCATCAAGTTCTTTAATTACTCTTTTTAACTGAGGTTTTAGAACGTGACAAGGGCCGCAGCTTGGGGAACTAAAAATTACTAAGATAGGTTTTTTACTCTCGTGATAAAGTTTCCTTAATGCATAACTCCCTTTTTGCCATTCAGAGTTTGAATCGAAAGTATCTTCATTAACTTCTTCTTCATTAAAATCTGTCGAATGAAGTTTTTTTTCTGGTTCGGGTGTTTCTCTGACTATAGTTTTTGCTAGGTTTTTCTCGGATAACCACCTTTCGGTAGCTAATGCTGCCATGCATCCAGTTCCTGCAGCGGTAACTCCTTGTCTCCACTCAGAGTCAACAACATCACCTGCTGCAAAAATGCCTTCAATAGATGTTTCTGGCCTTCCTGACTTGCAAGCAATATATCCTTTGCTATCTAAATCAATTTTGTTTCCTAAGAACTTCGTATTTGGTGTGTGGCCTATTGCGTAAAAAAGACCCTTTATTTTAATTACTCCTTTACCCTTTTGAGAGTTAATAGTTTCTATTTCCTCAAGCCATTCAGAACCATCAGCTTTATCAACTTTTGTGCTCCAATGGATTTCTATCTTTGGATTAGCTTTAACTCTATCAACCATTGCTGCGCTAGCCCTTAATTTTTCTGATCTAACAATTAAATGCACTTTGCTGCCATACTTTGTGAGGTATGCTGCTTCTTCACATGCAGAGTCGCCTCCTCCTATAACAGCTAATTCTTCATTTCTGAATTGTGGAGTTGCTCCATCACAAATTGCACAAGCACTTATTCCTTTACTCCAGAATTTATCTTCATTTATGACGCCTAATCTATTAGCACTTGCTCCAGTTGCAATAATAATTGAGTTAGCTTTTATAGTCCCTTCAAGAGTTTTTAATTCAAAGGGATGTGAATCAGTATTTATTGAGATAACATCACTTTCGTATAAATTAGTGCCCCATCTTTCTGCTTGAGCCTTCATTAGATCCATCAATTCAGGTCCTAGAACTCCATCTGGGAAACCTGGATAATTTTCAACAAATGTTGTAGTCATTAATTGCCCACCAGGAATTCCACCAGAATTAAATCCTGTTACGAGTAAAGGTTGAAGATTGGCTCTTGCTGCGTATATTGCAGCTGTATAACCTGCAGGTC
The DNA here is from genome assembly GCA_902622705.1 of uncultured Prochlorococcus sp. Lineage (GTDB taxonomy): Bacteria > Cyanobacteriota > Cyanobacteriia > PCC-6307 > Cyanobiaceae > Prochlorococcus_A. Next base: position 59,705 of record CACNQT010000003.1, on the reverse strand, counting down.
CCGAGCCTATAATTACAACATTTTCTACGTTTGAAGTCTTCTCTTTATTTTCCATTTATTTTCTAATTTCACTACTTATAATAATAAATAAACCCCAATTATGTAAGGCGGATACCACTCGATCGATTTATTATTTAATCGTTGACTTTTTGGTCTAGTAATTTTTTTAATTCATTTGGAAAATTTAAAACAGAATCTTTTAAATTTTCGTTCTTTTCTCCGATATGTAGTATCCACTCTCTAAATTCTTCTGCTATTGCATAACTGTCTTCATATCTTTCTAAAGTATCCATTGCAGAAATTCTATTGGTAGCCCAACAGGTAGAGATATCAATTCTTTTTCTTATGAAGTTGTCCATTGAAACTTAAAAGTTCCTTATAGATAAACACATTAAAAGGTATATTTATTGTCTAATAAGTTACAACTTTGTACTTCCAAACAATAATTTAATCTTTAATTTATATTTGAGCCAATTTTCAATGAAATTATAAAGAAAATATAAAGAAACAGGGTTAAACAGCCTCGCTATGATTTGCAAGTAGCCTTTCAACTTCCTCAAAACCCTCTTTGGCTGAATTTATTGCAAGTTCCTCGCTAACTTTTTCTTCTGATATTAACTTTGCGGATATTTTCTTTAAAAGAGTTTCTTTTTTTTCTCTCAGTGAACTAACAATTTCTTCTTCAATGATAGATTTTATTGCTTTAGAAATTATTTTTTTGTCATTTGCTTCTTCAAATGTGCCCTGGACTAATTCTTGAATAAATAATCGATGCACCTCACTACTCCTTAGAAAGCTTTCTGTGGCATTAATAATTCCTTCAACAAGAGCTTCATCAGGTTCAGAATTATTTTCTGCCAGCTTAAATTCCCAATCTAAATGTCTTCTCTGCCAACCTGCCGAGTGGAGACTAGGCATGACTGTCTGTGAATAAGTATCAACTGACATTTCATAAATTCTCTCTGCTAATTTCTCACACCAGTCTTTACCATGCTTTTCTAAATTTCTCTGCATAGCTTGCCTTGGAACGGCATGACCACCATGATGACTGTGACATACTCCATCAGGACATTCGATTGCTTTTATACTCATTGGATTATTTAGTATTTATATATTCTAGATAGCTATTTTTTAAAGAAATGAAAATATATTTTTAACAAAAATCCAAGACTTTTGACTTTCTTCAATCTATATTTAGTATGTTAAAAAAATAAATAAATTGACAAAAATACTTATTCCTTCCGAAACATGCTCTGGTGAAAGGAGAGTTTCAGCTACACCAGAAGCGGTAAAGAAATTAAAAAGCCTTGGATGTGATGTTTATATTGAAAGTTCAGCAGGAAAATTATCAGGATTTAGTGACTTATCTTATAAGGAATCGGGCGGAATAATAATAAGTAACATAGACCAAAAAATTTGGGGTGAAGCGGATTTAATTTTTTGTGTTCAAACTCCATCAGAGGATAATTTAACTAAATTAAAGAAAGGCGCTGTTCTCCTTGGTCTTCTTAACCCATACGGTAATAAGGAGCTTCTAAGGATTATTAATAGTAATAGTATTTCAGCTTTATCACTAGAATTGCTTCCGAGGATTAGTAGAGCTCAATCTTCTGATGTTCTTTCTTCTCAGGCCAATATCGCCGGATATAAAGCAGTTCTTTTAGCTGCAAGTGAGTTAGATAGATATTTTCCAATGCTTATGACTGCAGCAGGCACAGTCCAACCTGCCAAAGTAGTGATACTAGGAGGAGGAGTTGCAGGATTGCAGGCAGTTGCGACAGCAAAAAGACTTGGTGCAATAGTATTTGTATCTGATATTAGACCTGCTGTTAAAGAACAAGTAGAGTCCCTCGGAGCAAGATTTATAGAACTTCCTGAAGTGGACGAAAAACCAGGAGAGTCTGGAGGTTATGCAAAAGCTGTAACACCCGAATTTCTCTCAAAACAGAAGGCTACTTTAACTAAATATTTATCTGAAGCAGATGTTGCTATATGTACTGCACAAGTCCTAGGTAAAAAAGCTCCTCTTTTAATAGACTCTACCATGATTGAAAAAATGAGACCTGGAGCAGTAGTTATTGATTTAGCAGTTTCTCAGGGAGGGAACTGCGAAGGTACAAAATCAAACGAAACTATCATTAAAGATGGTGTAAAACTTATAGGAGCGGGCGAATTACCCTCTTCAGTTCCTTATGATGCAAGTTCACTTTATGCTAAGAACTTAACATCTTTGATTACACCTTTTATAAAAGATGGTGTAATTAAATTAGATAAAGAGGATGAACTCATTTCTGGATGTTTATTAAGCGATGAAGGAGTTGTTCTTCAAAATAAAGTTTTTGAAAATTGAGGTTTTAAAATTATGTCTTTTATAAGTCTTCTTTGGGTTCTTTTACTTGGTAGTTTATTAGGCCTCGAGTTAATTGGAAAAGTTCCTCCTACTCTTCACACACCTCTTATGAGTGGAGCAAATGCAATTTCAGGAATAACAATGCTTGCAGCCTTGACTTTAATTGTAAAAGCAGAAAATAACATACCACTTTTAGTCATTGGTTCAGTTTCTCTTGGATTTGCTCTTTTCAACGTTGTAGGCGGTTTCTTTGTAACTGATCGAATGCTGGCGATGTTTAGTCGTAAACCATCAAATAAGAAGTAATTTTTAACATGAATCTACCTGTAATCATTAAATTCGTTATTGACCTTCTAGCAGTACTTTTACTGGCTTTGGGAATAAAAGGATTGTCAAAAGTAAAATCAGCAAGGGATGCCAATAGATTAGCTGCATTTGCAATGTCTCTATCAGTAGTAGGATTACTATCTTATTATTTAGGCACTTCTGGAATTGCTATTCAGTCTTGGATTTGGATAATAATTGGATCAATCATAGGTAGTTTATTCGGAGCAATTCTTGCAAAAAAAGTACCTATGACATCAATGCCTGAAACAGTGGCATTGTTCAATGGTTGTGGAGGAATGTCATCACTTTTAGTGGCCTTAGGAGTAGCTATTTTTCCTATATCTGGTGGCCTAGAAAATTTTGATTTTTTTAAGTCACTGATTAACGAAGTTTCAATATCTGTTTCTATATTTGTTGGCGCCATAACTTTCACAGGTTCAATTGTGGCTATGGCAAAGTTACAGGGTTGGTTGTCAACTCCAGCATGGACTCAGAGCAAAGTTAGACATTTTGTAAATATTGTTTTTGCAGTTGCTTCATTGATAGCCTTTTTTGATTTGATAAACGGCAATACAAGTTCTATTTGGCTTTTAGTTATAGTTTCTTCTTTATTAGGTATTGGAGTTACTTTGCCAATTGGTGGAGCTGATATGCCAGTGGTTATATCTTTATTAAATAGCTATTCAGGGATTGCAGCAGCAGCAGCAGGTTTCGTTGTAGATAGTCAGCTTTTGATAGTAGCAGGCGCAATGGTTGGAGCGGCTGGACTAATACTTACTCAAGTAATGTGCAAGGGTATGAATAGATCATTGGTCTCAGTTCTTTTTGGAGGATCTTTATCGGCACAAACTACAGCATCTTCTAGTTCAGGAGAATATACAAATATAACTTCTTGCAGTGTTGAAGAATGTGCATTGACTTTAGAGGCAGCCAACAAGGTAATTATTGTTCCTGGTTATGGTCTAGCAGTAGCTCAAGCTCAACATACTTTGAGGGAAGTGACAAAAAAACTAGAGCAAAATGGTATTGAAGTTGTTTACGCAATTCATCCTGTAGCAGGGAGGATGCCTGGACATATGAATGTACTTTTAGCAGAAGCAGATGTTCCTTACGAACAACTTAAAGAGATGGACGTTGTAAATCCTGATTTTCCAGCAACGGATGTTGTTTTAGTTTTAGGAGCAAATGATGTGGTTAATCCTCAAGCTAAAAATGATAGCTCTTCTCCCTTATATGGCATGCCAGTTCTTGATGTGCAGGAAGCAAGAACGGTATTTGTAATTAAACGGGGTATGAGTGCAGGTTACTCCGGAATAAAGAATGATTTATTTGATCTGCCAAATACCTCAATGGTCTTTGGTGATGCAAAAAAGGTGCTAAATGATTTGATTGGAGAATTAAAGGATCTTGGAGTTGGGGAGAAATAATAGTATATCTTTTAGTTTTTCAGATTACTTAAAAAATAAACCATTTAGAGAAGTCTTACCTTGGATAGGTGGCGACTTACAAACTTTGAGAGATACTTTTGTTATTGATTTTGGTAAATCAAAAAAAAATAAAAAAATATTTTTTCCGATTAATAAAATTCTTTCTAAAAAATTTGAATTTGATTATCTTCTAGGGTTTTTAGAATTACCTGAAAACTTAAACTCGCTTAGAGGTTTTGTGATCGTTACTCATGGTTTAGGGGGCTCAACTAAACGGTTTGGTTTAAGAAGAATTTCTAGGAAATTAGCAAATAATGGTTTTGGAGTTCTTAAATTGAATCTAAGAGGATCTGGATCTGCGAGATATTTAGCTAAAGGAAATTATTGTGCTAGATGCTCCAGTGATGTTATTTCAGCAATTAATCATTTTAAAAAATTCATTAATTTAGAGTTTAAAGATCTAATTAAGATGAATAATCTTCCAATTTACGGAGTTGGATTATCTTTAGGCGGAACAATTCTTTTAAATGCCTGCTTAGATTACGATGAAAACAAAGGAGAAAAACTTTTAGATGGCCTAGCTTGTGTGAGTAGCCCTTTAGATTTATCATCATGCAGTCTCTGTATTGAAAAATCTAGAAATTATATCTACCAAAAATGGTTACTTCATCGCTTAAAAAATCAGTTATGGGACGGATTTAATGATGAAGGCAAAATTCTTAATAATGAGAAATTAAGAAAAAAAATTAGAAGTTTAAAAAGTATAAGGGAATTTGATCAGAAATTTACAGCTCCTAGTTGGGGATTCAATTCTTTAGAAGATTATTATGTTAAAGCTTCTCCAATATTTAGAATCCAAAACTCAATAAAAAAATTACCTCAAATGCTTTTTATTCATGCCAAGAATGATCCTTGGGTTCCATATAATGCAACATTGAATTTAAGAGGAAAATTTATTGATAAATTTACTATTTTTATAACTGAAAAAGGAGGTCATAATGGTTTTCACTCGATTAATGGCTGCTGGTCAGACGAAGTCGTAAAGAACTGGTTCATTAGTATATAGGACTATTTAAAAATGGTGTTTTTTTAAAAATCCATTTTTCTATTGGCTTACCGTTAATAATATGTGAGGTAAAAATTTCTGAAATTTTTTCTGGAGAAACTTTCTCATACCAAATACCATCAGGCCAAACAAGAAGAATTGGGCCGTTCTTACATATCCTTAAACAATCAGCTTTTGATCTTAATATATGAACGTTTTTTGTACAGGGATCATTCTCAAATTTTTTTAAAGTCTTTTTCAGACATTCCCATGTTTTTTGACCTTCATTGCCTTTAAAGCATTTCTGTTTTGTTGGTGTTGCGCACAGTAGAAGGTGTTTATTTACCCATGTTGTCATCTTTAAATCCCTTTTCCTTACTGCTTTTAGATGATTCTAGGCAATGTTACAAGCTACTGTAAGAAACTTCTTTAACAAAGGTTAAAGAAACTAATATAGATATTAATGATTGACATTCAATCTAAATTAAGGGGCTAATGAGAAATAATTTCTATCACTTTTTCTAAAGGAAATAATGAAATATTTTCAATTGATTTAGGATTTGATACATCAAATGGATTATCGATATCTCTAATAATTTTTAATAGCAATAATATAAAAAATGAAATTATAAACAAATAAAATAATGAGTTAAAAAGATCATTTGATTTAACGAAAACTAATCCAATAAGTAGTGTATATGATACAAAATTCGCCATCCATGCCACAAAAGGTGCAAAATCTGTCTCTCTAACAACTCTTACTCTATTAACATCTTGAAGTATTCCATTCATTAATCCCATCAAACGTCCTCTTAGACTAGATACATCCCCCTTATAATTTTTAGAGGCTTGAACAACGTCATTGTGAGCTGAATTATAAGTTTCTATCAATTTATCAGTTGAAGAAAATCCTTTTAACCAATTTAATAAATACTTAGATAAAGATAATATTGAAATTTGAGTTCTCTCTAAGTTTGCTTCAGGGTTATATGATTTAATCGCATTAATTTCTAAGTAAAGGGAATGAATTTTAGTTGCAAGATTTGGTGGGATCTTTTCTGCCTCCTTAAAATCTGTTAGTACACCTGTTAATAAAAAACTTAAAAGAAAAATATTTGATCCAACTAGTATAGAAAATAAATCGTTCATCTCAATAAATTCTAAACTAAATAAATTTATAAGAATTTTGAATAATAGAAATATAATAATAAAAAATTGAATATCTTTAATTTTTTTAATTATTAAATTTCTTCTGAAAATTAGATTTAATATCTTCAAATACCAAGAATATATAATTTAAAAATACCAATTAAAGTTTAAGAATAATTTAAATTTTAAAATTTATTCATACCATAGCTAGAAAAATGAAACGCTTACTACTCCCACTACTAGCTACTCTCTCTCTTTATCTAATGCTTTAAACTCATTGAAATAACTGGGTTCTTAGCGATTTCTTGAAAGGGTGTAAATGGGTTTAGAGTCTTAGATGCTTTTTAATATTCACTTTTATCCAATACTTACGTATTTTTTCCCTTTTTTAATTTCTTGCTTAACAAAAAGTCTGGCCCAATTGTCTACTTCAAGAATATCCTCCAATTTGGGACTCAAATTCAAATTCTCCATATGTGATTCACAAGCTTTACTTATAAATAATGGAATTTCTTGAAAAGAAATTTTTTCTTTAAGGAATTGTTCAACAGCCATTTCATTAGCAGCATTTAAGACTGCAGGCATAGTTCCAGAAGATTTTCCTGCCGCATAGGCAAGTCCCATGCATGGATATTTAAACTCGTCTGGTTCTTTAAAAGTTAATTTCCCTATTTCACTTAGATTTAATCTTTTCCAATTTGTTTTAAATCTTTCAGGCCAACTCATCGCATATAAAATAGGTAGCTTCATATCTGGCCAACCTAATTGAGCTAATACTGAAGAATCTTCCATCTCAATCATTGAATGAATAATACTTTGAGGGTGGATAACTATTTCGATATTTTCGTAAGAGGTCCCAAATAAATAATGAGCTTCTATAACTTCTAATCCTTTATTCATTAGAGTTGCAGAATCTACAGTTATTTTTTTTCCCATATCCCAATTAGGATGTGAAGTCGCATCTTCAACTGTGACATGCTTTAAATCTTCAATGGCCCAATCTCTGAAAGCACCACCAGAAGCTGTTAAATGTATGGCTTTTAAACCCTTAGGCATCTCTCCTGTTGAAAAATCTGCATTTTCAAAATTAGACAATCCTTGTAAACATTGAAAGATGGCAGAGTGTTCTGAATCAGCAGGTAAAAGCCTACTATTATTTTTCTTTAATGCAGGAATAACAATTGGCCCTGCTGCAATTAAGGTTTCTTTGTTAGCAAGTGCTATATTTTTCCCAGAATTAATTGCGGACATCGTTGGGATTAAGCCTGCACAGCCTACTATCCCGGTTACCACAGTATCTGCCTTATCCCAAGCTGCAACTGCGTTAATACCCTCCTTTCCACCCAAAACTAAGGGAGCACTATCCAAATCTAAGTTATTAATATTATCTTTTAAATCTTCTATGAGATTTTCATCCTCAATTGCAACTACCTCTGGTTTATGTGTTTTAACTTGTTCAGTTAATAAATTAATATTTCTTCCTGCAGAAAGAGCTACGGCTTTAAACTTATCAGGCTGCTCACTAGCTATTTCGAGAGTTTGAGTCCCTATTGAACCAGTAGAACCGAGCACAGTAATGTATTTCAATTTTCTCTAATATTTCTAATATCTTCCCATTTAAAGGTGTATTTAAAAAACAAAAATTTCAAATTGGTTTTTTTCTTAAAATTTAGATCCTTATCCATGTTGTGATTTCTTTTGATTGGTCAACAAGTTCAATACCTTTTTCTTTTAACAAATTCCTGATTTCATCGGCCTTCGCATAATTCTTATCCTTTTTTGCTACTAATCTTTCATCAATAAGCGATAATATTTCTTCTTCTTTTATTTTGCTTTCTTTTACTGAATCTTCTTTTTTAAGACCAAGTACCTCAGTCAAATTTTCAAGAGTTTTAAAATTCTCAAGTAGAAAAAATTTTTCATTGAGGTCTATTTCAAAACCTTCAACTCTTTGAAATTGGTTTAAAAAGTTTTTTAATGGTTTCGCTAAATCGTAAACAATTGCAATAGCACCTGCTGTATTAAGGTCATTTCCCAGAACCTCAGAAAATTTAAGCTTTTTTTGAGATAACTCAAAACTTATTTTCTCTTTATATTCTTCTTCGATAGATTCATCTTTATCAATAGATCTAAAAACACCTTTTGTAAGATCCATAAAAGAAAGGGCTACATTAATATTTTTCCAAGCTTCTGAAGCACTCCTTAAAGCTTCTTCAGTAAAATCAAGTGGTTTTCTATAATTCACAGTCATAACAAAATATCGCAAAGTCATTGGGCTTATACCTGACTTAATTAGCTCTCTGATAGTTTTAAAATTTTTAAGGGATTTACTCATCTTTTGTCCATTTACATTGACCATCCCATTGTGTAACCAATAGTTCGCTAGCTTTTTGCCATTAGCTGCTTCTGATTGGGCGATTTCATTCTCATGATGTGGAAAAATCAAATCAGAACCACCTAAATGGATATCGATAGTATCTCCTAATTCATCTTTAACCATCGCTGAACATTCAATATGCCATCCTGGCCTACCTTTCCCCCATGGCGAATCAAAAAATGGTTCATCATCTTTGGCTTTTTTCCATAGCGCAAAATCTTGCGGATTAAGTTTTTTACTATTTTCCTCATTAACCATTCTTCCTTGCTGATTGATATTTTGTTCTTGTAAATTTTGATTACTTAGCTTTCCATAATTTTTATTTTTGAAAACAGAATAATAAACGTCTCCATCCCTAGAGTATGCATAACCTTTGTCTTCAAGGATTGTTATGAAGGAGCAGATATTGCATATATGATTCGTTGCTCTTGGCATGCTATCCGGACGCATTATTCCTAAAGAATCCATATCTTTATGAAATTCAATGATATTCTTTTCAGATACTTCCTTCATTGAACTGCTTTCTTCTTTCGCTCTTTTTAAGATCTTGTCATCAATATCTGTAAAATTTTGAACATACTTCACTTTAAAATCACTGTAAATTAAAAATCTTCTCAATACATCCCAAGCGATATAACTTCTGGCATGACCAAGATGACATAAATCATAAACAGTTACCCCACAACAATAAATTTTTACTACATCATCAATAGGCTTAAAAACCTCAACTTTTTTACTTAAAGTATTAAAAAATTTGATCATCTTAAAATAAGTATTTCATGAGGTTTATTTTGTCTCCATCCAATTGTCTCCAATTCCAATATCAACTAAAAGAGGCACATTTAATTTTACACAATCTTCCATAGTCTTCTTTACTAATTTCGTCGTAATTTCCAAAGAATCTGGTTCAACTTCAAACAATAATTCATCATGTACTTGTAAAAGCATTTTGGCGGGAACATTCATTTCTATAAATTTCTTATTTAGTTGAACCATTGCAATTTTAATAATGTCTGCACTTGAACCCTGAATTGGTGCATTAGCTGCGGCTCTTAATGACTGTGCTTCCATTCCAGCTCTTCTTGCAGATTGCAGGTCAATTTCGTAAGGATCTTTCCCTATTAATCTTCCAAGTCCATTTTTATCAAACTTAAATTCTCTTTTTCGACCGAAAATTGTTTTTACATAACCTTTTGATAAGGCAAGTCTTTCTTGGAGTTCAAGAAACTTGAAAATTTTTGAATATCTTTCTTTGTATTTTATTAGGAATTCTTTTGCCTCTGGAGTACTTACTCCTGTTGAACGGGCAAACTTTTTTATCCCCATACCATAGATAACTCCAAAATTTATTGTTTTCCCAACTCTCCTTTCGTCAGAGGATATTTCTTCTTTCTCGAAAATTAATCTTGCAGTCAAAGAATGAATATCATCATTTTTATGAAATGCATTTATTAGTATTTCTTCATCCGCTAAGTGAGCAAGTATTCTTAATTCGATCTGAGAATAATCAGCTGATAAAAGTTTCCAATTTTTTTCAGGCAAGAATGCTTTTCTGATTCTCCTACTAAATTCAGTCCTAACAGGGATATTTTGAAGATTAGGATTGCTACTACTTAGTCTCCCAGTCGCTGTAGCAGCTTGATTAAAGTTTGTATGAACTCTTCCTGTCTTTTCGTTAATAAGATTTGGAAGTGCATCAATATAGGTGCTAAGTAATTTGCTAAGAGTTCTGTGTTTTATTAAATGTTGGATTATTTCATGTTCGTCGACTAATCTTTCAAGAACTACTGCATCTGTACTCCATCCTGTTTTTGTTTTCCTTGATTTTTTCTTATCCAAATTTAATTTTTCAAACAAGATCTCACCAAGTTGTTTTGGTGAAGATAGATTGAAACTTTCCTTTGCTAATTCATAAACTTTACTTTCAATATCTTCTAAGGTACTTTTTAATTCTTTTGAGAGTTTGTTTAAATAAGGTATGTCTATGGTTATCCCATTCATTTCCATTTGAGACAATACCGGCTCTAAGGGCAGCTCGATTTCTTCGAACAATTTGATTAATTCATCTTTTTCCTTTGAAAAACTTTCTTTAAAAATTTTGACAATCTTAAAAGTTAGAAAAACATCATAACCGCAGTAAATACTTGCTTCATCAATATCAACAAATGAAAAGTCTTTATTTTTACCAACTGTCTCCTTAAATGAAGGAGGCTTAAATCCAAATAATCTAAAACTAATTTCACTTAACCCATGTTTCTCCTGATTATTAAGAAGGTAGTCTGCTAACAAGGTGTCAAAGGTTACGCCTTTAAGATCAAGTCCATGATTAAAAAATATTTGCCTATCAAATTTAGAATTTTGGAGTGCCTTTTCTTTTTTTGGATCTTCTATCCAATTTCTTAGCTTTGAGAAAACATCTTCAATTGATAATTGATTGGGGATCTCCTTTTTTGTTTGATGACCAAGGGGTATATAAAATAAATCATCATTTTCTTCTCCAAGACATAACCCTATCCCAACAAGTTCCGCATCGATTGGATTCAAACTATTGGTCTCTGTATCTAAAGAAACTATTTGATTAGTCTTGTCTAATCTTTGAATTAATTTATCAAGTAATTCGAAATCATTTACAACAGTTACGTTGATTTTAGGGATTTTATTTTCACTATTTTCTAATTCATTATTGCCTGAGACTTTTGGTGCCTTCTCCTCCTCTTTAGCTACATTATTTTTGTCAAAACCACCTTTGCTGAAAGTTGAATTGAAAATATCAATTTGTCTAAGTAGTGTTGATAGTTCTAATTTTTTCAGTGACTCTGAAAGTAGTTCTTGATTTATATTTTTTAATTCATAACCGTTACTTAAAATTAAAGGCACCTCAGTATTTATTTTTGCTAAATCCCTGGAAAGAAAAGCATTATGTTTATCGTTTCTGAGCTTTTCTATAACTGAACCTTTGATGAATCCTTTATATTTCTTATCGTTGTTCTGCTGAATCTTGTCCAAAGCCTGATAGATTCCATCAAGCGTATCGTTCTCTTTTAGTAGATTAATTGCAGTTTTTGGCCCTACTCCTTTAATACCTGGAATATTATCAGAACTATCACCAGTTAGGGCTTTGAGATCAACTACTCTTTCTGGCGCAACACCTAATTTTTCTTTTACTCCATTTTCATTCATAAGAGTTGGATTTCCACTTTTCGCATATGGACCACCACCCATATAAAGTACATAAATATCTTTTTGATCATCTACTAATTGAAATAAGTCCCTATCTCCAGAAAGAATATTCACGCACCATCCTTTAGAAGAAGCATCATTTGCAATTGTGCCTAGGAGATCATCTGCTTCGTATCCTGGAGATTTGAAAATTGGTAAATTAAGGCTTTCTTCTAAAATGATTTCTAGTTGTTCAATATCCTGAAAAAAAACATCTGGTGCTACATCTCTATTGGCCTTATAATTTGGATCTAATTCATGTCTGAAAGTAGGTTTTTCTGTATCAAACGTAATACAAACACCCTCAGGACTAATATTTTTACAATTATCCAGAAGGCTTTTTAGAAATCCATAAGTGACACTTGTTGGAAATCCCTCTTTGGTAGTTAAACCTCCATCAATCCCTTTGCTAAATGCATAGAAGCTTCTAAAAGCAAGTGAGTGGCCATCGACTAAAAGTAAAATTGGTTTTTTAGAGTTTTTAGATTTTAAACTCATTTTCTCTTCTTAGCCCAAGGTGGAATATCAATAAAGATTTGCTCTCCAGGTTCTAATCCATCAATTACTGAAGTTTTATTTCCACTACTAATACCAATTTCGATTTTTTCAAATTTGGGAGAATTGTTTTTATCAACTTTCAAAATTCCTTTTTCACCTTTTTCAGTGACAATAGAAACTGTTGGTACTAAGATTTTTTCTTCATTACCTTCGACTCTAAATTCAAGATCTGCAGTCATTCCAATTTTAATTTCTTCAGAATTATCTTTAAAATTTAAAGTTACTTCGAATGAGGTTACATTATTATCTTTTACAGCTCTTGTAGCTATTTTTTTAACTATGGCACTATATTTTTTTGAGGGATAAGCCTCAATTCTTACTGAGGCTTCTTGACCTATATTTATTCTGCCAATGTCACTCTCAGGAACTTTAGCAACAATTTCTAGGCCCTCTGATAGTTCAAAAATAAAGTTTTTGGTCTTAGGGTCTGAACTTAAGTTTGTACTTGGTGTGACATAAGATCCTATCTCAGCATATTTTGCAGTTATCTTTCCTCCATAAGGAGCTTTAATTAGATAGAAACTTTTTTCAGCTTTTGCATCATTAAGTTTTGCGCTACTAATGTTGTAGTTATTTTTATAACTTTCATAGTCTTCTTTACTTACTGCGCCTTCTTGATATAAATATTCCCTTCTTAAAAATTCAGATTTTTGTTTTTCTACATTTAATTCAAGTTCTTCAATTTTATAGATAAAATCTTCATCATCAAGAGAAGCTAAAACCTGATCTTTTTTTACAAGATCGCCCTCATCTACTTTGATTTCTTTTATTACGCCTTGCTTCCGAGGCCCAATATTGCTTGTCCTTATTGCTTTTACTTCACCACTAGTATTAATTGAATCTGAGAGGATTCCTTTTTCAACTTGAACCACAAAATCAGAAATATCTTTTGACTTATTTTTCTTGAAGGAATTGGTTATAAAAACGAAAAATATAGCTAGAGAAAGCAATATAATTCCACTTCTTAGATTTATATTTTTTTTAATTAAATCAAACATTTCTTTTTAAAAGCAGAATTAGAGAATATTTAGGAACTAAATAAATAATCAAGACGATTATAATTAACTTATCCAAGATTGGTTAAGTAAATACTATATTACTAGAAGATGTTTTCTTGATAATTTTTCCATAAGTTTTTTCAAATGTTAAAAGCAGGTATTATTGGATTACCAAATGTTGGAAAATCAACTCTATTTAATGCACTTGTAGAAAATGCTAAGGCCCAAGCGGCTAATTTTCCCTTTTGTACTATAGAACCTAATAAAGGCATAGTTTCAGTCCCAGATCAAAGGTTGCAAGAGTTAGGTAATTTAAGTTCTAGCCAAAATATTATCCCAACAAAAATTGAATTTGTAGATATCGCAGGACTAGTAAAAGGAGCTAGTAAAGGCGAAGGTTTGGGAAATAAATTTTTATCAAATATTAGGGAGGTTGATGCAATAGTTCATGTTGTAAGATGCTTTGAGGATAGTGATGTAATTCATGTTTCTGGAAAGGTAGATCCCCTGGATGACATTGAGATAATTAATCTGGAATTGAATTTAGCTGATTTATCTCAACTCCAAAAAAGAAGAGAAAGAATTAAAAAACAGGTTAGAACTAGTAAAGAGGCAGCTAAAGAAGATACCTTACTAGAAAAAATTGAAGAAGAGCTAGAGAAAGGCCTTTCAGTTAGATCAATATCTTTGAATGAAGAAGAAAATTTAATAATTAAGCAATTAGGCTTCCTTACTGCTAAACCAATTATTTACGCAACTAATTTGAATGAAAATGACTTAGCTGAAGGTAATGATTTTTCATCAACAGTTCAGAGTTTTGCAAGCAATGAAAATACAGAATGTATAAAAATATCAGCGCAAGTCGAATCTGAATTAATAGAGTTAGAACCAGAAGATAAAAAAGACTACCTTATTGGCTTAGGAGTAGAAGAAGGGGGATTAAGTTCATTAATTAGATCAACATATAAATTATTGGGATTAAAAACTTATTTCACTACCGGAGAAAAGGAGACAAAAGCTTGGACAATAAAAGATGGGATGACTGCGCCACAGGCAGCAGGAGTAATTCATACTGATTTTGAAAAAGGATTTATAAGAGCTCAGACTATTTCGTATCAAAATTTAATTGATTCAGGTTCAATTGCCAATGCAAAAACTAAAGGTCTTTTAAGAAGTGAAGGTAAGGAATATATTGTTAACGAAGGTGATGTAATGGAGTTCTTATTTAACGTTTAGTAAGTCTCTTAGGGCTTACTATTTTGCTTTTTTAATTTAAATTCAAAAAAAGAAATTAATAAAATTAAAATACATCCTAAGCAACTTCCTAATAACCCAAAAACGATGGTTGTAAAGCCATCATCGTAGCCATATTGTAGTTGTGGTAAGTGAGGGGGTATCGGCATTATTTTTCAGCAGAATTTTCAATATCTTCCAGTAAATGTTTAGTTGATCTACTAAAACCATTAGTTTTTAAATAGTTTTGAGCCTCTCTAAATTTTTCAGCTACTCTTTTTGCATAAGGAGTATTCATGGAATTTTGAGTCATGTTGAAAATGCGACTCATTTTATAATCTGATTTAGGTAACCCCTTGATAAGTATTCAAAAATACAAGAATATAAAAATAGGATTTTTTACTCAGTAAAATGTTATTCAAAAAATTTAATTATAAAAATTAATCAGTAATCGATTCGTATATAACCCTAATCAACATTCTTATTCCATCATCATTTTTTAGTTTTTCATAGGATGGCATTCCAGATTTATTAAATTCCCTAAGATCTTCAAGTAATTCAGGATGAAATTGGAAGGTGAAAGATCTCCTTTTATGTTGTGTCTCATAATCTGTGTAGTTGATGCAAGTTGCAGAAACTTGAGTACATAGCTTCCCTTGTGCACTAGTGGAACAAACGATTTCAATTGAATCTGGTAAACTTAAAAGCCAAGAAAATTCAGAAACTGAGATATTCTTCCTTATTGGAGCAATTGAATTATGGAGTTTCCCGTAAGCCCAATTAGCAAATAATATTGCTTCTTCATTTACCTCGTCACTATGAAACATAACTATGTTTAAATTTTTTTCGAAAGTTACTGACTGTTCAACAATTCCTACATTTTGTTCACTCGTTAATTCATGATGCAATAGTAATTTTGAAAAATCTTTACTTTGATGAATGCCATCATGAGAATAATGTAATAGTTCAACTTGACCGACTTCAGGAACTTCATTTAGGGCTACAGCAAAACATGGATCATCCCAACCTTTAGCTACTTCTATTTCGGGAATATCATCTTGAGTATCATCATCCTTATAAATAGATAAATTTTCTCCAGTATTTATTATTTCTTTGCAAGTATTTAAGAGATTTTCGTAATGACACTTGGAACAGATAACTTCTGGCTTCATCAAATTTACGATCTGATTGGCTGCCTTTTTTATAAGCCTAATATGAGCCTGAGCAGCTAATTGATGGCCAAGACAAATAAATATAGATGGAGCAGTTTTGAGTCCTCTTGAAAGTATTAATTCTTCAGTAAATTCTTGTAATTCATCTAATGATATATTTAAATCTTTAAAACTATTTGCATCTTTTACTGTTGGATGACCTCCTTCAACAAAAACTGCTAATGAGTTTTGTAATAAATCAATTAATAATTTATTATCGAGTGTTCCTGTCTTCCATAAAGGTATAAGTATTGAATCGCAATCTGATATGAATTGGCATAGAGATGCAATATTAGAAGAAGCTCTTACATCTTCTCCAATTAAATTCTTTCCAACATGATCTGCTGGTTCGATTATGCAAATAGAATTTTTTATGATGTTTGGATTCTGAATAATTTCTTTTAGATCTTCGTTGGTTTCTATTACTCTTTCGTAAGGTGCTCCATTATCCCATTTCTTTTCAGTAAGAATTTTGGCTTTTTTATCGTGATAATTTTTTAAAAGACTTGGAGAAGTTCTATCGTTTATGAAATCTCCAAATAAAGTTTGAATAGATGAAAAATTAGATAATCCAGGTCTAAAAAATCCTGAATCTTTTCTTAGATTTTTCATTTCTTAAATTTATTACTTTATTTATAAGTTATATATCTAATTATATTTAAAAATATAATTTTGAGTAAATCTTGATATAAGAACATTCTTTAACCTAGTATTTCAAAAATTATTTATGCTTTTAATTAATAAGAACTTTAATTTATTAATGGTTATAAATGATTAACTTTATAATTACCCCAGATTATGTAGAGGCATTTTTAGGTACTTGTGAAGGCCTTTCATTTATTTGTACTTCATTAATAGCATTAAGATTCATAATTTTATTTTTATCAATCGCAAACTTTATTTTTTGTTTTTGGACAGGATTAGATTCCGCTGAAAATTTATCAATACTATTTCTGGCGGTACTTCATTTTAGTTTAAATTTTTATATGATTAGTCTTTACTACTATTCAAGATCAATAAAATGTTTGCCTTTGGGTTGGAGAGAAACATATAAGAAATATTTTTCTATTTTTCTCCCATTTGAATTTAAAAAAATGTTGAGTTTTGCAGAAATAGTGAAACATAGTAATAAAAGTCCTCTTGAGTTAGTTAAAAAAGATAGTGAATTTGAATACTTATCATTTGTAGTTGATGGTGGAGCTTCTATTACTTTAGAGAATGGTAAAGAAGTTGCTTCTCTCAAAAAAGGTGATTGGATTTCAGAATTTTCCTTTATAACAGGCGATAAGACCTCAGCAAATGTTATTTCAAAAGATATTTATGCAATAAGTTGGAGTAAATCAAAACTTCAAAAGATTAAAGATAGAAAACCAGAATTATTTGAAAAGTTAAATTCGCTTATAGCTAAAAATCTCTGTTACAAGCTAGTAAGATCTAATAAAAAATAAAACTCTTATTAAATTTTTCTCAAACTATTTTCAAAGAATTTCATAAACTTCGACAAGTGATTCTCTCCCTTTAACTTTGCACTCTCCCCAATTCTCAATATTATAATTTTCTTTTTTTAAAAACTTAAGACTATCTCCAGAAACAAGAATTCTACAGTTATTGTTCATCTTCTCCTTATTTAGTGATTCAAGTCTGGCAGCTACATTTACGCTATCTCCGATTAGAGCATATTCAATCTTTTCAGCGCCTCCCATAGATCCAGTAATAATTTTTCCACTATGAATCCCAATCCTTAAGCGTAGAGGCGGAAGATTTTTTTTGTTTGAATCCTCTATAAGAGAATCTATTGCATTTCTAATCTCAATTGCAGTTTTAATTGAAGCATTGGAAGATTCCTCTAATGATTTTCTTACAGGTGCCCCGAAGACGGCAAGGAATCCGTCACCAGTAAACTTATTTACCATTCCTCCATTTTCTGAAATTATTTTTACAAATTTTTCCATACCATTATTAAGCCAGTCTAATAATTCTGTAGGGGTCATTTTCTCTGAAACACTACTAAAACTAACGGTGTCACTAAATAGAATAGTTACAGGTAATTCGGTCCCTGGAAACTTGCCGTTCTCGATTAGTGAATCTTTTTGTTTCCATAATTCTTCCGCAACTTCTGGGGATGTAGTTTGACCTAAAAGTTTTTGCATCAAAGCTTTTTGTTTTTGCTGTTCTGCGGCTTTTTTAACCCATGAAATTGTAGAAACTAAAATAATAGAAATAATTGGTAGGGAAAATTCAATCCAATATCCTGAAATAAATGATAAAAATACAGCTATTGATAAAGATGAAATTATGATTATTAAACCTAATAATCCATACAAAATTTTCTTGCTTTTTTCTATATATAAAGCTGTCGATAATATTAATAGAATTATTAGGAATAATTCGAGTGTTGGATTTATGGTATTAATTTGTAGGTTATTTCCATTTTGCAGAGAGAGAAGTTGATTCGCTCTGTGCGCATGAATTTCGGCTCCACTTATATACATAAGTTGGCTATCTTTTATGAATCTGCTCGAAGGGAAAGCGAAAATATCTTTAAGTGATGGTGCAGTTGCGCCGATAACAACCATTTTGTTTTTAAAAAAATCTTTAGAAAAGTTTTTATTTAATATCGATTCAATACTATATTTTGGAACATAATTTGATCTTGGGTAGTCTATTAAAATTTGAAATCCATTTGAATCAACATTGGTATAACCTCCAGAATATTTTTTAATAGTGTTAATTTTCTCCTCACTAAATTGTTTGTCTATATCAAAAATTTCATTATTTAATTTTTGATGTATTTCAACCATCCTTGAAGGAATGCTTACAAATTGTGGAGGTAAATTAAATTTCTTAAGATCTACCCCTACCAAATTTCTTCGGATTACATTATCTACATCAACCGGGATATCATTAAAAGCCTGCCTCTCTACAGGAAAGTCTGGAATTGAGGATATCCCTTCTGCAACATTAAAAATACTAATTACCTTTGGATTCTCTTTGCTAAAGGAAGAAAGTTGATCTGCACCTTTTCCTACTCCTACATTTCTATATAAGTCAAGAACGATACTAGAAGAGCCAGCATTATCTAAATTTTTAATTACTTCAAAAAGATAAATATCATCAATGGGCCATCCATATTTTTCAATATCTTTTTCTGTTATCCCAACAACTATAGTTTTAGATTCTGATTTATTTTTTTTAGGAAATTTATTTAATAATGAGTCATAAATTATAAGATCTAGATTTTGTGTGACACCTCTAAAAGATAAAATGGAGCAAAATAAAATAACTAATAAATAGAAACTTGAATTGATTGAGGCTTTTATTAATTTCTTAAACATATCTTCATTTAAGATAGTTTATTTATACAAGTAACATTGATCTCTTTCGCCCAATTTTCATCAAAAAATTCACCAATTTGGAATTTCTCGCTTAAAGAACTCTGTGAAATATTGCTATCACAAAATTTAGAAAGCCAAACCATTTTATCTTCTTTATTCTTATTTCCCTGGTAACTTGATGGTGCGATTAAAGTTTGAGCAGGTGGTGAATCATCTTGTATAAAATTGAAGTCAAAACCCATATCAGTATTATCATTACAATTAAATGAAGATTCCAAAATAAAAGGAACATCTTGGCTGGGAATTGAAATTAAAAATACTTTTTCTTTAGAAGCTTTTATTTTAAAATCATTTAAATCAATCTTATTTTTTTGTGTTTCTTCAAATTCTTTAAAGTTAATTTTAATGTCTTTAGGATCATTTGAAGGCCCAATAATTAATGCAAAATGACCTAACTCATTTTGAAAAGCAATATTTGACTCTGGGACAAGATGCATTATTTTTCTTGCACTACATTCACCTCTAGTACCTCCTCCAACTCTCCTGCCAGGGAAAGCTAAACCAATATTCACCATCTCATCTTGACTTTTTATTTTATTAGGAAAGATAAGTGATGAGACTATTAAAAAAATAAATGCGAGATTTTTCAAAGTTCTAAAATCTTTATTTACTAAAGAATAACAATTTTTACCAAGGCGAACCCATTAGTTCTATCCCTGCCCAGAAAAATGGGTTATTCAAACCATTTTTAATAAGCCTTTTTTGAGATAATGTTAAATTTTCTAGTAGAGGTAAATTATTAAATCCAATTAATTTATCATCTTCTAAAGTTATAAGTTTTTGAGCAAAAAGTCTTCTTGTTAACTGCATGGCTTCTGCTTTTGGAATGCCCAAATCTAAAAACTTATACATTTGTACAAAATAAGCAGATGTCATTACATCATCCACATACCAAAGTGTACCGATGGCACTTTTTGCTCCAGCCTGTAGGGCCAAACCACTAAACCCTAATTCTGTTTCTGGATCACCCAAAGCAGTCCTACAAGCACTAAAAACAACCAAATCTAGAGGATTACCAATTCGTCCTTTCCTAAGAATTGAAAAATTATCTAATGTTATTGGTGTTGTCCCTGAAAATAATCTTGATGCATTAGGACCCCCAGGTTTGAATTCGGCATGTGTAGCAATATGTATCATGTCATACTTTTCCTGAATTGCTTTTTCAAAGAAACTTTCTGGTGTGAATTCTTTATTGAAAATAATTTCTTTGTTTTTTGTGCCTCCAATTTTTGATAATTCTTGTCCTACCAGAGGTAAAGGAGCTAATTCTCTAAATTCTGAAGCTCCAATTGCTAGTAACTTTTTATCTTCACTATCAGAGATACTAATATCTGTTAAACCTAGAGAAGGTGTAAGTGAAAAAGCATAGGAATCACCAAAGTAATTTTCCCCATCATGTAGGGCAGCATAAGGAATTGCTTGCAGTCCTCTATCTGCAGAAATAAGTAATGTAGTTACTTTTAATCTTTCTAAATCAGGCTTAATACTCTCAAAAATCATGTTATTTAAAACTCTCGAAGGAGAAGATTCAAGTTCAATATTCAAGTTTTCTTGTCGCGATAATTGTGAATATAAAAGTCCTAAATTTTTACCAAATTCTTTCATTGATAATTCAACTCTTTTCCCGATCACTTCGCCTTCAGATGGAATCAAAGTTATATCAAGAAAGGAATCTGTATTTTCTGTAGTTGTTTTTCCTGAAGCTTTAGTAAATCGAATATGCATTACGGCAGGGTTATAAAAACTCCGTTCAAAAAACATTTTTGAAGCTTTGTAGTCCGGAGATTGGGAGTTAGAGGCATATAATTTTTCTCCATAAAATAATGTTGAGAGAGATGAGGTATTTCTTATCTTTGATTTGGCTATTTTGAAATCCCTTTGTATATCAAATAGATTTCTTCCAGAATTAAGTGATTTATCTAAATTAAGAACATCAATAGTATTTGTTATGTTTCTATTCATAAATTTATTTAAGTTTGCGAGGACTTCCTTATTTGGAACTTTTGCAAAGGTAATTCTTCTTGCTTCATTAATATTCTCTTTTGTTAAATCTCCCCCTTTTTTGTTCCTATCTCCTGGAGTTTTTGAGGGCTTTGAAGTTTTTTTATTTACTTTTTCTGAATCAGAATAATTTTTATCAACTGATTTATTACCTCGGGAGTCAGAGGATGAGCTTTTATTTTTAGTGCTAGAAGATTTGCTTTTCCTTTCTTCTTTTATAGAGGAAGGATCTCTTCCTCCTAGATCAGAAGAGGGAGCTGGCGGGGCTTTGTCAGCCATTCCTTGAGTACTATCGAGCGTTAAACTTACTCTTACTCCATCGCCACCAATGCTTCTTGGTGGGGAAACAGGGCCGCCTTCAGAAACTCTTATTTGTGAAGGACCTCTACCTCCACTTACAAAAGAAGAGGGATTTGCTGAGTTAGTATCACCACCCCTAATAGTTAGTGAAGTTGGTTTTGGAGTAGTAACTTTTTCGCTTGGTGTTTCAAAGTTAGTTGGTATAACATTAATTGAAATAGATTTTCCAAATCCTTTACCAGGTGTCGAAAGAGTAAGGATCGCATTATTAAAAGCCCTATCTTTAAGGTTCCCAGATAATGCATTTTCGGATGCATAATCAAGTTTTGAGGTGCTATCCCCATCTTTAATTTTGTATATAAATGTTAGATTGTCCGTCCCATTCCCAGAGGAATAAATAGCCTTATTTCCCGTATTTAATGTTAAATCAGTATTCCCAATTACGTAAATAGGCTCTGAAAATTTTATGTTTATTTCAATTTGATCTCCTTTTTTATATGAGCCATTTTTATTTTTTGTTTTAATCTCTTTGACGGAAGGAGCAGTCGTATCTGCGACAATAGAAGGTTTTTTATTTAATTGGTTTAAATGATATTTTTTGTTACTAAAAACATCAAAAACCCCATTTGAAAAATCTAATGTATTAGAAGTGCTCAAATGAAGTTGAGAAGTGTTTATAAAATCTGCTCCACTATCAAAACTTATGCCTCCAGGTGAAATCCAAAATAAATTTCCTTTTTCAGATAAAGATATTGGTTTATTTATAAAGCTTCCTCTTGACGAAGATACTCCAACAATTACATTTTTATAGTTCTCATTTTTAAAAAGAACACTATTTATTGAACCTCTAGTATCGAATGAATTAAATCGATGAAAGATATTGGCACCACTCTTATCTCCTCCAGAAACTATGCAATTTCCAGTTATGCATTTACCCCCTTCTACCGCATTAATTATTGTTGCGGATTGAATATTTTTATCTAAATTTATTTCTGCATAACTTTTTGGGACATAGTTAATTAAAAACCACAGTAAAAATATATGATAGGGGATACATTTTTGCTTCTGACAGTAAAACATTTGAGAAAGTATATTTACTTAGAAACATATTTGATATTTTAATCATATCGAAATAATTTGCCGTTAAATTAATAGGAAAGACCATTTTTTATTAAAGAGATTGTTTTTATTTCTTCCTGAAATATTTATTTCTGTGCAGCCTAGACCTGTAGATCTCCCTTTAAAATCCCCCTTTGAAGATAAAAGGAAAAATAACAATGAGTCCAAAGATTTAAGAATAGATGGAATAGAAAAAAACGAAGAAGAAAAAATTAAAATTGAGACTGAAGAGACTATTGAAGTTAAAGATTTAAAATGGCTCCCAAAGATAGTTGGTGAAGATATTCCTTATAGCAAAAATGAATTAAAAGAAATCTTAAAAGACTGTAAAGAGGATGAAATATCCACAACTTTAAATTCTTGTGCTTCTAGATTAACGTCAGTTTTAATCAAAGATGGATATGTAAATAGTAGGGTCTATACCATTAATGATGAGGAGAGAGGGACTCTAGAAGTAATAATGGGAAAAGTTGTTGAATTAACTGTTAAAAGTGATAATCCAATAATAAGAGAGCGTGCTTTTTTAAAACTTAAGGATTTAATTGGTAAGACCTTACATACACCAGAGCTTGAGACAAAGTTTGCAGAGGTAAGAAATATCAAAAATGTTGGCCAAATTTCTGGGAATCTTGGCAGATTAGGTAGTGATCCAACAAAGGCAGTTTTAAATTTAACAGTTGATTATATCCCATCAAAATGGCAAAGAGAATTTAGCCTTAGAAATGACGGAAGTTCAGGTACTGGGCAGTGGAGAAATATGGGAACTTTTGTTAAGACTGACATCCTAAAAAAAGGTGACAGATTTATTGGAATGGTAGAGATTAATAATGATCAAGATATTGAAATTGGCTCTCAAACCTATTCAGGGACATATACTTCCCCTCTTAAAAATGGTTTTAGCTCAACAAACTCAATTTCTTATAGCAGGTCTGATTTTGTCGAATTTGAAGATGATTTAAAAACGATGAGATTTGATTCTTTAACTTTTCTTTTTCAACTAGATAAATCTTTAGTTGAAAAACCAAATAAAAATCTAAGCTCATCTTTTGGATTGAATATTAGTAATTCAGAAAGTTTTTTAACAGGAATTAGAACTCCTTTATCTGCAGGATCTAATCCAGAAGGTTACGTTAGTACAGGTCATTTAAAAGCCAGTTTAAATTATGCACTAATCGGTGAATCTATTTTAAATTCTGGAAATATTTCATTTCAGCAAGGGGTTGCAGGAATAAGTGAAAGCTTTCAATTAACAGATTTTGGTGCAAATGGTATTTACCCTGGAGAATCAAGAGCTCTAGGTGTAAGTAATTCTCTTGTTTGGACATTAAGTAATAATTTAGGATTAAATTTAAATTCGTCTGCTCAAATAGCTTTAAATCCCTTAATAAGTGGAATGAGCTTTGGTGTAGGGGGCAGTTCAGGATTAAAGGGATTACCTAAAAGTGTTGCCAGTGGAGATAGTGGATGGTTAAGTGATGTGGAATTGGTTTTTACGTCTTGGGCTAAAGAAAAAAAAGCGATTCAAATTTTGCCATTCTTTGGATTTGGAGAGGTTATTACTGATGTTCAAAATACTATTACTAAGGATTCTGCAGGGTCTTATGGATTACTTCTAAGATATATAAATTCTAATAATGTATTTGAAATTGGGTTGGCAAATTTTATTAATACAGAAGATAATACAGGAACTTGGAATAATTGGATGTTAGGAGATGGAATATTTTCTAATCTGAAATTTACTTTCTAACAAAAATTTGAAAGACATTATGATTAATTTTTTTGATAAATTAATACCCTTAGTTCTTGGACATTTTGTAGCTGATTTTGCAATTCAAACAGATACAGTAGCTTTAAATAAATGTCCAAAAAATAAATCTAAGATTAGTTGGCTATGGTGGATGACAGGCCATGTTTCTATTCATGGTTTAATAGTATATTTTTTAACAGGTTCTTCCTTAATTGCACTTTTGGAAGGTTTATTTCATTTTTACATTGACTATTTGAAATGTATTGGGAAGTTTAATTTGTTAGTTGATCAAACTCTCCATATATCATGTAAGTGCCTTTGGGTCTTTTTGATCTAGTTTGGTTTTCTAATATAGAACTCATTTTTTTATTTTTATTAAGTGTTTAAATTGTTTATGGCTATTTTATTTTTATTAATTTTGGTACTTTTTATTCTTGCATTTTTTTTATTTCGAATTGATAAATTTTTAAAGAAGAAATTAACTAAAAATTTTTTTTATAAGCCAGAAAATAATGAAGTAGAATTAAATCCAGATATTAATACTTTAAATTGGGATTTACACAAACTTAGATTAGATAAATTTAAAAGATCACAATATAAGGGATTAACTTTCTTCGTAAGTTCAGAAAATAGAATTTACTATCTTTCTCAAGAAGGGGATAAAGTTTATTGCTAACAGTGGAATTTAATTTTATAAATAGGAAAAGCCGAAAGAAATTAATAATATTAAATGAAGTATTTATTTTTATTATCAGAAAAGTTCTACAGGCTTATTCAATGGGAGTGGAATACCTTAAAAAATCTAAGAAGAACAAAAAGAAAGAATTATTTTTTAAGAGGATCATTTGCTTTATTTAGTTTATTCTCTATTCTTTTATTAATATTTTCGCCTCCTATTACTTTCGGAATATTATTTGGAGAGGGATTAAAATTTAGTATTTTTTTTATTTGGATATGGATTTTAAATTTAAAGTTTTTTTGAAAATGTATAATTTACTTGCCAAGGTTATTTAAAATTAAGAATATAAAAAATTTATTTTATGCCAAAAATATTCAAACAAAATAAGTTCGCTTTGTTGGGAGCAAATATATTAATAATTTTACTTTGGGTAACTATATCTTCCTTTTTGATGAATTTATTTCAAAGTGAAAATGCCCCATTTTATATTTATAAAATTTCTTTTTTAATAAGATTCCTCCCACCTATTTGGGTTACATGGTTCCTTTGGATAAAAAGAGGTGGTTTAAAAAGATAAATTACAAAAGCATTTTTACGGATTTACTATAAAAACAAATCAGTTAATATCTTAAAGCTTACTTGAGATTTTCATGTAAGAATTAGGTAATTGAGAGATTGTTTTTAGCTAAGAAACAATCTCTTTTTTTTACAAATATTTTTTCTCATAAAAAAGTGTTTGTCAGTATCCCTATTGACAAACACTCATGACGATCATTTTTTAAAAATTAAACAGGCAATCTATTATCAATTTCTACCACTCCAGAATCCATAAGACGGCCGATCTTTATAACTAAAGCCATATCTAACCTTGAAAATTCAGATTGATGGTTAGTTATCCAATCAAGTTCAGAAAGAGTTATAACTCCCAAAGTATTTACTTTAAGAAATAGTAAGCCTAAATTCATTTTAAAAAATTCCTGGGATTATCCATCCGAATAAGCCATAATTTACAACTAATGCAAATAAGCCCATCATTGCCATTCTTCCATTAGTTCTCTCGGCGTTTTGCCAATAAGTTGTTTTTGAGTTTTCCATTTTTCTGATTTGTAGAAATGTTAAATAGTAGGTTTTTAAACGAAACCAGGAATTATTTGACCTGTTGTTAGGTATGCTCCAACAGCAGCAATTAATCCAAGCATTGCGAATCTGCCGTTAAGAGTTTCAGCAACAACTTTTTCTTTTTCGATTGTTTTGACTTTTGTGTTTGTGTTTTTCATTTGATTAGAAGATGAATAGTTTAAATTTTCGTTTTGAAATTGCTTGGTTAAATAAGCAACGAGGATGGCTGTAAAGAATACAATTACGGCTAAGAAACCTGAAAGTGGACTCATTAAAAAATTCCAGGAATAATTTGCCCGGTTGAAACGTAAGCACCTACCAACGCAACAAGCCCAATCATTGCCCAACGACCGTTAACTTTTTCTGCATTTTGTGGGTAGCTGTCGTAAGAAACAGACTCATCTATGTAAGGACGTGTCTCAGTTGGAAACATATTCTGTCTGCCGCCTGATTCAGTAGTAACGTTTGAATTAGCCATTGAAGTTGTGTAATTGTTAACTAATGTAACACTACTATTAACAAATGTAAAGTATTAGGCCGAAATTAAGTTATTTTCAAAATATTTACTACATAAATGTCACATAACAGTAACAATATCTTTTAAATTGTTGTTTTTTAGGCTTGCTACGCTTTACAGATTGGCTCGAAACTATTAAAAGTTCAATTTGTTGTTTCAGTATTTATTTTAAAATCCTTAGAAAGATATCAATTTGGTAGAAAAAACTACATCATTCTGATATTTGAATAATTAGTTTTTAGATATAATTTATTTTACTTTCTTATGGAATTCGCAAAAAAAATCATGACCGAAAAAGCTGAAAAGCTTAATGGTAAAGCAGCAATGCTTGGAATGTTTGCTCTTGTAGGAGCCTACTATTTTACTGGTCAAATTCTTCCAGGTATTTTCTAATAAAAATCCTTTTTAAATTTTTTCAGGGGCTTTATCAAGCCCTTTTTTACTGGATTATTATGCTCATTTTAATTATCTAATAATTCAAATAATTTATTTATTAGAAGCTTTCTTTTTAAAAAAGTTTTATCAATATATTTTTTATTCTCTTCTTTTAAAGTTTCCTGACCATTTAAGCCTAATCCTTTAAGGACAAACTCTTTATCTTCTTTAATCCAGTTATTTATCATTCCCCCCGTCGTCTCTATATGGAATTGTAATCCGTAAGCAAAATTACCAATCCTAAAAAACTGTTCCTTACAACGTGAACTACTAGCAATGAGTACTGCTTCATTAGGTAATAAAATCCTATCTCCATGCCAATGCAGTACATGAAAAGGGTCTTCAAACAGTGCTTTAAAGTCTTTATTTGATTTATTAATAAAAATTTGAGACCATCCAATTTCCGGTAATGCTTTTGGAGGTGATCCATATTTAAGAATTTCTACATCTCCTCCAGCAGCACTCGCAAGCAACTGAGCACCCAAGCAAACACCGATTATAGGTCTTTCATTTTCTAATTCTTTTTTTATAAAATCTCTTTCTAACTTAAGCCAGGGATATCTGTCGCTTCCAATATCTTTAACTCCCATTGGTCCACCCATAATTAGAATTAAGTCACCTTTTTTTGTTTGCGGCAGAGCATTTTTATTATCTAAACGAATAATTTCGATTTTCAAATCTCTTTCTTTAGCAATTTGTTCAAAAAGACCAGGCCCCTCTATTTCTAAATGCTGCAAAACTAATAGGCGTTTTATTTCCTTCATTCACTTTCCATTATTTCAGCTGATTCAGAACAGACATTAACGCTAAACCACTTCATTGCCGACCAAGTATCTTCTTGATATGTACCTGCTGCAATACTTACAAAACAATCATTTTCATACCAACTTCGATAACTGGGAGTTACTCCTGTTCCTTTTAATCTATTTTCTAAGCCTTTTCCATATTTTTTAATAACAAGATTTATAGCTTCATTCTCAATTTCTCTTTGCTTTTCATCAGCAAAACCTCCTAGTGGAGTAAAAAGAAGAATTGATGCAATAAGTAAACGTATCATTGAGTCTTTAGTTTATATGTAGCTGATTTCATATCGATTAATTAATTTTTTAAAATCATCTACTCTCTTTTGTCCATTTTTTAATGGTCTTGAGGAGTCAAGAACGGCTGCACAACATAATTGCCAGCAAGATTTTTCATCTAGTCCCAATTTCTTGCATATATTTTTTGGAGCTTTGATAACTGTATTTATTTCTGCAATATGTTGAGTGGTTTCCCATAATTCTCCTTCAAGAAAATCAATTTCAATACTTGATAATAATTCTGTAGCAAGGTAATCCTTAATTAGCTCAGTTAATTCCACGATATTTTATTAAAGCAGATAAGTTAAATAATCTCTTAGTATTTTTATAGCAGGATAAAAAAAAAGTTACTAGTTTCTACCTCATCTTGAATATCCTGTAGATTTAAAGAGACTACATCATTTCATATTGATCAAGTTTGGTTTTTAATTTTGTTGCTTGTTTAATCAATGACAAAGCTTCTTTTCTGCCTGTTGAATTATTAGCCTGGACTATAAGATCGGCGTATTTCTTTGCGATTTTTTTTCCCATAATTTAATATATATAAATATCGTTTTTGAATCTTGAAACTAGCGAGTCACAACTAGAAGTAGATAAGGAGACAACGGTTAAAACCTCAGAGTCAACAAATTGGAACAGGTTAACTCGTGTTTTTAACTTATAATCAATTAATAAAAAAGCTGTTGGTATCTACGATTACATTGTTTTCAAACCATGATTTAATTTATAGTTATCCATGAATTGGATTGAAAATTTTCAATCATCTTTTTAATGCAATTAATAAAAAAAGGGGGTTAAAAACCCCCTTCGGTTTATTAAAAGACCTAATTTACTAATTACCTAAACCTAGAGGAGCCCAAAGAGTTGCTTCAGAACCTATAACAGGGACAACTCCTGTAGTTTTTGCATTAGAAACTTTATTTTTAAAAATAGGAGTATCTTGTTCTCCTAAAGCTGCCCATAAAGTTGATTGATGAGCGATAACTGGTTGAACTTTTAATGGTTGAGATTGAAAAGAAGGCTTTTGGGTTCTTACAAGTTGGACTCCAAGAGAACCAACAATAAATGCTCCAAGAAAACCTGCAAATAAAGCAGTAATATTGTTACTACTTACTGAGGTAGATACGTTATTAGACATAATAGTTATGTGACTAAATTTCATTTTTGACTGAAGTCCCCGTTCCTTGGCTTCAATCTTAATGCGGCTCGTTAAACGAGATGAACGTTTATGTAGTCTACGCTACATTTTAACTATAAGTATAATTTAATTTACAAGATGTTAATGGCAATACAAAAACTTATTAAAAAAAAAGAAATTAAACTTTAAAGTGAAGAAAATATATTTGAATTTTTTTGAGTAAAAAATAATTGATTATTTTCATAATTGTTTGCAGAATAACTTTCGGAAACAACAGTTCCGTGAGTTACCCCAAAAATAAAACCAAGTAAGATCGCTAAACGCATCCAAGAATATAAATTTGAAGTTAATTTCCCTCGAATTAAGAATATATGATGTTGTTATTTATACTAAATAATTTTTTAGCCCCCAAGATATGACATTGATGGATGAATTTTTTGATTTTTTTCAGTTTTTTTCTCTAATACTTTAAATCGATCTTCACTATAGTTATCTTCTCTAGCTTCCCAAATGCTCTTGATTTTATTTTCCAATTCATGGAGATTAATTGGTAGAGACAACCATGGGTTTAGATTTATACCTTCATTAGAAAAAAGACATGTATAAGCATAACCATCGCTAGTTATCCTCAATCTATTACAGTCTGAACAAAAAGGATTACTTATTGAAGAGATTGTACTTACAAAACTATTTGAATCACTCATGTACCATCTATTAGCAGTTTGTCCCTCCTTTCTTCCGTAGTCTTTTAATCGATGTTTCTTCTTTAGTAGCCTAATAATTCTTTCAGAGAAAAAAACATCTGATGGCTGCCAATTATTAGATATCCCTACGTCCATATACTCAATGAAACGAATTTCTATAGACCTTTTTTTTGCAAAATCAACTAATTCAAAAATTTGATTGTCATTAATCTCTTTTTTTATAACTGCATTTATTTTTAATTTCCCCGCCTTTGGATTAAATCCAGCATTAATTGCATGATCTATTCCTTCAAGGACAGTAAATAATTTTTCTTTGCCAATAATTTTATTTTCCTCTCCAATCATGTTTGAAAAAATATCAGGATCAATCGCATCTAAACTTACTGTTATGCGGTCTAAACCATTTTTAAAAAGCTCATTAGCTTTTTTCTTAGAGAGCAAATATCCATTTGTGGTTAGAGAAATATCCTGTAAATTAGCTACTGGATTTGATTCTTCTAATCTTTGCGATTTAATTTCATAAAGAAGTTCATCTAATTGAGAACTCAATAAAGGTTCTCCTCCAGTGATTCTTAAAGAATTTACCCCTAATCGGCAACTGACTAAAATTAACTTTTTAAATTGTTCAATATTTAAAACATCCAAACTATAGTTCTCAGGCTTACAGTAAATACACGAAAAATTGCAATTTTGTTTAAGAGATAACCTTAAAACTTTTAACTTTCTTTTTCTATTATCCTCCAATTGCTTAAATCCCATTATTCATATTTAAGAATTCTCTCTTGGAATTTATATTAATTAAATCTCCATTTTTTGCATAGAAATATTTATGGGGAATTTGATCAACCCATCCGAGAAAATTTTTCTTCCCAGAGGATAACTTTTTTTTTAATTTAAAATGATTTTCTTCATTGATGGGATAAATTCCAAATAATGGTTGTGTAAAAATTCCATCATGGGATATTAACGCAAAATTTTGATTTTCTTCCCATGATTTAAAAAGTGAATAAATTAATTTTGTATTCAAATTAGGCATATCGACTGGGACAATTAGGATATTTTTAGTAGTTTTTTTAAAAGATGAAAAAATTTGTTCTATGCAAGTTAATGGTCCATCAAAGGGTTGGGCATCTGAAATAAACTCAACATTATTGCTTTTATCAACTTCCTTTAAATGAGAAGTATAATTTGTTATTACAAAAGTCTCTAAATTAAGGTTATTTAATATTTTTATTTTATGAGTCAGCCAATTTCCTCCTTCATGATGTTTAATTAGTGCTTTATCAGATCCCATCCTTGAACTCTTGCCACCAGCCAAAATGAATGCTTTAAATTTTTTAAGTTTTATTTCCATAACTTAGGCAATATTTTCCCACGAGTACTTTATGTATCGGATAATACCAATAATCAGATTGCTAATTTTCCTCAATTTTGATTTTATTAGTGCTGACTATTAATTCTAGCCTTTTAAAAAAGTTGCATTTCTTAAAAAATAGTTTTCGTATTAAATAATACAAATGAATGGATTGATGAAAATATAAATTGCTTAAAATTAATCTAGAAAAATTTTCATGTTAAGTGACGTTTGGTCTTTAAATGGCAGATATAGAACTCTTCACCTCACCTGGTTTGCCTTTTTCCTTACTTTTGTTGTTTGGTTTAACCTTGCACCTCTTGCAACTACTGTTAAAGCCGATTTAGGTTTATCTGTTGCTCAAATTAGAACAGTAGCAATATGTAATGTCGCTTTGACTATCCCTGCAAGAGTTTTGATTGGAATGTTATTGGATAAATTCGGCCCAAGAAAAACTTACTCAACAATTTTAATATTTTCTGTAGTGCCATGTTTATTATTTGCAAGTGCTCAAGACTTCAATCAACTTGTTATTGCGAGATTGCTTTTATCAATAGTAGGAGCAGGTTTTGTTATCGGAATAAGAATGGTCTCTGAGTGGTTCCCTCCGAAAGAAATTGGTTTGGCTGAGGGAATATATGGAGGATGGGGAAATTTTGGATCTGCTTTTTCTGCTCTTTCTCTTGTTGCCGTAGCTGGATTCTTGTCTTTTTCAGGAGGGTTTGAGTTACCTACTGGAGCTGTACTTAATTGGAGGGGAGCTATTGCTCTTACAGGAATTATTTCTTTCGTTTATGGAATTATTTATTTCTTTAGTGTGACTGATACACCTCCAGGAAAACCTTATCAAAGGCCTGCAAAAACAGCTGGTTTAGAAGTAACGAGCATAAGAGATTTCTGGGGTTTAATTGGAATGAATGTCCCATTCGCAGCAATTCTTTCAGTCCTATGTTGGAGACTTCAAAAAGTAGGTTTCCTTACTTCATCTACCTATCCAATAGCCTTAATCGCAGTTTTAGCTTGGTTTATTTTCCAAACTTGGGGAATTATAAGAACGAATATTGAATTATTAAATGGAACTAAAATTTACCCAAAAGAAGACAGATATGAATTCAAACAAGTAGCGATCTTGGAATTAACTTACATCGTAAATTTTGGATCAGAATTGGCAGTAGTTTCAATGCTTCCTAGTTTCTTTGAATTTACATTTGATTTACCTAAAGCTGTAGCCGGAATTCTTGCATCATGTTATGCATTTGTGAATTTAATAGCTAGACCTGCCGGAGGATTGATATCTGACAGAACAGGCAATAGAAAAAATACAATGGGATTCCTAACTATGGGATTAGGGTTTGGATATCTATTGATGTCTTTAATAAAACCTGGAACCTTTACAGGATCAGCAGGAATTCTTATGGCTGTATTTTTAACGATGCTTTGTTCATTTTTTGTTCAATCAGGAGAAGGTTCAACTTTTGCTTTAGTTCCCTTAGTTAAAAAAAGAGTTACAGGACAAATAGCTGGATTGGTTGGGGCTTATGGAAATGTTGGTGCGGTAACTTATCTAAATATTTATAGCCTTTTACCTTTATGGATGGGTGGAGGTAAAGATCCTTCTCCAGAAATAATTGCTGCTTCAAATAGTGCCTTCTTCCAAGTTTTAGGTATAGCAGGATTAATAGTTGGATTTTTCTGTTATTTCTTTTTAAAGGAACCTCAAGGATCATTCGCTGATGCTTATGAAGGGGAAAAAGCTGAAAATTACGTTTAACCAAAAACTATTTAGATATTTATAAAAGAAATTTTATGAATTTTACTAAAAGTCAATGCCCATATTGCGGTGTTGGCTGTGGTTTAAAAATGAAGCCTAAAAGTTCGGTTTCTGATGATAAATGGTTAGTAAGTGGAGATAGGGATAGTCCTTCAACTCAAGGTAAATTATGCGTAAAAGGAGCAACAGTATGTGAGACTTTAAAAGACGGGAGATTAAAAGAACCACTTTATAGGAAAAATTTAAATGAAGAATTTAAAGAGATTTCCTGGGACGAATCATACGAAATTCTGAAAGAGAATATTTTGAGTTCTATAAAAAATTATGGACCTGATTCAATAGCTATGTATGGCTCAGGTCAATTTCATACTGAAGATTATTACGTAGCCCAAAAGCTTCTCAAGGGAGCAATAGGCACAAATAATTTTGATGCTAATTCAAGACTATGTATGAGCTCAGCAGTAGCTGGATATAACAGAAGTTTTGGCTCTGATGGACCACCTTGTTGTTATGAAGATATTGATCATTGCTCTTTAATTTTATTAATAGGGACAAATACTGCAGAATGTCATCCCGTTCTTTTTGATCGAATTAAAAAACGTAAAAGAAACGCAAATGATAATTTAAAAGTAATAGTAATTGATCCAAGAGAAACTGAAACTTCATCCATAGCAGATTTTTACTTACAAATTTCTTCTGGAACAGATCTATTTTTATTAATTGGGATTGCAAATTATCTTTATAAGAATCAATTAACTGATCAAAATTTCATTGATAAGTCGACCGAAAGCTATTTTCATTTTGTAAAACATATACAAAAATGGGATTTAAAAAAAATAAGTGAAATTTGCAATATATCCGAGAAAACAATTATTGATATTGCAAAATTATGGGGAGAAAGCAAAAATGTCTTAAGTCTTTGGTCAATGGGTTTGAATCAAAGGCAAGAGGGTACAGCAGCAGTAAATGGGCTAATAAATCTTCATTTAATGACCGGCCAAATAGGCAAAGAAGGTTCTGGTCCTTTTTCCTTAACTGGCCAACCAAACGCTATGGGTGGGAGAGAAGCTGGTGGACTATCGCACCTTCTTCCAGGATATAGGTTTGTAAAAAATAAAATAGATAGGAATGAAATTGAAAAAATATGGGGGTTCCCTGAGGGAAAGATATCTGCAAAACAGGGTCTATCTGCATTTGAACAAATAGAAGCTATAAAAAAAGGATCTGTAAAAATTTGGTGGATTGCAGCTACAAACCCTTTGGTGAGCATGCCTAATTTAAACTTTGTAAAAAAAGCACTTTTAAAATGTCCTTTAATTATCCTCAACGAATCTTATGAACAAAGTGAATCAATTAAATATGCTCATCTAGTATTGCCCGCAGCTCAATGGAGCGAAAAAGATGGTGTTATGACAAATTCAGAAAGAAGAGTAACCCTTTGCCCATCTTTCAGAGAATCGAATAAAAATTCAAAACCAGATTGGCAAATATTTGCTGAATTAGGACAGAAGATAGGCTATTTAAAACAATTTGAATATGAATCTTCATCGGAAGTTTATGATGAATTTTTAAAAACTACTACAAAAAGATTATGTGATATGAGTGGATTATCATATCAATTATTAAAAAATCATGGTCCTCAACAATGGCCTTATCCTAAAGGCAGCGTACCTAGTACATCTTCAAAAAGATTATACGAAGATGGTTATTTCCCAACTGAGACTGGCAAAGCAAATTTTTGTATTGATGATCCAATTGGGTTGGCTGAACCACCTTCAGATGAGTACCCACTAATTTTGACAATTGGAAGATATCTAAGTCAATGGCATACAATGACAAGAACTTCTAAAGTTCAAAAACTTACAAAAAAGAATCCAGAACCGTTATTGGAAATTAATTCTAAAGATGCTTTATTTTTAAAAATCAAAAATGATGAAATAGTAAGAATTAAATCCAAAAGAGGGGAAGTTCAAGCAAAAGTTCAGATTACTGACAAAATTAAAGTAGGTACAGTTTTTTTACCAATGCATTGGGGTTTTAGTCAAAAAAATATGTGTGAAGTAAACTCTTTGATGCATGAAAAGTCATGCCCGATATCAAAACAACCGGAATTAAAAGCATGCTCAGTAATAATTGTTCCAAACTAGGCAATAATCTTATTTCAGAATCTCATCAAATGCTCTATCCAAATTGTTGTGTTCATGACTTGGTCTAACTAATTTGCAAAAAGCAAATCTATCTAATTCGCTTAAATTTCTCCATTTTTCAACTGAAATATTAATTCCCCTTGCTAGTGCAGATTTTAAAACTTGGTCAGGAACTTTATTTTTATTTTGCCAAGGTTGATTAATTGAAATTTCTATTTCTTTTGCTTCTCCATATTTTGAATTAGATGTAATTTCTTTTAAAAAAGTTTTTAAATCAATGAGATCGTTTTTTGAATCTGGCCAATCTACTAACTTATTTTTTTCAATTAAATTAAAATCTTGCCAATGAGTAAGTTTTAATTTTATTCCAATCAAATCAAGTTTCCTTCTTACACATAAAGGAATGCATCTTAAGTCTTTAATAAAATCATCCTCGAAATTAAAATAATGATTTGATTGATTGTTAACCAAAACTAAATTGATATTTTATTAATAAATTAATGCTAAGTATAAAAAATTGATATTAGCTTTATTAAAAATTTTATTTTTTGTATTATTGAATAAATTGCTAAATGGAAATGGATAAATCTTTAACTCATATTAATGAAAGGGGAGAAATGAACATAGTTGATATTTCAGATAAAGTAGAAACTAAAAGAGAGGCTTTAGCAGAAGGATATATTAATTTAAACAAAGAAATATTAGAAAAAATAAAAAATGAAAAAATTAAAAAAGGTGATATTTTTGCAGCGGCTAGATTTTCTGCAATAAATGGTGCAAAAAAAACCTCAGAACTTATCCCTCTCTGTCATAATTTATCATTGAATAAAATCACAATTGATTTTGAAATTTGTGAATCAATGAAAG
The DNA here is from genome assembly GCA_902622705.1 of uncultured Prochlorococcus sp. Classification (GTDB taxonomy): domain Bacteria; phylum Cyanobacteriota; class Cyanobacteriia; order PCC-6307; family Cyanobiaceae; genus Prochlorococcus_A. The sequence continues at coordinate 23,439 of CACNQT010000003.1, read as the reverse complement.
CAATTAAAATTATTGCTTTTTGCAAATCTCATTCTAAAACAGGCGTTGAGATGGAGGCTCTTACATCAGTTTCAATTGGTCTTCTTACTCTATATGACATGCTCAAAGCTTTAGATCCTTTTATAACTATTGATAATATTCGCCTTTTAGAAAAAAAAGGTGGTAAAAATGGAATATTAAAAAGAAGTTAAGTACTCACAATAATGGGAATTGATATCAATAATCAGGGTCTTTATTTAAACGATGCTATTAAAAAAATCTTGGAAGAGATGGATACTTTAATAGTGAATAATGAAATTTTACATAAGGAAGAGATCAATTTAGACGAAGCACTTGGAAAAGTTTCTATGGAGGAAATCTTATCTGAGGAAGATATGCCAGGTTATAGATCATCAGTTATGGATGGATATGCGTTAGGAGAATCAATTAAAGGGAATAAATGGAAAATTGTAGGAGAGTCTTTTCCCGGAAAGCCATTTAATGATCTTCTTAAAAAAGGTGAAGCTGTAACTATTAGCACAGGTTCATTTGTTCCAGATAATTGTTTTTCTGTGATACCTCAAGAACAAGTTTCTTTAGAATTTTTAAATGGTAATGAGTATATTATTAAAAAAGAAACATCATCTAATAACTCTTGGATTAGAGAAAAAAATGATCAAGTATTTAAAGGTGAAATATTAATTAAGAAGGGGGTAAAGATTACACCTGGGATTTTAAGTAAATTAGCAAGTTGTGGGATAAAAACTATAAAAGTTAGTAAAATTTCTAAATTAGGTTTACTAATTACTGGCGATGAACTTATCAAATCAGGGACTGCAAGAAAGAAAGGAGAAATATGGGAAAGTAATAGTATTTTGATAAAATCAATTGCAAAAAATCTTGGATTTAAAATTAATGAAATTCATATAGAAAAAGATAATTATCAAAATATTAAAAATTCTCTTAGAAATATTTCTGAATTTAATGATGTGGTTATTTCAGTTGGTGGGATATCAGTGGGTAAAAAAGATTTTTTAAAAGATATTGTTAACGAGTTAGGAGAGATTAAATTTTGGAAACTATTTTTAAAGCCAGGAAAACCCTTTGCTTTTGGATTGATAAACAAAAAAATTCCTTATTTTGGATTACCTGGGAATCCCGTTTCAGCAGCTATTACTTTTATCCAACTTGTTTGGCCCGCACTTCAGAAACTTGAAGGAATTACTAATATTGAATTCCCTCTTAGGATTAAGGTTAAGCTGAATTCTGATTTGAAAAGAAGAAAAGGGAGACCTGAATTGCTTAGAGGAAAACTTATCGTTAATGAAGAAGGTGAATTAATTGCAGATATTTCTGAAGAACAATCCTCATCAAAGATTAGTTCAATATCTAATTCAGATTTATTAATAGAAATACCTTCTGAAATTGATTTTTGTCAAAAAGGAAATTTATTATGGGCACAACTTTTAAAAAATAATTTTTTATAATTCACAGCCTAAGTCAGTATTCTTTTTTACCCATGAGGATCCTTTGAAAGTCCATTCTTTTTTCCAAAAAGGAACTTTATATTTTGTAAATTCAAGTATTTCTTGGAGATATTTATTTGCAATGCCTCTGTGATTAGCACTTACTGCTATGAAAATAATAGGCTCGTTAGGGTAAATGAAACCTATCCTGTGCAAGAGAAAAATACATAAATCATCCTGTTTTTCAGAAATTTTCATTAAATATCTTTTAATATAATTTTCGGTCATTCCTTTGTAATGAACAATTTCTAGTTTCTTTAAATCATTTCCAAATTGATCAAAGGGCCTTACTCTCCCAATAAAAAATGAGTTTGCTGAATTTTTATTTACCTTTTCCCAAAGTTCAAATTCTTTATAAGGATCAAAAGTCTCTTCTAGGATTTTAAATTTTATTCTTAAATTATCCACCGGTAAACATTGGCATAAATGCCACCTCATCATCCGGATTAATCATCGCATCCATATCTGTAATTTCTTGATTAATAGAAACGATAATATTATCTTGCGGTAAATTAGAATTAATTAAATTCCATACAGTAAAAACCTTCATTTGAGACCCTTCAATTGTAAGGAACTTTTCATTCCATCCTAGATCTTCAGCGATACTAGATAATAAAACCACCTTAATTTTGTTAGATTTTTCACTTTCCATCTATAGTGATCTAGTAACTAATGGTTTAATTTTAAGTGGTTTCTATAGCTTTGCTTACTGTTTCTGATACTCGTAACACAAAAAATGATGAGAGTGGAAATTATCTCCTTCACGAGGCTGAGAGATCAGGACACAATATCGTTGATAAGATAATTTGCAAAGATGATATTTATTTAATCAGAAAATATACAAGTGATTGGATTTCAGATCCAAATATTGATGTGATTATTACAACAGGTGGAACAGGAATAACAGCTAGGGACGTTACTCCTGAAGCTATTAGACCTTTATTAGATAAAGAGATTGATGGTTTTGGGGAGACTTTTAGATTTTTATCATTTAAAAAGATAGGAACTAGTACTTTACAAAGTAGGTGTATAGCGGGGTCTGCAAATGGTAAGTTTTTATTCGTTTTGCCTGGATCTAAGGATGCTGTGATGACAGGTTGGCAAGATATAATTTCTTATCAACTTAATCAAAATACAAAACCTTGTAATTTAATAAATCTCATTGATAAGTTAAAAAAATAATTCTCTAGTTTATTTATTTATTAGAAATTGATTTGAGATCAATTTTTGATTTTTTATGCATTTAAGTAGAGAAGGATCTTTTATCTCATTTTCTAATTTTGATAATTGTTCGAAACTGTTATCATTCCAAATGCTCCCTAAAGAAAAAATTGCATATTTAGCGATTTCTAATTCTTTATTTAAAGAATATTTATAAAGCAATTTACAAACTATTTCGCTTTCTCTTCTTTTTAAGATAGAGATTATTTTGTAGTTGATTTTGAAATCATCGTAAATTTTTATTTGATCAATAAAAGATAATAATATTTCATCAGTTAATTGATGAGCTTTGAAATGGAGAATATTAAGGCCTGCAATCCAAAAATCTGTTTCACAAATATCGAATATTTCTCTAATTAATTTAAGTTCGATTTCTCCTCCCCAGTGCTCTAGAGCATATATTATGTGAATATTTAACTTATTATTTTGATAAATATTTTTTAGTAAAAGATCTTTTGCATTTTTTTCATTTGTTAATTTAAGGGCCTCAATAAATTCAACTTTAAGGCCAAATTTTTTTATCATCTTTTCAAGTAAAAAATATCCTTTCCTTTCTTGCATACCTATCTTTTCAGCAATAACTTTACGAATATCAAAAGATAATTCCAATGAATAGTAGGAAAAAAGAATATCAAGATCTAATTTTTTTGAACCTAATCCATTTAAAACTTCTAATATTTCAGATTCACTTTTGCTCATTAATCTATTTTTAGGTTTTTAACTTTGCATTAAACTTGTTGATTAAAATTTCTTTGATTAAATTATAAATTTCATGTTTACTAACTTTTTTAAATTGGGTTTCGCCTAAGGTTTGCAGGTGATCTTGTCTCCCTCCAATACTGACATTATATCCATCCTCAGTTCCACCTCCCTCTTTTTTTACCTTTGTACCGGTCATGCCAATACCACCCATATGAGCTTGTCCACAATTATTTGGACAACCTGTCCAATGGATTTTAACCTCCTCTGATAATTCAAGTTCTCGATCTAATTTTTCAGAAATATTCCTTGCTATATCTTTGGTATTTGCAAGAGCAAAGCTACAATAACTACTCCCTGTACATGAAACGGTACTCGCTGAAAAATGGGATGGATTTAATTTGAATTTATTAATAATTTCTTCATCACCAAATTCTTCTAAAATATTATCTTTAAGGCCAACAATAATTAGATTTTGATCTTCGGTTAGTCTTACTTCACTCTGTCCATATTTTTCACTTAATCTTGCAATTTCTTGTATGTCTTCTACACATAATCTTCCTACCGGAATGTGTAATCCAGCAAAGTAAAGATTATTCTGTTTTTGTTTATTAATCCCAAATAAACTTCTTTGTTTTTCATTGAAAATTGAGCCTGGATCGTTCGATAAAGTTCCAAATTGTTCTTCTACAAGTTCTCTAAATTTTTCGATCCCTACAGAGTTCAAATAATATCTAAATCTTCCTTTATTTCTTAGAAATCTATCTCCATTATCTCGCCAAAGGGAACAAATAATTCCAGTTATTTTGCATATATCTTTTTCTTCTACCCAGACATCTAGAGGTATAGCATAAGCATTCAAAGTTGCTGATAAAATTCCTCCTACCCAGACACCAAAGCCTAAAATTCCATTTTTAAAAACAGGATGAAAGATAAGATCATTATGTAGAAGAAAATTATCTTTTGCTCCTGCTACTGCAGTATTCCACTTTCTTGGTAAATTCGAGAATTCGGGGTTGCCATTACCAGAATTTGTTAAGTAATTTTCTAATTCAGAAGTATATTTTCTTGTATCTATAATTTCTTCAGGATCAATTCCCGCTAGTGGATTGCCAGTAACATTCCTTGGATTATCCATTCCAGACTGAACGGATGTAATATCAACCTCTCTAAGTCTTTTAATAATATCTGGTAGATCATTTATCAAAACCCCCCTTAATTGAATATTTTGCCTAGTTGTTATATCTGCAGAACCGTCTTCTCCATATCTAGCGACTATTGACGCAATTACTCTCAACTGATTAGAGTTCAAAATTCCATTGGGAACTCTAAGCCTCATCATAAATCTTCCAGGAGTTTTTGGTCTCCAAAAAAGGCCATACCACTTTAAGCGCATTTGCAAATCTACTTCATCCATCTCTTCCCACCCTTTAAGAGCGTAATCATCTAACTCTTCAAAAATTTTCAGACCATCTTTCTCTGCCTTTTGCTTTTCAATCTTATTTAATTTTTTATCATTTAAATAATATTGCATATTAATTTTTATTCTTTTATTCTTAGGAGATTTTAGACAATTTAATGTTTCCTCATATACAAATGTCAATAAATATTGATTATTTATTTTTGACACCGAATTCAATATTTTAGGAAACTCTTAAGCTCATAGAAATAAAGGCTTTTTTTGGGCTAGATCACTTATCCGTAATTATGAGATACTTCTGTCCATCCTTTTTGGTGTAGTTCGTGCCACTTTTCCCAGGCTGTATCTATGTTGAGCTTTTCAGAGGATTTGTACCCTCCAGGTTCTCCGAGGTGATTTGTGTAGAAAAGATGAGTATGAATTTTTAAATTAGGTTTAGGAGAGTTTTTGCATTCTTCGAAAAAGATAATTCTGCTGCCTTCGGGATTTAGTAGGCATCCGTTAGGTTTGCTAGTGCTACAACCAAATGAGTACTTAGGATCCATACTTTACCTTTAATCGGCCGGTTGATTATTGATACGTTTGTACTATAAATTATATCCTCCTTGTTTTGCTGTCAATCCTTTTAAGGTTAAGTACTTATTTACTAATAATTATTTTGTTTTTTAATAAATAAGATAATTTCTTTAAGCTTATGAATTACAGGGAAGATCTAGAAATCAAACTACAAAAAGTAAAACTTGCAATGCAGGAAGTTGTAGATGATATCCATAAAACTGAACCTGAGAAGCAAAGAATAATTTCCAAACTTATAGAATTTAAAGAAGCAATCATTTCAAAGGGAATTGAACTTAACATTGAATTAGAGGCAGCCTAGAAATATTTAATATCTCATGAATGTTTAATAACTTTTAGAATAATGTTATTAACAAAGAAGGGTTATTTATCAAATGCAGCCTGGTACTCTTGAATTATTGATCCTAGTATTTATCTTTTTAGGTCTTCAAGCCTGGTGGATTATTCCAATAGTTATTAAGAATAATAAATTAAATAATAGAGGTAAGGATTTAAGAGAGGAAATTAAGCAATTAGAAAAGTTATATAAAAAATAAATTAGTTTATTATTTTTGCAAACTACCTATTATTAGTGAAACTCAAATAACTAATGAAATTAAAAAAATTTATCCCAGTTTGCTTCCTTTTTATTGGGACTTTAGCTTTGCCACAACCTTCTCTTGCAGAAGAAAAGATTGAAGTTATACCTATTATTCAAAGTTCAAAAGGACTAAGTGGTAAAAATTTTAATTATCTCGAGGGTAAGCCTGAATTAAGACTCTTAAAAGTAAAAATTCCAGTTGGCTTGAAAACTCCAATTCATACTCATCCTTCCCCAATGTTGATTCATGTCACCAGAGGAAGATTAAAGCATGTGAGGGGTGAAGAAATTAATTTCTTTAAAGCAGGTGATGCATTTATAGAGAGTAATAATGGGGGGCCTCACTATGTGAAAAATGTTGGGAAGAAGCCAGCCATACTTCACGTGGGAGTTGTATCAGTAGTTGGAATGCCTACGGCCATAAATAAATAAGATTTTTCTCAAAGTTGTCCTAACAGTATGAGGATTAAACTTTTATGAAGAACAGCTGTAGTGAGATACTCCTCCATAGTTAAAATACTGGCTTGGCTTTAGTCGATTATATTTTTGATCTATTTCTGAGGATTGTTCTATATATGGATTGCTAAAGACATCTTGTAACTCTTTTATTTTTTTGTAATTTCCTTTTTCAGCTTCTTCATATGCGGGAACGACCATCCATTCGCGCCAAGTATAGACTGGATTAAGGGATTTCATTGATGCCGATTTTGCTTTAATATTTCCCTCTTTCTCTAAGACTGATTGCCAGTTTTCAAGCCATACTTCCCACCTATTATCGAGCTCATCATTAATCGGTAAATAGAAACTGTCTTTTAAACAATCTAAGTTATCAGGTATTTCAGAGAGTTTACGGAACAAAATTGTATAGTCTGCTTTTGAAATGACCATGAGATTAAAAAATTCATTTATTAGGGTTTCGTTGTAATGTTCTAAGCCAAGCTTGTTTGCCCACATTTTCTTCAACTCTTTGTTCATTAATTCAGAAAAGTCTTTTTCGATTTGATCTAACTTTTCTTGATCTTGTTTGCTTTGTGAAAGTAACGGACTAAGAGAGGAACAGAATGTTTTAAAGTTAATTGCCGCAGCAGAAGGTTGGTTGAAAAATGAGAAATGTTCACCTCCACCAGTCCATGGTTGAAATCTTGGATCAAATAATTCACAGAATCCAAAGGGGCCATAATCCAAGGTATAACCTCCAGCAGCACAATTATCACTATTAAAATTACCCTGGCAATAACCAACTCTCATCCAGTTGGCTATAAGTGATATAAGTCTTGATCTGTATAAAGAAGCCAATTTTATTACTTTACTTTCAATTGAAATCTCATTTTCAATTTCATTTTTATAGTTTCTATCAATAAGATGTTGAACTATCATCTTTAGTTCATTGAGGGCCTCATCATGAGCATTATTACGAACTCGTCTTGCAAAAAGTTCAATCTGGCCTACACGTAAAAAAGATGGAGCGACTCTCGTAGTAATTGCCGCTTGATTATCAATCATGATGTCAGGTTCAAAATATCTGGACCCTTTGGAATACCACGGTCTTCTAACTATTTCTGAGCGTGAGACATAAAGTGTTAAAGATCTTGAGGTTGGGATTCCCAAGGAATCCATTAATTCCTGTGCGAGAAATTCTCGTACGCTAGACCTTAATACAGCTCTACCATCTGCTCCACGACAGTATGGAGTTGGACCTCCTCCTTTAAGTTGCATTTCCATTCTTTTCCCATTGAATAAACCTTCAAAAATAGAAATAGCTCTGCCATCGCCATAACCATTGCCAGTGCCAAATGGACATTGTTGGGTATATTCAGTTCCGTAAATTGATAATGCATAACCTGTTGCCCAACCAACAGGACTCATTGGATAATTAGCAACAGAAATATCACCTGAGAAAAAACGACAAAAATTCTTGTCTTTAGTAAGATCTGAGCTCAGCCTTAGTTCTTTAAAAAGTTTGTTGCTATGGGAAATATATTCTGGTTCTGGAATGGCAGTTGGAACAACTGGTACGTAATGACCTGAATATACTGAACGCGGTTTATGATCATTTCCATCTTTTGTTGATTGAGGATCTGCTTTAAGACAATTCATAAAAGAATAGTCAGATAGTTGAGAAAATTCATAAAAATTTTCAGTAAGCTTTTCTTTTAATAAATCAGACTTAGTTGACATTAAATTTGTAATCTATTCTTAATTGCGTTGTAATTTCTTAAAATTCAACACCTAGGTATATCTTATATATTTTCTTATAGGAGATGCATTGCATAATAAAAACTAATCTTTATTCAATTATTTTTTTTTCAAAAAGATTTAAAATCTGAGAAACATCTTATTAATGCTATGACTATTGAAACAACTATTCTAGATTTTCAACTGAGTAATACGTTTGAACAATATGAATCTCATATGAATGCTGAGGAACAGCAATCAATGTTTAAAGAAATGGGAGTTAAAACATTTTATGTTGGTAAATCATTAGATGAGCCTCAAAGGGCAACTGTAATTTTTCAAGGACCAGAAAATGTTCTATACGATATTTTTATGAATCCTGAAACAAAACCTATTGTTGAAGCTTCAGGTCATATTTATGCGGGTACAAAAATAACTCGATGGATTTCTTGAAAAAATAAATTTTTTATGAATTATCAACTTTTAATTGAATCATATTCTTATGGAACATTACTTTCTGAGCAAGAAATAGAACTTTTAAGTCTGGAACTTGAAACTCAAATCATGAACATTAATATATCAACAGAATTTGGCTGTTTTAAATCAGCCCCTACCCATATTTGCGAAGGTCTTAATTAAAAAAAAGATACTTATTGGATTATGTGCCTTGCTGAAATATTAGATTTATATAAGCCATCTAAATTTGGGAAAACGAAAAGTGTGGAGGTTTTCGATTTACTTCTTGAAAAAGGACTTATTATTGGTTGATTATTTTATTATTTGAGTATAAAAAATAATGAAAGGGTTGATTTTTTTTAAAAATTCGTTTCTTTAAAGATATATCATTTTTAGTACTACTCATGGTTATGCCCCAATCTACATTGGAAAGCTTATTATTTTTTTTGATACTTTCTCTTGTTGCAACTTACATTGTTAATTTAAAGTATTCTTCAAAATTAAAAATACAGAAGTAGTTGTTTTTTTATCTTTTGTCTTAATTAGATTTATTTCCTTGGATCACTCCAAGTCTCTTTGTATAACCAGCTCAAAAAAGTAAGAGTAAGTATATTCCCAAATGCATAAGTTATTCCTAATAATGGGTCATAAATATTGGCAATAATCGTAGACATTATTAAGATTATTAATCCTGAAACGACCAAATCCTGAATAGGCAAATGGTTAAAATTCACCGAATTTATCATTTGATAATTATTTTTAATAGATAAAATTAATTATAAAACCAACAAGTACCTTATTTATTTATTAGGCAAAATCATCTAAGGTATGAATAATTTTAGAATTGCTAAATTAATTATAGTTTTTTCATCATTATCGTATTTGAGTGTTACTTTTTTAAGAAATTATAATTCTCCAGAAAATATAGAAAAAAGATGTATTCTTAAATTTGAAAAAGATTTTAAAAATAATTTGGAAACATCTCATGAAGAATGGAATCAAATTTTAGATTTAGCTGATAACAATTATTTAAAATGTATGGGAATTCCTCGTTATTAATTATGGGAGAGGCAAAGAGAAGAAGAAATTTAGGTATTCCGCCTAGGGAAAAAACTGAAAATATAAAGTTACCGCAACTTGATAAAAAAGCCATACAACAAAAAGTTAGGTCTACATTATATAAATATCCAATTATCCCTTTTCTTTTTTATGGAGCAGCAATATTGATCCTAATCGGAGGTTTATTTTATGTTTTCAAATCCTTTAATATTGCTTAATGAAAAGGATTATTAATTTTGATAGTTTTGATTTTTTGCATCATCAATTAAAAAAACTTGAAGGATAATAAATGAGTAATTTTTATTGTGCAAAAATAATCAAAGAAATAATATATGAGAATTATTTACGATTGACACCATCATATCTTGTTGTAATTTTAAAATAAATTAAAACAATTTATGAAAAAAATAAATAAAAAATATGCTGAAATAATGCGTCAAGCTGATAATGCAGTTGGAAGAAAAGAAGTAGTTAGTTTATTAAAAAAAGCTGCAATTATTATGGCTAAATCAGAGGAGAACTTAGCTGCTTAAATTAGAAAGCTATTTAATTAGGATAAATAAAACACAATAAAGAATTATAGATGAGGACGCAGCCATAAAGATAAATGGTAATATCATGCCTGAATTTAACCATCTTAAAAGTCTAATTTTTTTGTTAATTACTCTTGGCATTTTCCCTGAATCTCTTAATTGCAACTTAACAAGTAAATAAATTGTGTAAATGATTAATTCATCTTTTTAAATATGATTCTCTAGCTATTTTAAAATTAAATTTTCTAAAGAAAAATATTTTAATTTCATACGAATTTTTTACTTTGAAAGAAATTTTTAGGTAATTAATACCTTGTATTCTTAAAATTTCTCATGCAAGATTTAGAAACATTAGATTTCTAAATAATGATTGACAATTTCAAAGAGAGCCCTGAAGAATTTAAAGATTATGATTCAGAACTCTTACTTAAGATTATAAATAAGACATCATTAGAGACTAAAAAAAGTGAAGATAAAGAACTATTTGTAGATAAAAATTGGAAAATTAATTCACAAGATATGTGTAATATTACACCGACAAGAAATTCTAATTTGAAAAGAATATTATCAGATATGTTTCCCAATAAAAAAATAGTGATTCAGGATAATAATGATGGGTCCCAAACAATTTCCTTATCATAATTTATGTAATATTAAAAGCTTATTTATCCTATTCATTCAATTATTATTTTTTGAGAAAAAATAGTAAAATTACTCTCGCGGAATTTTTTTGTAGATGTTATTGTTCATCTACGTTCATCCAAGTTTATATCTCTGGACGCATGATATGAGAGTAGGGAACGGGATTCTCATTAACTGCAAAAGACCATGAATAACCTCTTACAAATAAGAGAAAAAATCAAGAGAGCCAATAGGCTTTATGATGCCAAACTTTTGGCAACAAAAAATGGAGAAGTCACTCCATACAAAAGATCCGTCTTTGAAGAAAGAATCAAGAAAACACAAAAAGAAATGAATTTGAAAGACTCAAAAAATTAAATTCTTATTTGTAACTGATCAATAAAGAGAGGGATTAATACCTCTCTTTTTTTATTTTTATAAAAACAATGTAATTATTAATTTATTTTCCGATTATCGATTATTAAAAGAACATAAGTTTGATGTTTTTACTATTGCGTTCAAGTATATAAATGGCAAATTTAATTTAGGAATTAAGAGGTGAATAATGTTGTTTAAAAAGAAATATAAACAATTTAAAAGCTTTCCCAATAAATCAAATTTAGATCAAGTTTTATGGTTTATTGAAAATTTTTTACCACAGAAAAAAAAACGAGGCATTCAAAAGAAATTGTATATGGATAATCTAGAATCAGAAACTATAAATAAATTCTCTAAATTAGCCTCTATACGATCTAAAACATTATTGCCAACTACAAAAAATACGACAATCTCTTTTACCTTCGGTAATTGGGCCTTGCCTTATCTGAAATTGCTTAAGAAAATAGGAATAGCTAAGTAAGAAAATAGTGACGGACTAAGACAAGATTTATCGCAAAAATAGAATTAAATAAAGATCATAAATTCTCACAAATTTCTTTTAGAAATTTAAGGGAGAATACTTACTTTACATCAAAAATACAATTGCTAAGTTTAAAGTAAGAGAGCTATTCATTATGTTTCTAAATTATTTACCAAGTGAGATGGTTGAAGTTGTTGGTTTAACAATGATTTTTTCATTTTTAGTTGGAACTATATTGATTTTGTTATTTACATCTGATCAGGCAAATACAAAGAATCTATATTTAAAGAAGGCCAAATAAATTTTTAATAATTTATCCTTATACAAATAACTATTTTTAAATAAAATTAACTCACGAGTGTAGAACATAATTTTTAATATTGTTATATAGATAAATTTAAGATTATGGGTGAAGCTAAAAGAAGAGAAGAATTAGGATTGTCACCTAGACAAAAAAAAGTTGAATTGAATAAATCTGATAGATACCTTTCATGGCTTCCAATTACTAAATCAAGAATTAAGAAATACCCTTATATGGGTGTAGCAACAATGGCACTAGGAGCGATAATTTTCTTAGTAAGTGGCGGAGCAAATAGTATTAATTAGTTAGATTTTGGCCTGGCTTATAATGTATCTAAGGATTTTCTTTTAATAGTTTAAAGCCAGATATTATTGAGATTATTGAAACTATACCGAGAAATATCGAGTAAAAAGGTTGCAAATTAATAATGCCAAAATTACCCGTATGCCATTTTATTAACCAAAAAGCATCTACTCCTAATGGTTGCAGAACACTATAAACAGTCCCAGATAAAATAGTAATTAGTAAGGGTATTGCTGCAATTGCGGTTATTTTTCTGTGAATTTTTCTTTTATTGGTTTTTAATCTTTCCATTTATTTCCTTAAGTAAATATGTAATTCTTTTTCGTTTTTGCATGGCATCCATTTATCGTGATTCTTATGTATTCCTTCGCAACCAAGTTCTAAAGATCTTTTTTCAGCTTCATCTTTAGAAATAAATGTACCCTTCATATGTGCAAGAGAATAATTATTGAAATTTAGAGATAAGAAAAATAAAAAAATAAAAAATAAAAAATTTCTTATAATACGCATTTTTAACTTTTAAGGACAGAATCACAAACACTGGATGGATTTGCTTGTTTAACTATTTTTAGTCTTTTGATAAGTTTGTCTCGATTTAATTGATGTTCTAAATATTTAATACATAAATTCTTTTCCTGATATAACTCCGCTATTGGAGTAATCTTTAAAGTAATTGCAAAACTACCAACAACTAAAAGAAAGTTTGTAGCTAGTCGAATGTTTGGTCGAAAATTTGATCTCATTCGTATTCTTTATTTCTATCAATAATTTCCCTTATATATATATCTTTTAGCTCTTTATTGTAACTATTTTCTTTTGCAAATTTTTCTAATTCTTTCAACTCTTTCTCTGTCATTAATTAGATTTGGAGATATTGTTTTTCATATCTTCAATTTGGTTGATTAATTCATCTAACCATGCTGTATTATTTTCTGATCTTTTATGAAAATATGTAATTTTAGGTTGATTGATTTCTAATGTCTCATAATCCCCACTCATAAATTCATCCTAAATTTATACTCTGCACAATTTATCTAGAGAAAATATGACCATCAATAGGCTCAAATACTTATTTGATTTTTGCCATGGGTAATAAGTCACTTTTTTAATACTATAAATATCAAGGAATTTATCTCCCAAAAATATGGCAACTAATGAAGACCTCGAAAAAAGAATTGAGACTTTAGAAAAAGAAGTAAAACACCTAAAAGCTGTTCTGCAATATCAAATGAGAAATAAGAAAAAGTGATTTATTCTTATGGCATAGAAATTGCTTTTGGTCAGATAAGCATTTTCTTTTGGTTGTTTTGGTTACCTAATGTAAAGCTAAATATTAAAAGTTAGTCAATTATTTAGTCACTTTTTGAAAAAATAACTTTAATCATTGATATTTAGAACATATTTGTTTTTATATATACAAAACTACTTGATATGATTAATTCAATAGCTATTACATTATTATTTTTAGGGTCTTTAATCGCTTACAAAAGATTCACAAGAAAGAGACGGCGATTTCACGCTCCACCTTCAAATCAGCTTCCTAGTTGAAGATTAAATTCCGTCTTCGTCTTCTCCAAAAGGGTTGTATCTAATATCCCAGATCAAAACTACAGCTATAGATAAAAACAACAGACCAAAAACGACTTGAGGAGGAGGAAATATCATAAAATCTAATAATAATCGATTAGCTACAATTTTATGAAAATTTTAAAGGATAATCAGTATAGTTTGGTTCTAAATGTTTTAAATAACAAGCTGTATTGCAATCCACTCCTTCACTCTTGATACTGTAAGAAGTTATGCATTCAAAAAAACTTTCCAAAGAATCAGTATCCTTAAATGTTTGAATAAATTTATTTTTTCATGATTTATCTATCCTTCGCTTTAAAACTTAAAATGCAATTATTTCTTTAAAGTGTCAAACTTTAGGTAAAATAACCAATCCACACTCTTATTTAAAAACCTTTTGAATCTATAAGTTTTTCCCAACCTTAATCAATTAGTTTTTATATTCTTTTCTTCATTCCTTGTTAGTTGCAGCCCTTTAGCTTTTCATTCTTGGTTTACTTAATTTTTATTAAAACAGAAGAGATCAAAATCATTTTAATTATGAGAGAGCTCTTGAAGTATCTCTAAAAGCTTCAAATGCTTTTGTCCTAGATCTATCTTTATTGATGAAGGTTAATTTTTAATTATTAAAAAGCAGGATAATCCCCATCACCCAGCTTCTTAAAAATCCAGCACTACATATGGTGTTTTTAAGTTATAAAAATTACCTATTTATGGGGTTGTTTGTTTCCGTTTAATTTGTCATTATAAGAGTCCCCATCACCTAGGCTCGTAAGAGTCTTTTTTTTTTATTTTTCCTTTAGGGCTTATGCATTTTTAAATTAGTGTTTAAAGACTTTTTATTTAATTTTTAAATTCGATAATTAATAATTAGAAAAATAATTTTTTTCATGCAAACTTACATCGTACACTGGCAATTTCCAGATCAAGAAAGTCACATGCAAGGGGTCGAAGCTTTTGCGGGTTTTGTGGAAGGAGGATGCGAAGGTGATGAATTCGATGGGTTTAAAGTTCTTAATCGAGTAGTAAATCCTGAAGGAGCTAATGGTTGGGCAATAGTTGAATCTTCAAACCATCAGAATATTTGGAAATGGAGTAATATCTGGGTCGATAATTTTGGAGTAGAAATTGAGGTTACACCAGTTTTAACAGATAAAGAATTTCTCTCCGTCCACAAAGAAATTGCAGCAACCTCCAATTAATATTTAATTTTTTAAGTAATTGTAAGTTGATATAAGATATAAAATATAAGGATAGTAGCTATTTTTATGGGAAAATTTTCTTCTCAAGAAATTGAAAGTCAATACAATTTAATAAAAAAGCTTTTAGCTGAACCTGAAAAGTATATGGATGCCATAAACGCAATAAAGAAGGATATTGCTTATATGCCTATAGAGCTTAAAAGAAAACTTGAAGAAGAAAATATTATTTTATGAATGAAACGCGTTCGAATTCATAATGATCCTTAATTTTAAGGATTAGTAACTAGCTATCTTAGTAAACTAACCAATAGAGTCTAAATCTCTTCTATGGTGAACTGTCCTTGCATCATCACTTGAGATATTTTGTTCTCTCATTAAATCTGCAAGAGTTGGGTAATCTGTCGCATTATCAAGATCTCTTGTAGTTTTATCTTGAATTGAGAATGGTGATTTTTTTAAGTTCATAATTAATAACCTCAAAATTTTTGTTGGATTCTGATCACGGAACCTGGATGATCATGTACGTAAGAGTTGAATTCTCTTGCAATCATTAAGCAATCGTATGCATCACGTGCATAGAAACCCACTTCATGTGTATTATTTAATGAATCTTTGTAACTCAACACATATTTATTACAAGATTTGATCGGTGTTGAAGGCATTTAAAACTTTCGTTTATGCATTAAAGTTCTAACTAGCCGCACTCATCATCCGACCAAGAAGTATGTACGGTTTGAGGTACAAATATATACGGATATTAGATCAACGAATGAATTTTAAAATATATAAAATGCAAAGGGTAAATTAAAGTTAAATAAGTTTTTGCTACTAATTTAAATATTTTTTCCTCTGCACAGCTAGATCAAAACAAATAATTAAAGTTTAAATTTAATAACCCATAATAAAAATTTACCCTAGCGCATGAACAAAACTTTTTTCCAAAAATTTAATTAAATTTTTTGCTTACATCTAATTCGGAAAAAATTTTATTATTAGTAGTAGATTTTCATTGATGTACAATTAGCTCCTTCTGACCCAATCTGGAGATCCACTAAACCAATCGGCAATATCATCATTCTTTGGGTCAAAGTGATTTTCAGTTTCTAAACCATCAAGACCAAGTGATTGGATCAGTCCATTTATTCCATCTGTATTTTGTTTCCCGTATCTCCTTAAGCTGTTAGCTTTCTTAAGCCATGTCCATATAGTTGAATTATGTTTGGCAAACTTTTCTACGAAAATTCTTTCTTCCAGCGAAACCTCCTCGTCTACTGATATTCTCTTAACAATATCTTTAATTTTTAAACGAGTTTTGTTTGTTAGGAACATTTGTATAAATGTAGTTAATATTTTATAGAAGTTTTTTTTATGAATGTCTTGTCAATCTTTATTTCAAGAAAAAGTAGTTTTTAGAGGGTTTCCAACGACAAAAGTATTTATTTAAAAACACTCAAACTCATTTAGTAAAATCTAATACCTAAGAAGATTTGAAAAACTTATACATAAGCAATATCCCTATAAGATTATCTACAAAATTTAAGAATTAATTTTTTAAAAAAGGGTTACCAAAATTTACATTGACATTCGAATTAAAATAAGAAGTAATTGATTCCTTTTTGTATGAAGTTAAAAAATATTTTAAAAACTACTGGAGCACTTCATATACTGTTGGGTGCATTAATTATTTTTCTACTAATTTTTTCCGTAGATACTATTGCGGGCAATGCTTCGCGTGAAACGTTGCTTCTTGTAAGAGGCACTGCTGATGTTGTTGCAGCAAGTAATTTGGGAATTGGTTTTTTATTAATTATTTGTAGTTCTATAAAAGATAAAGTTTCTTTAAGAAAAGTTTTATCAGGTGAATTAGTATTAATGTTTTGCTTTTTGGCAGTAGCCCTATTTAATACTTTTAATGCTGGGTCAATTGTCGATGGAGGTCCTCCTCCACCATTCTGGATTGTTTTGATAGTCAATCCACTTTTATGTATTTATGGATTAATTAACAATAAAAATTGAATTGCCAAATATATTCTCTAATAACTCTTAAGGTTTTACTATTTAATTAATTAGCTAGATAAGTTAGTATTTCTGATCTTATAAAGTATCTTTCTCCATCATCATTGAAAGAAAAATTAATACGTATACTCATTCCAGCCCATAAAACATATATAAATAAAGAATTGGATCTGTCATGAATTTATTGTGTGACATTAAAATTAAATTTGAGGAAGTTTTCAATATCTATATTTTCTCTTTATCATTAAATGAATAAATTTCTATGATCAAAAAAAGTATTTGTTTTTTAATTATTCATTGACAATCAATTTAAAATAATAAGATTAGTTAGTTTTCTTGAAAGACTTTTAAAAATATGTGTGGAAGATTTGAGCTGAAAACTAAGTTTGCAAATTTGCCAGAGGTTTTGAAACAAGACTATCCAATAGGACTTGATTCTAAATACGAGGCTCAAAGTTTAATTAGACCAACTGATCCTGTTCTTGTAATTAAAAATGAAGGAAGAATTAAAACTACTTTTATGGCATGGGGCTTTATTTCTCCTTGGGCTAAAGATCCATTTGATAAAAAGAGACCAAGACCATTTAATGCAAGATCAGAAACGGTAGAAGAAAAAAAATTATTTAGTGGAAGTTGGAAACACAAAAGGTGCTTAATACCAGCTAGTGGTTTTTTTGAAAAAAAATATCTTATTCGAAAGGCGAATTATGAGACTTTTTGGTTAGGAGGTATCTGGAGTAAGTGGACCTCACTTGATGGCGCTGAACTTGAAAGTTGCTGTGTTTTAACAACTGAACCAAATGCCTTAGTTAAACCTCTACATCATCGTATGCCTGTTGTAGTCCCCGATGGGTATGAGGAAAAATGGACAGAACAAGTTAAAGATTCTGATGAATTAAAAGGGTTACTTCCAATTTTGATGGGGTGGTCACCTGATGGATGGCTGGTAGAAGATGTAAAGAAAAAAAACTGATCAAATAAGTTTGTTTTAAATAAAATCCATACTAATGACAGTAATTTCTATGATAGGAATTATTTATGACTGTGGATTATTTTGGCTAAGTTGGCATTACTAAAGGAGTAAATTCAATCCCTATTAATTCACAGGGGCAGAGCTTTATTTTTAGTATTGGAACAATATTAATTATTTTTTGATTTGACTAAAGAAATTTTTAATGGGTTAGCTGATTGGATTATCCACAAAGATCCATATTATCCAACTTTTGGAGAATGTAAATTATGGATTAAGAGAAAAAATCCTCAATATGTTATTTCTAAAAATAATGAGAAAGAAATTCTAATGTTGTTGACTTATCTTCCTATGAGCCAACCCATGAAAAATGTTTTATATGCCAAATTCCTTGACCAAATACTTTCTAAATAAATGAAAGAGTGTGATTTATGCAATAAAGTAGATGTAATCCATTACAGGGTGAAATCTATAAACTACAAAAATTGGATTTTTTGCTGTAAACATTGTTGGTATCTTGTTTCAAAAGAAAGCAAATATTCTTATGGAGGAACCAGAAAATCAAAAAGTTAGAGCAAATAAAATTATGGCTAAATCTTATTGGTTGATTAACTCTAAAAGAACAGAAGTGAAAAGATTTATAAAAAATCATAAGAGTATTGAGGGAGTCTTCGATTATATGTTTGTAGATACTGGGAAAATAGTTGGCGTATTTGGAAAGGAACCTCCTGTTATGACAACAACTATTTCGGTAGATATAGATTTAGCTAGAGAAATTTATGAAAGATTACTTTCTCAGGGTTGGAGGAAAACTGAAGAAGTTTGGGAAAAGAGACTTAGGCATTAAATTTTATTCCTAAATTGACAGTCCATCTAAAATAAAAAGCAATTAGCCTTTACTTTAATGACAAATACTAAATCGATTGAAGATCTAATAGAGGGATATGCAAATAGCGAGGATTCCTCTTTCTTAATACCAAATTCAACTGAAGATTTTTTAGCAGTCAGACCAAGTGGAAATCCAATTACTGCGAAAGGATTAGTGGGAATGTTTAATAGTAAAGACTTAGTTGCAGAGTCATCAGCACTGGTCAAAACGCATAAAATTGAAATTTTTGGTGACATGGCTTACGCAGTGTTTACCTTAAATGAAATCTTCAGTTATAAGGGAAATCAAAATAAAGATCTTTCAACTTATACATGCATTTTTAAAAATGAAAATGGCACTTGGAAATATTCTTGGATGCAAAGATCACAAGGTACTACTGACATGAAAACTTGGGAATAAATGAAAAGGTTACTTTTTGGTGAGCTTTTGTTAGTTTTAATTACTTTACTTTTTATTTATCTAAAACCAATTTCTAGAATTTATCTTGCTGATTATCTGGAAAAGATATCCTTATTTTTGTTTAGTACTGTCAGTGATGAAGATTTAAATGAGTGGTATGAGAAAAGAGATAAATATAAATTACTTGAGAAATTAGGAGGGTCTTCTTATTAATTGACAACCTATCTAAAATGGGAAGACATTAATTATTAGTGCAAAAAAATAAAAAAATTTAAAATGGCTACCAGAATAAACAAATATCTAAGCGAAGTGGGTTTTTGTTCTAGAAGAAAAGCAGATAGGTTAATTGAAGAGAGAAAAGTAACAATTAATGGTGAAATTACAGAAATTGGTTCAAAGGTAGAAGAGGGTGATCAAGTAGAAGTTGAAGGTGAAAAAATAATTAAATCAACAAAACAAAAAAACATTTACTTAGCCTTTAATAAACCAATTGGGATTGTTTGCACAACTGATAGAAGAGTAGAACCCGATAATGTCATAGATTTCATTAAGTACCCTAAAAGAATTTTTCCCATTGGAAGATTGGATAAGCCAAGTGAAGGATTAATTTTGTTAACTAATGATGGAGACATAGTAAACAAAATACTTAGAGCAAGAAATAATCATGAAAAAGAATACATCGTAAGCGTTAATCGTCCGATTAATAAAGACTTTATTCAAAGAATGAGCAATGGAGTTGAAATTTTAGACACCATAACTCAAAATTGTTTTGTAAAACAATTAGGTCAAAAAACATTCAAAATCATACTCACTCAAGGACTTAACCGTCAGATTAGGAGAATGTGTGAGTCCTTGGGCTATAGAGTAAGGTCATTAAAGCGAGTGAGAATTATGAATATTAAGTTAGACGTTCCAACAGGAAAATATCGCGAATTGACCAAAGAAGAACTTATTGAATTAAATCGATTACTGGAAAATTCTTCGAAAACATATTTCTAGTAAAAACCTCCTACTTTTTTAATAAAAATAAATTTTAGAAATTGTAATAAACTAGAGAAATATATTATGATTGCTATCCTTATTAGCAAATGACAATAAGTTCTAATGAAGGAATTAGAAGAAAATACAATTGAACAAATAAGAACTCTTCTTAATTATTTAGAGCAAACAGAATTATTAAAAAATAAAGAGATTCTTAGGTGTTTAGATGTAATAGCGAGGGAGTATGGAGGAGAAGTAGTAGATAAAAATTAAATGACTATTCCAGATCAAAAAACAATAATGCTTGAGAAGGCTTATGAAGAACTTAAATCAGTTTGCTCTAAATTTCAAGAGAAATCGGGAGCAACTGATATGGAAGTAAAAACTTTACTAAGGGAACTTGCTAGGATTTGGGAAAAAAATATTGATGAAGATTAAGACATAGATTGGGATTTTTAAACCTTTTTAGCTCTATTTGCTCTATTTATTGTTTTTCTCAAAATATTTTTTTTTACTGATAAATCAGAAATACAATAAAGAGTTAAAAACAAAACTAATTTTGCAAAAAATGAGATTTGCATAATAAAAATAATCTTTTACCTATAGAACCAAATTTTATTAAAGGTGCCAAATTCTAAATAATTGCGTTTAATTTTAATTAAAATAATTGATAATTTTTATAATTTCTTTATGGATAGAATCGAAAAGTTTATATTAATAAATAAGGATAGATCGAGAATAAAAGTCTTTGAAACTTTTTTAGATATTTCTAAACTTTCACTAAGTATTGATGTAATAATGATTAGCTATGGTTTCGTATATTAAAGAAGAAGCAAAACAGTTATGAAAGGTTCAAGAGTCGAATCTATAGAAAATGAAAGAAAAGAATATAAGGAAATATTAGAACAAGGGTGGAAAAAGACCAGTATTTTTAGAAATTGTTTTTAAGGATAAAAGTTCACTTTCCAACGCATTACGCAATAATTTAAAGGGTTAGTATCCATTGCAATTCCAGAACTTGAATATTTTTTGTAGCGAAATGGTTAAAATTAGCATCATGGAAAAAAGCCAAACCAAAATAAATAGCAAATGGAGTTATAGCAAACGAAGTATATTAAAGCCAATGCGTTCAAGCCTTATCTAGACCATTTTTGTCAAAATTAGAATTACTCATTTAAAGAATTGGATATGCTATCCATCCAAATAAGGTGTAGTTAATAATGACAGCCATGAAGCCTATCATTGCAAGCCTTCCATTTGTTCTTTCAGCAATAAACCAATAGGTATTTGGCCATTCAAAATTTCCCCCCATATTGGAAATTTGATCTTCTGGAACTAAAATCTCTCTAGGATCTTTTTCCTGTTCTGCATAAAAATTACTATCTGGGTAAAAGCTTTCGCTTGAAAAATTATCTTTAAATTTATTCATTAAATTGAAGACTGATGTTTGATTATCCTAAAAAGTTTTTTTTAAATATGTTGTTATAAATGTTTTTAATATTTGATTCCAGTTGCCAAATGAAAATAAACAAAATGAGATTTTTTTTACCTTCTAATTTTATCCTCTAATTTTATATCGACTGCCAATTAAGTTATTTAATTAAGAGTTCCAAAATAGATTTTAATTATAATTTTATCTATGCTTTTTTTGATTTCATATAAGTTCTCTGATGCAACCGCGCAAGAGAAGGGGGCTGTAATGCTAACAGAATGGTACGACAAAGGGTGACCGCAAAATAGACCAGGTAATTATGACGTTAAATCTTGGATTTTCTTACCTCAATATGGGAACGGTTACTCTGTGGTAAATACAGATTCTTTAGAAACTATTTGGCGTCAATGGCGACCTTGGAAAGAATTAATGGAGATCTCTATTGAACCTTGTGCAGATTTAGATGAAGCAGTAGCTCTATATCGTTAATGAAGCGCTTACTAATTTGTACTGCTAATAGTTTTAATTGACAGTCGATCTTGAATAATTACTACAACAGAAGTATTCATTTCAAGATCCTTAACGCAATTTTAAATACTTTATCCTATAAAAGATTTGTGGATTTATTAATCAAATGAATACTTATTTAGTAATTGCAACTTTTAAAAACGTAGCTCTAATGGGTGCAGCTTACGATCTTTTTTTAAAGGTTATTGAAGATGGAACTTTAAATGATGAGTTTGAAGGATTCAAAGTTTTGGGAAGGTACCATGCCTCTTACTCAAATAATGTTTATATTATTGTCCAAGCTTCAGCAGGCATAAAAATGACAGAACACTTTGCTCCTTGGAAAGTTAAGTTTGATATAGATTTTGATATCAAGCCAGTTATGACTGACGATGAAAAAGTTGCTGAGCATAAGCTTGTTGGTTCATTAATGGCTGCAGAACAGAAAATGGGATTCACAGGTTAATTATTTTATTAAGACTTAGATTATGAATTTATTATTTCTTTGTTAGATGAGGTTTGAGAAATTGCAGGTTCAAAAGGATTAAACGCTGTTTACTTATATATATCGAGTAATTTTAAATATATTCCAAACAATACTAATATCGCTAAAATTACCCCAATAACTGTATTTGGCTGATTATGCCAAAGCGCATTTAAAAATTCCATAATAATTTGTCTGTTTTTTGTCAGTTAAATTAGTCGACATAATTTGCTAAATAAAAAAGACAGGTTGGTAAAACATTCTATAACTTGGATTATTAGAGTGGGGGCGATAGGATTCAAACCTGCTACCTAGTGCACCCAAAGCACTTGACAACCCTAGTAGGGTACTGTGTCTTTGAACTAAGACTAAATAGTTGCTGAGTATTGCAGGATTTGACATTACAAACTTTGATATATTTATTGGCGATTTGTTGTCTATCCTAATTCTGGTTGGTTAATAAATTTTGCCATTAACGATAAAGAAATTATTATCAAATAACTCTACCTTCATTAAATCCAAAAACAACATAGTGCTCTGTTGCGCCACTCAAGTCAGATCCATATGCTGCCTGCAGGTCACTATAAGCAGAAATATATTTTGAGGCGTCAAAAGAATTGATATTTCTACCTTCTGAATATCCAAACTCTACAAAGTGTCTAGTAACTAATGATCTGTCTGC
>CACNQT010000002.1 GCA_902622705.1 uncultured Prochlorococcus sp. | reverse complement strand
TGTAGGCAAAGCGCTTAATAATCCGACTACAGGACTTTTAAAAAGTAATCTTCCTGCTTTTATGTTAAATAAAATAATAAGCGCTGAGGGGACTATAACTTTAACTACTGTTTTGAGCGCCTCAAGCCAACCAACACGATATATCCACCATATTAAAATTATGCCAACTATATATAGGAATAAGTAAGTCATAAAAATAGTATAATGATTATCTATTTATATTGTTCTTACTAAGAAAAAGATTTTATAAATTTCTTTTACATCAATCAATCAAATTCTAGTAATGAGTTTTTCTGAAATAAGAAAATTTTTAATCAAGATGCAATCTGATGAAGACTTAAAAAAGCAGGTTACAACATCCTCTACAGCGGATGATGTAGCCCTAATTGGGCAACGCTTAGGTTATGACTTTTCCGGAGATGATCTATTAAGATTTAATGGACAAAAAGTTGATAAAGTTACCGTAAGAAAGGTAGATCATCCAGGAGAATATCACTAAATTAAGACTTAACCCATATTGCAAGCCCTCCACCCCTTCCTCGAGCACATAACCAATTATCTTTAGTGCTAATTCCTACAAGAGAGAAAAAAGGCATTTTTTTTTCTTCTGGTTTTTTTAATTCCTTATTAAATACTGGAAAACTACTAATACTAATTTTCAATTTTTCAAAATAAAAAGCCAATAGAGGTCTAAGCCCTTTTAATTCTGCACTGCCTATAAAAGTAATATTTAATAATCCGAAATTAATTGAATTTTTTATTTCATAATTTTTTTGGTCCTCTTTATTTTTACTTTTTAATTCGAGTCTTGCCGACAATACTTGGAGAATAGAACTAGGTATATTTTTGATTTCATCTGACTCCTTTCCCCATACATACTTAAACTTCCATATTCCTAACAATTCCTCATATAAAATTCCGCTACCGTTTTTTTGAGAATCTTTTTCTAAAAGTTTTATCTCATTAATATCAGGAAATTGTTTCATAATAGATTTTAATCTAAGAATCAAATACTAAGATAACTCTATAAAAAATCTTCTTAGTTAAAAATATCTCCAAAAAGATTTCTTTATTTCAAAATATTTCCAAAAAAATAATTTTATGGCACACATAAGGAACAATATCTCGTTACTATATTTACATAAAGTAACTAATTCAATGGATTTTATTTCTAAAAGCCAAGGATACATCCCTTTAAAAGCAGTCCCTTACATATTTTTCCTAGCTGTTGTACTAAGTATTACAACTTCAACTAATACATTTGTTTAAAACTAATTAGTTTTGAGAGAAGAGTAAAGTACATATTTAATGGAAAAGTATGATGTTGTAATAGTTGGTAGTGGAATAGGTGGATTATGTTGCGGTTCAATTCTCGCTTTATCAGGCAAAAAAGTACTTATATGTGAAGCTCATAGCCAACCAGGAGGTGTTGCCCACAGTTTTAGAAGAAATGGTTACACTTTCGAATCAGGTCCTTCATTGTGGAGTGGAATAGGTAAATGGCCGACAACTAATCCCCTGGGGCAAATTCTTAAATTACTTGATGAAGAAGTTGAACTATTTCAATACAAAGGTTGGCAAGTTATTGTCCCAGAAGGCAATTTTAATCTTGATGTGGGGGAAGAAGCTTTTAAACATACTATTAAAACTTTAAGAGGTGAGAAATCTGTTAAAGAATGGGAATCATTTATTTCCGGAATAAAACCTCTTAGCCAAATAATAAATGAAATACCTTTACTCTCATTTTCTCCCGAATCAATAAATTTCTTAGATTTAATAAATTTAACCTCAAAATTTTTACCTAATATCAATCAAATACCAAAAATTAATAAAGGCTTTGGGAATTTAGTAAATAATCATCTAGAGGATCCTTTTCTCAGGAATTGGGTTGATTTATTGAGCTTTTTGATAAGTGGCATGTCAATGCATGATACAAATACAGCTGCAATGGCTACTTTATTTAACGAATGGTTTGAACCAAATTCATACCTTGAATACCCCAAAGGAGGTAGTGAATCTATCGTAAAAGCTTTAATTAATGGATTTAAAAAAAATGGAGGAGAATTAATTCTTTCTTCGAGAGTAAAGACAATTAACTTCAATAAAAATTTAGCCACAGGTATAACTCTGAATAATGGTTCTAGTTATAGTTGTGAATCTGTTGTCACGAATACTGATGTTTGGAATTTAAAAAAGTTAATTCCAAATGAAATTTCAAAAAAATGGAATACAAAAGTTTTGAACCCTAATAAATGTGATTCTTTCCTTCATATACATCTAGGTTTTGATGCTGATGGTCTTGAAAATTTGCCAATACATGCAATACATGTTGATGAGTGGGAAAAAGGTATAACCGCAGAAAGAAATATAGTCGTATTTTCAATCCCATCTGTTTTAGATAAAAATATGGCCCCTGAAGGAAAACATGTTCTTCATGGATATACTCCCGCAAATGAACCTTGGGAAATTTGGGAAAACCTAAATCCAAAGGAATTAGAATATAGAAATTTGAAAGAAGTAAGATGTTCAATATTCCTTAATGCAATGCGAAAATTCATCCCTGATATAGATGAAAGGATTGATTTAAAGATGCTAGGAACCCCAATCACTCATAAAAAATTCACCAATACCTATTGCGGTAGTTACGGCCCTGCATTATCTGCAGCAAAAGGTCTTTTCCCAGGCTGTAAAACTCCAGTGAAAAATTTATTTACTTGCGGCGCTAGTACATTTCCGGGTATTGGAATTCCTGCTGTTTCAGCAAGTGGTGCTTACGCAGCTGAAAAAATTATTGGTAAAAAAGAATTTAAAACTCTTCTTAAGAAAATAAATTTATGAAGCAAGTTCTTTCTATAACTCTAAAAATACTTGGTTAAGAAATAAGAATAAAGAAAGCAAAAACATTCAATAATGATATTCTTTATCTGAACATAAACTTAACTTATAGCTTTTATATGTTTTTCTTATCAATTCCTCAAGCCTGGCATTTAGTTGGTACTTGGTCAGAACAACTTCCAAGCGAGTCAAATCTTATAGGAATGGGCCAAACAGAATTAATGATGACTTTACATTCAATATTCGTTCCTCTCTTACTTGTAATTTCATATTACCTATTCAATAAACTTAATAAAAACGAATCAAAGAAAATTAAAGGATGATCGTTTAAGGTTTATTTAGCTGAACTTCTTCTAACTACTTTTCTGCCTGTAGAAGTATCAAATCCGCTTGAATCTTTAGTTTGTGAATTAGTTTCAACATTATCGACATCACTCTTATCCATTTCTGCGCACACGCCTACTACCATGGCAGCTTGCATTTGATCTGGTAAATCTCCAATAGTTAATAAGGCTTTTAAAACTAATTGAAGTCGAGTTTGCCGATCTATTTCAGGTCTTAGTTTTTTTACAGTATTCCAAAGTTCTTGGGTAACTTCTTTTAAAAGTTCGCGATCTACAGCCAAATTAAATCCTTCTTGTATTTCTACTAATCTAACAAAAAATTGGATCTCATAAAATAATATTCAATAAAAAGATTGTTAGTTAATATTTTTCTATCTGAATACAAGTTGCATTTGTTGATGCAATTCATAGTTCTCTTGCAAAAGTTCATCTTTTTCAATCTTTTTTAGAGTAAAAGTTCTATAAAATTTTTTTTGAATCTTTATTGGAGTATTTTCAAACTTTGCTTTTTTGCTTATTAGAGAATTCCACTCTTTTGAATCAAAAGGGGCATAAGGAGAAGATGAAATCACTTTCATATCTTAATAATACATCTGTACTAATATTAGTACATTTTTACTATATTGCAACAACTGCATCCAGTAATCTTAATTTCAAAGTATCCTTATGAATAGATTGATTTTTTTTATCTAATTTGTGAGGTCTATAAGTTTAATAAATGAATAAACGTATCATATATAACTTATTGATCCCTTTTTTTAGTGTCTTAAGACTTTTCTTAGTTAAAAACCTTTTAAAATAGTTAATTTGTTGAAATTAACATTGACAAGATATATATAATAATCCTTCCTATAAAAAGAATAATGAATTAATTAAAAATGCTTATTAGTAATGAAAAAAGACTAAAGATCCAAGGAATAATTAAAAGAATTGCTCAAGATAAATCAATTACATTAGAAGAAAGGATATATGTTGAAAAATTTGCACACCATAATTCTACAATTTCTCTTTGGCTCAAAAAAGCTAACAGCTTTAGAAGGAATGGTACAAAAAATGATGGGGGTATTGATAACCTCTTACAATCATTTGGGATAGATGGACTAGATAAAGAAAATCATTTCAACCCAAATGAAGATGATATATCTGATTGGTTTAGCGGTGCTCCTGGTTGGCTAAGGAGAAGCTAGATTCATTAATTATTCAATTTACCCATGCTATCTTACACAAATATATACTCATAAAAAATATAAATACCCAAAAAACCCATGGTATAAATTTAATCGGAACTAAATATTTTTTTGAAAAGGTTTTCATATAAATTTTTTCTCTAGATTATTTCTTTCTTACCGTTTTTGAGAATAGGTTTAAATGCTCTATTGATAAATTAAAAAATATTAGAAACCTCAAAGATATTAAATTACTTTTAGTAGATAAAGTTAATTAGCCTTAATCATTACAATCTAAGCCACTTTATTTTCAATGTTCCTTGTAAAATTAACTATTTTTGCCTCATCATGGTCTGAAACATTCCAATATTTTATAAGTCTTTCCAATTCATTAATCCTCTTTTTGGCATTTGCAATTTTTTCAGTAGTTGTCATATAAAATTTTTATCTATCCAATTAATGCATGAAAAAAAAATATTTCAATGAAAGTAACAATTTTAGACTATAAATATTAATTTTTGGTTAATTACTTAGATTCATTATAGCCCACTAGCGGCTGAGTAATTATACTTAAAGAAAAATGAATCTTATGAAGAAATTAAATTCTTTGATTTTGAATAGTACTGTTAACTTCTTAGACTTCATATACTCTGGTAGGTCTTTACAAAGATTTTGGGTTTTAGAAGTAATAGCTAGATCTCCTTATTTTGCATTTCTTTCAGTTCTTCATTTTAAAGAATCCCTAGGAATTAAAAATGAAAAAACAATGATTTTAATGAAAGAACATTTTTATCAAGCCATTAACGAAACTGAGCATCTTAAAGAAATGGAGAAAAGAGGAGGAGATAGGTTCTGGATTGATAGATTTTTTGCGAGACACCTTGTGCTTTTCTATTACTGGATTATGGTTTTTTATTATTTCTTCTCACCAGCCAATGCTTATGATGTCAACATAAAAATCGAAGAACATGCATTTGAAACTTATTCCAAATATTTAATAGATAATCCAAATGATCAAAAAATAAAAGAAATTGCTCAAGATGAATTAAATCATGTTCAAGAACTTAACGAAGCCTTGGCAATGCTTACTACTGTTTAGATTAGTGCTGAGAAATCTATTAGCAATAATGAGATCATCACCGAAGAAGATATTAATCCTAGGCTAATCATCAATAAGACATAACCTTTTTTTCTAGGTAATTTATAAAAAGATATTCCAATTATTAATATCATTATTAATGAGAAAAAAACTAAAATTTTTTCATTTACTAAATTGAGATGTATAACTAAATTTTTTTCTTCAAAAAATTTGAGAAATTCAGATAAAACTAATTCTTCTTCTCTTTTCTTAAAATAGTCAAATGAGCTTATAAAAGCAGAACATAATAAAGATAATGCAACCAGTGCAGTAACTGGTTTTGTTAACCTGTTAAGTGTTCTGCTAAAACTTACCAATAAAATAAAAATAAATAAAGAGGTTACTAATGGTATTAAAGGTATAAGGGTTGTTGAATTTATGAAAATTCCCACGAAAATAATATGTATCTAACTTAAAATTTTATATTATTTCGACGCGTTATTTTATTGAATAAGATTTTTTAAAATCTTAAATGTAATTAGTACCTATTGCATACTGTGTAAATTGATACCAAAATTAAATTAGTATTGAGAAATAAAATGTTAGCCATTTCTGAAATTATTATTGCAAGTGCTATCTTCCTAGGAATTGTATATTGGGAAGTTAAATTTCTATACACCAAAACCACCGTAGCGAAATAACTTCACTCAAAAAAGGAAAATTAAAAACGTAGAAAATTTAAAAAAAATTTAAGAATTTATGCTGACAAAAAAAGCTCTAAATATGAGAGAATAAACACAAACATTTTAGCCCTCTAATGAGCGAAGTCCAAAACCCTAATACTAACTCAACTCAACAGCAGCAACAGCAGCAGCAGCAATCCTATTCAGAAAGCAAAATTAATTCTGCTGAGAGTGAGAGGCTCTATCTTGAGATGAAAGAGGCTTGGCTTTAAATTTAATTTGTGCTTGAAATGATATTTCTATAAATTTGTAAAAAATTCTTTTTAATTTTGAAGTAATCAATACATTTTTATTTTCTATACCCTTTAAATTTTGTTTAACCGCAAAATTAATCTGTTGAGAAAACTAAAGCAGTTAGAGAAAATTAACGGAAGACTCGCAATGGGAGGGTTGATATATTTAGTTTTTACAAAATTAGTTTCCAATCGTGCCGACATATTAGACCAGCTTAAATCTTATTTAATTTAAGAACTGAATTGGAAATATTATCCAGGAATATTTCTTTCTATATAAGCGTCAGTTAAAGCTAAAATTAACCCAAATAATGTTGAAAATATAGCAATTTCAGTTGACCCCATTTTATTTTTGAATTACCCCTAGTTTGCGAAATAATTCAAAGTTCGGCAACAAAACTAATAACTTACTATAGTACATATATACTATTAACTATTTATTGTGAGCTCGGTAAATCCTGAGTTTCTTTTCGTTAAGCCTGGTGATCATGTCGCAATTAAAAAAGAAAATTGCGAAAATACCAAGGAAAAGAACAAAAATTATTGGGTCGGTCAAGTTATTGACTGTATTGGAGGAGCTAGAAATCCAAAATCATGGACCTTGTTTCAAGTTGCTAATATTGATAATGGAGAGATCACTATAATCAACGCAGATATTGTAGAAAAAATCTTGAAACCTTCTGAAAGTTAAGCTTATGGATAATCAAACAAACTTTTTTCAGTACTACAGAAACATAAAGTAAATTGAACGAATTAAAGGAAATCAACCCAGTTCCAAGCAGGCAAGTCCGTATACTTGATTCATTGGGCAAGTAGGTTGAATGCCTTTATACATTCTGTAAGTTTTTGATATTTCCTCAAACCCCAAACTTGACAAAAGATAATTTGCATAAGGATTCAGATTTGAGCAATCCAATAAGATTTGGGCATCTAAATCACCAACTAACTCCCTTATTAACAGTTCAGCAAGTGGTGGAGTATCCGCTAAAAGAGGTCCGATTCTCCAGCCTTGTTCATTATCCTCCAATACACAAGGTCTTATTCTTCCAAATCCATGGCACATCCCATTATTATCGACAATTGCACTGACATTACCATGAGAATTTTTCAACCAGTCATTTAGAAAATGTGGTCTCGGACTAGGTTCTCTTTGATCATCATAAATCAAGACTGCTTCAGAAGAAATTTTATTACCCGGGACAACTTTAAAAGAATGAAATTGATCTTTATAGAAATTTCTCAATGGAAAATCTTGAGATCCATTTAATTTCCATCGATTTGTAATGGAAGATGTTCTAAACCCCCATTTTGCGTAATCATTCAATCTACTTGGGGCAGCCTCAAGACCAACACAATCAAGATTTTTTAAATATTCAAGGGCATGTTTCCATAATCTCACTCCATATCCATTATTTCGGAATTCTTTTTTAACGATAAATAAACCTATAAAACCATACGAGGAATTATATTTTATACACGCAATAGAGCCTATGGGATTATTGTCGAGACAAGCTACCCATACCCCTTGTTTATCTGTATTTCTATAAATCGATACATCATCCATTCCGGGAGAAAATCCTTCTAACCTTGCCCAGTTTGTGATTTCTGGTATTTCATTTATAGATATCAATCTAATTGAAAAGTTTTTCCTCATAGAAATATACTAACCAAGAAAGATTTGAATTTTTAAAGGCAATATTAATAAATTTGATTATTTCTCAGAAATCATTTGCATTGATTTAATTGGCTAAAAACCTTAGTTTTTTACAATTTATCCTCTGATATATTTAATACTATTCAAAGGTAAAAAATGAAAATTTCTGATAAATTTCATTTAGAAGACATTAATAAATTAAAAAATACAGTTCTCACTGGTAAAACTGAAGATATAAAATGGCGAATCCACTATATCAATATAGTTTCTAAACTTTTGGATGAAAATAAAAAAGAGATAATAAAATCACTTTTTGTTGATCTCGGTAAATCTGAAATTGAAGGGCTTTCAGAAATACTTTTAGTGAAAGAAGAAATTTCACTCATAAAAAAGAAACTTGATTCTTGGATGCGTCCAAAAAAGATTGATACACCTTTTTATCTATTTCCATCATCCTCCCAAGTTATTTATGAGCCTCTTGGGTGTGTCTTAATTCTAGGTCCTTATAATTATCCATTACTTTATGTTTTAAAGCCATTGGTAAATATCTTCTCAGCAGGAAATACTGCAGTTATAAAACCATCAGAGAAATGTCCTGCGACCTCAAAACTTATTAAAAAGCTTACTTCCAAATATTTCCATAAAGATGTTCTAATGACAGTAGAGGGTGATAATAAACAATCCATAAAATTAATTGAACAAAATTTTGACCACATTTTTTTTACAGGAAGTACTGAAAATGGAAAATCTATAATGAAATTAGCTTCAAAAAACTTAACTCCATTAACTCTTGAGTTAAGCGGAACAAATCCTGTAATTGTTTTCAAGAATGCAAATTTAGAGGTGTCTGCAAAAAGAATTGTTTGGGGCAAATTTTTTAATTCTGGTCAATCCTGCATGGCTCCGAATCATATCTTTGTAGATAAAGAAATTGAAAATATTTTTATAGAAAAATTAAAGCAATACATAGTAAGTTTTTACGGAGATAAGCCAATTGATTCCGAAAACTTATCAAAATTAGAGAAAAAGCAATTTACATCAACTGTAGAAATTCTCAAACAATATAAAAAAGAGAAAAGAATTTTATTTGGGGGGACTTTTAGTAAAAAAAAGTTGAAAATATCTCCTACAATCTTGAAAACTAAATTAAATGAAACAGATATTTTGCAGAAAGAACTATTCAGTTCACTACTTCCAGTAATTGGAATCAATGATATGGATTCAGCTTTAAAAGAGATTAGTCAAACATCAAAACCATTAGCAATTTACTTATTTGGAGGCAATAAAAAAATCCATAAGCATATTTCAAAAGTAACCAGCTCAGGAACAATTTGTATAAATGATGTGATGTTACCAGTCCTTATTCCAAATTTACCATTTGGAGGCGTTGGGCAAAGTGGTATTGGTAAATTTCATGGAGAGGAGGGTTTTCGGAATTTTTCAAATCAAAAATCTATCACTTTTAAAGGTTTTTTATTTGATTCAAATCTGCGGTATCCTCCCTACGAAAGAGTAAAGAAATTTTTAAAGTTTATTTTCAGGTTTAAATTACTTAAATTTTTTTCAAAAACCTAGCGATTTTAAATTTAAAGATTATCTTTAAATAAATAGTGAGTTTTATGAAATTTGCATTTTTAGTAATTGCCATATTTATAAATTTTTTTAATCACTCATTGATAAAATCAGAAGAAAAAATATTTTCAGCAAAAAATAGAATTGCGAATATTGCTAAAAAAGAATCAATCACTGAAGAAAAAACTGATTTAAAAAAAATTCATATTGTAAAAAGTGGAGATACAATATCAAGTATTTCAAAATTCTATTCGATAAATAAAGATTTAATTATTAAATTGAATAAATTAAAAGATGAAAATTATATCTTTGTTGGCCAAAATCTTATTATTTCCGAATCTACTGAAAATCTTACAAAACAATCTGATTTAATAAATAATTATCATATTGTTCAAACTGGTGAAAATCTTACGGATATATCAAATAAATATGATTTAAAAGTAATCGATCTGATAGACATTAATAAGCTCAATAATCCTGATTCAATAAAAGTTGGTCAAAAGCTCATAATAAGAAAAAAGAACACAATTAATTCAGAAAATTATGAAACAACTGAAAATAAAAAAAATAATAACTCACTTGAGTTAGATAAAAAAATTTATGGACCTATAATTATACAAAGTAAATCACATAAAGATATTAAAGGTAGAAAAGTTTTAAACGTACTAAATCAAGAAAATAAAAAACTTATTCTTTCAATCAATTGTGATACAAATGAATTAGATGTAAGAATACCTGGTAGGAAATGGATGGGAAGTAAGCCTGCTAAAAAAGAATTCGAAAATAATTTAATAAATGATTTTTGTTAAAACTTTTAATTAATATGTGTGAATAATTTGTCTAAGAATATTAATGATGAGTTATTCTACAAAAAGCTAAATTAATAGTAATGGCAATTTCAAGAGGAGATCTCGTAAGAGTAAAAAGACCAGAATCATATTGGTACAATGAAATAGGTAAAGTTGCTTCAGTTGATACCTCAGGTATTAAATATAACTGCGTAGTCAGATTCGATAAAGTAAATTACGCTGGGATAAGCGGAACTGATGGTGGAGCAAATACAAATAATTTCGCTGAAAGTGAATTAGAGAAAGCTTAAATAATTGCCTGAATTACCTGAAGTAGAAACTGTTCGCAGAGGTTTAGAGCAAAAACTCAAAAATTTTATTATTAAAAAAGTAGAAGTCTGTAGGGATTCAACTGTTGCTTTCCCATCAAAGAAAGAAGAATTCATTAAAGGACTTCGGAACTCACTTATTTATAAATGGGATAGAAGAGGAAAATATTTAATAGCTCAATTAAAAGAAGTTCAAAATGAGAATGCTCAATTTCCTCTAGAAAATTCACAAAATAACGGATTTCTTGTAATTCATCTAAGAATGACTGGATATTTCAAATTCATTGAAAAATCAACTCATCCCTGTAAACATACAAGAATAAGATTTTTCGATAAAAATAATAATGAGCTTAGGTACGTTGACGTAAGAAGTTTTGGTCAAATGTGGTGGATTAATAAAGGCCTATCGCTTAACAAAATAATTAAAGGATTAGGTTCATTAGGACCAGAACCATTTTCTAAAGACTTTGATGCAAATTATCTTAAGAAAGTTATTTCAAAAAGAACAAAATCTATAAAAGCTATCTTATTAGATCAAACAATAGTGGCAGGTATAGGTAATATTTATGCTGATGAAAGTTTATACTCTGCTGGCATATCACCTTTTAGGGAAGCTCGAACAATAAAGAAAAATGAATTAAACAAGCTCAAAGAATCAATTGTAACGGTATTAAAAAAAAGTATTGGTTCGGGGGGGACGACATTTAGCGATTTTAGGGACTTGGAAGGAGAGAATGGGAATTTTGGTTTACAAACAAATGTTTATAGGAGAACTGGAAAAGAATGTCGTAAATGTGGAAATTTAATTGAAAGACAAAAAATTACTGGAAGAAGTACCCATTGGTGTCCTAAATGCCAAAAATAAAAAAAGGACTTACTCAAGAAGAGTAAATCCTTTTAAATATTTTTACCTGGCATTGAGCTATTTTCTCAAGGGGCTACCCCCTAAATATTTTTGCCGCTGATGCGTTTCACAACCGAGTTCGAGATGGATCGGAGTGGTTCCACATCGCCATGAACACCAGGATAGTGTGAACCTTGAGAACTGCATAGAAAATTATATAAATTAAAAACAATAAATTAAGTTTATTTGGTCAAGCCCTCGGTCTATTAGTACTCCTCCGCTGCACTTGTTACCAAGCTTCCACGTAGAGCCTATCAACGGGTGTTCTTCCCGTGACCTTACTGGCTTAAGCCATGGCAATACTCATCTTGAGGTGGGCTTCCCACTTAGATGCTTTCAGCGGTTATCCACTCCGCACATGGCTACCCAGCGTTTACCGTTGGCACGATAACTGGCACACCAGAGGTGCGTTCCTCCCGGTCCTCTCGTACTAGGGAGAAATCCTCTCAATATTCCTGCGCATACACCGGATATGGACCGAACTGTCTCACGACGTTCTGAACCCAGCTCGCGTACCGCTTTAATGGGCGAACAGCCCAACCCTTGGGACCGACTTCAGCCCCAGGTTGCGATGAGCCGACATCGAGGTGCCAAACCTCCCCGTCGATGTGAACTCTTGGGGGAGATCAGCCTGTTATCCCTAGAGTAACTTTTATCCGTTGAGCGACGGCCCTTCCACGCAGAACCGTCGGATCACTAAAACCGACTTTCGTCCCTGTTCGACTTGTTGGTCTCACAGTCAAGCTCCCTTCTGCTTTTGCACTCAACGACTGATTTCCAACCAGCCTGAGGGAACCTTTGTGCGCCTCCGTTACCTTTTAGGAGGCGACCGCCCCAGTCAAACTGCCCATCAGATACTGTCCGCTTCCCGGATAACGGGCAAGCGTTAGAACCCTAGCTCTAAAAGAGTGGTATCTCACCGATGACTCAATAATGCCCACAAGCACTATTTCAACGTCTCCCACCTATTCTGCGCATTCAGAGCCCGAGCACAATATCAAACTACAGTAAAGCTTCATAGGGTCTTTCTGTCCGGGTGTATGTAGTCCGCATCTTCACAGACAATTCTATTTCGCCGAGCCTCTCTCCGAGACAGCGCGCAAATCGTTACACCTTTCGTGCGGGTCGGAACTTACCCGACAAGGAATTTCGCTACCTTAGGACCGTTATAGTTACGGCCGCCGTTCACCGGGGCTTCAGTCGCCAGCTTCACTAAAAGCTAACCAGCTTCCTTAACCTTCCGGCACTGGGCAGGTGTCAGCCCCCATACATCGTCTTGCGACTTAGCGGAGACCTGTGTTTTTGGTAAACAGTCGCTTGCGCCTCTTCACTGCGACCAGCTCTCGCTGGCACCCCTTCTCCCGAAGTTACGGGGCCATTTTGCCGAGTTCCTTAGAGAGAGTTATCTCGCGCCCCTCGGTATTCTCTACCACCCTACCTGTGTCGGTTTCGGGTACTGGCATTTGTGTCTTAACGGGTATAGGGCTTTTCTTGGAAGCATGACATCACCAACTTCGCTGCCGTAGCAGCTCGTACTCACGCCTTAGCTCAAGATGTTTTCTCCATCTCTCGAAGCCTTGAACGCTTGAACCAGTAACCAACATCTGGCCTGGCTAGCCTTCTCCGTCCCCCTTCCCAAAACACATCTGGTACAGGAATATTGACCTGTTATCCATCGACTACGCCTTTCGGCCTCGCCTTAGGTCCAGACTAACCCTCCGCGGACGAGCCTGCCGGAGGAACCCTTAGGGTTTCGGGGCATGGGATTCTCACCCATGTTTTCGCTACTCAAGCCGACATTCTCACTTCTATGCTGTCCACGCCCGCTTACGCTAACGCTTCACCCTACATAGAACGCTCCCCTACCATAAATAAATCTATCCGCAGCTTCGGTATAACGCTTAGCCCCGTTCATTTTCGGCGCAGGATCGCTCGACCAGTGAGCTATTACGCACTCCTTTGAGGATGGCTGCTTCTAGGCAAACCTCCTGGTTGTCTGGGCAATCCCACCTCCTTTATCACTTAGCGTTAATTTTGGGACCTTAGCTGGCGGTCTGGGCTGTTTCCCTCTTGACTATGGAGCTTATCCCCCACAGTCTGACTGCCTAGTTACACACAGGGTATTCAGAGTTCATATCGATTTGGTACCGCTTTCGCAGCCCGCACCGAAATGGTTGCTTTACCCCCCTGCTGGAGCACTAGACGCTACGCCTAAACGTATTTCGGGGAGAACCAGCTAGCTCCTGGTTCGATTGGCATTTCACCCCTAACCACAGCTCATCCGCTGAATTTTCAACTTCAGTCGGTTCGGACCTCCACTTGGTATCACCCAAGCTTCATCCTGGCCATGGTTAGATCACCAGGGTTCGGGTCTATAAACACTGACAAACGCCCTATTAAGACTCGCTTTCGCTGTGGCTCCACCATTTCCGGTTTAACCCGCCAGTGCCTATAAGTCGCCGGCTCATTCTTCAACAGGCACACGGTCACCCGATTAGTCGGGCTCCCATTGCTTGTAAGCTCACGGTTTCATGTTCTATTTCACTCCCCTCCCGGGGTTCTTTTCACCTTTCCCTCGCGGTACTGTTTCACTATCGGTCACACAGTAGTACTTAGCCTTACGAGGTGGTCCTCGCAGATTCACACGGAATTCCACGTGCTCCGTGCTACTCGGGATACAGCTAGGTCAACTTATCTTTCGATTACGGGGCTTTCACCCTCTGTGGCACGCCATTCAAACGTTTCTTCTAGACTTGTTGATCCATATTGCTGTCCCACAACCCCGATAGTCAAGACTATCGGTTTGGGCTATTCCCCGTTCGCTCGCCGCTACTGAGGGAGTCGTTATTTACTTTCTCTTCCTCCAGCTACTAAGATGTTTCAGTTCGCTGGGTTAGCTCGCACCAACCTATATATTCAGTTGGCCGTACATGGGGTTGCCCCATTCGGAAATTCCCGGATCAAAGTGTGCTTCCAACTCCCCGAGACTTATCGCAGGTAACCACGTCCTTCATCGCCTCTGTGTGCCTAGGTATCCTCCGTGAGCCCTTTGTAGCTTGACCAATTACTTCATAATTGAAGCATCAGCTTAATAGAATTGTTATTAATGCAATCGCACAAATAATAAATCTGCATCATAAAGATGCTTATTGTCTTTAAAAATAATCTATGCAGTTGTCAAGGTTCTCTGAAAACAATGAAATTAATTCAATGAATCCAGCATCTTAATGATTTCATTAGGAAGCTAGATTCGTTCAGAATTTGATCACTACTCAAAACATTTCCTCAATAAAATTATGAAAGAGGTGGTAATCAGTGGAGGTAAGCGGACTCGAACCGCTGACATCCTGCTTGCAAAGCAGGCGCTCTACCAACTGAGCTATACCCCCAACATAGAGATATGGGCCATCCTGGACTTGAACCAGGGACCTCACCCTTATCAGGGGTGCGCTCTAACCACCTGAGCTAATGGCCCAGGAAAAGTAATGGGTGTGACCTAGAAAAAACTTAGGAAATAAAATCCTTAATAAATTAAGAATGTGAGATACCGATCGACCTAAGGTGACAAAATAATAATATTAAACATTTTGTTGTCTCCCTGTTAGGAGGTGATCCAGCCGCACCTTCCGGTACGGCTACCTTGTTACGACTTCACCCCAGTCATTAGCCCCACCTTCGGCGTCCTCCTCCACAAGGGTTGGAGTAACGACTTCGGGCATGGCCAACTTCCATGGTGTGACGGGCGGTGTGTACAAGGCCCGGGAACGTATTCACCGCAGTATGCTGACCTGCGATTACTAGCGATTCCTACTTCACGTAGGCGAGTTGCAGCCTACGATCTGAACTGAGCCACGGTTTATGGGATTTGCTAGCTCTCGCGAGTTTGCTGCCCTTTGTCCGTAGCATTGTAGTACGTGTGTAGCCCAGGGTGTAAGGGGCATGATGACTTGACGTCATCCACACCTTCCTCCGGTTTATCACCGGCGGTCTTTCTAGAGTGCCCAACTAAATGCTGGCAACTAAAAACGTGGGTTGCGCTCGTTGCGGGACTTAACCCAACATCTCACGACACGAGCTGACGACAGCCATGCACCACCTGTCACTGCATTCCCGAAGGCACCCTCAAATTTCTAAGAGGTTCGCAGGATGTCAAACCCTGGTAAGGTTCTTCGCGTTGCATCGAATTAAACCACATACTCCACCGCTTGTGCGGGCCCCCGTCAATTCCTTTGAGTTTCACACTTGCGTGCGTACTCCCCAGGCGGAACACTTAACGCGTTAGCTACGACACCGAAGGGGTCGATTCCCCCGACACCTAGTGTTCATCGTTTACGGCCAGGACTACAGGGGTATCTAATCCCTTTCGCTCCCCTGGCTTTCGTCCATGAGCGTCAGTAATGGCCCAGCAGAGCGCCTTCGCCACTGGTGTTCTTCCCGATATCTACGCATTTCACCGCTACACCGGGAATTCCCTCTGCCCCTACCATACTCAAGCCTTTCAGTTTCCACTGCCATGATGGAGTTAAGCTCCACGCTTTAACAGCAGACTTGAAAAGCCGCCTGCGGACGCTTTACGCCCAATAATTCCGGATAACGCTTGCCACTCCCGTATTACCGCGGCTGCTGGCACGGAATTAGCCGTGGCTTATTCCTCAAGTACCGTCATATCTTCTTCCTTGAGAAAAGAGGTTTACAGCCCAGAGGCCTTCTTCCCTCACGCGGCGTTGCTCCGTCAGGCTTTCGCCCATTGCGGAAAATTCCCCACTGCTGCCTCCCGTAGGAGTCTGGGCCGTGTCTCAGTCCCAGTGTGGCTGATCATCCTCTCAGACCAGCTACTGATCGAAGCCTTGGTGAGCCATTACCTCACCAACTAGCTAATCAGACGCGAGCTCATCCTCAGGCGAAATTCATTTCACCAATAGGCATATGGGGTATTAGCGGTCGTTTCCAACCGTTATCCCCCTCCTGAGGGCAGATTCTCACGCGTTACTCACCCGTCCGCCACTAACCCGAAGGTCCGTTCGACTTGCATGTGTTAAGCACGCCGCCAGCGTTCATCCTGAGCCAGGATCAAACTCTCCGTTGTGTTCAAATCCTTTTGTAGATAAATCTACTCAATATGAATTGCATTCTCCAAATAAAAATAAGATTAACTTAAGTTATTTAGGTTCAGCCTCCTTAGAAAGCTAAGGATTACTTTGAGTGCACATTAAAAATATTTTTAAGTGACTTTCCAAGATCTCAGATCCGTTGGTTTTCAAAAGACTAAAAGTTAGCAATTGAAAACAATTTATATATTCTTGACGGGACCTCACACCTTTATTGCTAGTACATCTCAAAGTTACCAAATCACAATTTGATAAAGTTTTGACGCAATAAAAGCATCAGTTCCTAAGTTTTTAAATTTTCTAGGTGCAGAGTTAGACGATAATTGAATAACTCATTAAGAAGGGAAAACCCTTCTTCTGGCTGAAAATACTGATCGAAATCAGATATCCAAAAAATCCAATAATTTACCAAAAATTAGGTTTAAGGTAATTGTTTGGATAATGCAAAAAAACATATTTTTGCCCAGAAGAAAATACTAAACCATCCGACTGTAAT
The DNA here is from genome assembly GCA_902622705.1 of uncultured Prochlorococcus sp. Lineage (GTDB taxonomy): Bacteria > Cyanobacteriota > Cyanobacteriia > PCC-6307 > Cyanobiaceae > Prochlorococcus_A. The sequence continues at coordinate 109,111 of CACNQT010000002.1, read as the reverse complement.
TTTGCAACCTTTTATACAAAAATTTTTTATTAATTTTTATTTGTTCAAAGTCTCCTTAAAGAACTAGGCTTTAAAAAGAGGGATTAACATGAAATGGCAGAAAGGTTTAGTCAAAAAAATTTAAGGGTAAGACCAAGTTCAGATGAAGAAAAAATCGTAACAAATGCAAAAAAACACTTTGAAAAGACTCTTGTTGAAATATCCGGAGAGCTAGTAGGCAGTGTTGCTGCATTAGAACACCCAACAAAGAATAATAAGTTAAATTATGGAGAAATATTTTTAAGAGACAACGTTCCAGTAATGATTTACCTCATTACTCAAAAACGGTACGAAATTGTCAAAAGGTTCTTAAATGTTTGCCTTGAGTTACAAAGCACTAATTATCAAACGCGTGGAGTTTTTCCTACAAGTTTTGTTGAGGAAAATGGAAAGCTTATTGGAGACTATGGTCAAAGATCTATTGGCAGGATTACTTCTGCTGATGCAAGTTTATGGTGGCCAATTTTATGTTGGTATTATGTCAATAAAAGCAGTGATTATGCCTTCGGGAAAAGTCAAAGCGTACAAAGAGGTATTCAACTTTTATTAGATCTAGTTCTACATCCAACATTTGAGGGCACTCCCGTACTTTTTGTTCCAGATTGTTCCTTTATGATTGATAGACCTATGGATGTATGGGGAGCACCTTTAGAGGTTGAAGTTTTACTGCATGGATGTTTAAAAAGCTGCATAAACTTAATGGAATTAAGTAGGGCAGATCATGTAAGTAGACTCTTAGATCAAAGACTAATTCTCACGAATCAATGGGTAAGGGATTTAGGAAGTTTTCTCTTAAAACATTATTGGGTTACAAGCCAAACAATGCAAATCTTAAGAAGAAGGCCCACAGAGCAATATGGAGATGATCAACACTTCAATGAATTTAATGTACAACCTCAAGTAGTACCATCATGGCTTCAAGATTGGTTAGAAAATAGAGGTGGTTATTTGATAGGAAATATTAGAACTGGAAGGCCTGACTTTCGATTTTATAGTTTAGGAAATTCTTTAGCTTGTATTTTTGGAGTACTGCCTCCTGCAGAACAAAGAGCTTTATTTAGATTAGTTTTACACAACAGGCAGCATTTGATGGCTCAAATGCCTATGAGAATTTGTCATCCTCATATGGATGTAGAAGAATGGCAAAATAAGACTGGTGCTGATCCAAAGAATTGGCCTTGGAGTTATCACAATGGTGGTCATTGGCCAAGTTTACTTTGGTTTTTTGGCACAGCTGTTCTTCTACACCAAAATAAATTTCCCTCAGATGATGTAATTCTTATGGAAGAAATGAAATCTTTAATCGAAGAATCTTATTGGTGTCAACTAAATCAATTACCGAAGCAAGAATGGGCAGAATACTTCGATGGGCCTACGGGAACTTGGGTCGGGCAACAATCAAGGACATACCAAACATGGACGATTGTTGGTTTCTTATTAATGCACCACTTTCTTAGACAAGAAAGCAGTGACTTAGATATGTTTGAAATTTAGATCTAAAATAGTCCTAAAGTTAGAGACTTATCAATTGGTAAGCAAGCCCCAATACCAAGATAAATTGTTAAAAAAGTACCAAATAAAAAAATAGACATTGCTATTGGTCTTCTAAAGGGATTAGAAAATTTATTGACGTTTTCGATGAATGGTAAAATCATTAACCCTAGAGGAATTAATGTTTGAAGTGCTATACCCAAAAGTTTATTAGGGACTACTCTAAGTATTTGAAAAACTGGATAAAGATACCATTCAGGAAGTATTTCTAAAGGTGTAGCAAATGGATTTGCTTTGTCTCCCAGCATTGCAGGGTCTAGAACTGCTAATCCAACAACACAGGCGATGGTACCTAAAATAACTACTGGGAAAATATATAGTAAATCATTTGGCCAGGCTGGTTCTCCATAATAATTATGGCCCATACCTTTGGCTAATTTTGCTCTTAATTTTGGATCAGATAAATCTGGTTTTTTTAAGGTAGACATTTAGATCAATGTGATAATTAGAGTATAGGGGTTTACAAAGGACCTGAAATACCTTGTTTACGAATCATTAAAAAATGCATCAACATGAATACTGCTAATGACCATGGCAAAACAAAAGTATGAAGACTATAAAATCTGGTAAGGGTAGATTGACCAACACTTTCTCCACCTCTAAGTAGTTCAACCATAAAATCACCAATTACTGGTATAGCAGCTGGCACACCTGAAACTATTTTCACTGCCCAGTAACCAACTTGATCCCACGGCAAAGAATATCCTGTTACACCAAAAGCAACTGTAATGACTGCCATTACAACTCCTGTAACCCAAGTTAATTCTCTTGGCCTTTTGAAACCACCAGTAAGATAAACCCTAAACACATGTAGAATTAACATTAAAACCATCATAGATGCACTCCATCTATGAACAGATCGGATTAACCATCCAAAACTCACGTCGGTCATCAAATAACTAACTGAACTATAGGCTTGTGTAACTGTTGGCTTATAGTAAAAAGTCATTGCAAAACCTGTTGCAAATTGAATTAGGAAGCATACTAGAGTTATGCCTCCTAAACAATAAAAAATATTTACGTGAGGGGGTACGTACTTGGAAGTTACGTCGTCAGTTATGTCTTGAATTTCAAGTCTTTCTTGAAACCAGTCATAAACAGATGAAGAATTCGCCATCCAAAAAAAATTAGCTTTGATATAAAGAGCTTACTTAAAATTCTTATACTTGGTGTTAAGACTTAACCCAATGAATTCATCTTTTAACAAATTTTTAACATTCAAAACAATGCTCACTGCATTATTGATCATTGTTTTCTCTATCAATTTTTTATTGATTGAAAGAGTGGATGCTCTCAGTGATAGCAAGCAATTAGTCCTTGATGCTTGGAGCTTGGTAAATGAGGGTTTTTATGACCCAGAAAAGTTTGATGAAATAAATTGGAAGAGAATTAGACAAAAAACATTACAGAAACAAATTGAAACAAGTGAAGAGGCTTATTTTGCAATTGAAGACATGTTGAGACCTTTAGAGGATCCTTATACAAGAATTTTACGCCCAAAAGATTATGAACTCCTTAAATCAAGTAATTTCGGTAGCGAGATTAATGGTGTTGGACTTCAATTAGGTGAAGATAATGATAGCAATAAAGTTAAAGTTGTCTCTACTCTTGGCGGCTCACCAGCAGAAGAAGCTGGGATAGTTAGCGGTGACTTCATAGACAAAGTAGATGGAATTTCATCAGAAGTATTAGGCCTTGCAAATACTGCCTCTAAGTTAAGAGGTGAATCAGGAACCAAAGTTTTAGTTGAAATATCTTCGGAATCAGGAGAAATTAAAGAGATAGATTTAGAAAGAAGATCAGTAGACCTCAGACCGGTGAGGACAAAAAGATTAAGAGACGATTCTCACACCATAGGGTATTTAAGGATAACTCAATTTAGCGAAAGCGTACCCAAAAAGGTTGAAGAAGCTCTTCAGGAATTAAAAGAAAAAGAGGTTGAGGGATTAATTTTGGATCTAAGGAATAATTCGGGCGGACTAGTAAGTTCAGGGATCGCAGTAGCAGACTCATTATTGAGTGAGAAACCAATAGTGGAGACGAAAAATAGAAATGGAATCAAAGATGCAATAACTTCTCAAAAAGATACATCTTTTGATGGCCCAATGGTAACTTTGGTAAATAAAGGAACTGCTAGTGCTAGTGAAATACTCGCGGGATCTTTACAGGATAACGGCAGATCAATTCTTATGGGAAATCAAACTTATGGGAAAGGTTTAATTCAATCCCTAAAAAGTTTGGGAGAAAATAGTGGGGTAGCAATCACAGTTGCTAGTTACTTAACTCCCAAAGGTAATAATATTCAAGGTCAAGGTATCATGCCGGACAAATTATTGGATCTTCCCGATGCAAGTGAATACGGAAGTGCTGATGATAAATGGGTGAGAAATGCAGAATTATTTCTAGATTCATTTCTAGAAAAAGAAGAAGTTTCAATTCAAACTCCTGAAATAAGCAATCAAGAAATGATTTCCCTGCAGTAGCAGAAGATTAATAAATAAAAATTTCAAACACAATGAGTATTAAAAGAATTTTTCATGACCCAATTCACAAAGAAATAGTATTTGATTCAGGGAAGCCGGAAGAATTAATGATTATGGAATTAATTGATACAGTAGCTTTTCAAAGATTAAGAAGAATAAAACAACTAGGGGCAGCATCATTAGTATTTCATGGCGCAGAATCGAGTAGATTTACTCATTCAATTGGCGTTTTTTGTATCGCAAGAAAAATATATCAAAGATTAATTGAAATTAAATCTTCTTTTTATGAAAATAAATTTGTTTTATATGGAGCAGCTCTATTACATGATTTAGGTCATGGGCCTTTGAGTCATACTAGTGAATTAATATTCGATCATAATCATGAAAAATGGTCTCAAAACTTAGTTAAAAATTATTCTCCTATCAGTTCAATACTCAAAAAGTATGACAAAGAATTACCGAAACAAATATGTGAATTATTTGAATCAAAACAACTATTTTCAAACCCTTTAAAAACATTGATTAGTAGTGAAATAGATTGTGATCGTCTCGATTATCTTTTACGCGATAGTTACAATACAGGTACCAAATATGGCCTAGTAGATTTAGAGAGAATAATTTCAGGTCTTACTTTTTCACCTGATGGAAATATTGCGATCAAACCAAAAGGTATTATCGCTATTGAGCATTTCTTAGTACTAAGAAACTTGATGTATAGAACCATTTACAATCACAGAATAAACGAAATATCGACATGGATTCTTGAAAAAATAATATTCACGATAAAATGCAATTTTGAAAAAAAAATTTGGATAGATAGATCACTTAATGAATGGATATTTTCACCTAAAAATCTTAATTTTGATGATTTCATAAAAATTGATGATATAACTTTGTATTATCATTTAATTAAATGGAAAGATGAATCTTTCGAGCCACTTTCTAAACTTTGCCAAATGTTTATTGACAGAGATTTGTTAAGAGCATCAGACATAAGTTTTCTAAATAAATTAGATAAACTTAAAATTCTTGCATTTGCAAAAAAATTATGTGAAAAGAATAATTACGATTCAGAAATATTTTGTGGTATTAGAGAAAGATCATTTAAAGGTTTTGAATCGAACAATGCTTTTAAAATATGGGATGGTACTTATCAAAACTCTTTAGAAAATAGTTCTGAATTAATCAAAACCTTAATGAAATCTTGGGAGACTTCTTTACTAATCTATCCAAATCTAATCAAAGCGGAGATTACAAATCAAATTTCAGTTTTAAAAAATAATCCCTAAATTAAATTCAATGAACATTTTTTTAAATAATTCTAGAAGTAATTATTTTGAAATTTTTTCTTTAGAAGATTTGGATAATATCCATGAAACTTTTAGAAAACTTTTTCCCATAAAAGGACCTGTGGAAGCAAAAATTTTTGCAATCAACGAGTCAATAAGTGTTCATAAATTATCAAAATTAAAAAATCATATGGAAAATCATAATGTTTTTTCTATATGCATTTACTCAAATGACAGAAATACAATTTTAGCGGGAAAGTCTTTAAGAATAAATTCAACCTTTCTCAAAGAGGAAGAGGTTAAAAATAAGATACTTTTATACAATTCAATAGAGAAGGACGATATACTCCATGAGGGAACAGTTAGATCAGGCAACAGAATATCTTCAAATGGGAACCTATGCATTATTGGAGACGTTAATCCCGGAGCTATAATTTCTGCTAAGAAAAATATTTATGTTTGGGGCAAACTATTAGGGATTGCTTTCGCAGGGAATGCTGGAAATAATAATGCCTCTATAGCATCACTTTATTTAAACCCTTTACAGTTAAGAATTGCTGATGTGATAGCTATTGGACCAAAAGAAAAGCCCCGCAATTATTATCCTGAAATTGCCTTAATAGACAAACAAACAATAATTATCAAACCTCACTTAATAGAAACAATAAATTAATCAATCATTTGAAATAAATTTATTCAAACTTGATAAATTTAAGAATTACTTAATCTTTAAAATATTTAACTTTCTTAAATGGAGCCTTATCATTTGAAAAATCCTTAAACTTCGTGGCGGAAAATACTCGCACAATATTAATTTGTTCAGGTAAGGGTGGAGTTGGTAAAACCACTTTAACTGCAAACCTAGGCATAGCACTTGCCAACAGTGGAGCAACCACGGCTGTACTAGATGCTGATTTTGGCTTAAGAAATTTAGATCTTCTCCTGGGATTAGAAAATCGCATTGTATATACTGCTCAAGATGTTCTGGACAAAAATTGTCGTCTTGACCAAGCATTGGTCAGACATAAAAAGGAACCTAATTTAGCTCTTTTACCTGCTGGAGATCCCAGGATGCTTGATTGGATGAAGCCAGAAGATATGAAAAAAATTAGTGAGCTTCTAAGTGAAAAATTTGATTTTGTTTTAGTAGATTGCCCTGCTGGAGTAGAGGATGGTTTTAAAAATGCACTTGCAGCTTGTGAAGAAGCTATTGTTGTAACTAACCCAGAATTATCTGCAGTACGAGATGCTGACAGGGTAATAGGTATTCTTAATACATCTGATATAAAACCTATTCAACTTGTTATCAATAGAGTTCGCCCTAATATGATGGCTAGTCAAGAAATGCTATCTATTGAAGATGTTCAAGGGATTCTATCTTTACCTTTATTAGGTATTGTTTTAGAAGATGAACAAGTAATAATAAGTACAAATAGAGGAGAGCCACTAACACTTACAGAAACTAGATCTCCTGCAAAAAAATGCTATCTGAATGTTTCTCAAAGACTCACAGGAAAGGATGTACCAATTATTGACCCAAAAAAAGAAGGTAAAAGCCTTAGAGATAAATTCATGAGATTAATGCAAACAAAGGTTTTTTAAAATGATGACTCTAAGAGATTTGATAAACAAGTTACTAGGTAGAGAAACTGCTAGTGCAAATATGGCTAGAGAAAGATTACAGCTTGTATTGGCTCATGACCGAGTAGATATGAGCTCTTTATCCACTGATCTTTTGGATAAAATGAGGAAAGAAATTCTTGATGTTGTTGCTAAATATGTTGAGATTGATTTTGAAGAAGTCGCAGTTAGTTTAGAAACAGAAGATAGAATGACCGCACTAGTTGCTAATTTACCAATCAAAAGAACTATTTCAGGAGAAATAAAATTTAAAAAAACTGATAAATCTGATCAAACAAACAAAGATATCAAATAGTAATAAATTTAAAAAAAAACCTAAAAAAAATGATAAATGATCCTCTGTAAATGTAAAATGGTAAGATTGCCGGCTTAGCTCAGCGGTAGAGCAGCGCTTTTGTAAAGCGAAGGTCATCAGTTCAAATCTGTTAGCCGGCATTTTGGTTTTAGTTAATTCTTATTAATATTTCTTGTTGAAAATAAAAGAATCAAACTTATTAGAGCAAGAACAGGAAATAACCTTATTTCAAGAACATACTCTATAAAAGATGCTAGAGGTTCAAATATCCAATAAGTAAAAAATTGAATTAACAAAACAAAAAACAATAATAAAAACATTAATGTAATTCCTTAACAAAAACTTCACCCTCTCTAATCAGCTTCCAATCGCCAATCTTCTTCCAAGATATTATGGTACTAGCTTTCCCACTACTTTTTCCCCATGGAATAGGTCCCAGAATTTCTAAAGAAGGGAAATCTAAAGCAATACCTTCAGCTGCAATTGATCCTGTAAAGCCTGAAATATTTGCACTTGAGGTTAGCAATGGACCTGTTTCTTGTATTAGAGATTGAGCAATAGATGAATTTGGGATTCTTAAACCAAGAGTATGATCTTTACTCGTAAGCAATTCATTCTGCTCTTCTGAAGCAGGGATAACTATTGTCAGAGCTCCAGGCCAATATTTTGAAGCTATTTTTTCGAAATCTTCCTTAGCTGATTCGTGAACATAATCCATTATTTGTATATATTTTGATCCCATAAGGATAAGAGGTTTATTTCTATCTCTTTTTTTAAATTGATAAATAATTTCTGAAAATTTTGGCAAGCATCCAATTGCTGGTAATGTGTCCGTCGGGAAAATTATAGGTAAACCACTTCTAAGCGTCTTCAAAGCTGATTTGCAGTTTATTAAATTCATTTAGATTATTACAAATAATTTATTTATATCTTCCAATAGTAAACCTACCAACACCCGAAAGATCATTCACAATTTCTACTGACTTAAATTTACTTTTAATTAATAGTTGCTTTACTTTTTCGCCTTGATCAAAATGATTCTCCAAAATTAGCCATCCCTTTTCTTTTAAGAATAACGGTGCTTTTTGAATTATTTCCCTTATATGTTTCAAGCCATCTTCCCCTCCTAATAAAGCGATTTCTGGCTCAAAATTTTTAACTTCTTTGGGTAATTTTTCATAAGTATCTTTAGGAATATAGGGAGGATTCGAAATAGCGAGATCTAATTTTCCTTTAAAATTCTCCAGAGGAGTCCACCAATGCCCGCAATAAAATTTTAGATTTGTTTGTTTAGAACAATTTATATAATTTTCAGTTGCTATGTCTAATGCTTCTTGATCAATATCAGTTGCTATTCCATCCCAAAATGGATAAGCTAATGCCAAAGCAATACTAATAGCTCCTGATCCAGTTCCTAATTCAGCAAAAATTAATTTTTGTGATTGCTTTCCAAATATCTTGAAGACGATATCAATTATAAGCTCAGTCTCCGGTCTGGGAATAAGCACTTTATCGGTGACTTTTAGTTTCAAATCCCTCCAAAATGTCATTCCAGAAAGATATTGTATGGGCAAAGAATTGAATAAATGGTCTTCCCAGATTGACTCTAAATGTTCTAAATTTTTTTTTAAATATAAAATTCCCTCATTCTTTATACTCAATAAATTTAAATCACTAGTAGGAATACCACCAATGCAGTCTAGTAAAACTTCAAAAGAGTGCTGATCTCCTCCTTTGGATAATTGCTTTTTTTTCCAATAAATAAATTCTTTTACAGAAATGCTGAGCATTTATAAAAGTTTTAGCGTTTTGGGCCAAGCCTACCTTTACTAGAGTCTGAATAAAAGCTTGATTTTTCACCGTCTTGGGTAGAAATAAATAAACCTATAAGGAATATTGTTGGCACTCCTACAAATAAAAGGCTAGCTACGAATCCAAAATTAGTTGTTTCCATTTTGTTGGTAGTTCAATTAATAATTAAGACTATAGACGTATAATTCTAAATAAAGTGAGAAAATAAACAATTTTTATCAACTGATTAACAGTCTTAAACAATTAGCGAGGTAATTTTTTACTTTCACTAATTTTCTTTAGTTCTTCTAAATTTGGGGGAGGTGATTGTGGTTTAGTCAAAATTACTGCAGAAGATTTTATTAATGTTTGGCATGCAAGTCTCCAATTTTCGGGTCTATTTTTAAGTTTTTCTTCTTCAGCAGAGCTAAGAGGGCTTAGAGAATTTTTGTTTCCTCCTTCAACTGAAACAAAGCAAGTACTACACTGACCTGCACCCCCACAATTTCCTAAAATTCCTTTTAATCCATAAAGTTGTAAGTTCTCCTTCATTACCAATTCCCTTAAGTTTTCACCAGGATTACATTGAACCTCTAAATCTTCACGAATGAATCTAATAGTTGCCATTTTTTTTGTTATTTCTCCTATTTTGGCGTTTTACTTTGAGAATTGTGACCAAAATATTAACAATTTTTAGTCAAAAATTGCTTGTAACTTCAGTGATACAAATTGATCTAACCAATTTTTGCAAGAAAATAAATTTATTTACAAAAATCCCTCAAAGCCTAAAAAACCCTTACTATCGTGATGTTTAGCTGTTTATTCAGCATAGTTACTAGAAATTAACCGATGGGATTGCCTTGGTATCGAGTTCACACAGTAGTTATTAATGACCCAGGTCGACTACTTGCTGTGCATCTTATGCATACTGCATTATTAGCCGGCTGGGCCGGTTCTATGGCTTTATACGAATTAGCCATTTTTGATCCTTCTGATGCTGTTCTCAATCCAATGTGGAGACAGGGAATGTACGTAATGCCATTCATGGCAAGACTAGGTATCACAAGTAGTTGGAACGGATGGGATATAACTGGTGCGACTGGAGTTGATCCTGGATTCTGGAGTTTTGAAGGAGTTGCCGCAGCACACATAGTATTTAGTGGACTATTGATGCTTGCTTCTATCTGGCACTGGACATATTGGGATTTAGATTTATGGGAAGATTCAAGAACAGGTGAGCCTGCTCTCGATCTTCCAAGAATTTTTGGAATCCATCTTCTTCTAGCTGGACTTACATGTTTTGGCTTTGGAGCATTTCATTGCGCAAACGTTGGAATTTGGGTCTCTGATCCTTATGGTTTAACTGGCCATGTAGAACCAGTAGCTCCATCATGGGGAGTAGATGGATTCAATCCATTTAACCCTGGAGGAATAGTTGCTAACCATATTGCAGCTGGCCTAATGGGTATTATTGGAGGCATTTTTCATATCACTAATAGACCTGGAGAAAGACTTTATAGAGCCTTAAAACTTGGTAGTCTAGAGGGAGTTCTCGCAAGCGCTCTAGCTGCAGTACTTTTTGTTTCTTTTGTCGTTGCAGGAACAATGTGGTATGGATCTGCGACAACACCAGTAGAATTATTCGGTCCTACCAGATATCAATGGGATTCAGGCTATTTCAAAACTGAAATTAATAGAAGGGTTCAAGCGGCTATTGATGACGGTGCCACTAGGGAAGAAGCATATGCATCAATTCCAGAGAAATTAGCTTTCTACGATTATGTTGGCAACAGTCCTGCTAAAGGAGGATTATTCAGAGTAGGAGCTCTGGTTAATGGCGATGGATTGCCAACTGGTTGGCAAGGTCACATTACTTTCCAAGACAAAGAAGGTAACGATTTAGAAGTTAGAAGAATACCTAATTTCTTTGAGAACTTCCCAGTCATACTTGAAGATAAAGAAGGTAATGTAAGAGCTGATATTCCATTCAGAAGAGCCGAAGCCAAGTATTCGTTTGAGCAAACTGGCATTACTGCAACTATCTATGGTGGAGATTTAAATGGGCAAACATTTACTGATCCTGCAGTAGTTAAAAGATTAGCCAGAAAAGCTCAGCTTGGAGAGGCATTCAAGTTCGACAGAGAAACCTATAAATCTGATGGGGTATTCCGAAGCTCCCCTAGAGCATGGTTTACATATGCACATTTATGTTTCGGATTACTATTCTTGTTTGGCCATTGGTGGCATGCTTCAAGAACCCTATACAGAAATTCCTTTGCTGGAATTGATGCTGAAATTGGGGACCAAGTTGAATTTGGTTTATTCAAGAAACTTGGTGATGAAACCACAAGAAGAATCCCAGGAAGGGTTTAAATTAAACTTTATTACTTAATCTTATGGAAGCTTTCGCTTACGTTCTTATTTTAACTCTCGCAGTTGTCACTTTATTCTTTGCTGTCGCCTTTAGAGATCCCCCTAAATTTGATAGAAAATGATCTTTTTTAAAAAACCTCTTTAACAAGAGGTTTTTTTTTACTTTTCATAATCAAAATATTACTCTACTATTAGAGTTAAAGTTCCCCTTAATTCACTATATGCAGTGTCCAACCTGTCAAAATACAGATAGCAGAGTTTTGGAATCAAGATCTGCAGATAGTGGTAAAAGTGTCCGAAGAAGAAGAGAATGCTTAAATTGCAGTTTTAGATTTACTACTTATGAAAGAGTTGAGACAATGCCAATATCAGTTATTAAAAAAGACGGCAGTAGAGAATTATTTGATAAACAAAAATTATTCACTGGTATATCTAGAGCTTGCGAAAAGACTACCTTCACTAGTGAAGCAATTGTTAATTTTGTAGATGGAATTGAATCACTAATCATACAAGATTCTAATAAAGACATTAAATCTTCACAAATTGGAGAATTAATACTTAAAAGCCTTAGAAAAGAAAACGAGGTCGCTTACATAAGATACGCCTCTGTTTACCGAAAATTTAATGGCGTTAAAGATTTTATATCGACTCTTGAATCTCTCAAAGGAAGTTCAAAAAACCAATTAGCTTCAATTTTATAAAATTCAGCATCCTAAAGTGTAGAATACATAACACAAATGTTTTTGCTACTAGTATGCAGGCTGGTAGCATTCCTTTCTAACTACCTTAGGTAGTCTGCGATGCAAAAAATGAACGAAAATTCTTCCCAAACCATAAAAGAACTTTCCGAAGATAAAGAAATTAAAAATTTGTCTGAATTAGATAATAATTCAGTATCCCAAAATGAAGAAAATTTATCATTCGAAAAGAATGATATTCCTTCGGCTGATTCTTCCTCTAGCAGAACAAATGCTGACTTTGATAATGCAGGATTTACACAAGAAGAATTTGCATCACTTTTAGGAAAATATGATTATAATTTCAAGCCCGGTGATCTAGTAAAAGGGACTGTTTTTGCTCTAGAACCAAAAGGAGCCATGATAGATATCGGCGCAAAAACAGCAGCTTTTATGCCTGTTCAGGAAGTTTCAATAAATAGAGTTGAAGGGCTTAATGAAGTTTTACGACCTTCGGAAAGCAGAGAATTTTTCATAATGAGTGAAGAAAATGAAGATGGTCAATTAGCACTTTCGATTAGAAGAATTGAATACCAAAGAGCATGGGAAAGAGTTAGACAACTACAAAAAGAAGATGCAACTATATATTCTGAAGTTTTTGCAACAAACAGAGGCGGAGCTCTTGTGAGGGTGGAAGGCTTGAGAGGTTTTATCCCAGGGTCTCACATAAGTGCTCGAAAAATTAAAGATGACCTAGAAGGTGAATACCTACCTTTAAAATTTCTTGAAGTTGATGAGGAAAGAAACAGATTAGTGCTAAGCCATAGAAGAGCTTTGGTTGAGAAAAAAATGAATAGACTTGAAGTAGGCGAAGTTGTTGTTGGTTCTGTTAAAGGTATTAAACCTTATGGAGCTTTCATTGATATTGGAGGTGTTAGTGGTCTATTGCATATTTCTGAGATCAGTCATGAACATATCGAGACCCCTCATAATGTTTTAAATGTTAATGACCAAATGAAAGTGATGATTATTGACCTTGATTCGGAAAGAGGAAGAATTTCATTATCTACAAAAGCACTTGAACCCGAACCAGGCGATATGCTAACTGATCCTCAAAAAGTTTTTAGTAAAGCTGAAGAAATGGCTGCGAAATATAAGCAAATGTTATTTGAGCAAACTGACGAAAATGAAGAAATACCTGTAGCTTCATCTGAAACAGTCTAAACCTACTTTTTTTGAGCAGGAATATCCCAAAATCAGAGCTAATTATCTTATTGAATATTTTAATTTACAATTATTGATTAGTAATCACAATCTAAATTAGGATTATCCTTAATCTTACGCAATTATATTTAAATGAGTGATTTCATATTCACTTCTGAATCTGTAACTGAAGGTCATCCTGACAAAATATGTGATCAAATAAGTGACGCTGTCTTAGATGCTTTATTGACGGAAGATCCAGAAAGCAGAGTTGCTTGTGAAACTGTAGTAAATACTGGTCTTTGTTTACTTACTGGAGAAATAACTTCAAAAGCAAAAGTTGATTATATAAAATTAGTTAGAAATGTTATTAAAGAAATTGGATATGAAGACCATAAAGCGGGGGGCTTTGACGCAAATAGCTGTGCTGTATTAGTAGCCCTTGACGAGCAATCACCAGATATTTCACAAGGAGTTAACGAAGCTGACGATATTAATAATGATTTGGAAAACAATACCGGGGCTGGTGATCAAGGAATAATGTTTGGATATGCATGCGATGAAACTCCTGAATTGATGCCTTTACCAATTAGCTTGGCTCATAGATTAGCCATTCAACTTGCCAAAGTAAGACATGAAAAAGTCCTTAATTATCTCCTCCCTGATGGTAAAACTCAAGTAAGCATTGATTACAAAAAAGGGGTGCCAGTTGCAATTAACACCATTTTAATTTCTACTCAACATAATCCTGAGATTGATGGGATAAAAGATGAAGGAGAAATTCGTCAAAGAATAAAAGAGGATTTATGGACAAATGTTGTTATGCCTGCCACTGAAGATTTAGAAATCAAACCAGACCTTCACAAAACAAGATTTCTAGTGAATCCCACAGGTAAATTTGTCATAGGAGGTCCTCAGGGAGATGCAGGCCTTACTGGCAGAAAAATTATTGTAGATACTTATGGAGGATATGCAAGACACGGAGGTGGCGCATTTTCGGGAAAAGATCCCACAAAAGTGGATAGATCAGCTGCTTATGCCGCACGTTACGTAGCTAAAAGTATTGTTAAGGCAAAATTAGCAAAAAAGGCTGAAGTACAATTAAGTTATGCAATTGGAGTTGCAAAGCCTATTTCCATTCTCATTGAAACTTTTGATACTGGTGTTATTTCACAAGCTAATTTGACTGAAATTATTGAAGAGCACTTTGATTTAAGACCTGCAGCAATAATTAAAGAATTTAACTTAATAAATCTACCAAAAAAAAGGGGTGGGAATTTTTTTAGAAAGACGGCATCCTACGGACATTTTGGCAGAAGAGATCTTGAGCTCCCTTGGGAAAATGTTGAAGAAAAAGCAGAACAATTAGTAAAGGCATCTAAAATGTTATTGAAATAAATTTACTCCATGCCTGATAATTTCTATGGAGGGTTAGATTTTGGAACCAGTGGTGTAAGAATATCTATAATTGATCTTCATAAGGAATTGGTATATTCAAATTCAGTTCCTTATCTATACAGTTTTAAAAATCCAAATTCTTGGATCAACTCCTGTGAAAAACTTTTAGAAAGTATACCTCTTGAGGTGAAAAGTAACCTTAATAAATTAGCTATATCAGGGACCTCAGGAACTTTGATAGCAGCCAATTTAAAAGGGAAGCCGATGGGAAAAGCAATACCATATAACCAAGCATGTAATGAAAATAAGATCCTTATTGAATCGTTAACTTCTGGAGAAGATCATTTACAAACTCCATACAGTAGTCTTGCCAAAGCACTGAATCTAATAGATAAATATGGGACAAATATACTTTTAAGACATCAATCTGATTGGATAACTGGCTGGTTTTTAAAAGATTGGACTTATGGAGAAGAAGGCAATAATCTCAAACTTGGATGGGATATAAAAAAAGGATCTTGGCCAATAAGCTTTCTGAATACTTCATGGCAAAAATGCTTGCCTGAAATAATAAAAAGTGGAAAAATTATTGGACAAGTTAATTCAGATTTAGCAAAAAGACTTAACTTGAATAAAAAATTAATATTAATCTCAGGTACCACTGATTCTAATGCAAGTTTAATAGCGGCAAGTTTGGGGAAAGAAGATGGTCTGACAGTTTTAGGAACAACTATTGTAGTTAAAAAAATTATTGATAAGCCAGTAAAAGAACAAGGAATCACAACACATAGAGTCAGTGGCGATTGGATCTGTGGAGGCGCATCAAACGCAGGATGCGGTATCTTATCTAAATTCTTTTCTGATTTAGAAATCAAAGAACTAAGTCGCCAAATAAATCCATCGAAAAGTACTTCTTTAAATCTTTTACCTCTAAATAGTAAGGGAGAGAGATTTCCTATAAATAATTCTAATTTAGAGCCGATTCTTGGTCCTAGACCGGTAAGCGACTCACTTTATTTACATGCACTATTCGAAGGACTAGCTAAAATTGAACTGAAAGGATGGGAAAAACTACGCGAACTGACTGGTTCGCTCCCAAAAAAAATTATTACTATTGGTGGAGGTGCAAAAAACCCTCAGTGGAGGAAAATAAGAGAAAAAATTATAAATATACCAATAGTTTCATGTAATAAAACTGCTTCGTTTGGTGCTGCATTATTAGCCATTAATTCAAAATAATAATTTTTGAAATTTGATGAAGATATAAAATTTTTAGTGAAAAGGGTTTCACAAACTACACATCTTAATTTAGAGTATATAGGTTAGAGCCGGGATAGCTCAGTTGGTAGAGCAGGCGACTGAAAATCGCCGTGTCCCCAGTTCAAATCTGGGTCCTGGCACCTTTAAAACCCCTTCTATGAAGGGGTTTTATATTTTCTAGAAATGTAGAAACTTAATTTTTATTTTATTTCTAGAATTTGAAATTTTTTATTTTTCCACTCTGCAAACTTGACCAATAACACCCAAAATTAGTTCATCTCCATTTGGATCTTGCCAATCAGCGAAATCATTAAAATTACTATTTATTTCATCTATTGATACATCAACGTCTCTAAATGATTTTTCAAAACAATTGATGTCCATTGTATAAAGAATATCCTTTGTAATTTCACTTTTTGTTTTGGGAATAAATTTACTCAATACTCTTACAGAACCGTCTTCATTCCTTTTTATACTTTGCCTATCCCATAACTGTTCTCCATATTCACTTTTAGGAATTCCAACCCATTCATGAGGCAAAGCATCTGATTTTTTTATTGAAATACAAAAAGAAACGATAATCGAAAGGACTAAATAAATGATATTTCTAAAAAATATCGAATTAACTTTATTCTTAGAATCAATCATGACTTCTTATGGAATACAAAAATCTTTTATTGGGAGTAAATATAAGATTAAAAGTTTGTAAAAATTTTTATTGATTAGTATTTCTATTATAGATAGAATCAAATATTAAAATTAAGAATTTACTTCCAATAAATTTATTAGGAAAATAATGAATAAAATACAGAAATTTATCTCAGTAGTTTTTTTTATAGCAATATTTATTGTATTGATTTATTTAATCCAAAATTATGGGATTGAACCTCTAAGGAACAAAATAGAAAGTATGGGGTTTTGGGCTCCTTTTGGAATATTTATACTTAGAGGAGTAAGTATAATTTTACCTGCCCTTCCAAGTTCAGCTTATTCTCTGCTCGCAGGTTCATTATTAGGATTTCAAAAAGGTTATATAACTATAATCTTTTCTGATATCGTTTTTTGCCAAGCTGCTTTCTTTATTGCGAGAAATTATGGTCGGGTTCCTGTACGTAATTTAGTAGGCCCAAAAGCTATGCAAAAGATTGAAAGTTTTAATCAAAACCAGCTAGAAGAAAATTTCTTTCTTATGACAGGTTTACTTATGACAGGCCTTTTTGATTTTCTAAGCTACGCAATTGGTATTGGAGGAACTCGCTGGAAAATATTTACTCCAGCATTATTAATAAGCCTTCTTATCAGTGACTCTATATTAGTAGCAGTGGGAGCTGGAGTTAGCCAGGGAGCGGGATTATTTCTAGGGATTGCTCTATTGGGAATGTTTGCTTTAGCGACTATTTCAGGATTGGCAAAAAATAAACTGCCTAAATAACAAAACAGTTGATAATTCTGTAATCAAAAAAGAAAGATATGACATTTTTGCAAACAACAACTACATAAATAAGGATTCATGCAAGAATAGAAATCGATTAATTTTTAAAGTTATTAGATGACTCCATTTAGACCAACTTCATATGATCGCCCTGGAGAACAAATATCAACCACTCCTTCTGGATTAAAAGTAACTTCTGCAAAGAGATTAATGGTGGATTCAATGGTAAGAATGATACAAAAAGCAGAAAATCATTCCGTAGAAGATAAACTTGACGAAGAATCTAACAACAATTAATCAATTCATTGATAAAAGTATAGGAGAGTGGAAATCCATAAGAAGTACTCACACTTTAGCTTTTCAGGAATTTGAAAACTCTACTAGTAGAATATACATAAAATATATCAACTCAAAAGATAAAAAAGTAGTTGAAATTTTTAAAAATTATAAAATTAGTTTAAACTCAGAGAGCATAGCCATTTCAATAAAATGGCAAACCATTAGAGATTGGGAAGATGATGATATAAGTGATGGAGATGAAACTATTTTGATTTTTTTACCCAAAGATGAAAATTCTGGAATTATTTTAAGAAATAAAGGTTACACCGAATCCGTTATTTCATCTTCAAATTATTTTATTGATGAACAAAATAATTTACACATTAAAACTGTTTATAAATCAACATTTTCCGAAGAAAAAATTTCCTTTTTGTCCGCTCACATAAGATCCAGATTTTCTATTATAAGAAATCATGAAACCAAATCAGTAATACAGACATCCCACACTTCAGAGATAAGGAATTTGGCTAGTTTAAAAGATTAATTATCCTTTCAAATTGAAACTCTGTTTCAGAAATTAAATCAGGAAGAAATTTTTTGTTTCCCTGCATACTATCAACTGTTGATCTTAAATCAGAGATGGTTGCATCTCGCATTAATTTAATAACCCTTCTTGCATTTCTTAAAGGTACCCCTAGAGCAAGATAAGTATTTTTAAGATCTTTCAAACAACTTTTTTCTAAAACCGATTGGTCATTAGAAATTAAAAGATAAGCAACAATCCTTAGGATTATTTCTCCATCTCTTAAACAAACGGACATCTTGTTAGTAGTATTTAAAGCTGTTTTTGCATTAACTGAATCTTGATTTTCGCAAATCATTGCTGTTACGGCATCTGCTGCAATTGCATGTGAATTTTTAGTTATTGAGGTTATTGCATCTAATCTCGAGTTTGCAATATTAATGAATTCTTTTATATTGCTTAAATCATTTAATTTCTTATCAGCGGAAAATAGTTGGTTATTCTTTAAAACTGACATTCTTAAATTAAAAAAATTAAAGTTCGAATCTTAGAATAGTACAAAGCTAGTAAAAACAATACAATTTAAAAATTAACGCAACTCTTCTTAATTAATAACATCATTCCAAAGTGATAGTTGAAATAATTCAAATAAAAAAGTTTTTTCCGCTAATATAGAACTACGTTCTAATAAAGTTTTGGATCAACAAGATTTAAAATTATCAAAGAAACTTATCACCTCTTATAAAAAGAGATTGGAAAAAGAAATTCTTAACAGAAGTATGAAATTAAGAATGCCTCAAAATAAATTTGAAGAAATAATTCACAACAACAATGAACTTATTAATTTAAAAAAAGCGTTAGAAAAGTTAGAAGCAGAAACTGAACCGCATAGTAAAGTCTGACTCTTGAAAAAACCTTACAAAAGTGACTCAAACTAACAACTTCCTTTTTAAGTCTTTAAACAATGAACAACTTCAAGCAGTAAAACATGTTTATGGACCACTTTTAGTTGTTGCAGGTGCAGGTAGCGGAAAGACAAAAGCTCTTACCCACAGAATTGCAAATCTTATTGAAAACAACTCTATAGATCCTCATAACATACTTGCGGTCACTTTTACAAACAAAGCTGCTAAAGAAATGAAGGCAAGGTTAGAAGTTCTTCTTGCACAAGAATTAGCTTTTAATCAATATGGTCAGCCATGGTCAACTCTTAAAGAAATTGAGCAAAATCAATTAAGAACAAACGTTCATCAAGAGAGACTGCAAAACCTTTGGATAGGTACCTTTCATTCTTTATTTTCAAGACTTCTTAGATATGATATTGAAAAATATAATGACCCAGAAGGATTAAAATGGACAAGACAATTTTCAATTTATGATGAAACAGATTCTCAAACATTAGTAAAAGAAATTATAAGTCAAGATATGAATCTTGATCCCAAAAGATATGATCCCAAAAAGATTAAAAGATTAATAAGTAATGCTAAGAATCAATGCTTAACGTCGAATGATCTTAAAGAAAAAGCAGATAATCATTTTGATAAAACAGTTGCAGAAGCCTACAAGAGATATAGGATTTCGCTTTCAAAAAATAATTCTTTAGATTTTGATGATCTTCTACTTTTGCCTGTTTTCTTATTGAGGCAAAATGATGTAGTAAGAGATTACTGGCACAAAAGATTTAAACATATACTAGTTGACGAATATCAAGATACAAATAGAACACAATATGAACTTATAAAATTAATTACTGCTGGGAATACTGAACCAAAAAAATTCTTTAACTGGGAAGACCGTTCAATTTTTGTAGTAGGGGATGCTGATCAAAGTATTTATAGTTTCAGAGCAGCTGACTTCAGAATTCTAATTGGTTTTCAAAAAGATTTTAAAAATGCATTTGATGACGATTCAAAATCATCTTTAATTAAATTAGAAGAAAATTATAGATCATCATCTAATATCCTTGATGCTGCAAATTCACTAATTGAAAACAACTCTGAAAGAATTGAGAAAGTGTTAAGGGCTACTAGAGAAAAAGGGGAGCTCTTAAAGTTACTCAGCTGTGATGATGAAATTGCTGAGGCAGAAGCAATTACCAATAAAATAAAATCACTCAATAATTACAATCAAAACCCAATTTGGAAAAATTTTGCAATCTTATATCGAACAAGAGCCCAGTCAAGAGTATTAGAGGAATCTCTTGTAAGGTGGCGCATTCCCTACACAATTTTCGGAGGATTGCGTTTTTACGATAGAAGGGAAATTAAAGATGCAATAGCATATTTGAAAGTTCTGGTTAATTCTTCAGATAACGTTAGTCTTTTGCGTATCATAAATGTCCCTAGAAGAGGGATTGGTAAGACTACTATTCAAAAACTTAATGAACTATCTAACAGGTTAAATATTCCATTATGGGAAGTTCTTAATGATAAGCAAAGTCTTGAAGAAACAATAGGCAGATCATCAAAAGGAATTAATAAATTTACTGAAATTATGAATGATCTGATTTGTTATCAAGAAAATTCAGGCCCAGCTCAACTTTTACAACTAATTTTAGAAAAAAGTGGCTATTTAAGTGACTTGCTAGCTAGTGGGACAGAAGAATCTGAAGATAGAAGAAATAACTTACAAGAATTAATTAATGCAGCTACTCAATATGAAGAAGAAACAGAAAGTGGAGATGTAGAGGGTTTTCTTTCTACAGCAGCCTTAACAACTGATAATGATACGAAGAAGAATAATCCCAACTCCGTAACTCTTATGACTCTGCACAATAGTAAAGGTTTAGAATTTCAAAATGTTTTTATCACTGGACTAGAACAAGGTCTCTTCCCTAGCCATAGATCAATTGACACTCCCTCACTTCTAGAGGAGGAAAGAAGATTATGCTACGTAGGTATTACTAGAGCGAAAGAAAGAGTTTTCTTAAGTCATGTAAGAGAAAGAAGATTATGGGGCGGAATGCGTGAAGCAACAATTCCTTCAATATTTCTCTCGGAAATACCTGAAGATTTAATAGATGGTGAATTACCTCTAACTGGTGGTGCTTCAATTAGAAGAGATTGGCATCTTAATCGTTTAACAAGAGTTGATCGAAACAATCCAAATGAGTATGTAAACAAACCAATAAATGCTGTTAGAAAATTATATTCAGGACCCAGTAAGGGAAAAAGCTGGATAGTTGGAGATAAGCTAATTCACTCAAAATTTGGAAAAGGTGAAATCATACATATTTTTGGGAGCGGTGAAAAAATATCTTTAGCAGTAAAATTTGGTGACAAAGGAAGTAAAATTCTAGATCCTAGATTAGCTCCAATTCGTTATGTAAGTTAAAACTCATGAATGATATTTCTGAATATATACATGGGGAATTAACTAAAATTCCATTTAATCTATATAACCTAATTACTAAATACATAGAATCCAATCATAATACTAAGGTAGCTTTTGTTGGGGGCTATTTAAGGGATTTATTAATAAGTAAATTCCACAAAAAATGCTTTTCTGAACCTGTAGATATAGATCTTGTTATTGAAGGTTCATCTATTTCTCTTGCGAAATTTATAAAAAAAAATATTGTAAATGTAGATTTATGTTTAATCAAGGAATTTAATTTATACAACACTGTAGAAATAAATATTAATGACTATAAAATTGATATTGCTTCTGCAAGAAAAGAAATTTATTCTGCTCCAGGTTTAAATCCCACAGTAACTGAAAGTACTATTGAGGAGGATCTTAGACGGAGAGATTTCACTATAAATTCAATAGCCTTCGAGGTCTCTAAAAGGAAAATCTATGATCTTTTTGGAGGAATTTCTGATATAAAAAGTAAAAAATTGAAGCTACTTCACAGTAATAGTATTTCAGATGATCCAAGTAGATTAATTAGATGTGCGAAATATGCTTCAAGATTAGAATTCAATATTTCAAATAATTCCCTCAAACAATCTCAAGAAACAGTTCGAAAATGGCCATGGAAAAGTTCAGAAACTCATCAGAAAATAATTTATCCTCCTGCACTCGGCATACGAATAAGGATGGAGCTAGCTGAAATATGCAAACATGATAATTTGAATAATGTAATTTCGATAATTGATAAATGGAAAATTATCTCAATATTAAATGAAAATATTAAAGTCGATAAAAGGTTTTTAAGAGGACTAAATTGGATAAAGAAGTTGAATGGAAATTATATGCTTTACTTGTTAAAAGATTCAGAAGATTTAGAAAAAGCATGTCAAAGATTCTTGGTTAATAATAGTGATATAAAAATATTAAAAGATTATTCAAATATAAAAAAGATATTAAAAACCAATCAAAAAAAATTCAATCATTTTTCTCCATCAAGTTGGACCGAATTTATTGAGGACAGAAACCTTAATGACGATACAGTCAAATTATTAATTTGTGATGGAGTTCCATACTGGCGTAACTTGTTTAAGTGGTTATTTATTTACAAATTCATAAAATCAAAAAAAGATGGAGAAAGATTAAAAAAAGAAGGATGGGATCCAGGGAAGGAAATGGGAAAGGAAATCAAACGATTAAGATATTTGGAAATTGACAACTTGAATAGAAATTGATTACATTTTTACAACTTCTCCAACCTTGTACCATTTATCTTTAAGAATATTTTCATATTTACGATTGCAACTAATCAACAAGGGGCCACATGTTTGAGGATCTAATAGTAATGATATTCTCTCGTTAAAAATATCTTTATCTAATGAATTTTCGTTTAAAAAATTAATTATTCTTTTTTGCTGATTTCCTCTATAAATTTTGTCAAAAATTTCTTTATTAGATTCAAAGAAAGTACTTTTAACATCTTTTCTTATTAAATCAAAAACTCCAGGATAAGCTTTAAATGCAAATAAATCTAATAAAACTTTTAGTGGCTCAAGATTATTTATTTCCCTATATAAATTAGATGATTCAACCATCTCTTTAAGATGCCCAATAAATCCATATCCAGTAATGTCAGTTGCAGCATTGACTAATGATTCTTTAAATTGATCTTGAAAAAGATAAATTTCATCAATCAAATATTGCTGACTCTTTACTAGATTATTAATTATTTCAGTAGAACTACCTAGCATATTAATATTTTGCATTTGACCAGCAAAGCAAATCCCAACGCCGAGAGGTCTAGACATCATAAGAATATCTCCATCGTTCATTCCAGATTTAAGCCATGGTTTTGCTCCATTTTTTAAAATGCCTTGAACAGTTAAAGAAATATCTATTCCTAATGAATAAGGTTTATTTACTAAACTTCTTGCCTCGAAAGTATGTCCTCCAAGTAATTCACCTCCATGATCCTCAACTGTTGATTTAATACCTTGAAGGGATTGAGAAAAGAGGTAACTCTGAAATTCCCTTTCAACTTTTGGTAATGAAATTAAAGCCTGCGCGGATGAAAGTTTTGCTCCGCATGCCCACAAATCTGAGCAAGCATGCAAAGTAGTAATTTTTGCATTGAGCCAAGGATCGCTTAACAAAGCAGGAAATCCATCAACACTTTGCAAGATAATATCTTGACCATTTTGATATATCTCAACTGAATCTTCAGGGGATGAAGCAAAAGAATCTAAATTAGATTTTATTAATGATTTATTCAAAAAAGACTGAGGGATTTTAGCTGCACATCCCCTGCAATCATTCAATGAAATATTTTTTCCAATACCTTTCATAGTTAGCCTTTTTGATCTGAACTTGTTAATAAAGTTCAGATCAATTTTATGCTTTAAAATCCAAAAAAGAAAAGAAGGGCCAAAAACAAAATTTCGATAAAGAGCAAAAGCCTTTTGATGATGACTTGGAAATATATTTACTATTTGTAATCCAATCCTTTGAGGAAACCACTTTTTTAATGATCCCCCTTCTATGTCCTTTTTTAGATTTTTGACTAATGTATTTACAACTTTTACTGCAAAAACTCCCGATGCTGGTCTTTTTGCTGAATCTACAACTGCGCAATCACCCGCAGCAAAGATTCCGGAGAAACTTTTCAACTGCAAATTCTGATTTGTGATTATTCTGCCATGAGAATCCGAATCTAATAATTTTTTTTGTATCCATAAAGGAGATGTATTTCCAGTACATAAAAGAATCTTGCCATAATCAAAATTAAGGTTTTCAACTAAATCAATATTGGAATTCCGTAAACTTGTTAGAATTGTATTATTAATTTTTCTTGAATCACATAATAATTTTAAAGATCTACCTCTCCATCTTTTTCTAAGAGCATATGATACTTCAATTGCAGCAAGGCCACTCCCAACTATTACAAATGGAAGTACATTAACTGAATCAAAAATGTCCTCTTTTTGTATTAAGTCATAAGCCCTCAAAAAAGGTTTAATTGTAAAAGCATTTCGATTTTTAACTAGTGACTCAAATGCATTTGGAATTATTGTTTGACTTCCAAAATTAAGAACCAACTTCGAATAATTAACTGAGGGTCTATTACTTAAAACAATTTTCTTTAAATTGAAATCAATATCCTTTACGTCTTCTTCTATAAAAGATACTTTTGCATTTTTTGCTAAAGATTTTATATCAATTAAACTCTCTTCTAGAGAAATGGATTTTGAAAGCACCGATGGGAACATCGCCGAATAAACCAAATGAGAATCTCTAGATATAATTGAAACAGGAATCTCTGGCATTAATTTTTTACACATTAACCATTTCTTAATTAAAAGAACATTTGTGTGTCCTCCGCCAATTAGTACTAGATGATTAAAAGTCATTTACATCACAATGAATAAAGAACATTTATTACCAATTGAAAAATCAAGATTAGGCGTAATTGGTGGGAGTGGATTTTATTCAATGGATCAAATAGAGTACTTAAGAGAAATAGAAATCAACACTCCCTATGGTAAGCCTTCTGATTCAATTAGAGTATATAGACTTGGAAATTTAGAAATAGCATTCATTCCTAGGCATGGAAGAACACATAGATTAAATCCTACTGAAATCCCTTACAAAGCTAATATCTGGGCCTTAAGGTCAATAGGAGTAAGGTGGATTGTCGCTCCATCAGCAGTTGGTTCATTGCAAGAACAAATCAGACCACTAGATATAGTTGTACCTGACCAATTTATAGATAGGACAAAAAATAGACCAGCAACATTCTTTAACGAGGGGGCTGTAGCACACGTAACTATGGGAGATCCCTTTTGTACTAATTTATGCAGAATATTGGGTGAGGTTGGAGAAAAAAATATTCCTGGCGGAAGACAATTACACAAAGGAGGAACTTATTTAGCTATGGAAGGACCAGCTTTTTCAACACGCGCAGAATCAAATTTATACAGAAGCTGGGGCTGTTCGATAATAGGAATGACAAATCATACCGAAGCAAGATTAGCAAAAGAGGCTGAAATAGCTTACTCCTCATTATCTATGGTTACTGATTATGATTGCTGGCATCAAACTCATCAAGAAGTATCTGTAGAGATGGTTTTGGATAATCTTAGATCGAATACTGAAGTGGCTAATCAAATAATATTTGAGTTTGCAAAATTAATAGAAAAAGAAAGACCAAAAAGCAAGTCTCATTCTTCGTTAAGAGATGGCTTAATAACAAAAAAAGAAAATATCCCAAGTTTCACAAAAGAAAGACTAAGGATATTTACTGATTCTTATAAGACTTGCTAGATTTAAGTGATTCTCAGGTCAAGATAAAGATTTTGTTAGCCGCCAGCTCCAACACCTTGATACGAGCCATAGAAAAATATGCCTAAAACAAAGATAACTGCAATTCCACCTGCTGTAGCGACGAGCCATAGAGGAAGAGTGCCTTCAGTCCATCTTCTTTCCCATGCTACTGCTGGTCTACCATCTGGGAGTCTGTCTGGAATTCTTCCATCAGGTCCTTTTAATTTACTCATAGTTTTAAATTAGTTGAAGAAATAACTGGAAAATAAAATTCCCAAAACAAATACTGATAATAAGCCTAAGTAAAGACTTGTACGGTTAAGTTCAACTGGAACTTTGTTAGGATTTTCGTTTACTTGCATGATAGTTAAATTTATCTGGCTACAAATTGCATTGCAGCAATAGAACCCAAAAAGAATACTGATGGAATAGCTAGAGCGTGAACTGCTAACCAACGAACAGTAAATATTGGATAAACGCGGACTTCCGCAGCCTGCATTGGAGCTTGAGAATTTGTCATTGTTATTTTGTTCTTAAATCTAGTTGGGACTTAGCTTCATATCTTTGTGTTACGACAGGCGCTTTAGATTCAGATGATTGGAAATAACTGTCCGGACGAGGAGTTCCGAAAGCATCGTAGGCTAAGCCTGTATATACGAATAAGAAGCCTGCTATAAAAATAGCTGGTAATGTTACTGCATGAATAATCCAGTACCTAATACTGGTGATTATTTCAAAGAAAGGGCGTTCACCCGTTGAACCTGCGGCCATAATCACAAATGTTTACCTTATGATCTTACAGTGTAAAATCATAAGTTCGCGAAGAAATTTACAGCTTGGTTACAGACAGTTGCTAAATTTATCAAAAATTAAGTTTTTTTTTACTATTTACGCAAGCTATTCAAACTTAGCTATTCCATTTAAGGATATAACCACGTTCGCCAAGTACAAATCCTTTTTGATTATCTAAGTTTTCTTCATCAAGAAAAACTATTTTTATATAGTTTGTAGGTAATCCAGAAGCTACAGGATCTGAACTCCAAGTTTTACCTTGATCTTTACTAACTATTAGAGTTCCATTACCACCGCCCGCCCATATATCACCGTTAGGATCCCAACCCATGTCTAGATAATTGTATCCATTAAGAATAGGTATAATTGGCTTCGACCAACTTTCTAGGTCACTACTATCTTCATTAAATCTAATTTCTGCGCCCCTAGAAAGCATCCATAAACTTCCTTCTGGATTAAAACCGATACTTTGAACTCTCTTACTGCTGGCTCTTTGATGAGCAATCCAAGTGTCACCATCCTTTTCCAAAGTAGAAAAGAAATTACCCAAACTACTTACGCTGACATACTCTCCATTGTTAGTTCTTCTTAAATCTCTTACACCTCCAGAACCAGATGCATCGACAACTTTTGCATTCCATGATTCACCACTATCAGATGTTTCATAAATAGCACCAGCAGTTGTCGCCAATTCCGCAACCCCATCATTAATAGTTGTGACTAAAAAAGGCTGGCCTGGTAACTTCCCAATGGAAAGGCGAGTCCAATTTTTACCTTCATTGACGGTGTGCATAACAAGAGAAGGTTGTCCTATTAACCAACCTTCAGAGCCCTTGAAATCAATATCAAGAAGGCGAAAGTTCTCTTCTGCAGTGATATCTAATGATCTTTTTTCCCATGTTTCCCCACCATCATTTGACTCCATGATGAGTCTATTAGAGCCAACTAAAAAACCATGATTATCATCTATAAAATCAACATCTAAAGCGTTAGCTTGATCTTCAAACTGAATTGTTTTCCAAGGACTGCTTTCATTCATCTTGACACTTGTAGATGAACAACTGCATAAAACAAAGCAAAGAGCTAAAGATAAGAGCAGATTAGGAATACTGGTAAAAGATTTTTTCATTTACTTATATTAATGCAAAGAGTACAAAGAAAGGAACATAGCTGCAGCAAATGCCAGTCCTCCAAAAATCAATATATTTTTTTGTCCAGGGGGTAAACTATTAAAACCAAACCCATAAACTAAATTCTCTTCGAATCCACTAGGCTTTTCTCTGGGACCAATATCCTTGTAAAAATTTTTACCAGCTCTACAAACAGGACAAGCAAAAGTATTACCGTCCAACTCTGAAAAGGGAGTATTTTTAGGTATGTTCAATTTTTTATTTCCTTCAGACGGATCATAAATGTATCCACAACTTCTACATTCGAACCTATTTTGTTCTAAATTAGGAGAAGGTTTTTCAATATTAACTCCTGAAGAGTTTTTAGAAAGATTTTCTGTCTTTGAGATTTCAACTATTTTGTTTTCCTCAGAGGTTGGTTGAATGTTTTCACTCACGGTTTATTATTGATCTTTAAGAACTTTAAAAGATTTTGCTTAATTAAGCGAATTTTATTCAAAATTAATTTTTAATATGTTTTTATTGTCTGGCTATGAATATTTTTTAGGTTTCCTCTTAATAGCCGCTGCTGTTCCAATATTAGCTCTAGTTACCAATCTCTTAGTTGCCCCGAAAGGTAGAACTGGTGAAAGAAAACTAACCTATGAATCAGGAATGGAACCTATTGGAGGAGCATGGATTCAATTCAATATTCGTTACTACATGTTTGCCTTAGTTTTCGTTATATTTGATGTTGAGACAGTATTCCTTTATCCTTGGGCTGTTGCCTTCAATAGATTAGGCTTATTAGCTTTTATTGAGGCATTAATCTTTATTGCAATACTTGTTATTGCTCTTGCCTACGCATGGAGAAAAGGTGCTTTAGAATGGAGTTAAAAAATTGAATCCACAATTATCCCCAAAAGCAATCAGAGAAGTCAGAGAAGGAACTTGTAATCCGCTTGGCGCTCCTCAAGTAACCAATGATTTAAGTGAAAATATAATACTAACTAGCTTAGACGATCTACATAATTGGGCTAGATTAAGTAGTCTTTGGCCTCTCCTATACGGAACTGCTTGTTGTTTTATTGAATTTGCTGCACTAATTGGATCTAGGTTTGATTTTGATAGGTTTGGATTAGTTCCAAGAAGTTCGCCAAGGCAAGCAGATTTATTAATAGTTGCAGGGACAGTAACTATGAAGATGGCACCAGCCCTAGTAAGACTTTATGAACAGATGCCAGAGCCAAAATATGTGATTGCAATGGGTGCTTGTACAATTACAGGAGGGATGTTTAGTGCAGATTCTACTACTGCTGTAAGGGGAGTTGATAAGTTGATACCAGTCGATTTATATCTTCCTGGATGTCCACCCAGGCCTGAAGCAATTTTTGATGCTGTAATAAAATTAAGAAAAAAAGTAGGTAATGAATCAATTTTAGAAAGGACAAAAGCAGAGCAAACCCACAGGTACATTACTTCGGATCACGAAATGAATATTGTTTTCTCTGAAAATACGGGAGAATATCTAAACAAGATTTCAACGAATGTTATTCCTTCCTCCAAAAAAGAAAAAATAACTGAATCGCCTGAAAACATCGTAAAAGCTAAAATTATTAATAGTGAAGAAGATTAATGGAAAAAGACGGTGTAGCCAAATCATCAAACATTTCAATAGAAAAAGAAGATTCTATTAGTGCAATTTTATCTAAAGATGGAATTCCAAATGAATCACTAGCTAACGATCAAATAGGAATAGAAAATATTTCTGTTGAACCTAACAATTTATATGAAGCAGTATCCGCACTAAGAAATTACGGTTTCAACTATCTTCAATGTCAAGGTGGCTATGATGAGGGACCGGGCAAAAATCTTGTTAGTTTTTATCATTTTATTACTGTTGATGACTTTCAAAAGATCGAAAAAATTAAAGAAGTCAGATTAAAAGTCTTCTTAAAAAGAGATTCTGATTTATCAATTCCTAGTTTATATAAGATTTTTAGAGGAAGTGATTGGCAAGAAAGAGAAACATATGACATGTTTGGAATAAATTTTATTGACCATCCAAATCCTAAGAGACTCTTGATGCCTGAAGACTGGAGAGGATGGCCACTAAGAAAAGACTATATCCAGCCTGACTTCTATGAATTACAAGATGCTTACTAGCTTAATTTCTTTAATTTACGATATATAAACATTACTGCTCTCGCAAGTCTTCTAGGATCATGTCTAAGAGTTGGTGTTATTTTTCTTGAATATAGTGGTGCTTGTAGAACATAATAACCTTCAGATAATAATTTTTCTTTATTACATTTTACAGGTTCTGCCCCTCTAGTTTCGTAATATTCCACCAACGGAGACCTTTCAAATTGGACCTGAGATAAGATTGCGTTAAAAATTCTAGTATTAACTCCAAAATTTGATAATTGCTTTTCTATTGATTTGATATGTTGATAAACATCAAGTCCATCTGTTTCCCCAGGTTGAGTCATCAAATTACTTATGTAGATTTTGGGAGCATTACTTTGCAATAAAGTATCCACAATCTCTGGCACTAACAAATTAGGCAACAAAGAAGTGTATAGACTACCTGGTCCAAGTACGATTAAATCAGCATCTCTTATTGATTCTAAAGCACTTGAGAGCGCAGGAGGATTTTCTGGAAGGTAACCAATCCTTGAAATTAATTTTCTAGATTTGCTGATCTTGCTTTCGCCAAAAATTTTTTCACCATTCTCTAGTTCGGCCCATAACATCACATCAATATTTGTTGCTGGCAAAACTTGACCTTGTACCGCCAGAACTTTACTAGAAGCTTGGACTGCTTTTTCTAAACTACCTGTAATTGTTGTTAAAGCTGACAAGAATAGATTTCCAAAACTATGCCCCTCTAAACCACTTCCTCCTGAAAATCTATATTGAAATAATCTAGTTAAAATGGGTTCTTCGTTTGATAATGCAGCCAAACAATTTCTAATATCACCAGGAGGTTGGACTCCTAATTGTTTTCTAAGAATTCCACTACTTCCACCATCATCGGATACAGTTACAATTGCAGTAATGTTACTGCTGTAATTTTTTAAGCCTTTTAATAAAGTAGATAAGCCTGTGCCTCCACCAATTGCAACAATATTAGGACCTCTATTTAATTTACTCTTAACCCTTAATGCATCAACTAAAAATGTATTTTTTTCTGGAACAAGTGCTTTTTGAATAGAATTAATACTTCTATTTTGCCCAATCCATATTAATAAAAGTCCAATAACAACAATTAAAGGTCCCAATAATGAAACCGGCAAGATACTAGTTAAACCTGCCATTAACCAAAAAAATATTTCAATAAGCCAATAAAGTGGCCTTAAATTTGTCCAAATTGCAAGACCTAATAATGTAGTTAAAAATCCTATTGCAGATGTAAACATCCATCTTTTAATTACCAGTCCTGGCAAAAGCCAACTTAAAATTCTTAAAATTTTATTTAGAACGACAAAATTGGATTTTTTAAAATTTTTATAATATCTTCTCACTCTTTTTTTTCGCTTATTCATTAAAACCTCGTAAATTATTTTTCTAAATTTAAAAAAACTTCATAATATTCATTATAAATCAAATTCATACATCCTTTTTTTATTTCTAAAAATAGGCAATATGTAATAGAAAATGACTTTTATTTTTTATAGATTTTGAAAACATCAAAGCATGCAGTTAAAACCACAAATCTCTCAATAAGCTGGGGGGCAGTCAATGTACTTAATAAACTAAATTTTGAACTTAATGAAGGAGAGAAATTAGCAATAGTTGGACCTTCAGGTTCTGGTAAATCAACAATTTTAAAAATATTAGCCGGCTTGATTTTGCCTACCAAAGGGGAATTAAGAATTTTTGGTGAAAAACAAAAATATTTGAGAATAGATCAAAATAATCCTCCTGATGTAAGACTAGTGTTTCAGAACCCAGCATTATTAGGTTCTTTAACTGTAGAAGAAAATGTGGGTTTTCTCCTTAGAAGAAATAAAAATCTAACTAAACATTTAATCCATAAAATAGTAAGTGAGTGTTTGGCTGAGGTTGGATTATTTAATGTTGAGAACAAACTGCCAAATGAATTAAGCGGAGGAATGCAAAAAAGGGTTAGTTTTGCTAGAGCTTTAATTACTGATCAAACTCTTAATGTAAATACTAAGCCTTTATTACTTTTTGATGAACCAACAGCAGGGCTTGATCCAATAGCCTCATCAAGAATTGAAGATTTAATTAATAAAACAAATAATAAAGCCAACGGATCATCTATTGTAGTTAGCCATGTTCTTAGTACTATAGAAAGGACTTCAGATAAAGTTTTAATGCTTTACGGAGGCAAATTTAGATGGGCAGGTTCTATTGATGAATTTAAAGAGAGTAATGATCCCTATGTATTTCAATTTAGGCATGGGAAACTTGATGGTCCAATGCAACCCAAAGACATTTGAAAATTATGCGTAGAAGCTTACGAGATTCAATAGTTGGATTTTCCTTGCTAGGAGGAATATTAATATTCACATTTTTTTCTTTTTGGCTAAGAGGAGTAAGATTATCCTCAAAAAATTGGCACCTCTTTGCTGAATTCAATAACGCGAGCGGTTTATCAAAAAAATCTCCAGTTACTTATAGAGGAATTTTAGTTGGATCAATAGAAGATATCTTATTTACTAATGAATCAATCAAAGCAAAAATAGTTTTAAACAATCCAGATATTATTCTTCCTAGGCCAACATTTGCGAGAGTAGTAACTAATTCTTTCCTTGGAGGAGATGTGCAAGTTGCTTTAGAGACAAGCGAAAAATCACTCCCTAAAAATATTGAAAAGCCGACATCAGAAAATTGCGATACCAAATTAATAATTTGTCAGGGAGATACCATAACCGGGAAACAATTATCAAGTCTTTCAAATATAACTAATAGAATAAGCCAACTTTTAAAAGAATCAAATCAAGAAAACCTAATTGAAAACATTGTAAACTCAATTGACCAATTTGATAAAACACAAGAAAACCTTGATGAATTAATTTATTTATCAAAAAAAGAAATACAAAGAGTTGAACCTTTAATAAAAGAAATTACAATTGCTGCTTTTCATTTAAATAACATTTTGTCAACTATCGATGACAAAGAAACCCTAAATGACATTAAATTGACAATCAATGCCGCAAGATCCATCTCCAGCAAAATAGATGATATGAGTGATGATTTTGAAAAATTAACCAAAGATAAAGAATTAACTAAATCTATAAGAGATTTAACAATTGGACTTTCAAAATTTCTTAACGAAATTTATCCATAAGAAATAATTAAAATTCATTTATAGCATTTAATGCCATAGCTGCGATTGCTTTATCTGTAGCTTTTGGGAGTTGAACATATTTCCCTTGAGCTGCCTCAGCTAATTCTTTACCAAAGCCGCTTGCAATAAATTTCCTCTCAGTATCAATTACTAGGAGTTTTATCCCAAGCATGGGGTATTTTGCAGCGATATCAAGAACCTCTTGTTTTAAATCTACATTTTCATTTGCATTATCTTTTGCTTCAGCATCCTTTTGTCCTAGAGATAATCCTAATGGTACATTTCCTCTCCCATCAGTGATTCCCACAACAATAACTTGACCTATATCTCCTGTTGAAAGTGCATTTTTTGCTACTTTTGCTGATTGTGTTAATCCATGTGCCAAAGGGGATCCGCCACCACAAGGCATTGTTTCCAACCTTCTTTTTGCAGCAGTTATTGATCTTGTTGGAGGCAAAAGCACTTCAGCCTGATTACCTCTAAAAGGAATAAGAGCTACTTCATCTCTATTCTCATATGCCTCTGTTAAAAGTCTTATTACAGCGCCTTTGGCACTTTGCATTCTATTTAAAGCCATAGAGCCGCTAGCATCAACCAGAAAAATTACTAAAGCTCCCGCCTTTTTTTGAAGAAGCTT
This sequence comes from uncultured Prochlorococcus sp., assembly GCA_902622705.1. GTDB lineage: Bacteria > Cyanobacteriota > Cyanobacteriia > PCC-6307 > Cyanobiaceae > Prochlorococcus_A. The sequence goes on along the minus strand of CACNQT010000002.1, from coordinate 75,348 downwards.
TGCCCTAAAATCATTTTCTTCAATAATTATTGATTTACTAGGGTTTCTTAATCTTCTCGATTTTTGATAAGGAGCAGCAGCTCGAAGAGTAGCATCTACAGCAATTCTTTTTACTTTACCTCTTGGAATAATAGGTTTTACATATCTTCCTCTACTATCACTAAATATAACTGATCTACTCCCGCTATTCCCAGCTTTAGCTTTAGCTGATGAAAAAAGCAATAAATCAGGATCAACCATACATGCCTCAGGGTCTAAGATGAATTCTTCAGGTATTTCGGGAGTAGATTCTTCTTCTCCATCAGAATTATCTTCTTCTTGTTCTTGGTCTTGCTCATTATCATTTTCACTAGTCTCAGGTTCAGACTCTTCATTGTTTGATTGAGGTGGGGGTGGGGGGCTTTGATCCTCTGGAGGGGGTGGTTGAATATCATCATCGTCTGGAGGTATTTGCATCGCTCGTGGAAGAATAACTAACCTTACTGCGACTTTTAGGTCTTCAGAATTTACATTCTCATCGCCTCGAAGAGCTGCATTAGCCTTTGCTACTTTTACTGCAAATAATTCAGACCTATGCCCTTCTACTCCTCCCCTAAGTGCTTCATTCACTAAATAGGTTATTTGCTCTTTTGTTATCTTGACATCCTTTAACCATTGCCTTGCCAAAATTAATTGAGTGGATAGATTATCAGATTCTTCCGACCATTTTTCTGAAAATTTAATATTATTTTCTGCGTGTGATAAAACAGATTTTGTAATCTCAACTCTTTGAGCATTATCAATAGATTGATCTGCGGAAAGCACAATAGCAAAACGATCTAAAACATGATCTCTTAAAGCACCTTCTTCAGGATTATAAGTTGCTATTAAAAGGGACTTACAAGGATGAGAGAGGCTCAAACCATCTCTTTCGATGTTATTTTGCTCTCTTCCTATAGCTTCAAGAATTAAATTTACGATTCCATCATCCAATAAATTTATATCGTCTACATACAGAACACCTCTATGAGCTTCTGCTAAAATTCCAGGCTGAAACACTTGTTCTCCCTTACTTAATGAGGCAGCGACATCAATTGATCCAACAAGTCTATCTTCAGTTATACCGATGGGAACTTGAATAAATGGTGCCTCTTTTACTTTTTTTGGAATTTCATCAATTTGATGCAAATAATCACTTCCGATTGCCTCCTCTAACAATTTATTAGTACTAATATCCCATTCCTCTGGTTTATCTGGATCTAGGTTCATACCAATAGGTCTTAATGAAGTATTACTATTTCTCTTAGATAGTGTTTCCATTATTGATTCATTATCTAATACTTCTACAGGAGGGAGTAAAGTATGCAAACCCCTTGCTAATACTGACTTACCAGTACCTCTTCCGCCTGCGATAATCACTCCTCCTAAACTCGGATCAACTGCTGCCAAAAGCAAAGATAATTTCAATAAGCTATGACCCGTAATTGCCGCCAAAGGAAAAGCTCTAAAAGAATCCTTTGAGTTCATTAAATCTTTTATTTCTTCTTTTTCTTTTAACTCGGGGTTCAAAATCACTTTAAAAATGCCTGGTATAGAATTTATCCAATAACTTTGTTTTTTGTAGTGGAATTATCAAATCTTAATATCAAAAATGGACTATGTATATCCCTCGGAGCAAATATTGATAGTAAATTCGGAAGCCCTCTTGAGTCACTATTAATTTGCAAACCAAAAATAGAGGAATTAATAAATTACTGGGGAGATAGTTTCAACAAAAAAAAAGAAGAGAAAAGCAATTTTCATGCAAACTTTTTTTGGTCTTCAATTTATGAGACATTACCCCATGGTGTTGAAAATGAGCAGCCAAATTATTTAAATACTCTCTTACTTATAAAAAGTAATTCTTTTCCTAAACCATCAAATAAAAACGCGAAATTACTTTTAAAAGAGCTAAAAAAGTTAGAGAGACTTTTCGGACGAGAAGAGACGCCAAAGGGTAAGAAATGGCTATCAAGATGTCTGGATTTAGATATTCTTTGGTGGGAAGATTTTCATACGGTTGACGAGGAATTAATATTACCTCACCCTAGATTCATGAATCGGAATTTCGTTATTACACCACTATCTGAAATCTTAAGTAGGAGCCAAAAAATCACAAAATTTGATGTCCCAAAATGGTCGATATAAATGATTTACAAAACCAAAAAATAACTGTTAAGCTGTTTTTATTTAAAAATTATGGGCAACAAAAACCTTATAAAAAGATCCATTTTTAAAGAAAAAATATCTGAGTTAAAGTCAAAAAAATTTAGTTTCGAAATAAATAGAATTGAGCTTCCAAATGGACATGAAGGTGAATACGGATACATTAAGCATCCTGGGGCAGCATTAGCCGTACCTATTACAAAAGACAATAAAGTTATCATTCTTCGGCAATATAGATTTGCTGTTTCAAGATATCTATTAGAATTTCCAGCAGGTACATTAGAGATAGATGAAACGCCTATTAATTCAATTCAAAGAGAAATACAAGAAGAGACTGGATTCAGTGCAAACAAATGGGATGAACTAGGAACTCTTGTCCCTGCTCCAGGTTATGCAGATGAAGAAATTTATTTATTTTTAGCTCGTGAATTAAACAAACTCAAATCCGAGGTTAAAGGAGATTTAGATGAAGATATTGAAGTATTAATTTTAGATCCCGACGAACTAGATAATCTTATTTCTAGTGGGGATGAAATTCTTGACGCAAAAACCGTGACGGCTTGGTTTAGAGCTAAACAATTTTTAGATAAATTATGAATAAACCTAGAATACTTTTTTGGCATAGAAAGGATTTAAGAATATTTGATAATCAAGCTTTAATCAAAGCATTTTCATTATCAAATGCTATTACTTCCACTTATATATTTGATAAAAATTACCCACACGATTTCAATGCAAGTTCAAGAGCTTGGTTTCTAGGAAATTCGCTTCAAGAATTAGGAAATAATTGGAAAGAAATGGGCAGTAGACTAGTTATGGAAGAAGGAGATCCAGTATTAATAATTCCACAATTAGCAAAGAAAATAGATGCTAAATTTGTCTTTTGGAATAGATCAATTGAACCTTATGAGATTAATCGCGATTTACAAATAAAAAAAAATTTAAGAGAACAAAATATTCAAGTTATTGAAACTTGGGATCACTTATTAGTAGAACCTTTAAAAATATTTTCAGGGAATAACAATCCGTATTCAGTTTATGGACCTTTTTATAAAAACCTTAAATTAAAAATGAATTTATTAGGTTCATATGATCAAAAAAAAATTATCTTTCAGTTTAAAGATATAGATAATAAACTCATAGAATATAAGATAATAAATTCATCTGATTCTGTTCTAAAAAAATTTCTCAAAAATATCAAATTTTCTGGTTCAAATATTTGTCCATGTAGACCTGGTGAAAATGCTGCAGAAACATTATTAGAAAACTTCATTAACGAAAAAAAAATATATTCTTATAATGCTGCAAGAGATTTTCCTTCCCATAATGGGACATCTTTTTTAAGTGCATCTCTCAGATTCGGCACCATCAGCATTAGAAAAATTTGGAACGCCACATTAAATTTAAATTCAGATTTTGCAAATCAAGAAAATTACCTATCAATTGAAACTTGGCAAAAAGAACTTGTTTGGCGTGAATTTTATCAACATTGCTTATTCCATTTCCCAGAGCTAGAGAAAGGTCCATATAGAAAAAAATGGGATCACTTTCCATGGCTAAACAATAATGAATGGTTTCAACGTTGGAGCAATGGAGAGACCGGAGTACCTATAGTTGATGCTGCAATGCGTCAACTAAATAGTACTGGCTGGATGCATAACAGATGTAGAATGATAGTCGCTTCTTTTCTTGTAAAAGATCTTATATGCAGTTGGCAAATGGGCGAGAAAAAATTTATGGAGACGTTGGTTGATGGAGACTTAGCTGCAAATAATGGGGGATGGCAGTGGAGCGCCAGTAGCGGTATGGATCCAAAACCACTTAGAATTTTTAATCCATACACCCAAGCAAAAAAATTTGATCCTATTTGCGAATATATAAAATATTGGATTCCTGAATTATCTAAAGTGTCAAATTCAGAATTATTAAATGGGGAGATATCTAGACTAGAAAAAAATAATTATTCAAGCCCTATTGTTAATCACAACATACAACAAAGATTATTTAAATCACTTTATGCTGAAATTTGAATTTCCTCTATACAATTCTTTAAAACTTTATTTAAATTTTCTGCTACATAAACTTGCTCTTCATAAGAAATTTCAGGAAACATTGGAAGACTAAGAACTTCTGTACAAATTCTCTCTGTATATATGAGTTTAGTTCTAGAAAAATTTTTATTTTTGTAAGCTATTTGTGCGTGTATTGGAATTGGATAATAAATAATTGAATTAATACCTTTTTCAAAAAGTTGTTGTTTGACCAAATTCCTTAATGAATAGTATTTTTTGCAATCAGTATCAAATAAATTTGAAAAATCTTCATTTAAAAAATATTTATCGTTTCTTAATTTGATGACAAATTGATTCCAAGAATGGGAAATTGCATCAGAGCTAATTTTTGGAAAACTAATAAATGGATTTTTTTCTAATAAATCAAGGTAATTTTTAGCAATTTTTTGGCGATTATTAATCCATTTAGAAATATATTTAATCTTAATGTTTAATATTGCAGCTTGAATGGTATCAAGTCTACTGTTATATCCAACTTGAGTATGGTGATATCTTATTGGGCTGCCATGAACAGCCAGTTCTCTAATTTTTTTAGCAATCTTCTGATCTGAAGTTGTTACTGCTCCACCATCTCCTGCAGCTCCTAAATTTTTAGTAGGGAAAAAACTAAAACAACCTATATCACCGATACTACCAACTTTGGAATTTTCCCACATTGTGCATGTTGCTTGGGCACAATCTTCGATTACTTTTAAGCCATATTTTTTGGCCAATGATTTTATTAAGGTCATGTTCACTGCATTCCCAAATAGATGAACTGGCATAATTGCCTTGGTATTAGAATTTATTTCTTGTTCTATTAGTTCAGTATTAATGAGATAAGTTTCTGGATCTATATCTACCAGAATAGGATTAGCACCAACTGCACTAATAGCCTCTGCAGTCGCAAAAAAGCTAAAAGATGAGGTAATAACTTCATCACCCACACCAATATCTAATGCGCGCAAAGCTAGTACTAAAGCATCAGTTCCACTATTACATCCAATAGTATTTTCAACACCAATCAGATTAGAAAAACTCTCCTCAAATTTGGCAATTTCTTGTCCTCCAATATACTGACCCCCTTTTAAAACTTTAGAAACCTCACTCTCAATTTCTGAGCCAATTTCTTGGTACTGCCTATTTAAAGTAAATGGAGGTATCTGCATAGTGAATATATTAACCCTAAACCATATTTCTATGGGTAAAAAAAAATTTTAATTCACTTAAACCAACTTGGTTCTTTACCGGGAGTCCATTTAATATTGCAACCTAAAGAAGGTATCTGATTTGAAGGATAAGAATTATCTTGATTCAAATCTTTTACAGCAGAGCGCAAATCTTTTCCAGAAAGAGGGATATTATTACCTGGTCTACTATCGTCTAATTGGCCATGATAAAATAATAAAAAATCACCATCCCCTTCATTTGAAAAAAGATAAAAATCTGGGGTGCAAGCCGCTTTTAATTCCTTAGCAAAATTTTGATTTTCATCATATAGATAAGGAAAACTCCATCCTTGTGATTGAGCTTGTAATCTCAAATTTTTAGGAGAATCTGAAGGATGAGTGACAATATCATTACTAGAGATTGCAACTGTTTGAACAGTATTTTCAATTTCTTTACTTAATGTGAAAATTTGATTCTCAATATATTTAACAAATGGGCAATGGGCACAAATAAACATTAAAAGTAAATGCCGATTATCTAGATTATGAGATTTAAAATTTTCATTTTTTGAAGAATTAGCATTTAACATTTGGAAATTAGGTAATTGAAAACCTAATTCCAAAACCATAGAATTTGTTTTGACCATGTTCAAGTTAAAAATTCTTTAATATTTGAAAATTATTGTATATTTTGCAGTAATCCGTAAAGATAGGTACTTTTATATAGGAGAATAATAGAAATAATAAACAAAATGCTTCTAAATCTAACTGGCAAAAAAATTCTTGTTACAGGAATTGCCAATAATCGTTCAATAGCATGGGGTATTGCTCAACAACTGTCAAAAGCTGGCTCAGAACTTGGAATCACATATTTGCCTGATGATAAGGGAAGATTCGAATCTAAAGTTAGAGAACTAACTGAACCTTTAAACCCCTCGTTATTTTTACCTCTTGATGTTCAAAATCCAGCTCAAATAGAAGAAATCTTTCAAAATATAAAAAACAATTGGGGGCAAATTGACGGATTAGTTCACTGCTTAGCATTTGCAGGACGCGACGAATTGATTGGAGATTATAGTGCTACTACTTCAGAGGGTTTTGATAGGGCTCTTAATATCAGTGCTTATTCATTAGCACCTTTATGTAAAGCAGCGAAACCACTTTTTAGTGATGGTGCGGGCGTTATCTCATTAACTTATTTAGGTTCAGAAAGGGCGATTCCTAACTATAACGTGATGGGAGTAGCTAAAGCAGCTTTAGAAGCTTCAGTCAGATATCTTTCTGCAGAACTTGGTCCAGAAAAACAAGTCAGAGTTAATGCAATAAGTGCTGGACCTATAAGAACACTTGCGAGTTCTGCTATAGGTGGCATTTTAGATATGATTCACAATGTTGAAGAAAAGGCTCCTTTACGCAGAACAGTCACTCAAACAGAAGTAGGCAATACTGCTGCTTTTTTATTAAGTGATCTCTCTAGCGGCATTTCAGGCCAAACAATTTATGTTGATGCGGGTTACTGCATTAATGGAATGTAAACTAAGTTTTTTTGCTTAAAAAATGTCATCTCTAAGACAATCTAAAATAGAAAGAAAAACGAATGAAACAGATATTTCTGTATTTATAAACTTAGATGGAAATGGAATTTCTGAAATTGATACCGGGATACCATTCTTAGATCATATGCTTCATCAAATATCCAGTCATGGTTTGTTCGATTTAAAAATCAAAGCAATTGGAGATACCCATATTGATGATCATCATACAAATGAAGATGTAGGAATCGCATTAGGCAAAGCATTTTCAAAAGCCTTGGGAGAAAGAAAAGGAATAAGCAGATTTGGACATTTCTTCGCCCCATTAGATGAAGCATTAGTTCAAGTCACTTTAGACTGTTCTGGCAGACCACATCTATCTTATGATCTTCAATTAAAAGCTCCAAGAATAGGAAATTATGATACTGAATTAGTAAAAGAGTTTTTTATTGCCTTTGTAAATAACAGCGGTATTACTCTGCATATTAATCAAATACAAGGTAGTAATTCACATCATATAGTTGAGGCTTGCTTCAAAGCTTTTTCAAGAGCAATGCGAATGGCTACCGAAATAGATCTGAGAAGATCTGATTCAATTCCAAGCAGTAAAGGAATGCTAGAAAAACAATAAAATCGGAATTTTTTCGAATTAGCCACAATTCAGTCGATTTTTGGCGAAAATAGAAAAAAAAATTGTTTTGTTGTGACTAATTTACAAGATAAAAAAATTGATAGATTTAAAAACTTTAATAAAGAAGATTGGTCCAGTGCATATCAAAATGTAAAAAAAGAGTTAACTAAGCAACCTCTAACAATTAGCAAAGGTAAGAATATTAAAAATTTAAATGGAACATTATTAAGAAATGGACCAGGGATATTAGAGAGAGGAGGACAATGGGTACATCATCCATTTGATGGTGATGGTATGATCACATCCATAAAATTCGAAAATGGTCAGCCATTCTTAACAAATAGATTTGTTAAAACTAAAGGCTATTTAGAAGAAGAAAAAATAAATAAATTTATTTATAGAGGTGTTTTTGGTACCCAAAAAAGTGGAGGGATTATAAATAATGCATTAGATCTAAAATTTAAGAATATTGCTAATACTCATGTCGTTAAATTAGGAGATGAAATTCTCGCATTATGGGAAGCAGCTGGCCCACATGCATTGGATCCTGATAGTCTTGAGACTATAGGTTTAACTTCATTAAAGGGGGTACTAAAGCCTAATGAAGCATTCAGTGCTCATCCCAAAACAGACCTAAACTCGAATGCATCTTCAGAACTTTTAGTCACTTTTGGAGTACAAACTGGGCCAAAAAGTACCATTAGATTAATGGAGTTTAATAATGCTGGTGATAATCCTGGTGAACTTCTAATTGATAGAAAAGATACTTTTAATGGATTTGCTTTCCTTCATGATTTCGCAATTACAACTAATTGGGCAATATTCTTACAAAATGCTATCGACTTCAATCCTCTCCCATTTGTCATGGGCCAACGAGGCGCAGCACAATGTTTAAAGTCGAATCCAAAGAAAAAGGCAAAGTTTTTTATCATACCCCGAGAAAGTGGATTATTTAGAGGTCAGCCACCATTAACAATCGATGCCCCAGAAGGATTTGTTTTTCATCATGTAAACGCATTTGAAAAAGATTACAAAATCATTTTAGATAGTATTTTTTATGATGATTTCCCATCAGTTGGACCTGACGAGAATTTTAGAGATATTGACTTTGATAAATATCCAGAAGGAAAACTTAAAAGATCAACTATTGATCTAAAGAAAAAAACTAGTGAACTTGAAACTTTAAGTGAACAATGTTGTGAATTTGCTGTTGTTAATCCTAAAAACTTAGGATTAAAAGCAACTTTTAGTTGGATGGCAAGCACATCTCAAAAGCTAGGGAACGCACCACTTCAGGCAATAAAAAAAATAAATTTAACTTCAAAGGAAGAGATTTCTTGGTCAGCAGGTCCAAGTGGATTCGTGAGTGAACCAATTATGGTTCCATCAGAAAACTCTACAAAAGAGGATGAGGGATTTTTATTTATACTTCTTTGGAACGGAGAACGAAGAGGAAGCGATTTAGTGATCTTAGATGCAAAAGACTTAAATGAATTAGCAGTTTATGAATTGCCCATATCAATTCCCCATGGCCTTCATGGATCTTGGGTTAATTGAATTCAAGAAAAAATTTCAATTAAATCTGGAATAATTTTTTTTAATGCTTTACCTCTATGACTACAAGAGTCTTTAATATCATTATTCATTTCTGCAAAAGTTAATCTGGTAGAACTCTCCTCAAAAATTGGGTCATAACCAAAACCACCTTTTCCTCTAGGGTTTAAAATAATATTGCCATGACATTTAGCCTCAGATTCTATAATCACTTCACCATTTGGGGAACAAACACAAATATTGGCAATAAAGAAAGCACTTCTATTTTGAACTCCATGAAGTTCTTTCAAAACTCTTTCAATTCTTTTCTGATCATTTTCTGCATATCTAGATGAGTAAATACCAGGTTTACCATCTAATTCTTCAATACAAATTCCTGAATCATCTGCTATTGAGAAATTATTTGTTTTTCGCGAAACTTCACTCGCTTTTTTAATTGCATTATCTCTAAATGTAAGTCCATCCTCTTCTACTTCTAATGCTTCTGGCTGGAGTAATAATTTGCAATTTACTCCAGCAAGCAATTTCTTGTATTCTTCAACTTTACCTTTATTCTTACTCGCTAAATATAAATTTTTCACCCTTATATTCCTGCCAATTTTATAAATTCTTGACCCCACTCTAGTACCTCATCTAGATAAGTTTCTCTTGGTGCTTCACAATATAACCTTAAAAGAGGTTCCGTTCCTGAAAACCTAAAAAGAAGCCAAAAATTTTTGTCAATTCTCAACTTTATTCCATCAATCTTTGATATACTTTTTATCTTGTGATTATTAATATTCTCAGGAACATTATGAATGATAAATTCTTTTACATTATTTTTTTCTGACTGGTTTGGGAATTTAATATCAATTCTTTTATAAAAACTTGGTCCAAAATCTTTTTGTATTTCATCTAAAGTTTGGCATAAATATTGAGATTTTTCAGCAATTCCGTTTAATAAAACCATCGCCGCATATAGAGCATCTCTTTCAGGCATAAAGTCACCAAAACCAACTCCCCCAGATTCCTCTCCTCCAATAAATATTTTCTCTTGAATCATTTTTTCAGCAATATATTTAAAGCCAACTGGAACTTCAAAAACATCTCTATTTTGACTCTCTGATATATTTTTAATAATATCTGAACCACTAACAGTCTTTAAAACTGGATAAAAATTATTTTTAATTTCGCCCAAATAGCTAATAAAGTATGGGAGTAAATCTTGTGTACTAGAGTATCTTCCTTTTTCATCAATTGCTGCAATTCTGTCACCATCACCATCAAATATAATTCCAAGAGTTTTAACTTCATTTTTTGAATTTTTCATTAGTATTTGATTTAGATCATCTACATACTTTAAAAGAGGTTCAGGAGGTTTTCCTCCAAAAAAAGGATCAGTATCTTTCCTGATTTCTGAAATAACTTCTGAATCATAAGAGTCAAAAATCTCAGCCATACAATTTGCAGCTGAACCATGCATAGAATCTACAAAAATTCTTAATTTCATTTTTTTCAATCTATTGGAAATAAAGTCAATATCAAAAAGGGATTTAATTCTATCTAAATGAAATTTCTTAATATCTGCCAATTGATTAACACCATCTTTTTTTTCAATTGAATTTCCAAGCATTAATCTTTTTTCAATTTCACTTGTAAAAGATTCGTCAACAGAACATCCATTAAAGCTCTTAATTTTGAGACCGAGCCAATTATATGGATTATGACTTGCTGTAATTACTAAAGCTCCTAGACAACCTACTTCTTTGGCGTAGAAACTACAAGAGGGTGTTGTAACAAAACTATTAGATAAGATCGGTTCAAAACCACATCCTCTCACGAAAGGAACAATATGCTTGGCAAATTCACTTGCCATAAATCTACGATCATATCCAATTAAAATTTTCTTTGAATTAACTTCTTTATAGTATTGATAATGCAACTCCTGACATGCAGCCACAACAACTCTTGAAAGATTGGACAGGTTAAAATCAAATCCAATTATTCCTCTCCAACCATCAGTTCCAAATTTTATATTTTCTAATGCGGCACCTTTCAAACTAAAGACTTCCTTGATTTCTTTTAATTATCTATATTAATTTATATGAGTAAAATTTAAAACCGCCAATAAAACAATTTGAATAGTCTTTTTTTAAAAAGTTTCATAAAATGCAAAAGAAAAGCATGGCTAGATTTCAAGGGTGTTAAATCTTATGAAGTTTGGTCTGCGCATAAAGCCATAGATAAAGTTAACCAATATCAAATTTTTTCTAAATTATGTAATGGTGATATTTATACAGGATTAAAAGCCTGTGAAAATGGTTATGAAGGAGTAATTGGATTAAAAATTAAAGGAAAAGTTTTCCAAGATATTTACGCAGAGATACATCCACAATTACTTTTGAGGACTAAAGGTATAAGTAAATGGGGACCATATAAATATCTACCTGCTGTTTATAAGTTAGGCCATAAAACTACTAAAGAACATTTAATAGACTTGGCTTTTAGTTCTATTATTTTGGAATCTTTTCAAGAATCTAAAATTGAAAAAGGATTAGTAATTTCAAGTTTTAGTAATAAACCTAAAGTTGAAGAAATTTATTTAAATAAAAAATCAAGAAAAAAAGTTTTGAATACTTTATTAAGTTTGAACGAATGCTTGGAGGGATTTATGCCCGAAATAACTCAAGATAGAAAAAAATGTACTATTTGTTCATGGCAAAAATTTTGTGACAAAGAAGCAAAAGAAAATGGATATCTAACCGATATAGATGGAATAGGATCCAAAACGGCCTCATTACTCAAAACAAATGGGATATATAATACCCAAAGTTTAGCTACCTGTAGTGAAAAAAAACTTGGAGAAAAATTATCTAAGTTCAATGATCAAAAGTTTGAAAAAGCCTCCATTTTTGTAAAGCAAGCACAAGCATACATTTCTGGGGAACCATATTACATCGCCAATAAAAATGATACTTATGATCTATTAAAAAAAACATCTTTGGGATTTTATGTATTTGATATTGAGTCCAATCCAGATGAAAAGCATGACTTTTTATATGGTTTTTTAAAAATAAATAATTTTTTTACAAAAAAAGAAGGTCTTATTTATGAGTCAATCTTAAATCTCGAAAATAATAAAAGTGAATCTTATAGGCAAATTATTAAAATACTTTTTTCAAATAAAGAATGGCCAGTTTTACATTATGGAGAGACTGAAAAAATAGCAATAATTAATATTGCTAAAAACCTAAATTTTAGTTTTAAAGAGATTGATTTACTAACCTCAAGATTTATAGACTTACATAGCTTAATAAGAAAGTCTTGGATATTACCACTAAAAAACTATAGCTTAAAAACGGTCTCTAATTGGCTGGGATTTAAATGGGTGCAGAAAGATGTCAGTGGCTCGAAGGCCCTTTATTGGTGGATTCAATATCAAATTACAGAAAACGAAATATTTTTAAAAAAAATTGTCCAATACAATAAGGATGATTGTTTAGCTACTCTACAAATTGCGAAATATTTGATCAAAAATCATTTAAAGAAAAACTGATCCTACAGATTTATTTATAATAATTTTTCCAAAAATTTCTGAATAAAAATAACTTCCTTTTTTTAAATATTGTCTTTTTATCATTGCTAATCCTTTAATTTGAGAATCTGATTTCAAAATACTAGTTATTTTGCCTACAGAAATTTCTTTCGCAGAATTTATGTATAAATTTTTATCTTCAACTTCTAAATTCAAATTAGATTCAAATGATTTCCAAATTCTTATTTCTTGTTTTAAAGAAGAAACATTTTTTATTTTTGACATTGTTTCTTGTCCTAAATAACAACCTTTATTAAAATCTATAAGATCTTTTAATCCCAGCTCAAGAGGATTATTTTTTCCGTTTATTTCCATTTCTAAAGATGGTATTGCCTGATTAATCTTCCAAATTTGTAAATCATTGGAATTCAGCAAATTTAGTTTATTTTTATATATTTCAAAATCTTTATCTTCTGTTTTAAAGAAAATAGGCTGGTAAGTTCTCCATGAACTAGATTCATCAATTTCCTGAATTCTAGTTATTAAGAAAGGTTCACTTAAAAAGACATCATCCGCTGGAAAAATAATTTGATTAAAGTAATCAATTATTTCGTGAATATTTCCCGCCAAGACAATTACTTCTAAGTTTCTTTCTAAAAAAATAATTTCAATTAATGATCTTAAAACTCCATTTGGAGTTAACCAACAAGTTTTGATAACTTTATTTTCTGAATTAAGAATATTACCAGTTGTTATGCCATTCAAAAATTTTCTGGCATCTTCTCCCATAACAGAAAAACAATCAAATTTTTCAAGCCAAAACTTTTTTTTAATATCTTGCATTTTAGATCATCATAAAAAATCTTTTATTGTAAAAAGACTCTTTAATTTAACATTTTCATAGTTAAGGGCTTCACAGCCTCCTTCTTCCCTATCAACTATAGACAAAACTTCCTCAACAACATAATTATTGTCTCGCAACTTTTTTATGGCTTTTATTACTGAACCAGCAGTTGTGACAACATCTTCTAAGACAGTCACCAAAGTTCCCTCTTCTAATATCGGCCCCTCTATTCCAGCTTTGGTACCGTACTTTTTAATTTCTTTCCGAATTATTAAACCATTAAGGTCAAGACCTTGCGAAGCTCCTTTTATTATTAATCCACTAACAAGAGGATCTGCACCTAATGTCAATCCTGCTACAGCTTTTGACCTTGAGTCCTTTAACTCTAAAAATAAATCACTTATTAAGTTTAGGCCTTCACCATTTAAAGATACTGGTTTACAGTTCAAGTAATGACTGCTTTTTTTTCCTGAAGATAAGGTGAAATTTCCTTTCTTATAAGATTTTTCAATTAACTGTTTTAACAATTTTGCCTTATTTAAGTCATACTTTTCCGAAAAATTGCCCATTAATAAAAGTTAAATTTATATTTAAAGATTAGAAGAAAAAAAAGAAATCTCACAAAAACTTACTATGTTGGTGTTTTTTGAAATATTATTTTTATATTGTATATTGAAATTCAATGTAATTAAAATTACAGAAACTCCATAGGGGGTGTAGCAATCTGGTGAATGCACCAAACTCATAATTTGGCTAAGGCGAGTTCGATCCTCGCCACCCCCATTATTAATTTGTCATTGAATGAAAATAACTCTACTTTTATTTCTTTTATTTTTCCCAGCTTTTTTCGCTGCTAGCGAACTCTCTTTTTTATTAATAAGGCCAAGTAAAGTTTTGAGGCTAATTGAAGAAAAAAAGAAAGGAGCATTTTCAATTTTAAAAATTCAAAAAAGATTTAGATCCTCATTAATAACTTCTCAATTTGGAGTAACAATCTCATTAATCTCAATTGGATGGCTGAGCAATAGCATGGCCAATCATTACTGGAAAAAAAATATTTTACCAAATAGATTTTTTGATATTTTATTATTTTTATTTGTAGTACTCATTGTTACGCTAGTGTCTGGTCTAATTCCTAAAGCATTAGTAATTAATAATCCAGAATCTGCTGCATTGAGATTAACTTCAATATTTGATGCAGTCAGAAAAGGTATGCAACCTATCGTTTCAATAATTGAATTCTTTGCCAGTGCTTGTTTGGGTTTATTAAATCTAAATAATAAATGGGACTCTTTAAATTCCGGCTTATCCGCAGGTGAATTAGAAACTCTTATAGAAACAGACAATGTCACAGGTTTAAAGCCAGATGAAAAGAATATTCTTGAAGGAGTTTTCGCTTTAAAAGATACTCAGGTTAAAGAAGTAATGATTCCAAGATCTGAGATGGTAACTTTGCCAAAGAATATAACCTTTTCAGAACTTATGAAACAAGTCGACAAAACACGACATGCTCGATTTTTCGTAATTGGAGAGTCTTTAGACGATGTTTTAGGGGTTTTAGATTTGCGTTATCTAGCTAAACCAATTTCTATGAGCGAAATGGAAGCGAATACATTATTAGAGCCATTTCTCTTACCAGTTACAAAAATAATAGAAACATGCTCTTTAGCAGAAATATTACCAATAGTTAGAGACTACAACCCGTTCTTACTCGTGGTTGATGAACATGGTGGGACAGAAGGTCTAATAACTGCAGCTGATTTAAATGGCGAAATCGTTGGAGAAGAAATGCTCAATAACAGAATTTATTCAGATATGAAAATGTTAGATAATTTCTCTAGAAAGTGGTCATTAGCAGGAAAATCCGAAATAATAGATATAAACAAAAGGTTAGGATGTTCAATTCCAGAAGGAGCAGATTACCATACCCTTGCTGGATTTCTTTTAGAAAAATTTCAAATGGTTCCAAAAATTGGAGATGTTTTAGATTTCAATAACATAAAATTTGAAGTTATTTCTATGTCAGGTCCAAAAATTGATCGTGTAAAAATAATTCTTCCTAAAAGCTAAATGTGGCTTCTTATAGAGGATAATAATATTAAATATATTTAGTTAAAGTTATGCAACCAACCTCATCACCAGTAAAGGTTGGAGTAATCGGTATAGGAAATATGGGCTGGCATCATGCTCGAGTACTAAGTTTACTAAAAGATGCGGATCTCGTTGGAGTGGCAGATCCAAATGAAGAGAGAGGCAAATTAGCTATTGAGCAATTTCAATGTGAATGGTTTAAAAATTATAAAGACTTAATTCCTAAAGTTGATGCTATCTGTATCGCTGTACCAACACTACTTCATCAAAAAGTAGGTCTGGATTGTCTTAAAGGAGGTACCAACGTTCTCATTGAAAAACCAATAGCCGCTACCGAGTTAGAAGCAAAATCTTTAATAGATGCCTCTAATGAAAGTAATTGTTTGTTACAAGTAGGCCATATTGAAAGGTTTAATCCTGCTTTTAGAGAATTAAATAAAATAGTACATAATGAAGAAATTGTTGTTTTAGAAGCAAGAAGACACAGTCCTAATGCAGATAGAGCAAATGACGTATCTGTTGTTATGGATTTAATGATTCATGACATTGATCTTGTTTTAGAACTTGTAAACTCGAAAATACAAAAATTGGCAGCCGTTGGAGGAAGAAATAACGAAGGATTAATAGATTATGTCAATGCTACTTTAGTTTTTAAAAATAATGTTATTGCAAGCTTAACGGCTAGCAAAATGAGTCACAAAAAAATTAGAAGTTTAAGTGCTCACTGCCAAAATGGGCTAGTAGAAACAGATTTCTTAAATCACTCTCTTCAAATCCATCGAAAATCTCATGAATCATACACAGCAGAGCATGGCGAATTAGTTTATAGGAATGATGGATATGTCGAAGAGGTTAGCACTACTTCCATAGAGCCTCTTTATGCAGAACTTGAACATTTTCTTAAATGTGTGCAAGGTAAAGAAACTCCTGAGGTAGATGGTGAACAAGCCTCAAGAGCTTTAAAAATTGCTGATTTTATAGAGAGTGCTGTAGAAAATTGCGGAGATGCAATTTTACTTGAAAATCCCTTCTAAGAAACTTTATCTGAAAGAAAAGAATTTTATTTAAATCCAACTGCTGCTTGCCAAACAAATACCAATAAAAAGAAAAATAGAGGTATAAGAGGAAGAACATCAACAGTTGGAGCAAAAGCCTTGTATGCTTCAGGCAATTCCGCGAAAGTATTAAATAGAATGAGCACCTTTTGAATAAATTAATTAATTATCATTAGACGTTACCACGTATGGTGAGCAATAGAGGATGTTTTCCAAGGAGCGAAATCAATTGTAAAACAATTATCTTTAATTGCATTAGAAATGGAGTTGGTAAATCTTATTAAATGCGCAATGTTATGCAAACTTATTAAGGTGAGACCTAATATTTCATCATTTCTAATTAAATGATGCAAATATGCACGCGAATAAAACTTACAAGTTTCGCATTTACAAGTTTTGTCTATCGGAGAAAAGTCATTTTTAAATCGAGCATTCCGCAAATTCAATCTTTCATCATTAAATAATGCAGTTCCATGCCTTCCCAGTCTTGTAGGTAAGACACAGTCAAATATATCGAATCCTTTAGAAACAGCTAAAGAAATTTCTTTTAAAGAGCCAATCCCCATTAAATATCTTGGTTTATTTATTGGTAAGAATTTCGGGACATAATTAATTACGCTATGAATTTCTTCGACTGCCTCTCCAACACTTACACCTCCCACGGCAATTCCAGGCAGATCAAAAGAACTTGTAAATTTTGCGCTGTGTTCTCTTAATCTAGGATACTTTCCACCTTGAACTATTCCGAATAATGCTTGATTTGGTTTCCTATGAGTCTCAACACATTTTTGCAGCCACGAATGAGTTCTTTGTAAAGAGTCTTCAATATCATTTTCATTAGCTGTATGCGGAGGACAATGATCGAAAGCCATCGCAACATCCGAGCCAAGATCCATTTGAACTTGCATTACTTTTTCAGGTGAAAGAAATAAAAAACTTCCATCTCTTGGACTTTTAAATTCCACACCCTTATCAGAAATATTATTTAATTTGGCCAAACTAAAAACTTGATATCCACCTGAATCAGTAAGAATAGGCTTAGGCCAATTCATAAACTTATGGATTCCACCAGATTCTTTAACTATTTTTTCTCCAGGTTGTAGATGAAGATGAAAGGTATTTGAGAGAATCATTTCTGATCCTGTAGAGATTAACTGATTAGATGAAATTCCTTTAACCGTTGCCAGAGTACCTACTGGCATAAATTTTGGGGTGCTTACCTTACCATTTGGGGTATGAAATATACCAGTTCTTGCCTCTGTATTACTGCAATTAGATGTAATTTCAAATTCAAACACGATAAATTATAAAATTTTTTAATCCTTTTTATTAATCTACTCTATTATTTGATACTGAATCTATTATTTTCTTATCAAAAAATACTTTATAAAAAATTTGGCTGGGTCTTGGATTTTCTATACGACATTTCCAAAGATACCTTTTATTAATCCCGAATTTAAAAATATTGCACAATTTGCGCCACTTTTAGGTTTTTTAATTGGAACAATACAGAGTTATATTTTTGTTTTTTTAAAAGCAAGCTCTTGGTCAATTTATGCATCTACATTAATTTGTTTGGCTTCAGGATATTTAATTACTGGTGGCCTACACCTAGATGGTTTAATGGATACATTTGATGGTATTTTTGCGGGTAAAAAGAAACGTTTAAAAGCTATGAAAGACAGTAAAGTTGGTTCCTTTGGCGTTCAATCTTTAGTTTTTATAACTTTAATTCAAATTGCTTGCATACTCAAAATTCAGGATCAAATAATTATTGTTTTACCAATATGCTTATTTTGGGGAAGATTTTCAAATTTATTTTTTATAGAAAAGTTCCAATATATTAGTTATAAGAAAAAATCTATTAGTCATAAAAAGTTTTGGAATGGATTCAAAAAAGAATCTTTGATCTCTATTATTTTCCTTTTAATTTACATTGCAAACCAATTATTTTCAATTACATCCCAAGCAATATTAATTAAATTTTTAATTCTTATTTTGATTGGTATTTTTGTAAGTCACACTATCCCCAACATACTTGGATATAAAATTGGTGGCTTCAATGGAGATGCCTGCGGTGCGAGTGTTGTATTAGTCGAAACTACAATGTTATTTATACATGCAATTCTTTTATAGGAAGTTCTAAGTAGAAAATATTATTCTTCTTGAGATATTTCAATTCCTCATTATGATCAATTGAGTAATTTCCTAGCAATTTCAGGTCTCCTCCAATTTGTTTTGCTAATTTCCTCGCTAAAAAAAGTCCCACACCAGTGCCCTCCTTCTTTTTAGCAGCAGATCCTCTAAAACCTTTATGAAAAATCTTCTCATTTTCATTTTTGGTTATTTTTTTTCCCCCATCAAATATGCACAGACCTTTACTTGTAATAGTTATCCCAATTTCAGCATTTTTTTGAGCGTATTTAAAAGCATTTTCTAATAAATTGGCAACTATTTCAGGGATTACAGCATATTTTGCCTTAACTGGCGATAACGTCCAATCTGGCCAAAAAGAAGGTTCAATCCAATCTCTATTCTCTAATTTCGCATTAGCTTTACCCCTTTCTATAATTGGCCTCAATAAACTCTGAACAGTTATTTCTTTTTTATTATCTAAATTTGGCGGTAATAATAATCTTTCTTCTCCAATTTCTAAAGGAAGTTGAATAGGTGAATTGAGTTGCGCAAAAGAGTCCATATATTGATTAATTTGTTTTTGCTCTATGATCATGCGTTCGACTATTTCAATAGAGTCATCATCTGAACCAAGTCTTTTTATGAGTAACTTTGCATATGTCCTTAGAGCAGCCAATGGGTTCCTTAATTGATGGATTATGACATTAACCTGATTTTTTAAAAAATTAATTTCTTTATTTTTATTTTGACGTTCTAATTCGATAGAAACGCATTTAGCTAAAGATATTGAAAGCGCTTTTAATCTAGAATCAAGCGATACTGGCCAATTACCCCCTTTAAAGTCGGTTTCTACCCTGAGAACACCGAGCAGAATATCATTTTCTTGGAGTGGGTACCATCTTCTATTTGGAGAAGAGACTTTCAGTGAAGGATCATCTTCTATTGATATTAGAAGCCTATCAATTTGAGGCCATTGACCAATCATTTCAAAAGATGCTTTGGTTCCTTGTTTAGCTGAAGCAAGATACATAACTAAATGAGTCACTCCCATTGAACAACCAAAACTCTCCAGTTGTTTTATGACTAATTCTTCAAATTTTTTAGAGAGGTTCATAGTGAATGAAATTTTGGGCAATTTTTTAAAAAAATTTGAAAAAGGTCTTGTAAAATATGAAAAAAGTATTAAGATATATAAAGTGGTCTGACTTTAGCCAGCCCTAAATATGAACATTTGATCATATTTTAAGCTACATCAGGGGTTGATGGGTCCTCTATGTAATTTGAAGTGAATTCAAAGATCATAGATATAAGATTAGTAAAAATAAATAAGACTAATCTAATTAATAATTTCAGGAGTACCACTCAATGTCAAAAAAAAGAAAAAGAATCAGCAGAAGAAGGTTGGCTGGTCAAAGAGTAATGGCTCATGTACCTATTTATCATATCGAAACCGGCAAACACAAACCAGTTACAGCTGCAAGAAGATTCATAGCTGAAAATGCTCTGTCTGCCCCTTCTGTTTTCAACGTTCGAAGAAATGAACATACAACTGATAGGTTCTTTTGGGGTGAAAAAGGGTTATTTAGCGCCCAATATGCTGAAGAAAATCATTTTTTGTTCCCATCATTAAAAGTAGTAGTTGAAGGAATTGGAGAAGACAAAATATTCGAAGGTCTTGAACTTACTGCAGATGATTGGGAAGAAATTGAAGAATACGAATATGCTTTCGTTTAAATAATACAACTTATCTTTGTACTTATAAAATCAATTAAATTTGAATCGATTTGATGGTATCCATCAAATTCTACTAATTCACATAATTTAGAAGACTTGCTTTTAACTTTTTTATAAATACTCCTGGAAGCCTCGATAGGCACTACATCATCGAATAAACCATGGCTAATAATCAACGGTGGGCATTTTTCTCCTACAAACCAGGTTGGATGAGGATAACCACTACAAGAAACAATTAATCCTAAATTAAATCTAAATCCTGCATCAATTGCCATTGCTGCTCCCTGAGAGAAACCCAACAAAATTGTTTTTTTGAGTGAAATTTGATCGGTATCAAAATTTTTTAATGTAGCTAGAAGTTTGTTTACCTCTCTCTCAGCCCCATTCCAATCATGTGGGTACAATCCATACCACTGTCTTCCTTGTCCACTTGGATGTAATCCTGGGGCCCTCAGGGAAATTACCTCAAAATCAAGATCTATTTTTTCAGTAATCTCCTTTCCAAGTGTTAAGAGGTCATCTGCATCAGCTCCCCAACCATGTATCAAAATAATTCTATGAGTTGCAGTTTGAGAGCTAATCGAGACATATTCATGATTGATATCGTATTTCATGTTTATATTCTTAAGTAAGCAAACTTTCCCATAATGTCACCATTAGCTTTAGTAAGTGTGTCAGATAAAAAAAATATAATCCAATTTTGTAAAGAATTGGTAGAAAAATTTAATTATAAAATCCTATCAAGTGGGGGAACTGCCAAGCATCTTATGGACGCAAAAATTCCAGTTGTTAAAGTTTCAGATTTTACTAATTCTCCAGAAATCCTTGGAGGAAGAGTTAAAACTTTGCATCCAAAAATCCACGGAGGAATATTAGCTAAAAGAACTGATAATGAACATAAAAAAGACATATTAGAAAACCAACTTGAACTAATTGATTTAGTAGTTGTAAATTTATATCCTTTTAAAAAAACTATTGAAAAAGAATCTAAGTGGGAAGATGCGATTGAAAATATAGATATCGGAGGGCCATCAATGATTCGGTCTGCAGCTAAAAATCACAAAGACGTTTCAGTTTTAGTAGATCCTAGTCAATATCAAGAATTTCTCGAAGAAAGTAAAAAAGGGGGGTTAAATGAATCATATAAGGCAAAATTAGCCTTTGAAGCTTTTCAACATACAGCTGACTATGATACTGCGATATCTAATTGGATAAGTAAAGAGAAAAGTTTACAATCTTCCAAATATATTAAATCATATCCACTAATCAAGACCTTAAGATATGGGGAAAATCCTCATCAAAAAGCTTTTTGGTATGGTTTAAATAAGATTGGATGGAACGCAGCAGAACAATTACAAGGTAAAGAATTAAGTTATAACAATCTATTGGATCTTGAGTCAGCTCTCTCAACAGTTTTAGAATTTGGCTATGAACAGAAAGGTGATATTTCAACTAATACATATGCCTCTATAATTCTAAAACACAATAATCCTTGTGGCGCCTCTATAAGTAATTCATCCTCTCAAGCATTTTTGAATGCTTTGGAATGCGACTCAGTTAGTGCATTTGGAGGTATAGTTGCTTTTAATTCTAATGTTGATAGTAAAACGGCAATTAACCTTAAAGATATTTTCTTAGAGTGTGTTGTAGCTCCATCCTTTGATAAAGAAGCTTTAGAAATTCTAAGAATCAAAAAGAATTTAAGAATTTTAAAATTAACAAAAGATGCACTTCCAAAAAAGAACCAAAATTCTAATAAATCAATAATGGGAGGATTACTTGTTCAAGAAAATAATGATAATGACGATAAAACTGAAAGTTGGATTTCAGTAACTAAAAAGAACCCCAGTAATCAGATGAATTTAGATCTAAATTTTGCATGGAAAATTTGTAAACACGTAAAATCAAATGCAATTGTAATTGCAAAAGACCAAAAAACTATTGGAATTGGAGCTGGACAAATGAATAGAGTTGGAGCGGCAAAAATAGCATTGACAGCAGCTAAAGAATCATGTTCTGAAGCTGTTTTGGCAAGCGATGGGTTTTTTCCATTTTCTGATACTGTAGAACTTGCAAATGAGTATGGAATAAAAGCAATTATCCAACCTGGAGGCAGTTTGAGAGACCAAGAAAGTATTGATATGTGTGATTCGAAAGGAATATCAATGGTGTTTACGCAAAAAAGGCATTTTTTGCATTAAATTAGCTTGATTTTGGATAATATGTGATCTTGTTAGTCTTTCTAAACAAGGAGAGTCTTCCTGGTCCTGCACATAGAAAGTAAAGAGAAATAGCCCCATATATAAAAGACAATTCGAAAGCATAGTTGTGACCCTCAACTACTGCAAGTGGAAAACCTTCTAATCCAGTATCTAAGAGATGAAAATAAACAGCAAATGCCATTGTAGAGAATAGCCCTAGAGAAGAAAGCCTAGCAAAAATCCCTAAAGCCAATCCTACTGGGCAAACTAATTGAGTGATAGCTGCTCCAAAAGTCCAAATAACAGGATCACCTGGCAAAAATGAGAAGTACTTACCAACTACAAACTCAGCAAAACCCTGTGGATCCTGAAGCTTCTCTAGGCCATGGTGAATCATCAAAGCACAAAACCCAATTCTTAAAATAAAAATTGATAATTCCCCAAGGATATTTACTTCTGACCCTGAAGATGAATTAGCAACAACAACTTCAACTTTTTGGGGAGCTTTAGTTCTATTCATACTGGCTGTTTGAACCTGATTAGCCTGTGTTTTGTCTTCCATACTTCATAAATTTTCCATTATTCTAGTAAATAAGTAGATCTTTAGGAAATATCTGAGTAATAAATTAAAAAAACTAAGCAAAGTTTTCAATGCTAATCCAAATTCAGGAAGCAATAGCAATTAACTTTTCAATTACATCAGCAACAACTTTGTCAGGAGTAGATGCCCCAGAAGTAATTCCAACATTAATGTTTCCCCTAGGTAAAAAATTATTTTTAAGTTCTAAATCTGATCCTAGTGGTTTATGCAATATAGAGTTTTCTTCAACTGATATCCTCTCAGGAGTATCTATGTGAAAAGAAGAAATATTCTTAGTAATTGCTATTTCCTGTAAATGAGTAGTATTAGATGAATTAAAACCTCCTATAACAACAAGAATGTCAAGTTCTTCATCAACCAAAGAAAACATTGCATCTTGTCTTTCTTCGGTAGCATCACAAATTGTATTAAAAGCTAAAAAGTGACTATTTATATTTTCTGGTCCAAATTTTTTTAACATCGTTTTTTCAAAAACTTTTCCAATTTCCTCGGTTTCACTTTTAAGCATAGTTGTCTGGTTAGCAACTCCGACTCTATCTAAATCTTTATCAGGATCAAATCCAGTAGAAAAAGCTTTAGCAAATTTATTCATAAATTCATTTCTGTTTCCTCTACCCTGAATATATTCAGATACATAATTTGCTTCTTCTAGATCCAACACAACTAAATATTTACCCGCAAATGAGCTAGTGGCAAGAGTCTCTTCATGCTTAAACTTTCCATGAATGATAGATGTAAAAACATGTTTTTTATGTTTTTCAACAGTATGCCAAACCTTAGAAACCCAAGGGCAAGTTGTATCTATTATGTGACATCCTTTTTCATGAAGTAGCTTCATTTCTTGAACAGTGGCACCGAAAGCAGGCAATATAACTACGTCACCATTAGAGACTAACGAAAAATCTTTAATTCCATTTTTTGCTGAAATAAATTTAACATCCATTTTCCTTAAATGATCATTTACTGAGGGATTATGAATTATTTCGTTTGTTATCCAAATATTCTCATTGGGGTAATGTCTTCTAGTCTCATAAGCCATTGCCACAGCTCTTTCGACGCCCCAACAAAAACCAAAAGCTTTAGCTAATTTTATATTTAGTCTACCCTTTGTATAAGTAAAACCATTATCTCTAATAGAGGATATCAAATCACTTTGGTAAGCTTCTTCTAACGCTTGTGCTCTTTTTGTTGGAGAATCGAAACCCCTTCTATTGTATCTATCAGAATGATGAAGGGATCTTCTAAAAGCTTGAGTATCCATGTATAGATATTACAACATACTAAACATTTTTTCGTAAAAAAAAAGAAACCTGACATAAGTCAGGTTTCTAAAATCAATTTAAATTTAGATTATTTAGCAGATGCAAAGTCAGGATATGCTTCCATTCCATGCTCTCCTATATCTAGGCCTTGAGTCTCTTCCTCTTCAGATACTCGGATTCCTCCAAATAATCCTCCAATTACGGACCAAGCAATCCAGCAAGTAACGAGTGTCCAGATAGCATAAGCTGCGGCACCAAGAGCTTGAACTAGTAGAAGAGTAATACCTCCACCATTGAACAATCCCATGCCTGCTCCATCGCCTTGAACAGCTGTACCCCAGAGACCAATCACTACAGTACCCCATACACCACAAACTCCGTGAACAGAGAATGCTCCTACAGGATCATCGATCTCAGCAGCATCAAGTGCTGCAACAGAAAATACAACAATGATTCCTCCAACTAGTCCTGCGAACCAGGCTCCAGCAAGAGTCATATCACCACAACCGGCAGTGATACTAACCAAACCAGCAAGTATTCCGTTAATAATCATAGTAAGATCAGGCTTACCGGAAGTTAATGTTGAAACAACGGTTGCTCCGATAGCACCAGCTGCTGCTGCCAAAGTAGTTGTTACAGCAACATATGGAACCCATTGATCCATAGCAAGTTGAGAACCAGGGTTAAATCCATACCAACCTATCCATAGAACTAATGCACCTAAAGTAGCTATAGCCATATTATGTCCTGGCATGGCCTGAGGTTTTCCATCAGAGTATTTGCCAATTCTTGGTCCAAGAAGCATAGCTCCTACAAGACCTGCCCATGCTCCAACTGAGTGAACGATTGAAGAACCTGCAAAATCAACAAAACCTAAAGAATCAAGCCAACCTCCATTCCATTTCCAGCTTCCAGCAATTGGATAAATAAATGCAGTTAATACAATCGCAAAAACAACAAATTCTCCAAATTTAACTCTTTCAGCAACAAGACCGGAAACGATAGTTGCCGCAGTTCCTGCAAATGCAGACTGGAACAAGAAATCAACAGTTGGGACTAATCCAGCATCAGTCACCATATCTGCGGTAACTGTTGGATCAAAAAATAAGCCTCCAAAATAAAGCCATCCGTCGGCAACGCTTCCTCCGTACATTAATGAATAGCCGATAAACCAATAAGAAGTTACAGCTAGAGCAAATACAAAGAGGTTTTTGGCAAGGATGTTAACAGCGTTCTTAGAACGGCACATACCTGCCTCAACCATAGCGAAACCAGCGTTCATGAAGATCACTAAGATAGTAGCGATCAAAAGCCATAAATTGTTAGCAAGAAAAGCTGCATTCAACTCAGGTAAATCAGCTGCATGAGCTGAAAGATTGAAAATACCTAAACCAAACAAAGCTAGAGGAACAGTTGCAAGCCACAACATAGAGCGGTTTGAACTAAATCCTCGAATACTCCTCAAAAGGAGCATAGGTCCATTAACAAGACTTGCATCTTGAAGTTTGGACCTAGAGCGCCTTTGAGGCGTTTGCAAAGCAGTGGTCATAAAAAAAAATTAGATCTGCAAAAAAACAGTTTGTGCTGTTTCCTTTCAAATTTAAATTTATTCAAAAAACTTATCAGTGTCTAGTAGTTGTTTATACCAATTTTATAGTTGCACCTTAAAAAATTATTTGTTAATTTAAAAAATTTTTTCTTTAAAGTAACAAAATAATTAATTTCATCCCATTTTTAAAGGTTTAATTCCATTCCATGTTATGTGGTCTTTATGAAAAATGAAGGAGCAAGGGATAATTATCATACCCGCAGTCAAAGATTCTCTAAAAAGCCTGCCATATAAGGGATCTGCCTCATCTCCAGGGGCAAAAAATTTAGCATCTTCTCTCGTAATGCAAGGCACTAAAACACTTTTACTCCTTGGAATTAGTTCTTTTAATTCTATAAGGTGTTTTTGTCCTCTTTTCGTTACTGTATCTGGGAAAAGAGCAATATCTTTTGTAATCCATGTAGTGTTTTTTACCTCTATGTAAATGTTACGATTATCAGGATTTGAAGATTTTGGAGTTAAAAAAAAGTCAATTCTGCTTTTTTTATCCTTTCCATAAGGCACTTCAGATTTAATTATCTCTATTTCTCCAATTTTTTCTCTTAGCAAGTCTTTCTCAATTACCTTTTTAATTAACTTATTTGCAAAAAGAGTATTTATTCCAACCCAGACTTCATTGTTGTTTGTATCTAGAACACATATCTGTTCCAAAGTAAATGGCAATTTTCTTTTCGGAGAGGGAGAAACACTTATTCTTACCTTTGCTCCCTCGGTCAAAAGTCCCTTCATAGGACCTGTATTAGCGCAATGAGCAGTTACTATCTCTCCACTCTCTAGTTTAATGTCTGCAAGAAACCTTTTATAACGCTTAATTAACGCCCCTTCAATTAATGGATCAAATTGAATTATCCGATCATTCATAAAATATGTCGCTAGTTAAAAATCAAATATAATTGTAATTCAATCTTCTTGAAAAAATTTTTTTGCTTGACCAAATGAATTCATTTCTAAAAAATAATGTTTTTTCAATTTCATTTGGTACGAGTCTTAGTAAATTAGCCGGATGTATACGTCAAATATTTATAGCTGCTGCTTTTGGAGTTGGGATAACTTATGACGCATTTAATTATGCATATATAATTCCAGGTTTTTTGCTCATAATCGTGGGAGGGATTAATGGTCCATTACATAATGCTGTAGTTGCAGTTCTTACCCCTCTTAACAAAAAAAATGGAGGGATTGTTCTAACTCAAGTAAGCATAAAACTTTCAATAATATTATTAGGTTTTGCTTTATTAATTTACTTCAATTCCAGGGTTTTAATTGAATTATTAGCCCCCAATTTGACTCACGAAGCTAAATCAATTGCAACTTACCAATTAAGAATACTTACACCTTGCATCCCTTTATCTGGCTTCATAGGTTTGAGCTTTGGCGCCTTAAATTCCCGTAGTAAATTCTTTTTATCAAGTATAAGCCCAGCAATAACAAGCATAACTACTATTTTTTTTATTTTAATTAGTTGGATTTTTAACCAAGAAAATACATCTTCAAATTTCCTCACTTTTACGGGATTACTAGCTTTTGCAACTTTGACAGGGACTTTTATTCAGTTTGTTGTTCAAATCTGGGAAATAAATAAAATCGGTCTCTTGAGATTAGAGTCAACCTTTAATTTATTTAAAAATGAAGAGAAGAGGATTTTCAAACTAATTATCCCAGCATCTTTCTCATCAGGTCTAAGTCAAATCAATGTGTTTATTGATATGTTTTTTGCTTCCAGTTTTCAAGGAGCTGCATCGGGATTAGCTTACGGAAACTTTCTTATACAAGCCCCATCGGGCATATTATCCAACTCAATAATTTTGCCATTACTTCCGCAATTTTCTAAGTTAAGAAGTAAAAAAGACTTTAGAGGAATACAAAAAAACTTAGTGACTGGAATAGAATACTGTTTTTTGACAAGTATACTTTTAACTGGATTTTTCATAACTTTTAATAACCAGATTGTACAGTTAGTTTTTGAAAGAGGAGCTTTTGATTATGCAGCAACTTTAAAAGTGAAGAATATACTAATTGCTTATGCAGTTGGCATTCCTTTTTATCTTTATAGGGATTTATTAGTAAGAACATATTACTCAATAGAAAAAACAAAGTTCCCTTTTCAGTTGTCATTGGCAGGAATCATGCTAAATGCTTTTTTTGATTGGTTATTTATTGGTGCACCAATAAAAAATTTTGGGAATCTTTCAGAATATAATTTTGGTGTTGTTGGAATAATTTTATCTTCAGCAATAGTTAATTTTATAGTTTGTATTTTGCTTGCTCTCAATTTGCGAAATGAAGATATCCATTTGCCTAACTTGGATTTATTAAAGAAAATTATCCTAATGTCATTAGCATCTTTTATAGATAGCACTATTTGTTTCACTATTCTAAAAACTACGAATAAATTAAATTCAAATTTCGGAGAATTTTTATTATTAATATCTGGATCTCTAACTTTTTTTGTAATTTATTTTTTACTTACTAAATTTTTTAACGTTAATAAATTTAAAATTTATCAAAAATAGATTTAGTTATCAAAAAAACTTTCCAAAATCTCTTCTAATTCAAGAATTTGTGATGTAGTGATTAAATTAATAAGCGGAATATTGTTAATTCCGTCCCCTACTTTTACATTAATTGCTTGTAAACTTATTTTTGCAGCCTCTAATGGGCCTTGATCTTTATTACTGACACATTCAATAGCAAGATTCCTAGCTAGACCTGCATCTCCAAGATATAAATTCCACTTTTCTATCTTTATACATACCTTTTCGGAAATAATATTTTCTAGATCACTTATTAGTATTTGAGAGTCCATAAATAATGAATTGATTTAAGTTGATTGTTTCTCTAAATTTTTAGGTTTTTTTATGATTACAAAAATTAGATGGGACGCTAGAAGAATTGACCAGATTATCGCAAAATTGTTAAAAAAAGCGATTTCATATTTAATTTCTTTTAAAAGATAAGTACCACTTACAACTGCAGTAAATATCATGCAGTGAATTACAAAATTTACTATTCGAGAAAAATGTTTGTAGGTAGGATCTTCTAAATCACCATTTCCATACCACTTTATAGGCATATTAATAAAAATAAGATTGTTAATATTAGACATTTTACCCGAAATCTAGTTGACTAAGAGACCCTGAAACAGAGATATTACATAATTATGCGCCTGTAGCTCAGTGGATTAGAGCACCTGACTACGGATCAGGGTGTCGGGAGTTCGAATCTCTCCAGGCGCGTTTAAGATTATGAAACATTCTTTTTATATTTTTCTAAAAAATATCGTTTATATTGTGTTTATTAATTATTAATTTAAATGAATATTCTTAAAAATCTTAAGGAAAGTGATTCAGTAATATCAAATTTAATTAACTCTGAAAAAAATAGACAAGAAACCCACCTTGAGTTAATAGCAAGTGAAAATTTCGCATCAATGGCTGTTATGCAAGCTCAAGGATCAGTCCTGACAAATAAGTACGCTGAAGGATTGCCTCAAAAAAGATATTACGGTGGGTGCGAATTTGTTGATGAAATCGAAGAATTAGCTATTCAGAGAGCAAAAAAATTATTCAATGCAAACTGGGCTAATGTTCAACCTCATAGTGGAGCGCAAGCTAATGCTGCCGTCTTCTTAAGTCTACTCAAACCTGGCGACACAATTATGGGAATGGATTTATCTCATGGTGGACACCTTACTCATGGATCTCCAGTAAATATGAGCGGAAAATGGTTTAATGCAGTTCACTATGGTGTTAATAAAGAAACTAACAAGTTAGATTTTGATGAAGTAAGAAAAATAGCACTAGAAATAAATCCAAAATTAATCATATGTGGATATTCTGCTTATCCAAGAACAATTGACTTTGAATCATTTAAGAATATTGCTGATGAAGTTGGTGCATATTTAATGGCGGATATCGCACACATTGCAGGACTCGTAGCAAGTAAGCTTCACCCAAATCCAATACCTTTCTGCGATGTAGTAACTACAACTACGCATAAGACTTTGAGAGGGCCAAGAGGGGGACTTATATTATGTAAAGATGCAGAATTTGGAAAGAAATTTGATAAATCTGTCTTTCCAGGAACTCAGGGTGGTCCTCTAGAACATATAATCGCAGCTAAAGCGGTTGCATTTGGAGAAGCTTTAAATCCCGATTTTGTTCATTATTCACAACAAGTAATAAAAAATGCAAAAGTTTTGGCTTCAACATTAATATCCAAGGGTATTGATATTGTTAGTGGAGGAACTGATAATCATATTGTTTTACTCGATTTAAGAAGTATTAATATGACTGGAAAAGTTGCTGACTTGCTCGTGAGTGAAGTGAATATCACGGCAAATAAAAATACTGTCCCATTTGATCCCGAATCACCTTTTGTGACGAGTGGATTAAGATTAGGAACTGCTGCCTTAACTACCAGAGGCTTTGATGAAAATGCTTTTGCTGAAGTAGGCGAAATTATTGCTGATAGATTGCTAAATCCAGAAGATTCACTAATAGAAAATAAATGTAAAGAAAGAGTATTAGCTTTGTGTAATAAGTTCCCTCTTTATGAAGGCAAACTTGAACCATCAATTCAGTAATCCTAATCCCAAGGGAGTTGAGATTCTATCTATTGGAACAGAATTACTTCTAGGAAATATTGTAAATACTAATGCTAGATGGATTTCGGAAGAATTGTCTAAATTAGGCTTAAATCACTTTAGACAATCAACCGTAGGCGATAATTGTGATCGAATTATAAAAATAATTCAGGAAATATCTAAAAGAAGTAGTCTTCTTATTACAACAGGTGGATTAGGACCCACTCCAGATGACTTAACTAATGAAGCTATTGCCCAGTCTTTCAATGAAGCTCTTTTTGAAAGACCTTACTTATGGAGTGAATTAAAACAAAAGCTTTCAAATTCAAAGCTGCAGGACGACTCCTCTAGCTTACGTAAACAATGCTTCTTCCCAAAAAATGCGCAAATAATTAATAACCCAAGGGGTACTGCCCCAGGAATGATTTGGGAACCAATAAAAGGATTTACTATTCTTACTTTCCCTGGTGTCCCGAGTGAAATGAAAGCTATGTGGGAGGAGACTGCATTAGGATTTATTAAAAATAAATTCTCAGATAGTTACTCATTCTTTTCAAATACTCTTAAATTCTCAGGTATTGGAGAATCAAGTATTGCAGAAAAAATTAAGGATCTTTTAGCTCTTAAAAACCCCACTGTCGCTCCATATGCAAACTTGGGAGAGGTTAAGCTAAGAATCACAGCTAGAGCTAAGAATGAATTGGAAGCAAAGAAAATAATCAAACCTGTAAAAGAAAAATTAAAAAAAGAGTTTTCAAAATTTATTTTTGGAGAGAATAACGATTCTCTTCCTAGAGTCTTAATAAATGAATTAGCAAAAAGAAATGAAACCCTTGTTTTTGCTGAATCCTGTACAGGAGGCCTACTATCTTCATCAATTACGTCAATATCAGGATCGTCTCAAGTTTTTCAAGGAAGTATTGTTTCCTATAGTAATGAGCTGAAAAATTCATTATTAAATATTTCAGAAGAAAAGCTTACAAAATATGGAGCGGTTTCTAAAGAAGTTTGTAAGGCTATGGCAGTTAATGTCAAAGAGAAATTAGGAGCAGATTGGGCAATAGCGATCAGTGGGATTGCTGGGCCTGATGGAGGAAGTGAAGAAAAACCTGTTGGACTAGTCTACATATCGATTTCAGGACCACATAATCATCTCACTAATATCAAAAAAATATTTAACTCAACCCGAAACAGAATAGAAATTCAAACACTAAGTGTAAATGTGTGTTTGAACAGCCTAAGATTAATCCTATTATCGAATAGTAAGTAACTTTTTTTACAAATTGAGTAAAGATACCTTATTTGATAAAGTTTGGGATTTACACAAAGTTTCCAGTCTTCCTGGTGGCTCTGATCAAGTTTTTATCGGTCTTCATCTGATCCATGAAGTAACAAGTCCACAAGCATTTGGTGCTTTAAAAGATAAAAATTTAAAAGTAAAATTCCCTAATAGAACTGTCGCTACTGTTGATCATATTGTGCCGACAGATAATCAAAGCAGGCCTTTTAAAGATAATCTTGCAGAGCAAATGATTGAAACACTAGAAAAAAACTGCTTACAACATAAAATAAGATTTTTTAATATTGGTAGTGGGAATCAAGGAATAGTCCATGTAGTAGCTCCAGAATTGGGTCTTACTCAGCCTGGAATGACAATAGCTTGTGGCGATTCTCACACTTCAACTCATGGAGCTTTTGGGTCAATTGCTTTTGGGATAGGTACAAGTCAAGTAAGAGATGTTCTTGCTACTCAAACCATAGCCATGAACAAATTAAAGGTAAGGCAGATTTGGTGCGAAAATAAATTGTCTCATGGAGTTTTTGCGAAAGATTTAGTACTGCATATTATTAATAAACTTGGAGTCAAGGCAGGAGTAGGTTTTGCATATGAATTCGCAGGGCCTGCGATTAATGCATTATCAATGGAAGAAAGGATGACTATATGCAACATGTCTATTGAAGGAGGCGCGAGATGCGGTTACATAAACCCTGATGAAAAGACTTTTAGTTACATTAAAAATAAATTATGTGCTCCAAAAAATGACGACTGGGATAAAGCGCTCTCATGGTGGAAATCATTAAAAAGCGATGAGAATTCTATTTTTGATGATTTAATTAAATTTGATGCTTCAAAAGTAGAACCAACCGTAACTTGGGGAATCACTCCCGGTCAAAGTGTAGGCATAAACCAACAAATTCCTCTTTTAGAAAAATTGTCTCCAAATGACCAATTTGTTGCCAAAGAGGCTTATGAATATATGGGATTCAAGCCTGGGCAATCAATTAAAAATACTCCTGTTGATGTTTGTTTTATAGGCAGTTGCACTAATGGGAGAATCAGTGACTTAAGAGTTGCGGCTAAAGTATTAAAAGACAAAAAAGTATCTAAGACAGTAAAAGCATTTGTAGTACCTGGTTCAGAAAAAGTAGCCGCTGAAGCAAAACAAGAAGGTCTTGATAAAATCTTTAAAAAATCAGGATTTCAATGGAGAGAGCCAGGCTGTTCCATGTGTTTAGCAATGAATTCAGATAAGTTAATAGGTAATCAAGTGAGTGCTAGTTCAAGTAATAGAAATTTTAAAGGTAGGCAGGGATCACCAACTGGAAGAACTCTTCTAATGAGTCCAGCAATGGTTGCTGCTGCTGCAATTAAAGGCAAAGTAAGTGACGTTAGAGAATTTATAAACAAATGAAATCTGAATTTACTCCACCAATTGGAAAAATTTTGCAAATAAGTGGGAAATGCATCTCATTAATTGGTAACGACATTGATACTGATCGAATAATTCCTGCACGTTTCTTAAAGTGCGTTAATTTTGATGCATTGGGCAAATCAGTTTTTGAAGACGATAGAAAAACTTTAAAAGGTAGGCATCCTCTAGATTTAGAAGATAACAAAAATGCCTCAATACTAATTGTTAATAGCAATTTTGGATGTGGGTCTAGCAGAGAACATGCCCCTCAAGCACTTATGAGGTGGGGTATAAAAGCAATAATAGGTGAAAGTTTTGCTGAAATTTTTTATAGCAATTGTATTGCTATTGGAATTCCTTGTTTTACTCTTCCTAAAAAATTAATACAAGATATTCAAAGTTACATTGATAAAAAAAGTTTATCTTTAGAAATTGATCTAAAAAATTCATTAGCTAAATCAAAGGATTTCAATTTTTGTCTTGAAATTAAAGAAAGTTCAAGAAAAATGTTTTTATCTGGAGAATGGGATGCTACAGCAACATTACTAGAAAATTCGAAATTAGTTGAAAGGAAGTCTAAAGAACTACCTTATATAAAATTTGGTTATGACTTTTAAATACTTTAAAGAAAATCTGTGAGATCTAATTATATATATTTTTAAAAAATAACTAACTTAATTAAATTTGGAAATGCAGTAATTAATCCTGGGGACTTTCTAAATCCTTTCTATTAGGTGTCCTAGTTGGATCACTTGCTAAAAATCCGAAGAGAAAGATTCCAACAAAGAAAAAGACGATGGTGTATACAGAAATTTTTAGGGCAAGCATGAAATTACAAGTGCTAACAGATTTATATCCTATTAAATTTATATTTAAATTATGGTAAAAGGTTTACTTTTTGTATTTTTGGAAAACTTTGAAATACTTTAAGCTAATCATCATGATCATCCCAAGGATCCGTAAGCTTTGCAGCTTTGGGACCAAAAGCAGTCCAAAGACCAAAACCTGTTAAAGCTAGAAGTACTGCGAGAATTGAAACTGCTACAGAAACTGCAGGATCAGGAGCGGATGATAAAGTTTGCATCAATTTTGCTAAGTTTGTAAACAATTTATGTATAAGTTCTTATACAATAGCGAAATAATATTCGATTTTGTGAATTAAACATGGGTCAAAAAACAGCCTTAGGAAATCTTTTAAAAGCAATTGGCAATTCAGGTCAAGGAAAAGTTGTACCTGGTTGGGGAGCAGTTCCTGTGATGACAGTCATAGGACTTCTACTTCTTGTTTTTTTAGTTATTCTTCTACAAATTTATAACCAATCCTTACTATTACAAGGTTTCTCAGTAGATTGGAACGGAAACTAAATTTCCGAAACAAGCTCAAAAATTTATCTTTTTCTTCAGAAAATTCTAAATATACTTTCTGGGATTTTGTTAAATCTACATAGTTATATTTTATTTATATATTTATAATTCTCAATAAAAGAGATTTAGAAATAAATCATGAATGAAATATATTTAATTGGATTGGGAAATCCTGGAAAAAAATATTCTAAAAGTAGACATAACATAGGATTTTTAGTACTTGAAAATCTCTCAAAAAAATATAATTCAAATTTTTTAATAAAAGATAAACTTAAAAGCTCTTGCTCAGAATTTCAAATCAACAACTCCACTTACAGATTATTTTTACCTAATACGTTTATGAATAATAGTGGTGATGCTGTCCGAGCAATAGTAGATTGGTACAAAATTAATTTAGATCAGGTTTTTATAATAGTCGATGATAAAGATCTTCCCCTTGGAAAAATAAGATTCAGAAAAAAAGGAAGCTCAGGTGGACATAATGGGCTTAAAAGTATCATCGAAAAATTGCAAACCCATGATTTCAATAGAATAAGAATTGGTATTGGATCACCTCCATCAAATAAAGAAATAAAAAATTTCAATACTATTTCTCATGTATTAGGAAATATTTCTCTAGAAGAAAAATTAATCTTGGATAAAGTTTATAAGCGGGTAATAGATTCACTTGAACAAATAAATATTAAAAAAGAAGAACACATAATGAATGAATTAAATTCTTTTGATAAAGATCAAATTTAACAAATGAAGTCAAAACCAGAAACAATAGCCCATTTAAGTGTTAAAGAATATTGCTTTTCAAAAAAGCAAATTAAGGGAGTTGTGGAAGCTAGTCAGTTTAAATGGACTTTTACATGGTCTTTTAATAAAGGTTTATTATGTGTAAAACCACCTTTAGGCAAAGCATTAATTGAGGATGCCTTATTAAGATTTTTATTGAAACAAGATTATAAATTAGAGGCAGGTAATGAATATAAGTTCACTATTTCAGCCAAGTTTTAAAATCTATATTTTGATTTAAAGCAAATTTTATTTTGCAATAATCCTCTAAAATTATCAATGCTGATATCGCATCAAGATTTTTATTAAGGATAAAAATCTCCCTAGGTATTAAAAAATTCAAACCGCTAATTGGAAAAAGTTCGAAATATCTTGATTTTGCTCTGAAAGAAGTATTTTTTTCTTCAAAAATTATTATTTCTTTTTTAAAGAAATCAATTTTTTTGGTAATCTCTCTACTGGTCGTACCATTTCCAATTATAATTTTTGATATATTTTCAAAAGTATTTAAATTTCTGACGTAATCCTCAAGTAATTCACTTTTAAGAATGATAGCCTCATAAACTTTTTTTTCACTTATTTCAGCTAAAACTAATCCACATTTACTTTTTCCAGGATCAATACTTATTACTTTGGCCATTTAAGAAGCTATCTTTAAAATATTGATCTCAACGACTATAGGTTCTGCAGTTTTACTATCTCTTAAAGATACTACTTCTAACTTGAATTTTGTATTGCGATTGTCTTTGAGAAAGTCTCTAATTTTTTTTACAAAATTTCCGTTAGTATTAATTTCATTAACTTGTGATCCTTTTAATTTAATTTCATCTCTTGTTTCTCTAAGGAGTGCTTGAATTTTTAAATTAATAGATTTAAGATTCAAATCATTTTCCCCAAAAATAGAGCTTGTAATCACATCTCCTTTTTTGACAATAAATTGATTAACTAATAAATCAGGTGATACAAAAACATAATTATCCCCCTTTAAAACATTTGTTGCTGATTTAATTATTAAAATCCAGTTGCCACCTTTAGACGCTTCAGTTTCAATTTTTGTAATATCACTAGGTCTCCACAAAAGAATATTTTTTGATTCTTTATTACTAGGGATAACAATTTTCCGTACAAATTTATCAGCTTTATTATAGATTTTTGCTAGGTCTAATTTTATATTTGCATTAGAATTAATCTCAGCAATAAATAAAGTTTGTCCTCTTTTAATAACAATATTCCCTCTCCTAAATTCATTAATATTATCTTTCAACTGATTTAATTCTTTTTCTTTTTGAAAAATTTTACTTTCAAGTTTCTTTCGCTCTTCTTGCAAAGGTATAAGGGCCTTTTTACTTTCATCTAAAGTTCTTTGCAAAAAAGGAATATCCACAAAAAGTCGTTGTCTAAATTCCTCACTAACCAAAATCAACAACCCTATTGATATTGAACTTATAAACCCACCAGTTATTACAGTTATTATGGTTGCTGTTTTCTTTGGTCTTAATTTTAAGATACTAAATCTTGCTTTACCAATCTTTGTACCAAGAAGATCCCCGAATGGTGCGATTAGTCCACCGAGTAATATTAGAAAAACAATTAAAATCCAAGCCACAGTATTTCACTTACTCGATACATCATAATTAATGGTGAATCAATTAAATCTTTTTGCAAGAGCTATTGGGTCAAATACTGTGATCTTTTTTCTTTCAATCGTAAGGAGTCCGGAATCCTTTAAATCGCCCAATAAACGGGTAATCGTTACTCTTGTTGAGCCAATAGCTTCAGCAATAGCTTGATGTGAAAGTCTTAGATCTATTGTAATACCTTTTTCACTTGCAACACCAAAGTCTCTACAAAGAACCATTAAAAAACTTACCAAACGAGAAGACATATCTCTATGGGTAAGAGTTTCTATCATTGTTTCTGTCTGTAGGATCCTACTTGAAAGACCCTGCAACAATAGTAGCCCAACTGATGCATCTTCCTCTATTGCTCTTAAAACAGAATTCGCAGGAGCTGTTATCATTTCAACTCTTGTGAATGCTATGGCATGATAAAAACGATCAGATCTATGACCTGTTAGAAGAGATAAAACACCAAAAAGACTATTCTCTCTTAAAAGAGCAACAGTTATCTCTTCACCTGACTCATACACCCTTGACAACCTTACTGCTCCTCTTCTTATAAGATAAACCCTCTCAGCAGGATCACCAGGGAAAAATATTGTTTTAGATCTCTCAACCATTTCTGTGCTTGCACCCTCTAGACCTTTAATTACTTCCATTAAAGTTCTATTTATTGGAAAACGTTCTCCAACAGAGTTGATTTTACTTTGTCCGGACTGTTGCGAACTAAAGCGGCTGAATCCTCTAGAAGCAGGTATCATAAATATTTTTACTATTAAAAAATTTAAGAAGACACCTCAAAATTTCTTGTATCAACAGTAACAATTTTCAATTTTTTTTCGTTTCTCTATAAACTTCACTAAGTAAGTTTCAAATTTACCAAATCTTTTTTAAGTAAAATTACACTATATGCAGCGTAAATAAATTCAAATTATACTGCATGTAGAAAAGGTATTTAAAAATAATGGTAAACAGTTCAACTAGTAAATATTCCAATGGTGATATTGATGTTGTAAATATAAATACTGCTAACAAAATAAACTTAAAAAAATTTACACAAAACGGACAAATCCAAATTTATCAATCTCCTTATAGAGGAAGTTATTCTTCTATTATCAGAGATTCTCTAAGAAATGCAGCACTTGGCAAAAAAGTACTCTTAATACAATTTATGAAAGGAGGGGTTAACCAAGGGATTGCTAATTCAGTAAAGCTTTGTGGTAATTTAACTTGGGTAAGATCCTCAAATTCCTTTGATCAGTATAATTCTGAAGAAATTAAAAATAATGAAGATTTAAAGGAATCTATTTTTGAATCTACTAATGAATTATGGAATTTTTGTAAAAAAGAATTACTTTCAGGTGAGAATGATCAAATAATACTTGATGAAATTTTTCTTGCTATTGAGATGAAAATTGTCGATAAGGATGATTTGATTTCAACACTTGAAAACCGATTTATATCAGGAGATGTAATCCTTACTGGTACATGTATTCCTAAAGATCTATTATTGATGGCCAATCAAATTACTGAACTTCGCTCATAAAAAAAATGCTTAAAAATGATCTCTGGATAAATCAAAAAGCATCTGAAGGGATGATAAATCCCTTTCAATCAAATTTGGTGCGGCATCTTGAGCCTGTTAATCAACAAAAGCCGGTTTTGAGTTATGGATGTTCCTCTTATGGCTATGATTTAAGACTCTCATCAAAAGAATTCCTAATTTTTAGACATATTCCTGGTACTGTGATGAACCCTAAAAAGTTTAATCCTAAAAATTTAGAAAAAACTGTTCTTCATCATGATGATGATGGAGACTTTTTTATTCTTCCCGCTCACTCCTATGGTTTAGGAGTGGCTCTTGAAAAAATGAAAGTGCCAGAAAATATAACTGTTATTTGTATAGGCAAAAGTACTTACGCAAGATTAGGGATTATAGTTAATACAACGCCTGCAGAAGCAGGATGGGAAGGTCACTTAACATTAGAGTTTAGTAATAGTTCAGGTGCAGATTGCAGAATTTATGCTAATGAGGGTATCTGTCAACTACTCTTTTTTGAAGGTGATCCTTGCTCTACAACATATGAAGATAGAAAAGGTAAATATCAGAATCAACCAGAGAAGGTAACTTTAGCAAAGATCTAAAATGAGTAAAGTTGAACTAATTTCGCTAACCCCTGATGCGGAAAAAACAATGGCTTACATTGCAAGAGTTAGTAATCCAAAAAATCAAAAGAATGAAGACTATTCAAAATTATTAAGTTATTGTATTAAAAATGAACATTGGAGTGTATTTGAACAGTCATTTATGACCTTACAAATAGAAACAAATAGAGGAATTGCAGCTCAGATTTTAAGACATAGATCATTTACTTTCCAGGAGTTTTCGCAGAGATATGCAGATAGTTCTCAATTGGGGAATATACCTGTACCAGAATTGAGAAGACAAGATTTTAAAAATAGACAAAATTCTATTCCTGACCTCCCTGACGAATTAAAAAAAAGATTTAATGCAAAAATTTCATCACATTTCAAGTCTGCTTCAGAATTATATGAAGATTTACTTGCCGAAGGAATAGCTAAAGAATGTGCGAGATTTGTTTTACCCTTAGCAACTCCAACGAGAATCTACATGTCTGGATCATGTAGATCATGGATTCATTATATTCACTTAAGGTCAGCTCATGGTACTCAAGAAGAACACAAATCTATTGCCCAAAATTGCAAGTCTATTTTTAAACAAAGTTTTCCTATAGTATCAAAATCTCTAGATTGGTAATATTCATCCATGAGTCCGAGGATTAACCTTGTTATTATTATTTCCTTTGATTACTGAAAATTCAGCATTAAGAACTTTTTCATGAGATTCAGCTTTTCTCATTAATTGATCAATAGAATTTTTTATTTTAATTTCTTCTTGTTTACCAATAAAAGTAGATATTAAATTTCCCTTTTTATCAAAGAGATTAACTTGAGGAATACCATTTACTTCAAATTTCCGGATGTAATTATCCCATTTTTGATTGTCAACATTTAAAAAAACAAAATTAATATCTCTTTCATATTCCTCTTTTAAAACAGATATTTTTGGAGCCATTTCTTTGCAAACCTCACACCACTCAGCATAAAATTCGAGGAAAGTAGGCTTATCGTTTTTAAAAGCTATTGCAGGATCAATAGATGTTTCTCCAAATGTCTTAAGAAGGAAAGTTGATTGAAAAAAAAGATTTTTAAACAAAACCAAAGAGACAATAATAAAAGCTATAGACAAAACAAGTATTGCTTTTAAATTTGTATTTAACAATGGCTCATTACTATCTGCTTGCATTAAAAATACTTACTAACTAAAATCATAATAAAGAAGTTGAACAATTAAAGAGAATTTAAATCCTTTACCTTTTAATCAACTGATAAAATAAGAACTGAATAATGATCAAGATATCTTTGATTACCGAAATCTTATTATGCAATCGATCTTTGGAACTGATGGAATAAGAGGAAGATTTAATGAAGAGATAACTTATGCTCTAGCATATAAAGTTGGATATTCTCTAGGATCAAATTTGCAAAATAATAATCCAATATTAATTGGAAGAGATACAAGGATTAGTGGAGATATTCTGCTTCAGGCAATAACAAGAGGTATAAATGAAAGTGGCAAAAAATTTATAAATCTTGGAATTTGTCCTACCCCAGCTATCCCTTTTTTAATCAAAAAAGAGAAGCTGAGCAGTGGGATAATGATATCAGCGAGCCATAATCCTCCTGACTATAATGGCATAAAAATTTTCGATCATAATGGCCATAAAATTACCAAAATTTTTGAAAATAAAATTCAAAAATTAATTGAAGAGTTTAATCCAAATTTAACTATTACCACAAAAGAGATCTCTTTAAAAACAAATATAGAGCTTATGGATATTTATATCAAAAGCTTAATACAAACAATGGGCGGAGAAAATTTAAGCGGTATGAAAATAATATTAGACACGTGCTATGGGTCAGCAACTACCTGTGCAAAAAAAATTTTTCAAAATCTTGGTGCTGATGTCAAAGTGATTAATGATACTAAAAATGGATTAAAAATAAATATGAATTGTGGTTCTACTAATCTCGAACCATTAAAAAAAGCATTAAAAGAAAGTCCTGCAGATATTGGATTTAGTTTTGATGGGGATGCGGATAGAGTTATTGGATTAGATTCTGAAGGCAATGTATTGGATGGAGATCATATTCTTTTTCTTTGGGGTAGAGAACTAATGGAACAAAAGAATCTTACAAAGAATTTGCTAATATCAACTCAAATGGCAAATTTAGGCTTTGAAAAGGCCTGGAATAAAATTGGCGGAATTTTATATAGAACTGATGTAGGAGATAAATACGTTCACGAAGCCATTAAGAAAAAAAGAGCAGTTTTAGGAGGTGAGCAGTCAGGCCATATACTCTCAAAAATTAATAACTTTTCTGGAGATGGGATATTGACTGCACTTCAAATTTCTAAATATTGTAAAAAGAAAAATATTACTTTAAATGATTGGCTTAAGAGTAGTTTCGACCCTTTTCCTCAAAAACTAACCAACATTAACTTAGGTTTTAATATTAATAAAATAAATCCAAAAACCAAAATATTAATAGATCAAACAATAAAAAAATTTTATGAAATTTATTCCCATAATTGTAGAATATTTATAAGGCCAAGCGGAACTGAACCCCTGGTGCGAGTTCTTGTTGAGGCCAAAAATCATAAAAATGTTGATTTTTTATCAAGCGAAATAACAAACAAACTCTATTTAGAAATTAATGCAATATTAAATTAATTATTAATTAGATTTTTATATAAATACTCTCAAAAATATCAAGTTTATTATCAATAACTAATTTTTCCCTATTAGTTTTAATTTTATTTGGATTAAAACTTTTGGAATAATTAAAATCCTTTTTATCTATATTTTTAAAATTAAGATTATTTGATATGGTGAAATCCATATAATCGAATAAGTCCTTTACATCAGTTTTTATAAAAATTAGTGATCCTGTTTTCAATGAATTTGAGATAATGTTAATAAAATCTGGCTGA
This sequence comes from uncultured Prochlorococcus sp., assembly GCA_902622705.1. Classification (GTDB taxonomy): domain Bacteria; phylum Cyanobacteriota; class Cyanobacteriia; order PCC-6307; family Cyanobiaceae; genus Prochlorococcus_A. The sequence continues at coordinate 33,061 of CACNQT010000002.1, read as the reverse complement.
ATTACGCGCCTTTTATAATGTTTCTTTTTAAACCATGGATCAGGAAAATTAAAGGAAATACTTTTCACATTTTCGAGTATGAATTTACTGTGGTCATCATTCAAAATATTTATAGCATTACCAAATACAAAGTATAAATTTTTGATTTCTCTTTCTCGCACTTTTAATTTAGCAGTTTTAACTAATCTCTCTCTAATTTCAATTCCCAAATAATTCCAACTGGTATTAACAAAAGCTAAATCAAATAGAAACTCACCAGCAGCGCAACCTATATCTAAATGAAGATTCAATTTAGAATCAGCAAATAGTTCAATCAAAGAAGGGATTCTCTCAATTTCATTGAAATTTCTACTAAGGGGATTAACATGCTGTCTCATATAATTTTATTTTTTTTCACCAATAATATAAAGATGCATAATATTCATAACTATGACAATACTAAGTTAAAGAGTAACAGTTTGATGTTTAATTAATTATGTATATAAAAAGAAAAAGTTTTGAACGTTTTTAATCAACTTTCTATTTGGCTATCTTTTCAACTTTCAATAATTTTCCTTGTTGGTATTCCTTTTACATTATTCTTATGGTCAATTAAAAAAAGAAATAAAGCTGTTAATAAACTTTTATCAATTTATTGGAAAATATCTCTTTTATTTTTTATAAGCCTTTTACTTTTGATAGGTGAGTTTAATTATGCTCTTTTGATAACAAATATTTCAACATTATTAATTACAATTTCAATTTGGTTTTGGAACGATATAAATGATGAATTAAAAGAATATGATTTTACTTACTCCCTCACTACAACAACAAAAATATGGCGATGGTCACTTACTTTTATATCTCTAAATTTCTTAATTCAAAGTGTACGGAACTTTAGCTGCTTATCTTTTATTAATTCAGTTACATGTGAAATTTGGACTCAGCCTTCTTCAAATTTATACATTATTATAAAAAGTCTATTTAATTTTTTCTTCGGAGCTAACTTTACTCAGCCCATAGCAAAATTTTTCGGGTTATTTTCATTATTAATATATACTTTAGGCTTAATTCAATGGTCCATAATTAAATTACCTAAAAATGGAAGAAACTCTTGCTTCTCGGACAATGGCAGAAATTGATTTAATAAAAAATCTAGAAAAAATAAGCTCCGAGATCCCCAATAGGATTCTTAAAATTAAAGGTTATATTTTAAAAGAAAATCACAAGGAACAATTAGAAATAATTATTTTCAAAGGGTTCAGTAGCTCAACGACTCATCCAATTGAAATTGATTTAGAGAAAAAATTTATAGAATACAATTATAAACTTACAAATTTTAAACTTTATGAGGCACCCTTAAAAAAAAACAAAGATAACTTTATAAGAGAAAAACAAAAATCTTTTTTCTTTCTGAATAAAAAAAACTGGATTTAATTAAATCCAAGATTAATAATATCTGAACATCTTTTGCATAGTTTTGTATTTTGGATTCCACTAAAAGTTTCTTTTTGATAATGCCAACATCTATCACATTTTTGACCCTGAGCTTTAAGAATTTGAATTTTCCCAAATTCATTTTTATCAATAGTTAAAGAATTCTCAACCAAATCTGATACAACTTGAAAATTTGAAACTATAAGCCAATCTCTAAATAAATCTACATCTTCATTACCAAATTTTTTAAGCCAAGAAAGCGAATCTTTTACAACTTTATCTTCAGGTAAATAATTGACCTCAGTTTCTAAAGCTGCGCCAATTATTTGTTTGTTTCTACATCCTTCTATAGCTTTGTTAATTTCAACTCTCAAATTTCTTAAATTAGCTATGTGCAAATTGAGACTTTCATTTTTCCATGACTTCGAAAAGATCGGCCATCGTCTTTGAAATACAGATTTTTCTTTAGTAGGATAAGGAATATTTTGCCAAATATCTTCAGCCATATGGCAAAGTACTGGAGCAATAAGAACAGCTAAATTTTCAACGACTCTAGACATAACAAACTGACATGATCTCCTCCTAAATTGTGATTTAGAACTTACATATAACCTATCCTTTGCAATATCTAAATAAAAATTTGATAGATCTACAACGCAAAAACTTTGTAAGATTTGAAAAAATTTTGAAAATTCATAATTCTCATAAGCATTTGATATTTGATCTGTAACCTCAACTAATCTGCCTAACATCCATTGATCCAAGAGCGGTAGTTGATCAATTTCAAAACTATCAATGTTAGGGTCATAATCGTGAATATTACCTAGAAGATATCTTGCAGTATTACGAACTTTTCTGTAAACATCTGATAATTGCTTAAGTATGTTTGAACCAATTGGAACATCTACAGAGTAATCTACTGAGCTTACCCATAGCCTAAGAACATCAGCGCCATAAGCAGGCTCAGTTTTTTTATTATTACCTCCATTAATAATCATATTAGGGTCAACAACATTACCTAAGGATTTGCTCATTTTTCTTCCATTTTCATCAAGTGCAAAACCATGAGTTAAAACTTTTTTGTATGGAGGTTTATTATTAACTGCAACAGATGTGAGCAAAGAAGACTGGAACCAACCTCGATGTTGATCTGAACCTTCTAAATAAAGATCAGCTGGGTACTGTAATTCACTTCTTTGTTCACACACAGCGGCCCAGCTAGATCCTGAATCGAACCATACATCCATTGTATCTGTTCCTTTTATCCATAAATCAGATTCTTTTTCATAATTTTTTGGTAATAGATTCTTAACATCCCAATCCCACCAAATATCTGCTCCGTGTTCACTAAAAAGTTTTTGAATGTGAGTAATAATCTCGCTATTTAGGAGAATTTCGTTACCATTTTTTTTATAAAAAACTGGGATTGGTACACCCCATGACCTTTGTCTAGAAATACACCAATCTCCTCTACCAACAACCATAGAATAAATTCTTTTCTTTCCTGATGCTGGCATCCATTCAACATCTTCGATTGCCTTTAATGCAGATGATCTGAAGCCATTTACAGATGCGAACCATTGTTCTGTTGCTCTAAAAATAGTTGGTTTTTTCGTTCGCCAATCATAAGGATATCTATGCTTATAATTTTCTTGTAATAAAAGCAAATTATTTCCTTTTAAATATTCAATAATTAAATCATTTGCGTCTTTAAGGACATTTGATCCTTTGAATTGCCCTGAATGTTCATTTAAGTTCCCTTTCTCATCAACAACACATGTAGTAGGTAGATCGTATTTTTTTCCCACATTAAAATCATCTATTCCATGACCTGGTGCAGTATGAACAATTCCAGTACCTGATTCAGTAGTGATATAGTCTCCCCCAATCACAACTCTACAATTTTTATTTTTAGTAGGATGTTGATATTCAATATCTTCCAAAGAAGACCCATTAACGTCTAAAAGAGTCTTTAAATCTTTATTAAATTTATTACTAATTTCAGAAGATAATTCTTTTGCAAAAAGGTATATTCGTCTCTCTTCATCAATTGCAAAAACGTAGTTTATTTTCGGATTTACTGCAACTGCTTCATTTGCAGGTATTGTCCAGGGTGTAGTAGTCCAAATAGTTATGAAAGAATTCATTAGAAAAAAATCTTTTTTGATATTTGGATTTTCATTACAGAATTTCAAAAGAATTTCGTCAGATAGTTTAGTGATTTTTAACGAAACATAAATACTTTTTGAATAATGTTCTTCAGGATATTCTAATTCTGCTTCTGCAAGTGCAGTCCTAGAACTTGGACTCCAATGTACAGGTTTAAGTCCTCGATATATGTATCCATTTAAAAACATTTTCCCAAATACTCCAATCTGAGCAGATTCATAACTTTTTTTAAGAGTTAAGTAAGGGTTATCCCAATCGCCCCATATACCCCACCTTTTAAAACCCTCCATTTGATTGTTTATTTGTATGTATGCATAGTCTGTTGCTTTTTTTCTTAGACTTAAAGTATCAAGATTCTTTCTTTCATCAGATTTTAAATTCTGAAGCACTTTTAATTCAATAGGTAGTCCATGGCAATCCCAACCAGGAACATAATGTACTCTAAATCCTTTCAAAGTTTTGTACTTATTTATTATGTCTTTTAAAACTTTATTAAGAGCATGACCCATATGAAGCGCTCCATTTGCATAAGGCGGTCCATCGTGTAGTGTGAATGTTTTACCTGAGTTGTTTGAACCCAATTCAAAATCAATATTATTATTTGCCCAAAAATTCTGTATCTCAGGTTCTCTTACCACTGAGTTAGCTCGCATTGAGAATTCAGTTTTAAGCAAATTTAAAGTTTCTTTGTAAGAAAATTCTGATTTGTTTTCTTTGTTATTTTGAGATTTCATACGACGATATAGGAAATATTGGTGATCAATAGAATTTATTAAATAAATCTAGTTCATTCTATTCTTTCATTATTGACTTGTAGTTTTTTTGGCATGTTATAAATAAACAATTGATGTTTTAGTTTCAAATTTTAATATTATCATTTTTATCATTTCTTACCCACTTTTTAGGCTTTATTTTTTCATTATTACTATCAAAATTGAAAAAATTTAAAGGTTTTGTGAAATTTCTTACTACAAGGTTAATAGCCTCTAGTATTTTCGAAAGATTATTTTTAAATTCCAAAAAGGTAGTTAACTTCTTCTTTTCTTTATCTGTCAATTGATTCCATCTTAATAATAAAAGCTCTACTAAATACATGAAAACTAGTACTGTAATAAAGAGAAAAATTACAAATAATGATTGATTTATAGTTGCATTTTTAATTATTATTATGAAACCTATTGATAAATTCAAAAAAGCTTTTATTAAGTCTTTTGGTCTGCCTAGCTCCAGATAAATTAATGGTACTAATAAAAATATAGTCCCAACTGCAATATAAAAAGATCCCAAATATAATATCAAACTATTCATGATTTTTTTATTTTTTGAATTATAAGAATTTGATATTGATAATTAAACTTTGTATTAGAATTTCCTTAAATGCGGTCGGGGAGACTTGAACTCCCACACCCGAAGATACGAGTACCTAAAACTCGCGCGTCTACCAATTCCGCCACGACCGCTCAATTTAAATAATAATTGAAAGAGGTTTATTTTAATAATATTTTTAACTTATGATGATTAATTTGATACATAAAAATTGAATCGGGTCTCTCTTTTAAAATTTTTTTTGATTTGAGCATACAATCATCTAAAAATATCAGTTATATTATTCAAAGAATGCAAGGTACGATTTCTAACTTAACCAAAAAAAATACAACAAAAATTACTAATTCTTCAAGAACTTTTAATTGGCAAAAGGAGATTAAAAATTACGTAGATCCGCCAAGTTTTTGGAATCCAACATTAGGGCTTTTTTTTGGGGGTTACTTCCTAGCTTTTCTTAGCATTTGGCAATGGTATAGAGGTGTTTGGCCTCTTCCTTTACTTGTAGCTACTGCCTTTTTAGCTTTGCATATTGAAGGCACTGTTATTCATGATGCATGTCACAAAGCTGCTCACCCTGTTCCTTGGATAAATCAAGCAATGGGTCATGGTTCAGCAATTCTTTTAGGTTTCAGTTTCCCGGTTTTTACAAGAGTACATTTACAACATCATATACATGTAAATCATCCCAAAAATGATCCTGACCATATTGTCAGTACTTTTGGCCCCATTTGGCTAATTGCTCCAAGATTTTTTTATCATGAAGTATTTTTCTTTCAAAGAAAGCTTTGGAGAAGATATGAATTACTACAATGGGGAATTGAAAGATCGATCTTTGTAACAATAATTTTGGCAGGAATAAAATTTGGCTTTATGAATCTAATTTATAATCTTTGGTTTGGACCAGCATTAATGGTGGGAGTTACTCTAGGAATATTTTTTGATTATCTTCCTCATAGACCTTTTCGATCAAGAAATAAATGGATAAACTCCAGAGTTTATCCAAGCAGATTTATGAATATATTAATAATGGGTCAAAATTACCATCTCATTCATCATCTTTGGCCTTCAATTCCTTGGTTTGAATACAAAGTAGCCTATGAAAAAACTAAGTCATTATTGGATATAAAAGGTTCCCCTCAAAGAGTTGGAATATTTGAAAGTAAAGATGACATTTTTAACTTTATTTATGATCTATTAATTGGAGTAAGGAGTCATAGCAAAAGGAGAGGAAAAATTAGAAAAATTATCAATTTATATCCAGGCTATAAAATTAAGAAATTTTTATTAAAAATAGTCAATAAAACATTTATAGGAAGCAACTAACTCATTCAGTTATAATTTTTGGCACTTTAAAATATTTATCTTCTCTGGATGGGCCCAATTCTAAGAGCTCTTCAGTACAATCAGAATTTTTCTTTTCATCTTTTCTAAATACATTAATAACCTCTATTGCTCTTGTTGTAGAAGGTACATTATCTGTATCAATTTTTTCAAGTTGCTTTATGTATTCCAATATTTTTTCTAATTGTTCTGCGTGATTATTAATTTCATGCTCATTTAGTTCCAATCTAGCTAAATGGGCAACTTTTTTTACTTCCTCTTTATTTATTTTGGTCATAATTTGAATAGTCTGAATTTATTAAATAATAGTTCATTAATGATATTTTTATTCATATATCCATTGAATTTCAAATAATTATAAAACTAATAATCATATCTATTTTAAAAATCAAATTTAATATAATAGCCTCATTTATATTTATCAGCTAAAAATAATACTAGATGGATTAATGAAAAATAGAAGAACATTTATTTCCAAAAAATTTTTTTTATAGGCACTCAAAACTCGTTGCCCCTGATTTAATAGGCTGTTACCTCACAAAAAACGATAATGATAAAGAACAAATTAAGGGCATTATTGTTGAAACTGAAGCTTATTCACAAGAAGAGGAGGCCTGTCATGGCTACCACAAAAAAACTAAATCAAATAAATCATTATTTGGCAAACCTGGAACATTTTATATCTATAAAACTTATGGCATTCACCATTGTTTAAATATAGTTACTGATAAAGAAAATTTTGCGAGTGGTGTATTAATAAGGGCAGTATTTATCGCTCAAGAGAATGAAAGATTAGCTTCTGGACCTGGCCTAGTTACTAAGACATTCGGTATAGACATTTCATTCAACTCACTTGAAGTTTTTAATAACAATTCATTATGGATTTCTCAAAGAAATTCAATTCTAGAAAAAAAAGATCTTATTCAAACTACTAGAATTGGCATATCCAAGGCAAAAAATATAAAATGGCGTTGGTATCTCAAAAATAGTAGGAGTGTAAGTAAAAGATTAAAAGGTGACAGAAAACCTAAATTCAAATAATCATTTATCTTTTTAAGCGCAATGCAAATTTGGCCTCATAAACATATCCACTCACTCGCTAATTTTTCAATTCAAGATTATAAGTCAGTATTTGAATTGGCTAATAGATTTGATGCACTAAAGAATGCAGGAACGAAAAAAATACCGGCCTTACAAGGAACTTTGGTGACTTCTTTATTTTTTGAAGCTAGTACAAGAACAAAAAATAGCTTTGAACTTGCAGCAAAAAGGCTATCTGCGGATGTACAAACGTTTGCACCATCATCTAGTTCTTTAACGAAGGGCGAAACAATCATTGATACAGCAATCACTTATTCCGCAATGGGTGCAGATACATTAGTTATTAGACATTCATCGAGTTATATAACCTTTGAAATAGCAAAAAAACTTGATGCTATTAATTCCAATACTTCTGTCCTTAATGCGGGAGATGGATTACATAGTCACCCTAGTCAAGGATTACTTGACATTTATACATTAATTAAATTCTTTTCCAAAAAATCACTGAGTCCAGAGATTTTAAATTCCAAAAAAATTTTAATAATTGGAGACGTTAATCATTCAAGAGTTGCAAGATCAAATCTTTGGGCTTTAAGTGCATTTGGCGCAGACATAATCTTATGCGGTCCTAAGACATTAATACCCGATGAATTTATCAATTTTTTAAAAACTCCTGCACCAAATCAAGAAAAAGATCCTGTCATATCAAGAGGCTCCATAAAAATTTCTAGATCATTGGAGGAGTCAATAAAAATTGCAGATGCAATTATTGTTTTAAGACTCCAGAAAGAGAGAATGATGGAGAATTTACTAAGCAGCATTGATTCATATAGTTTGGATTATGGTTTAACCCCTGAGAAATTATCTTTAAGTAATAAGGAAATTCCAATTCTTCATCCTGGACCTATTAATAGAGATATTGAAATCAGTAGTAAAGTAGTAGATGAATATCCTAATTGCTTAATTAATAAACAGGTTGCAAATGGTATCCCAATAAGAATGGCTCTACTGTACTTATTACAGAAACATAAAAATAAATCTAAAGTAACTTGAGACTTTCAGTAAAAAATCCATAAAATAATCCTAATCTTAAAGAATCTAATAAAAGTACTAAAAATTTCTTTTTCTTTTCAAATCGAAAATTTCTCCTAAGAACTATCAAAATCTCAATAAAAACAACTGATAGAAAGGCCGCTACTGGATCCATGAGTTCCACAACGGCACTTACCATACCAAGAGAACTTCCTAAAAAGTAACCAATTAAAACGATAATTAAGGTTATTGAATATCTTCGCCATGGATTATTAGCCCAAATACTTATTGTTTGAATATTTTCTACAATCTTTAGTTGAAAATTTGTTTTTTGAGGTCTAAAAACCATTTTGATTTCAACTAAGCCGCTTCAGAGTTTGATTGAATTCTAGTGTTTCCCTCTACTAATTCAAGTAAAGCTTCCATCTGAGCCATCATTCCTCTTAGCTCGCCTGGTTCAGGGAAGAGACCATCTTGATTTACATCTAAATGCATTTCTCTTAGTTCTTGCCTTAAATAGCGTAAATGACTAATGACTTGCTCTCTCTTGGTTTGAGACATGATTAAATTGTTGATAAAAACATTTTAAGAAAGAATATTTTTGATAAAGAGAGTTTGCTTATCTATGACTGAAAATGAAGATAAATTGCCCAATAATACTTCAAAAGATAAAGCCTTTAGAAAATTATGTATCTTTGGAAATATGAAGTTTATACTTTAAATTTTAAATAATTACTTGAGGCTCTATTATTAGGATGTATTGGCTTTATTCAATATGGAATTTATTTCTGAAAATAAAATAAGTGAGGAACTAGTAAATTCTTTTGATGAAGAAATGACCCTTCAACTCGCAAAAAGGCTTGAAGAAGATGAATATATAACACCATTTGATGGCTTAAAAGACTGGCACTTACTTAGAGCCCTAGCTATCAACAGGCCAGAATTAACAACTAACTATACCTATCTCCTCGATCAGGAACCTTTCGATGAAAACTAACCGTACTCAGTCCACAATAAAGGTTCTTGTACTAGTGACGGGAAGTATTGCAGCTGTAAAAATTCCTTTATTAGTTAGCCAATTAGCGAAAGAAAATTATGAGATAAGGTGCGTTTTATCTAAAAATGCAGAAAAATTAATAAAGCCGCTTTCTCTCTCTATCCTAAGTAAAAACCCTTGCATTTTAGAAAATGATCAATGGTCAAATAGTCAATCAACACCTCTTCACATAGAACTAAATAATTGGGCTGATATTTTAATCATTGCGCCTTTAACAGCGACAACATTAGCAAAATGGGTAACTGGAAATGCAGAGGGATTGATTCCAAGCATCTTAATAGCAAATATAAAGCCAATTATTGTTGCACCAGCAATGAATACACAAATGTGGCTGAATAAAGCTGTCCAAAAAAATTATGAGCATTTACAGATTTATGAAAATGTTTTGTCTTTGCAACCAAGTGAAGGCCTCTTAGCGTGTGATGCTATTGGCATCGGAAAGATACCTCCAAATGATCTAATTCAATTAGCTCTTGAATTTATAGCTTCACACAAACAAAATGAATATCGCAAAGATTTACTTAATAAAGAAATTTTAATAACTGGAGGGTGCACCACAGAGAAAATTGACGCCGCAAGACATATTACTAACAAAAGTTCTGGAGCTATGGGCCTACTTCTTTCCCAAGTAGCGAGGTTCAGAGGAGCACAAGTAAAATATGTCCATGGGCCTCTGAAAATCGATAAGAATCTTACTGATGGAATAAAAAGATATGAAATTGAAACTAGTGTTGATTTAATTAGGGCACTTAATAATGAAGTATCAAATTGTGATTATTTTTTCATGAATGCAGCAGTATCTGATTTCAAGATAACCTCAGATACTTCAGCTAAAATTCCAAAAAATAAAATTAATGATTATTTGAATAAAAACTTTGAGCTAGTCCCAGATATTTTAAAAACAATTAGTAAATCAAAAAAAGATAACCAAGTTTTTGTAGGTTTTTGTGCTTTTACTGGATCTATCGAAGAAGCACGATTAATAATTAAAGAAAAGATTATCCAAAAGGGTTGTGATTATCTATTCGCAAATCCAATTGATCTTGAAGGCCAAGGATTTGGCTTTTTAGCACAAAATGAAGGTTGGCTATTCGATACGAACAATATGGAACACTACATTAACAAAACATCAAAAATTGATTTAGCGAATAAATTAATAACGCAAATTATTTCATTAAAAAAATAAAAAATATTTTTTTAATTTGTATTTTTTTGTAATCTTAATCATTAAAAATAATGTGATAGCTTAAAATAATTCCAGTTTTTTAAAATCTGAAAAGCTACGGGTTGTTTCGAGGATTTAAAAGTCCTATCTTTTATGGTCCTTTCCCTTGTAATATCCGTACTGAACTATTTAGATGACCTTTAATCTATCGTCACAGAACTTTACTGCAAATTTAATTATGAGAATTCGTTCTTTCTTAGCTTTTGTTATTTCAATTTGTATAACTTTTGCTTTCGTACCTGTTAAAACATTTGCTTTTTCTGAAAGAGGAAATGCGCAATTCACAGATGTTGTTAACACAGGAAAAGCTAATGATTGCCCTACACTAGACTCATCTCTTGTCGGATCAATATCTCTAGGGAATGGAGATAGCCTTAAAGGAATATGCATGCATCCAACAGAAGTTTATGTAAAAGTGCCAGGGACAAAACGAAAAGCTGCAGAATTTGTTTCTACAAAAATTATTAGTCCTAGAAATAACACAACAGTTACAGAAGTTTATGGAGATATAGATTCAGGAACTTTCACCGAAAAAGGTGGTATTGATTTTCAACTTATTACTGTATTAACTCCTGGTGGTTTAGAAGTGCCATTTGCATTCTCAGCAAAAGATCTTACAGCTGATTTACCTTCATCTATTGAGCCAGGGACTGAGGTAAGTGGTTCAACATTTACACCTAACTACAGAACTGGTGATTTTCTAGATCCTAAGGCAAGAGCTAAAAATACTGGTGTTGAATACGCTCAAGGTTTAGTTGCATTAGGAGGAGATGATGAAGAACTTGCAAAAGAAAATATTAAAGTTGATGTTAACGGTACTGGCGTTATTACTCTTTCAATCAACAATGTAGATTCTGACACAGACGAATTTGCTGGTACTTTTGAAGCTATCCAACCTTCAGATACTGATATGGGTTCAAAGGATCCACTTGATGTAAAAATAATTGGGGAGCTTTACGGAAGAAAGGCATAAATCCTACTTAAGAGAAAAAGGGGGTTAAACCCCTCTTTTTTTTTCAAAATTTTTCTTTATCAATTTAAAAATGGAATTACAACAAAAAACTAAAACAGATACCAATGGACTAATACCGCCTTATGGAGGAAAACTAAAAAATTTAATTATCAAAGATAAAAACCTTAAAAATGATCTTATCACTAAAGCTACTTATGAGTTTGAATGCAGCGAGAGAAATGCATGCGATGTAGAACTTTTAATGGTTGGAGCTTTTTCTCCATTGGAAGGTTTTATGGATGAAAATAACTACAATTCTGTAATTAAAAATAATAGAGATACAAACGGGTTGCTTTTTGGCTTGCCTATTGTATTTGATTCAAATAATGAAAAAGTAAACGCTGGAGATACAATATTGCTTACTTATAAAAAACAAAAAATAGCAGTTTTAGAAGTTAGCTCTAAATGGGAACCTGATAAATCCTTAGAAGCTGAACTTTGTTATGGTACTAATTCTTTAGATCATCCTGCTGTTAAGATGATTTTTAATGAGAGAGGGAGATTTTATATAGGAGGAAAAGTTTATGGTTTCGAACTACCAATTAGAGAATTCCCCTGCAAAACCCCAGAAGAAGTTAGATCTACACTGCCATCAAATCATGATGTAGTTGCATTTCAATGCAGAAATCCAATTCATAGAGCACACTATGAATTATTTACTAATGCTTTACTCTCAGAAAATGTGTCCTCTAACTCAGTTGTTTTAGTTCATCCAACTTGTGGGCCAACTCAACAAGATGATATCCCTGGGAAAGTTAGATATTTAACGTATAAAGAATTAGAACAGGAAATATCTGATGAAAGAATAAAATGGGCTTTTTTACCTTATTCAATGCATATGGCAGGGCCAAGAGAAGCTCTTCAACATATGATAATCAGGAGAAATTATGGCTGCACCCATTTTATTATCGGTAGAGATATGGCTGGCTGTAAGTCATCAGCAACTGGTGAAGATTTTTATGGCCCATATGACGCTCAGAATTTTGCGAAAAAATGCGCAGACGAATTGATGATGAAGACTGTTCCTTCAAAAAATTTAGTTTATACGAAGGAAAAAGGATATATTACAGCTGAAGAAGCTAAAGAATTTAATTTTGAAATTATGAAACTCAGTGGTACTGAATTTAGAAAGAAATTGAGAAGTGGCGAACCAATTCCTGAATGGTTTGCATTCAAAAGTGTAGTAGATGTTCTAAGGAGCTCTTAATAATGTTTTATTATTAGTATCATATAAATATTAAAGATTATTTATCGTGAACAAACGCTGGAGAAACGTAGGACTTTATGTTCTAGCTGTTATTACTGTAATTTTCATTGGAACTTCTGTATTTGATAAACCTAGTACAGAAAACGCTACAAAGACCTTAAGGTATAGTGATTTTATAGAAGCAGTTCAAGATAAAGAAATTAGTAGAGTATTAATATCTCCAGACAATGCAACAGCTCAAGTTGTTGAAAATGATGGTAGTAGATCTGAGGTCAATCTAGCCCCAGACAAAGATTTATTAAAAATCCTAACTGAAAATAATGTAGACATTGCTGTAACTCCCACAAAACTAGCTAATCCATGGCAACAAGCTATAAGTAGCTTGATTTTTCCAGTACTTTTAATTGGAGGCCTATTTTTTCTTTTCAGAAGATCCCAAAGCGGGAATGCTGGAGGCGGTAACCCTGCCATGAGTTTTGGCAAGAGCAAAGCCAGACTTCAAATGGAACCATCTACACAAGTAACCTTTGGGGATGTTGCTGGTGTTGAAGGTGCAAAATTAGAACTCACTGAAGTTGTAGATTTTCTTAAGAGCCCAGATAGATTTACAGCCGTCGGAGCAAAAATCCCGAAAGGGGTTCTTCTTGTTGGTCCTCCTGGTACAGGAAAAACATTGCTAGCAAAAGCAGTAGCTGGAGAAGCAGGTGTACCTTTTTTCTCAATTTCAGGTTCAGAATTTGTAGAGATGTTTGTTGGAGTTGGAGCTAGCAGAGTTAGAGACCTTTTTGAACAAGCCAAAAAGAATGCTCCCTGCATAGTATTTATTGATGAAATTGATGCTGTTGGAAGACAAAGAGGTGCGGGTATGGGAGGAGGTAATGATGAAAGAGAACAAACTTTAAACCAACTTCTTACCGAAATGGATGGTTTTGAAGGTAACTCTGGAATAATAATTGTTGCTGCTACTAATAGACCTGATGTCCTAGATTCTGCTTTAATGCGACCTGGAAGATTCGATAGGCAGGTGACAGTAGATAGGCCAGATTACGCTGGAAGATTACAAATACTAAATGTTCATGCTAAAGATAAAACTCTTTCAAAAGATGTTGATCTAGATAAAGTTGCTAGAAGAACTCCAGGATTTACTGGTGCCGATTTAGCCAATCTATTAAATGAAGCAGCAATATTAGCAGCTAGAAAAGATCTAGATAAGGTAAGTAATGACGAAGTAGGTGACGCTATTGAAAGAGTTATGGCTGGACCAGAAAAGAAGGACAGAGTAATTAGTGATAAGAAAAAAGAATTAGTTGCTTATCATGAAGCTGGTCATGCCCTCGTAGGAGCACTAATGCCCGACTACGATCCTGTAGCAAAAGTCTCAATAATCCCTAGAGGTCAAGCTGGAGGTCTAACCTTCTTTACTCCAAGTGAAGAAAGAATGGAATCTGGTCTTTATTCACGTTCTTACCTTCAAAATCAAATGGCTGTGGCCCTTGGTGGAAGAGTTGCTGAAGAAATAGTTTATGGAGAAGAAGAAGTTACCACTGGAGCTTCAAATGATCTACAGCAAGTTGCTAATGTGGCGAGACAAATGATTACTAAATTTGGCATGAGTGAAAAAATTGGCCCAGTTGCTTTAGGGCAATCTCAAGGTGGAATGTTTCTAGGAAGAGATATGAGCTCTACAAGAGACTTTTCCGAAGACACTGCAGCAACTATTGATGTAGAGGTATCAGAGCTTGTTGATATTGCTTATAAGAGAGCTACAAAAGTTTTAACAGATAATAGACCAGTTCTTGACGAAATGGCTCAAATGCTTATAGAGAGAGAAACTATAGATACTGAAGACATTCAAGATTTGATTAATCGATCAGAAGTTAAAGTTGCAAACTACATCTAGTCTTAAAAATTTAAATTTTTAATGCATATTAAAGAGGATTCTTTTTCAGAGTTTATGAAAAAAGAACCCTTTTTTTTACTTATAAAACCTGAAGATAATATTTATTCCAATACTTCCTTTAGGGATTCATTTTTTACAGAATTAGAAAGCCTTGTAAAATTAGGATTAAAAAATATTGAAATAAGTTGGTCTAAAAATGATAATTGGTTAGATTTTGTATCTGAAATCAAACTCAAATATCCAAAAATTAATTTAGGCTCTGCCTCCATAGTTAATAAGCAATCAATAGAAGATTCATTAAAAATTGGATTAAATTTTTCTATGATGAAATTTTGGGATACAGACCTTTTTAATTATGCGAAGTCAAAAAATTATTTGTTAATTCCCGGAATTAAAAACTTTAAAGATCTTGAGGAAGCGATAAATCAAAATTGCAATATTATCAAAATTTATCCAATAAATAGTAAAGATAATTCGATAGATATACTCAACTATAAAAGTATTGATTTCATTGCTGCTGGAGGACTATCAATCAATGATTTAAAAACTTATAAATCTTTAGGATATAAAGCAATCGTAATTGGAGATAAAGGTGTCAAAAATAAAAAGTTTGATCCAAAAATATATAAATGGCTCAAAAATTATTAAATTAATTAAATAAAGGACAAATATAATTTATCTAACAAACTAATAAGTATTCACTATGCCACATTGAGCATGATTCAGAAGCAAATGATCAGCAAGTACTAAAGCAACCATAGCATCAACCATGGGAACCGCTCTCGGAAGAACGCATGGATCATGTCTCCCTTTTGCTTTCATCAATACTTCTTTTCCTTCAGCATTCACTGTTTTCTGTTCTTTCCCGATGGTTGCTGTAGGTTTAAAAGCTATCTTCATCTCAATATTTTCGCCATTACTTATTCCTCCCTGTATACCTCCTGAATTGTTAGATGTTGTTCTTAACTTACTAATATCATCAGACTTGATGAAAGCATCATTATGTTCACTTCCTTTTAAAAAAGTTCCAGAGAACCCTGAACCTATTTCAAAGCCTTTCGTGGCAGGCAAAGACATCAAAGCTTTCGCTAAATCAGCTTCTAACTTATTAAAAACAGGCATCCCAAGACCAGACGGAACATTTCTTACAAGACATTCAATAACACCTCCACAAGAGTCACCTTGACGCTTTAATTCCTTAATTCTCTCTATCATTTCCTCTGATACCTTTTCATCAGGACATCTAACAATATTAGAATCTATTTTATTGAGAGAAATCTTTTCTTTATTAATATCAGAATCAATATTATGTATACGCTTTACCCAAGATAGTATTTCAGTGTTACAGAAGTGTTTTAATAATTGTTTTGCTATAGCACCAGCCGCTACTCTCCCAATTGTTTCTCTTGCAGAGGCTCTTCCACCACCAGAACTTGCCTGAATTCCATATTTCAGATGATATGTACCATCTGCATGAGAAGGTCTAAATACTTGCTCCAAATTATTATAATCTCCTGGTCTTTGATCCTTGTTTCTTACCAACATCGCTATTGGAGTTCCAAGTGTTAACCCTTCCTTTATCCCACTTAATATTTCAATTTTATCTTCTTCATTTCGGGGTGTTGTAATGTCACTTTGTCCAGGTCTACGCCTATCTAATTCATTTTGTATCAGCGTTACATCTATTTTTAACTTCGGGGGACATCCATCAAGGATAACTCCTACTGCACCACCATGTGATTCTCCAAAAGTACTTACGCGAAAAATTTTTCCAAAACTACTACTCATAGAAATATCAAATGTTTTATCTATATATAAATATTATATGAAACCAATTGAAAATAAAACAAAAAAAGCCCCCAAAAAGGGGGCTTGTAAATTTAAGAACTTTAAGCTTAACCGATAGCTGGAGCTGAAAGAGCTACTGTTGTAGACTCAGCTGCTGCTAGATCAAGTGGGAAGTTGTGAGCGTTACGCTCGTGCATTACTTCCATACCTAGGTTTGCTCTGTTAAGAACATCACCCCATGTAGGAACAATCTTACCGTTTGCATCAACAACTGACTGGTTGAAGTTGAATCCGTTAAGGTTGAATGCCATTGTGCAGATACCCATTGAAGTTAACCATACACAAACAACTGGGAATACAGCTAGGAAGAAGTGAAGACTTCTGCTGTTGTTGAAACTTGCATATTGGAAGATCAAACGACCGAAGTAGCCATGAGCTGCAACGATATTATATGTTTCTTCTTCTTGTCCGAACTTGTAACCATAGTTCTGAGACTCTGTCTCAGTTGTTTCTCTGATTAGAGATGAAGTAACAAGTGAACCGTGCATAGCTGAGAATAAAGATCCTCCGAACATACCAGCAACACCAGCCATATGGAATGGGTGCATAAGAATGTTGTGCTCTGCCTGGAAAACAAACATGAAGTTGAATGTTCCAGAGATACCTAGAGGCATTCCGTCAGAGAATGAACCTTGACCGAATGGGTATACAAGAAATACTGCGAAAGCTGCTGAAACTGGTGCAGAGTATGCAACACAGATCCAAGGACGCATACCTAAACGGTATGAAAGCTCCCACTGTCTTCCCATGTATGCTGAAATACCAATTAGGAAGTGGAAAATTACAAGCTGGTAAGGACCACCGTTGTATAACCACTCATCTACAGTAGCTGCTTCCCAAATTGGGTAGAAGTGTAGACCAATAGCGTTAGATGAAGGAACAACTGCACCTGAGATGATGTTGTTTCCATATAGGAATGAACCAGCAACTGGCTCTCTAATTCCGTCGATGTCTACTGGTGGTGCTGCGATGAATGCAACGATGAAGCAAGCCGCTGCTGTAAGTAGGCATGGGATCATTAAGACGCCGAACCAACCAACATAAATTCTATTGTTAGTTGATGTTACCCACTCACAAAACTGTGGCCAACCTTTTAACAGCGAAGAACGCTGCTGCTGAATAGTTGTCATGAGTTCGTTATGTTATTGCCTCTATATGAGACATTTAAGTAAAAACGGATTTAAAATTCCGTCTTGGTTATCATAGTCGAATATCTTATTTAATGTGCTGAGCGAAACTTATATCTTTGATAACTTTTACTTATTAATTATCTAGCTATATAAATAGACAAAAAAAAGCCCCCAAAAAGGGGGCTTGTAAATTTAAGAACTTTAAGCTTAACCGATAGCTGGAGCTGAAAGAGCTACTGTTGTAGACTCAGCTGCTGCTAGATCAAGTGGGAAGTTGTGAGCGTTACGCTCGTGCATTACTTCCATACCTAGGTTTGCTCTGTTAAGAACATCACCCCATGTAGGAACAATCTTACCGTTTGCATCAACAACTGACTGGTTGAAGTTGAATCCGTTAAGGTTGAATGCCATTGTGCAGATACCCATTGAAGTTAACCATACACAAACAACTGGGAATACAGCTAGGAAGAAGTGAAGACTTCTGCTGTTGTTGAAACTTGCATATTGGAAGATCAAACGACCGAAGTAGCCATGAGCTGCAACGATATTATATGTTTCTTCTTCTTGTCCGAACTTGTAACCATAGTTCTGAGACTCTGTCTCAGTTGTTTCTCTGATTAGAGATGAAGTAACAAGTGAACCGTGCATAGCTGAGAATAAAGATCCTCCGAACATACCAGCAACACCAGCCATATGGAATGGGTGCATAAGAATGTTGTGCTCTGCCTGGAAAACAAACATGAAGTTGAATGTTCCAGAGATACCTAGAGGCATTCCGTCAGAGAATGAACCTTGACCGAATGGGTATACAAGAAATACTGCGAAAGCTGCTGAAACTGGTGCAGAGTATGCAACACAGATCCAAGGACGCATACCTAAACGGTATGAAAGCTCCCACTGTCTTCCCATGTATGCTGAAATACCAATTAGGAAGTGGAAAATTACAAGCTGGTAAGGACCACCGTTGTATAACCACTCATCTACAGTAGCTGCTTCCCAAATTGGGTAGAAGTGTAGACCAATAGCGTTAGATGAAGGAACAACTGCACCTGAGATGATGTTGTTTCCATATAGGAATGAACCAGCAACTGGCTCTCTAATTCCGTCGATGTCTACTGGTGGTGCTGCGATGAATGCAACGATGAAGCAAGCCGCTGCTGTAAGTAGGCATGGGATCATTAAGACGCCGAACCAACCAACATAAATTCTATTGTTAGTTGATGTTACCCACTCACAAAACTGTGGCCAACCTTTTAACAGCGAAGAACGCTGCTGCTGAATAGTTGTCATGAGTTCGTATAGTATGTCTCTAAAGTGAGACGTGTAAATAAAAACGGAATTAATTCCGCTCCGAAGATTTTAGACCAAATTCGCTAAAAATGTGTAATTTTTTTTATTTAAGTAAAGTTATTTTTTGCAAGTTATAAGATAGGAACCTCCATGTCTTAATATTTTCTTTGCTATTGAGGATTCAACTTGGTAATAATCGAATGGCTTCTCAACGGGAAAAGATCGAAAGAGGTGGTTTCCTTAAGAGAAGCTAAGTATAGAAGACTGCAATTAGAGGCTTTTGGAGCTGTTATTTATTGGACCGAGAGAATTTAGGTTTTTAGGGTTTAAGAGTTTAAAAAAAAATAAAAGTATTAAATATTAGATGAACTTATCTATTAAATAAAAAATCCTTATTAAATTTAAGAAATTTATTGTTCTGATTTCTAAATTTAAAGACTTTCAAACTCTTGAACCCATTGTTTTTTGGAACAAATCACTTCTTTTTTTGTGTAGCTCATGGCAATTTTTTTTTCTTTATAAGCAACTTCGCCAATAAAAACCGGCCATATCAACTGATCTCCATCATATTTCTTAATTATTCCTTTGCTATCAAGAAATAATGGATCTCCTTTTTTGATCATTTTCCAATCTTGGTTTATTCTTTCAGGATGAATTAGGCCATCAATATCTCCTTTTTCATCTCTTGGATAATCTATACTCCCTTGATGAACGTAAACAACTAACTCCTTTGGAAGTTCTATAAGGTTGTTTTTTAATTTATCTATCTCTTCCCTTAGGGAGCTAATTATTATCAAGAATCTATCTATGATTTTTGGATCATAAAAATTTTGTGCTACAGCTCCTATTTCAATAACTAGACCACATGGCCAAGCTTCTACAAGAAAGCCTGTTTGAGCTTTATCTTTTTCGTGTAAATAAATCGGCAATCCAAATTTGTTCTGCAGTAATGCAGCTAAACAAAAATCTTTAATTCTCCTTCCATACATGACAATACTCGTCCCCATATTTGCAGTAGTAGTATGCAAATCGATAGCAATTTGACAAGGCTTAGATCCATGGATTCCAAATTGATCGACTAAAAAATTAGCTCTATTAATTTCATAGGAAATATTCTTGTCTTGATCATGATTCTTAATTTCTTTAAAAGATCTATTTAAATCATCATCTATATATCTGCACCCTTTTTCATAAGCAACAGGATTCCCTATGATGTAATCATACTCAATACCATGATTTAAACTATTTTCCTCATTATTAAATTGCTTAACAGCCCAAATTGGATTAATTTCATTCCCATGAGTTCCTGAAATGATAAGTATTCTTTGAACAGTCATTTTTTCTTTAAAAATTAAATTTAATGCAAAATAAATACCTAATTAAGGCCTCCAAAAAATTCTGGTTATGGTTTTGGACCCAATTAATGAATGGCTTCGCACCATCAGATCTATATGGTAATTATAAAAGGCCTATAGGTATAACAATTGATAATGAATACGACATTAATAATGAAAATGGACAAATTTTTTTATTGGTAGGGAATTCTTGTCCCTGGTGTCAAAGAACTTTACTCGTCCACGAAATAAAACATTTATATAAAAAAGTTAAAGTTGTTTTTTTAAAAGCAGATATTGAGCATGGCGAATGGATTTTCAATACAAAGATAAAGGGATGTATGAGACTTTCTGACCTATACAGAAAAGCTAATAAAAAGATAATTTTTAGAGCAACATTACCTCTTCTAATTAGTTTTGTAGAAGATGAAGTAAATATTTTGTCTAATGAAAGTTCTCATATAATCAGACTACTTAATTCAATAAAAAGTGAATCGAAATACCAGACACTTAGTATTAAAGACTGTAATCAAAAATTTTTAGATTTAATCAACAATAGCATTAATGATGGCGTATATAGATGTGGTTTCGCCAGAAACCAGTCAGCTTACGAAAAAGCAAGTCAAAATCTTTTTGAAGCTATAAATGAAGTTGAAAATTTACTACTTAAAAATAAAGGTGACTGGATATTTGGAGATGAGTTAACTTACGCAGATATTTACCTTTTTCCAACGCTGATAAGATGGGAATTGATTTATAGCAAACTTTTCAAATGCACTGAACAAGAACTATCAAAATTCGAGAAGATAATTGAGTGGAGATTAAAATTTTTTAAATTATCCAATGTAGATAAAACATGCTTCGACAATGAATGGAAAAAAGATTACTACAAAGCTTTATTCCCTTTAAACCCAAATCAACTAATACCAGTTTTACCATCGCTAAAGGAAATAATTAGACTCGAGTCTTAAAGAACATATAAATCAACTTCGACCAAATAAATGTTGTAATGAACACTTATTAATTTAATAGATGATGCAATTTCATTAGAAATTAACTATGTTGTGTATGTCTACTAAAGTATGAAAAGCTTAAAATGAAATCCATTGACGAACACATCCAAAAAGATCAATCGGAAATCGAATCTGCCAAAGCAGAGGGCAATCTTCCAAAGGTCAGACATCTAACTGAAGAACTAAAAGATCTCGAAGAGTATAAGGATCATCATCCAGATGATAAACATGATCCAAACGCATTAGAATTATTCTGCGATGCCAACCCAGATGAGCCAGAATGTCTTGTTTATGATGATTAAGTTTCCTTAATCATTAGATAACGCATAAAAAAAGGGCTTAAAAAGCCCTTTTTTTATTTAAACATTTACTTTAGTAGTCCATATTAAAATCTGATGGGCTACCTGTCAGCGAACATACCACCGACTCCTCATTTTTCATTTCCTTAACTTCTACAATCGGTCTTCCCATTTTCTTCAAAACCTCAATTTCTTGAATGGTTTGACATCTAGCTATTATTTTTCCTTGTTGATCAAAGCAACTGTAGAAATTCATATTTTGTTTTAAAGCATTATCTTATTTATGGCTAATTTTCATTATTAAATCAAGTGTATTTATATAAAAAAAAATTTTTTATTTGAGTTAGATCTTTTTCCATACTTCAGAAAGCAGTGAGGATAAACCTTTTTTTAAAGATGAAGAAATAACTAAAACTTTTTTTTTAGATAAATCTTCCAAATTTCTCGTGATTATTTTTAAATAATCATTATCTACCAGTTCCATTTTATTTAACACTATTATCCTCTCTTTATCTAAAAGACCTTTCCCATATTTTTTTAATTCCTGCTCAATTATCTCAAAATCATGTATAGGATTTTCTGCAATTGAATCAATTAAGTGTAAAAGTATCTTAGTTCTTTGGATGTGCCTTAAAAAATCATGCCCTAAACCTACCCCATCAGCTGCCCCTGATATTAATCCAGGTATATCAGCAAAAAGGCAACCATTCCCATCTGCTTTTCTTACAACACCTAAGTTAGGTATTAAAGTAGTGAAAGGATAGTTTGCTATTTTTGGATGAGCCGATGATAGAACTGAAATTAAAGTACTTTTTCCTGCATTTGGAAGTCCAATAATACCAACCTCTGCGAGGAGTTTAAGTTCTAATTGAATCTCCCATATCTCACCATCCTTCCCTTCAGTAAATGATTCTGGGGCTCTATTTTGATTACTTAAATAGTAAGCATTACCATGTCCACCTCTTCCTCCAATAGCAATAGTTAAGCTTTGTTTATTTTTAGTTAAGTCTCCTAAAATAATGCCGGTATTAGTATCCCTAATTTCTGTGCCACAAGGAACTTTAAGGATTGTATCCTGACCTGAAGCGCCAGATCTTTTATTAGGACCTCCTTTGCATCCATCTTCAGCAATTATTTCTCTTTTAAATTTAAAATCTAATAATGTTTGAAGATTATTATCAGCGACCAAAATTATTGAACCCCCTTTACCACCATTACCTCCTGAAGGTCCTCCAGCAGGAACAAATTTTTCTCTTCTAAAAGAAACTATTCCATTCCCACCTTTTCCAGCTTTAAGAATAATGTTTGCTTGATCAATAAATTGCACTTAATAAACTTATTTAATTAAATTGTTATCTAGATATTTTAAATTTTATTTTATCCACGCAATACTGCAACCAGTTCCACCCTCGTTGTTGGCAGCATCTTCAATCTTATCAACATAATTTAAACCAGATAACCATTTTCTTAATCCTTTTTTTAATTTGCCTGTTCCAATTCCATGAACAATCCATAGCGGTCCATGAAATTTTCTAATTTTCTCCTCAAGAATAATTTCAGCTTCGTGTACTCTTAGCCCTCTTACGTCAACTGTATTTTTACTCGTTCTAATTTTAGAAAAAGAAAAATCTTCTCTTGTAGACTTAATCTCAATTTTTGAACTTTTGAAATTAGGTATTTCTCCATTAATACCTTCAAAGTCATTTACAGATAAAGTGCTCCTAAATGAACCACATTTAACTTCGTAAAAACCACCTTTTTTATCAAAATCTACAATTTGTCCTGTACTATTTAGACTTTTAATTTTCACAAAATCGCCTATCTTAGGATTCCATGATATTGACTTTTCAAATTTTTTTTGGGTTAAATGTTCCGTCTCAATTTCCTTTAATCTTTTTCCTATAATTCTCGTATCCTCACCATTAACATTCCTATCCCTTAATTTTTTAATCAAATGTATTACCTCTTTTTTAGCGGAAACAATATGTTTTGATAATTTAGACCTTTCAATTTCCAGGATTTTTTCAGCATTTATTTTTTGATATTCATAATTTCTCTTCAGTTCATCATGTAATATCTCAGTCCTGGCGATAAGTGCTGCTGCAGCCTCTGCAGAATTTTGTTGTTTAATCCTGTCTTCCTCGAGTCCTTTAATAATGCTATTAATATTATTAACTTCTTTTGGTTTTAGATAATTTGCAGCTTCTTTGAGTATGCTTTCATCGAGACCAATTCTCTTTGAAATGGACAAGGCATTACTTCTTCCAGGAATGCCCCAATTTAGTATATATTTTGGCTTGAAAGAATCCTCATCAAAGGCAACTGATACGTTTTCGAATCTGGAGTCATTATATTTTATTGCCTTAATATCTCCATAATGAGTAGTTGCCAAAGTGATATCAGATTTATTAGCAAATTCTTTTAATAAAGCCATCGCGAGAGCACTACCTTCAAGAGGATCTGTACCAGATCCAATCTCATCTAACAAAACAACTGATAATCCTTTCCTATTATCAAGTGAATCTAAAATCTCTTTTATGCGGGATATATGTCCACTGAAGGTAGATAAATTTTCTTCTAATGATTGACTATCTCCGATGTCAACATATATGTTTGGACAAAAAGGGATAATGGGATTATTAGTTGACGGTATCAGTAATCCAGCTCTAGCCATAATTAACGACAAACCCAAACCTTTTAAAGCTGCAGTTTTACCTCCAGTATTTGGACCTGTAATAGCTACAACCTTAATATTTCTATTTATATGAAAATCAACAGCCACTGGGGGGGGAGCTCCTTTTTTCTTATGTTCCCAAATCAATAACGGATGAGAAAAACCAATTAAGGAAATAATGGGATTTTTCTCAAAAGTAGGAGTTTTGCCTCCAATCCATTTCGAATATCTTGAACGTGTAAAAGCATTTTCTAATCTCAATAAAATGGACGCCATTAAAATAAGATTTTCTGAATTATCACTAATAACTTGAGACCATTTCTGAAGTAATTTAAATTCTTCTGCTGTGATCCTTGCCTCTAAAGAAGCAATCTTATTACCCTTATTTACTACATTATCAGGTTCAAAATATACTGTATTTCCTGAAGATGAAGAGTCATGAATTATGCCATTAAATTTATCTACATAATTAATTTTTACTGCTAAAACTGGCCTACCATATCGATCTCCAATAGTAGTGTCTTGCAAAAAAGAAAAATTCTTTTGGATAAATTTATCAACTAATATTTTTCTTTCCAGTTTCTTAGATAATAATTCTTTTCTTAGAATAGATAATTCACCACTAGCATTATCTGAAATCCTGCCATTAGGTTCAATACCATTTTTTAAAATTGTTTCAATATTTTTATGGTCAATTAAATTATTTATGAATGATGAAATAAAAGGCCTTATTTCAAAATCTAATAAGAGTTTTTTTAAATTTCTTGCTACAGAAATTGTTTTCGCAATTTCTAATAAGTCAGAAGATAAAATCACACCTCCCTTTGAGCAAATCTCAATATTTCTAGTAATATCGCAAACACCAGAAAAACTAATTGATTTATCTAAATTATTTTCTAGCTCAGTTATTTCAACCGTTTCTTTCAAAAGTCTTTTAGAAACATCGTATTCCGAGGGAATTTCAAAATTTAAAATTGCTTTTTTACCCATTTCTGTAGAAGCGAATGAGGATAAATGCGTTTTTAATGAATCCCAGTCTAAAAGGCTTATAGATTCATCTTCTAATGAATTCTTTGAATATGATTTTTTAGAATGATTTTTCTCTTGCATACAAAAAAAAGAATCAAACATTCGATTGAATCCCTTCAGGAGGTACATAAAGCATCTCGAGCCAGTTTCCTTCAGTATCCTTCATGTAAAAAGATGCTGTTCCATCTCTATGTTCATGTAAAGGACCAACTTTTACTCCAGAATTTTTTAAATCGTTTTGAATATCAACTACTTCTTTTTTATTTTCAAAATGAAAAGCAAAGTGCGGTCCTGCAGCTTTATAGCTTGGACCTAACAATGCAAGTCCATCTTTCCCTTTACCAGCTTCTAAATATGACCAATCTTTATCATCCCAAACCAAATTCATCCCCAATTTAATATAAAAAGATTTGGCCCTTTCGAGATTCTCTACTCTAAGTGCGAGGTGACCAATTCTATTTACTCCTTGTGAAAACTTCAAAACAAAGCAGTGAAAATAATATTTATTTAAGAATAAAACAAATTTTTATTAATAATGAGTTTTTAAGTATCCTGCAACCATCGAGATGCATCGCAAGCATGATAAGTGAGTATCAATTTTGCTCCTGCTCTTTTAAAACTAAGCAAGGTTTCTAAAACAATATCTTTTTCATTAATCCAGTTTTTCATCGCAGCAGACTTTACCATGGAATATTCTCCACTAACGTTGTATGCAGCTATAGGTTTATTTGAAAAAGTGCTTAGTCTATAAACAATATCTAAATATGAAATTCCTGGTTTTACCATCAAAATATCAGCTCCTTCATATTGATCCAATGCAGATTCAATTAAAGCCTCTTTTGAATTGGAAGGGTCCATTTGATATGTAGACTTATTATCTGGAATTATTTTTTTACTATTTTCTCTTGGAGCTGAATCTAAAGCAGTTCTAAATGGACCATAATAAGCAGATGAATATTTTGCTGTATAACTAATAATACCTACATCACTAAATCCTTGACTATCGAGCACAGTTCTAATTGCTCCAACTCTCCCATCCATCATGTCACTAGGGCCGATAAAATCTGCTCCAGCTTTAGCTTGTGTTAAAGCCTGTTTTTTTAAAATTTCAATAGTTTCATCATTCAATATTTTTCCAGTTTCATCAACTAATCCATCATGTCCATCACACGAATACGGGTCTAACGCAACATCTGTCATTATGGCCATTTCTGGAATCTCTTTTTTTAATATTTGAATAGCTCTAGGAATTAAACCGTCTTCATTAAAACACTCTGCTCCATCTTCAGTCTTTAAGCTATCGCTTATTTTTGGGAAAAGAACCACACACCTTATTCCCAATTCCCATGCCCTAGTAACCTCCTTTATTAAACCATCCATACCCCATCTAAATGTTCCTGGCATTGCCGAAATTTCTTCTTTATAATCTTTTTCATGAATAAATAATGGATAGATAAAGTCCGAAGCCTTTAGATGGTTTTCTCTTACCATTTCTCTAATTGCCTCAGTTCTTCTTAATCTTCTAGGACGAATAATCGAATTCATTTGAATATAATTAAAATTAAAATAATTATCTAATAGATTAATCGCTTGCCTCGCACATAAATCAATCAGAGACTCCTTTTGTTCAGGAAAATTAACTTAATTATCTTGAAGAAGAATAAAAAAGTTACAAAAATATTTTGCACAAACTCCATTTTTCACAAATTTACGTCATAAAGAGATAATATCTTTTAGTTAAGTATTTATTTTAAGGAGAGAATCTTTGCAAATAATTAATGGATTTCACCTCAAGAATGTAAGAGGCGATATTCTTGGAGGGATCACAGCCGCAGTGGTAGCACTACCTCTCGCTCTTGCTTTTGGTAATGCTGCGTTAGGACCTGGCGGAGCAATTTATGGACTATATGGTGCAGTAGTAGTTGGTTTTTTAGCAGCATTATTCGGCGGGACACCTGCACAAGTTAGTGGACCAACTGGACCCATGAGTGTAACTGTTGCTGGCGTAGTAGCAGGCTTAGCAGCAGTAGGAGTTCCACGAGATCTTTCTGCAGGACAAATTTTACCTTTAGTTATGGCAGCTGTAGTAATTGGCGGCTTACTGCAAATATTATTTGGGATTCTAAAACTAGGAAAATACATTACTTTAGTTCCATATTCTGTTGTTTCAGGATTTATGTCTGGTATCGGAGTAATAATAATTGCACTTCAGATTGGACCATTACTAGGAATTAGCACTCGTGGTGGAGTAGTCGAATCTTTATCAACTGTAGTTTCAAATTTTCAGCCCAATGGTGCTGCTATTGGAGTAGCAATAATGACACTAGGTATAGTATTTCTTACTCCTAGAAAAATAAGTCAATGGGTTCCTTCTCCTTTATTGGCATTATTGATAGTAACTCCAATATCAATTTTAATTTTTGGAGATGGAGCTATTGATAGAATTGGAGAAATTCCAAGGGGTGTTCCATCTTTAAATTTCCCAAGTTTTAATCAATATTTTCCAATTATTTTCAAGGCAGGATTAGTTCTCGCAGTACTTGGGGCTATTGACTCTTTACTGACCTCTCTTGTAGCAGACAATATTTCTCAAACAAAACATAATTCAGATAGAGAACTTATTGGACAAGGCATAGGAAATGCTGTTGCAGGTCTTTTTTCAGGTTTACCTGGAGCAGGAGCAACAATGAGAACTGTCATAAATGTTAAATCAGGAGGCTCAACTCCCATCTCTGGCATGGTTCACTCAGTTGTATTGTTGATAGTTTTAGTTGGTGCGGGACCTTTAGCTGAGCAAATACCAACTGCCTTGCTAGCAGGAATCCTTATAAAAGTAGGACTAGATATTATTGATTGGGGATTTTTGAGGAGGGCTCACAAATTATCTTTAAAAACTTCAGTAGTAATGTACGGGGTACTTCTAATGACTGTATTTTGGGATTTAATTTGGGCAGTTTTAGTCGGTGTATTTATAGCGAATATGCTCACTATTGATTCAATAACCGAAACTCAACTAGAAGGTATGGATGAAGATAATCCTTTATCAAAAGATGATCAAGCTAAAAATTCATTGCCTGCAGATGAAAAAGCTCTTCTAGATAGATGTTCAGGAGAAGTAATGCTATTCAGACTAAAAGGACCACTTAGTTTTGGAGCAGCCAAAGGCATCTCTGAGAGAATGATGCTTGTAAGAAACTACAAGATTTTGATATTAGATATCACTGATGTACCAAGACTTGGAGTAACAGCTACTCTCGCAATAGAGGATATGATGCAAGAAGCAAAAAATAACTCTAGGAAAGCATATGTTGCTGGAGCCAATGAAAAAGTAAAAGATAGATTAGCTAAGTTTGGAGTTGAAGGCATCATTGAAACAAGAAAAGAAGCCTTAGAAACCGCTCTAAAAGCACTAGCCTAGTAATCTATGGAAATAAATCCAATTCTGCAAAATGTATTAGCCCCGCCAGTTCTTTTCTTTTTGATTGGAGCAATATCAGTACTCTTTAAATCTGATTTAGAAATACCAGCTCCATTACCTAAACTCTTCTCCTTATATCTGCTTTTAGCAATTGGGTTCAAAGGAGGTATAGAGATACAGAAAAGTGGTTTTAATGATCAAGTGTTGCCCACTTTAAGTGCTGCGATACTAATGTCACTAGTAATTCCGCTAATTGGATTTTTAGTTTTAAGATTTAAGTTTGATGTCTTTAATTCAGCAGCTATAGCAGCAGCTTACGGTTCAATAAGTGCTGTTACATTTATTTCCGCAGAGAGTTTTCTAGAAAGTCAAAAAATAGATTTTGATGGATTTATGGTTGGCGCCTTAGCTCTAATGGAGTCCCCTGCAATAATAGTTGGATTATTACTTGTAAAAATTGCAGCTCCCAAAAATAGACCTAATTCAAGAAAAATGCATCTAAGCGCAATATTACATGAATCACTTTTAAATGGATCTGTATATTTATTGCTTTCAAGCTTAATTGTAGGATTTCTTACTGCTTCCAGTAACCCTTCAGGCATTGCGAAAATGGAACCATTTACTGGACAATTATTTTATGGAGCAGAATGCTTCTTCTTATTAGACATGGGTATAGTGGCTGCTCAAAGATTGCCGAGATTGAAAAGTGCAGGTTCATTTTTAATTGGCTTTGCAATTTTCATGCCTTTATTTAATGCCTTTATAGGTGTATTGGTTGCAAGATTTTTATCTTTAGGACCTGGCAATTCACTTTTATTTGTGGTTTTATGTGCTAGCGCCTCCTATCTTGCAGTCCCTGCCGCAATGCGGATGACAGTCCCAGAAGCTAAATCTAGTTATTACATTTCAACTACACTAGGTCTAACATTCCCATTCAATATAGTTCTTGGTATTCCAATATATATGAGTTTAGTAAATACCATTATCCCTCTATCTCCTTTATAAAAATGAAAAGATTAGACTTAATATTTAGTGAAAGAGAACTAGATGCAATAATTAAAACCTTAGAAAAAGCTAATGTTCCTGGATATACAGTTATGAAACATGCTACAGGCAGAGGTCCTGAAAGAGTAGTTACCGAGGACATGGAATTTACAGGATTAGGATCGAATGCTCATGTAATCGTTTTTTGTGAACAAGAATTAATAGATAAAATGAGAGATAACATTAGGGATGATTTAAGTTATTACGGAGGAGTCGCTTATATTTCTGAAGCAACACCCCTCTAAATCAAAGAAATAATATTTAATTTTTTAAGAATGAATCCAATCTACTCTTATATTTTTTCTACTATTCAAATATCGATCAATTGACATTGCTGCAATACATCCATCAGATGCGGCAACAACGGCTTGCTTAAATGGTGTATTTCTTATATCTCCAATGGCCCAAACTCCATCAGAGTTTGTAGACATAAAGTCATCCACAATAACTCCTCCGTCCTCTTTTAAAGCAATTTGATCCCCTAAAAAATCGGTAATTGGCTTTGAACCACTCATATAAACAAAAACTCCATCTAAATTTAAATTAATAGGATTATCTTCTTGTTTATTTTTTACAACAACTCCATTAACACCCATATCATCACCCAATATTTCCAATAATCTTGTTCTGCTCCAATGTTTTATATTTGAATTATCCATCAATTCCATAGCTTCTTGATTATCTGATTTAGGATCACTTGATGTAATCCAATGCACAGTAGACGCAAATTTAGTAAGAACAGTTGCCTCTTCAATTGCCTCCTTATTCACTCCAACTACGGCAACTTCTCTATTTTTATAAAAAGCTCCATCACATGTAGCACAATAACTTACTCCTTTGCCAAGAAAATCCGCTTCTCCCTTGAATGATGCAGGCCTCCCCATAGCTCCACTTGCAAGCACAAGTGCTTTAGCCTTGAAAGTACCCTCAGGTGTATAAACCATTTTCCATTCTCCACTAGCGTCTATTCCGAAGACTTGTGCTCTTCTATAATCTGAGCCGTATTGTACAGCCTGATCTCTCATTAGAGTAAGTAATTTCTCCCCGCTTATATCAACTGGTACACCTGGATAATTAGCTATTTGATGAGTTATTGCTAAGGCTCCGACAGATGGGTTTTTATCTAAAATTACTGTCTTTAAGTTTGAACGAGATGTATAAAGTGCGCAAGTACACCCGGCCGGACCTCCTCCGATAATAACTACATCTGACTCGATGATTTCCAATGTAATAAAACTCCTTTTAGTAGCTAATTAGATGAGTTTTTGGTTAGAAGATATCTTTAATTTGAATACCTAACCTGTTTATAGATATAAGTTAAAAGAAAAAAGAGAAAAAAGCATAATATAGAAACAAACTTACATAGGAAAAATAAAAAAATAAATTATTAAAATGACCAGTTTCGTGAAATGTTCTGTATTGATCTATTATTAGGTTGTGTCTAGTAAATTAATCGTAATAGAAACATTATATTTTTCATGACCAACTCTGATTACCTTCTAAAAGCTGCTATTAAGAAAGTAACCGAAAAATTAAACGAGATATTGGTTGAAAAAATTGAAGAAGCAACAAATATTGCTCAAGATGCTCCAGAAATCCTCAAAAAAGAATTTGATAATTTGAAAGAATCCATAATCGAGGAAGCCTCAAGGATGGAGAAATCAGAGAATATTAAAGATAATGAACCCACAGATACTTTTAACAATTCCAAAATAAAAAAAGCTTTAAATGAAATTGAAGGAATCAATAAGCAAATTGATCTATTAAATAAAACAATAAATAATCAAACTAAATGAGTTATCACAATCTTGATTTTCGTTTAAAAAAATTTAAAAGGGGGTTTCTTATTTGGATAACCCTAATTTCGCTTTTAATAAATTTATGGATCGATAATATTAGATTTACAATTTTCCAAACTAAAAGCAGTAAAAAAAGTAGGATCCAAATTAAACGAGCTAAATGGTTTACTAATCAATTAATTAAGCTTGGTTCAGCATTTATTAAAATTGGACAATTATTATCAGCGAGACCTGACTTAATTCCTAATACCTGGATACAAGAATTATCTAAATTACAGGATCAAGTTCCTAATTTTTCATTTGAGAAAGTTGAAGAAACTATCAGAAAAGAATTAGGATCAAAGTCTGATGAAATAGATCAAATAATATCCGAACCGGTAGGATCAGCATCACTAGCTCAGGTTCATAGAGCGACTCTGAAAGATGGTAAAAAAGTAGTATTTAAAGTTCAAAGGCCCAATTTAAAAGAATTATTTATTATTGATTTAGGCATAATGCAACAAATAGCAGGATTGTTGCAGAAAAATAAGAATTGGAGTCGAGGAAGAAATTGGGTTGAGATTGCTAAAGAGTGCAAGAAAGTTCTTTTGAAGGAACTTGATTTCAATTGCGAAGCACAATATGCAGCAAGGTTTAGACAACAATTTCTTGATGATGAAAATGTTGAAGTGCCTGAAGTAATTTGGGATATGAGTAGTGAAAAAGTGCTTTGTTTAAGTTACTTAGGAGGAACAAAAATAAGCGACTTAGAAAAATTACAAACCCAAGGAATAGATTTACCAAAAATTGCAGAAATTGGTGCTATCAGCTATCTAAAACAACTAGTGAATTTCGGTTTTTTTCATGCAGATCCTCATCCAGGGAATCTAGCAGTTTCAAATACTGGTAAATTAATTTTTTATGATTTTGGAATGATGGGAAATATCTCAAATAATCTTCAAACTAGTCTAGGTGCAATGGTTAAGGCTGCTGCTTTAAGAGACGCATCATCACTAGTAAGTCAACTTCAAAAAGCTGGCCTAATTTCAAAAGATATTGATATTGGACCAGTAAGAAGATTAGTAAGGTTAATGCTTAAAGAAGCTTTAACTCCACCATTTAGTCCTAATATAATTGAAAAATTATCTGGAGATCTATACGAACTTGTTTATGAAACTCCATTTGAACTACCAGTAGATTTAATATTTGTAATGAGAGCTTTGTCGACTTTTGAAGGAGTTGGCAGAATGCTTGACCCAGGGTTTAATCTTGTATCAGTTACCAAGCCTTATTTAATAGAACTTATGACTTCTAATAATCAAACTCCTAACGATTTAATTAACCAATTTGGAAGGCAAGTAGGTGAAATAGGATCCAAAGCTGTAGGAATTCCCAAAAGAATAGATGAAAGTTTAGAAAGATTAGAGCAGGGTGATCTACAATTACAAATAAGAATGGGAGAGTCTGATAGACAATTT
>CACNQT010000001.1 GCA_902622705.1 uncultured Prochlorococcus sp. | reverse complement strand
GCATTCCCTCCATTTACCGGAACTGCAATGAAGAGGCCTGGAGCAAGAGTTATTGCTAGTTCAAAAGAATATCCCGGTGCAATCCCTGATTTATTAGCTGTAAGCGGAGATTTGATTTCTGAAAGACCAGATGATGTTCAAAAAATTGTTAAAACATGGTGGGATGTAAGAGAATTCATGGAAAAAAATCCAAGAAAATCTGAAAAGATTATGGCCAAGCGAGCTGGGATCCCAACACGTGAATACAAACAATATAAGGGTGGAACTAGGTTCTTCTCTTTGGAAGAAAATTTAGAAGCTTTTAGTGATGGGTTCGGTATGAAACATATGCCTTATGCAGCGAAACAAATGGCAGACTTTATGGTTAAGGTAGGATTTATTCCTGAAAAACCAGATATGAGTAAATTATTTGACTCTTCGTTTGTCAAAAATATTAGTTAATTAAAAAAAAAGTAAAATGGTTAGTTCGAAATTAATGAAGAGGGATAAATATTTTTTATCCCTCTTTTCATTTGGTAGTGAACCGAAAAAATTAAATAAAATATTTCTTCAAATAGCTTCACTTTTGCTACCACTTTTAATTTGGACAATAGTGTGTCAATTAAAACTTGTGAGTGAAATGTTTTTACCATCACCTTTAGCGGTCTTTTATTCTCTTTTAGATATGGCTGAAAGTGGAATATTATTTGAAGATATCTTTGCAAGTACTGGTAGAGTATTTGCTGGTTTTATTATTGCGACAATTTTTTCAGTTCCTTTAGGAATTTTAATGGGTTCTTTCCCTTCTTTTTGTGCTTTATGTGAACCATTAATTGCAATGCTTAGATATATGCCTGCAGCTGCTTTTTCTCCTTTGCTTATTATTTATTTAGGCATTGAAGAAGCTCCAAAAATCGCATTAATATTTATTGGTACCGTTTACTTTAATGTTTTGATGGTTATGGATTCAGTAAAATTTGTACCCAAAGAACTTATTGAAACAACGCTTACTTTAGGAGGAAATACAAAAGATTTATTGATCAGAGTAATAGCCAGATATTCATTGCCTAGCATTATTGATACTTTAAGAATTAATATTGCAACTTCATGGAATTTAGTTATTGTTGCAGAGTTAATTGCTGCAGAAGTTGGTTTAGGTAAAAGGATTCAACTAGCTCAAAGATTTTTTCGTACAGATCAAATATTTGCAGAATTAATAGTTCTTGGATTAATTGGATTTGCTTTAGATATGAGTTTTAGATTTCTACTAAGACGTACATGTAAATGGGCTGTTTAAATGAAATTAGATGTTAATAATATTTCAAAATATTTTGGGGAAGGTTCAAATAGAAAAAAGGCAATCGAGGGAATAAATTTTTCAATAAGCTCTGGCGAATTTAAAACTCTTGTTGGGAGCTCTGGATCAGGTAAAAGTACTATATTGAGGATTATTGCTGGGCTTGAAAGTCCATCTAAAGGGAACGTAAAAGTTGATGGGAAAATAGTTAGTGGACCAGGATTGGATAGAGGAATGGTTTTTCAGAAATATAGTCTTTTCCCTTGGCTCACTGCATCTGAGAATATTGCATTTGGAATGAATTTAAATTCTTATAAATTGAAAGAAATAAAATTTAGAACATCTTATTTATTAGAAGTAGTAGGCCTTCAGGATTCTGGAAACAAGTATCCAAAAGAATTATCTGGAGGAATGCAACAAAGGATTGCGATAGCAAGAGCTCTAGCAACTAACCCCAAAATCCTACTTTTAGATGAACCTTTTGGAGCCTTGGACTTGCAGATAAGAGAATCTATGCAGAAATTTCTCTATGAATTATGGAAAAAAACTTCATTGACAGTTTTACTTATAACCCATGATATTGAAGAAGCATTAGCCCTCTCTCAGCAAATATGTATTTTGGCACCTAATCCTGGAAGAATCATAAAAGAAGTTAGGGTAGATCTAGAAAAAGAAGATTTAGATAAATTGAAACTTGATTCGGATTTTGCAAAATTAAGATATGAGTTATCTGATTTTTTAAGAGGCCTCCAAAAAAAATAAATAATGTCAACTAGTTTTTTGCCTACTTGGCTTTATAACGATCAAAAAATTTTTGAACTTGAATTAGATTACTATTCAAAAAATTATTGGCACCCATTGATTTTCATAGGAGAAATCAAACCTGGCGAAATATTGGAAAAAAAATTCCTTAATCAATCATTATTAATCTCGCGTTCAGAAAATAATTTAATAACTGTTTTTAAAAATAGATGCCCACATCGTGGGTCAAAATTGTGTTTGCCAAAAACAAAATTAAATCCTTCAAAAAGTATTATTTGTCCTTACCATGGCTGGACTTTTGATAGTTTTGGTAAACTTAAAATCTTGCCATTAAAGTATGATTTTGAAACAAAAATAAAAACAGAGGATTATTTTTTAGAGAAAGTTAACTCTTTAGTAAATGGACCTTTAATTTGGATTAATTTCAGCAAAAAACCAATATCTATAGATGATCAAATTGAGCTTATTGGGAGAAAATGTAATGATGAATGGGATATGAATTACAGTATTTTTTCTGAATTTTCTGATACCTTAAATTGCAATTGGAAAATTGCTCATGACAATACACTGGATGATTATCATGTGGCAATAGCTCATAAAGATACCCTACATAAAGAACAAGGTCCAATTAAAAAATACAGGTATTTCTTCAGTGAATTTTGTAATGTACTTGTTACCCCTCTAAAGAGTAAAGGAAATCTATATACCTTTGGATTACTCCCATGGACCCATCTAATAATCTGGCCTGGCAAAGGGATTGTTTTAATAAATTATCTTCCTAAAAATATTAATCAGTGTATTATTGAAATAAAATTAGCTTCTGCTTCTTTATGTGAAAATGATTTAGAAAATTGGGAAAAAAGTATATTGGAATTTCTTGGGGAAGATAAAGTTATTGTCGAATCAGTTCATAAATCTTATCTGGAAAATTTTAAACTTGGTCCGCCTAATAGACTTGAACAAAGGATTACACACTGGCAAAATATTTATAAAGAGTTTCTAAATGCATCGGGTATTTTTTTCTGATAAAATTCCTATTTATTGCACAGATATTATTAATTTAATTAAATTTTTAATTTGGTAGGTATTTAACTATAAATTTAATAGGCTTTATTAATAATGTAGTTAAAGTAAAAAAGTTGATTATGAAAAATTTTATTCTAATAATTGTCTCTTTATCCTTCATATCTTCTTGCAGTAATGACAAAGATTTTTTTCTCACTGAGGAGAACGCTTTATTAAGTTGCGGAGGTAAATCTCGTATCATCGAAAATGATAAAGAAGAGATAATAAATACTGAAGTCAAGGATTTAAGAGATGAAATTGGTAAATACGTTGAATTTACAGTTGTTGAGACTGATAAAAAAGGAGGCAAATATAGAATTATTAATTGTTTCCCAAGTGAAGAACCACAAGATTCAATAATAAAAACTGTGAAAACAAATTATAAATTAAGTAATTAAAAGTTATTTAAAAATAATTAGCTTACTTTTAATCTGAGATTTTTGATGATTTGATTATTTCCCATGCTTCTGATGCGGTGTCTGCATATTCGAAAAGATTTAGGTGATCATCTTCAATTAATCCAAGGTCAGCTAAATATTCAAAGTTAATTATCTTATTCCAATACTCTCTACCAAAAAGTATGATTGGGATTTTAGTTTTCATTCCTGTTTGACAAAGTGTCAATAATTCAAATAATTCATCTAGTGTTCCAAAACCTCCAGGGAAAAATACAGCAGCTACTGATCGCATGACAAAATGGATCTTTCTTAATGCAAAATAATTAAACTTAAAGCAAAGACCTGGCGTTATAAAAGCATTTGGGATTTGTTCATTAGGGAGACTGATATTTAACCCTATAGATTTACAATTTGCTTCAAATGCACCTCTATTAGCAGCTTCCATAATTCCAGGCCCCCCACCTGTCACAATCACGTGAGAATTACAGTTTTTATTTTGATTACTAATTGAAGCAAGTTTAGAAAACTCCCTAGCGGATTGATAGTAATGACTCATTAGAAGCAAATTTTCTAATCTATTTAAATTTCGTTTTAAAAGTATCGATTTAGGATTTTTTTTAATTAACTCTTCTATATTTTCAAGTCTCTTTTTTATATATGATTCTTCTATGATGCTTGCGCCTCCAAAAATAATTATTGTTGAAAGAATTTTATTTTCTTCAAGGATTAAATCTGGTTTAGTAATTTCAAGAAGCATTCTGACTCCACGCATTTCATTTCGGCTAAGTAAACCAATATCTTCGTGAGCCAATTTATAAGTATCAGAATTAATAATTAAATTCAGGTTTTTAAAATTATTACTAGGAGATATATGTTTTTTCATTTCAAACAAGAGTTTTAACTTTTCTTTCTAGAGGATTAAAATAGACTCTTTTGATTTTGTTATTTTCGTAAATCCAATAAACAGGCGGACTTTTTCTTGCCTTAATTAAATTAATTTTGTCTAATTTTTGAGGGGTAAATTCTTCAGAAGGATCAAAAAATTTATCTCTTTTGGGTTGGTTTAAAACAATACTACCTTCTTTCCCTGAGATAGATCTGTGATAAGTTCCTATAGGAATTTCTAATGCTCCCATAGATCTATTTAAATAAATCACATGATGAGGTTCATTCCAAGAAGGATTTATTAAAACAAATGTCCTTTCTCCAGTGATAACTAAATTGTGGTCAATTTGATGATTATGAACGTAATATTGCTCATCTTTTAAATCGTCTGGAGGAGATATAGCTTCCCCAGAATGGATCACAACATCAGAACCATTAGAACTATCTATGCCTGCATCGAAGAATGTGACTTTTGGAGTCTCTCTAAAAATATTTATTGGGAAGAATCTTAATTCCATAGTGCTAACTCCCTTTTAAAAATTTAAAAATACTAATAAAAATTTATTTACTTTTAAAAACAGCTATTTTTTGATTTTTAATTGCAACAAACCAGGCAATCTTCTTGATTTGGATAATCTATACATTCTTTATTTAAAATTTCTTCTAAAAAATCTACTTTTTTAACATAATCAAGATCTTTTAATTTTTTGTTTGGAACCGTGAACTGAGTTTGTAGTTTCATTTTGTGTTCTCCTAATTAATACTGTTTTTTGAATCCATTCCAAGTTTGAGAAAACCTTAATCCCAGATAAGAAATTAAAATTGTCCAAAATAAAATTTCTATTCCTAAATTAGTCATTTGCTTGGCCTCCTTTCTATCTGATTATTCTTTAGTACGGGTATTATGTAAAAATCAAGCGTAAGAATACCTAAAAGTTAAAGTTTTTAATCACAAAAAATCTTGCAATGGTTGTTACTCGGATGTTCTTTACATTCATTATTCCAATAAGCTTCAATTTTTTTGAGTTTATTATCAAATGAAAGGTCTTTTTTATCCAAATTAATTTCTTGGATAGTAAATGTGTCATTTAGTGCCATAAGACTTACCCTTGACTACACCTATGTTCTAATTCATTTGAATAGTAAATTTCAATTTTTATATGTGCGGTTAGAGGAACAAAATTGTACGGATTAAGGATCAAAAAAAAATCTCAAAATTTGAATTATTGCAAGGGAAATATCTTCAAAAAATTTATTCCAACTTTAAATAAATTTGTATAAATTTTGCTAGAAATTTTATTCTCTCAATACCTTCTTAGGTCTGTACGTATCTATCATTCATCTAATCTATCTGCATATTTTCTTAAAATCTCAGCTATCTTCTTAGGTGGAATTTCTTGTTGATATTCTCTATAAAAATCAAAAAATTTATATAAGAAATCTTTATTGAAGAAGATATAAAAATTAGCGTTTCATTTTAAAAGTAAAGTATGCAAACCCACCAAGCAATAAAATACTCACAACCCCATAAGTAATCGCTATGCCGTACATGTAAGTCATTTATTTATAAAGACATAAGCAGAATATAAATAAACTAAGAAAACTGCTATAACTATGGAACTTCCATAAATAAGAAAGTTCCAAAATCTATTTAATTTAGGTTTTTTAAATTCTTTTTCTTCTTCTTTATTAATCATTTATTTTCTTTTTCTTTTCTAGCAGCATTACCTTTTGCTCTCAATACCAAAGTTATCGTAAGTGCAGCGCTTAGTATCACAGCATCAATTAATAGGTGCGGGGAAATATTCATCAGCTGAAAAGAGAAATAAGAAGAGTCATTATCTTTTCATTAATAAATCTATTAAACATTAAAAAAGAGGGGTTTATCCCTCTAAGTTTAGATCGACTGTCAATCACAGTCTATTTTAGCTTTTTAGCTTCTCTAAAAAAAATAGTATTTTATTTAGCCAGAGCAAGAGAAGGTACCTGCAAGAATATTTTTAAAAATTGGTGCTTGACCCAAGGCATACAAAAAGAAAGTTGATGATGCTAGAGTAATAGATATTTTAAAAGCCCTGTTAACTTTCAAATTTGAGACTTTTGCAAAGGTAGAGTTCATTTGTTCCTTAATTTATTGATTTTATAATAGCTGCAAAAATTAAATATTCAGCATCAATATTTACCAAAGAATAATTTTATTGCTCCTTTTTCTCAGCTTCCATTTTTACTAGCTCAAATTCTTTTTTAGAAAATAATTTAATTTTGTATGCTGGATATCTTGTCTTCCACTATTTATTGATCGAAATTGCTACTCCTTCTAAATTTTGGGTACAAATATTGACCCATAAAATCTTAGTTTCAATTTCTTTGTAGAACAACCAATTTGTGGGTGAAGCCATTAAAAATCGCAAATGAAAAAATTTGTAATTATTGAATAAATTCTATAAATTTAGGTATATGGTCCATATGCTAAAACTTTTTTTTTTTAATAAAGGATTTTAGTTGAAGATATAGGATTTTCATTAAGTGGTAATAGAAATTTTAAACAAAAGGTTTAAATCACTTTTGCATTCTAAGAAAGCATTATTTTTATTTTAGAACTAGTTTAATTAAAAAATATCTCCGTAAAGAAGGGGCCAAAAATTGACCCCTCTTGGTGAAACTCTTCCAAAGAAACACCATTAAAATCTTACTCTGAAAGTTGCAAAGTTAAACAAATTAACAAAATCAAGTTTAATAATTTATGCGGCCTTTTTAAAAGGGTTCATATTCCTTAAAAAGTTATTACTTTTGCGGGTACTCATTTTTCTATATCTTTGATTTATATCCAGAATATATTTCCTAGCTTTCTTATCACTTTCAATTTTCTTTTTTTGAAGACGTAAAGCCCTTAAATCTTCTATTGACATGAGGCCATCATCTTCGTTGAAATTTAAATGATCAAATTGCATCAGTTTAAGAAATTAAGTTTCTTCTCTAAGTGCAAGATTAACAACCTTATCTTTATTTGCAATAGAGATAATTAACCAACTTAACTCAAATTAGTTATTCAATGTTCAGAAAGCTATGAATTTAAATATTTAAACCTAAAAAAAACTTTTGATTGAATTAGATGGAACTTCTAAAGATAAAATGATCCTCCATAATGAGATTCGGCTGATCTTATTAGTAACAAGTAAAATAAATTTACTAAAGCTTAATCCACGAAGATTAAAAAACTAATTTAAATAAAATTATCATTTTTGTAATAGTAATAAACAAAATAAATTTATTAAGCAATTAAGATATTTATCTCATGTGGAATAGTTGCATATTGATTTAGAAAAATTTGCATTCTAAGGCTTTAGGCAGCGGACTAAATCCTCGAGGAGTATGGGGCTTTAGCCTGCTCTATTTTTTTTGGCAAAAGAAAAATAGCACTACATAATAACGAGATCACAAATTATTATATTTGATTCTGAAAAAGCCTTTTTGGGTTAATTGATCAAGAGTATCTGAGCATATGATGGAGTTGATTTTGTATAATTATGCTACAAAACTTTAGTTATATCAATGGATTCAGTATTTTTGCTCATTGATATATTCATTCTTAGAATAATATTATTATTGATGCCTAAAAAAGTTTTAATTTTGAAAAAAATAATTAAATTTTTTAAACTACTTAAAAGAAGAATTGACATTCTCAATGCAGAGGCTGAATTAAAATTTATATTGGAAACTAAATAATGGGATTCCCACATTGCCCTATTTGTTTAGTTCTAGCATTTGTTTCAGTTTTTATTGGAGTTACTCGTGGTTATATGTTTTTTATTCTTTTAAGGGAGTTTATGAGAGCAGAATCTAATTTTAAATTCAAGTTTAGTTTCTATTAATTGTTGACATCTAAGTATAAATACTTTATAAATAGATTGTAGTGAATACTACAAAATCGTCCGCTCTACCATCTGATAGAACGCAGTACGACTCAAGCCATAGGACGGGGACTTGAGCAAGTTTAGGAGCTGCATCATGGTAAACATGTATTTCAATGGAAAGTCATTCGTATATTGTAGAAAACAAGAAGAAAAGGTGATAAAGCTTACGTATAGAGGATCTATTTACTTGAAATAAGTTTTCTAATTTTTTTCTTAAAAAAGTTAGGGCATTTATTTAGGTTTTTGAACTCATTATTTATTAATACGTTATAAGAAAAACTTATTGTGATGATATTTTTTGCCTATTTAAAAATTCATATATTCGTATATTTCGTAACGAGAAATTAATTTAGAAATAACTAATTTGTAATCAGTTTTTAAAAGGATATGAAACCTATTTCTGAAGAACTTTACAAAAAAATTGTTGCGACCTCTAAAAAAATGAGTAATTTACTAATTGCTTAATTATTTTTAGATATAGGTGCTAGTCTTTCTAATGTGTATATTTTTACTTTAAATTCAAATTATTTAGCAAAAAGAAGTAATTTTTTCAAAAAAAGATAATAGTCATTCGTATTTTTTTAGGAATTTTATTTTCTAAAATAAATAAACCAACAAAAGAGCAATATAAAAGTATTAGAACCATTAAACGGGCTTTTAACTTTGCTAATCCCATAAAGATAAATCTGAATTTCCGGTAGATCTTTGCATCCAGTGAATTTTCCAAACATTATTTACTTTTTTAAAAATAGATGTAACTGTTGGTAAGTCATCATTAGCTGTACCTTTATAAGTAAATTTTGAACCTAGTGTAAAAATGCACATTATTATATTTTCACTTAAAAATTCTAATCGGTGAATTTTGGTTATTTCTGCCTTTTCTTGAACTATATCACCAGAAATCAATTCTTTAAATCCTTTAGCATCTATAGGATTACCACTTGGTCTTATGAATAAAAAATCTTTAGTAGCATTGTTAAGAAAAAAAGAAGCCATTTTTTTTGGAGTGGCAAATTCATTTAATAATGAAATTATTGTTTCTTGATCATTCATAAAAAATAAGAAAGGTTTCCATTTTAGTTTAGATGTACTATTTCAAATATACAAATTGTTAATGTGATAATTTTAAGAAAAATTCGTTAGTATATCCTAAGATAAAATTTGTGATGCAAACTGTAGTTAATTCATTAAAAAAAATATTACCCCTTGGCAAAAAGGTCAAGAAATATTTGCCCTTTTTTATTGGATTTAAATTACTTACATTTACTGGTTTTCTTACTTACTTAATGAATCGCTAATTTATATTACCTTCAAAATACAATTTAATTAATATCTAATGAATAAAGAGGAACGGATCAAAAAATTCAAATCTATGTCTAGTATGCAAAGAAAGGAATTGATATTAAAGAAGATGAAAGCA
This sequence comes from uncultured Prochlorococcus sp., assembly GCA_902622705.1. Taxonomy (GTDB): domain Bacteria; phylum Cyanobacteriota; class Cyanobacteriia; order PCC-6307; family Cyanobiaceae; genus Prochlorococcus_A. Next base: position 122,578 of record CACNQT010000001.1, on the reverse strand, counting down.
AAAGGAATAGAAGTTGGGAGTGGGACCCCTAACAAAAAATACGATAGTAGAGAGGTTTATGAATTGATACATATTACTAAATGCTTCCCAGAATTAAGAGAAAAAAAATAAAATTTATATATATGGATTTTTAATAAAGACTTATTAGCTTATTTTTTTCTTAAGTTGTTTTGATTTTATGCAATAGTAATTTCAACTTAAATTAAAAATGTTTAAAAAATTATTTTTAATTTTTTTTATACTTTTTAGTTATTTTTATGACTATTTATACTTCCAAAAAAGAAAATACCAAGTTTTTTGACTACTGTTATACTCTTGAAAAAAATACTTTCAAGAAATTGAGTAGAAAAAGTAAAATATATGAAGGAAAATTAAAACTTATGCAAAAGATATTGCTTTAATGGTTAAAAGGAAAACTAAAGGAGCTTTATTGAATAAGATAATTGATCAATATAAAAATTCCAAAATTAACAACTATAAGTTTTGTGCCTAACCGCGTTTATTGTTTGACATGATATTGGATTGAGTATTTAAATCCAATATCATTTACATTATTGCTTTATGAGAAAACTAAAAGAATTATTAATTAATATAAAAACGCTAAATAAGAATTCGATGAATTTGTTAGAGACATTAATTCAGAATATAAATCTATAAGGAAAGAAATTAAGCATTAATTTTGAAAACAAAAAAATTATGTTTTAGAGTAAAAAGCTTATTTATTAAATTTGGTACGCCTTTTTTTTATTTTTAATATCAAAATTGGTTTTTTCTAAATCATCATCAAACCATTCGTCATAGATTATAAAGTTGGGTTGGGCAAAATAAGACAAAATTCTATTTAGTAAAAGGTACACTAAAAACATAATATTAAAAAAAAAAAAGATAATTATTTTTGTTGGTAAATTTTATAAATTATGTTTATAAATCATCATAAATTGTCAATAATCTATTAAATTAATTCATGTAGTTTTGATGTCCTATTGAGGGTTATCAGCTATAAATTTTAGATGTTTATTTCAAGTAAAATGAACTGTTATTTAGGAAATTATGTTTAGAAAGAATAGTTTAAATTAATGATATTCACGAATAAGTTTTTAACATGTCATTATATATTTGCGCTCTTCATCTTCTGATGCAAAGCAGTGGTCATGTTGAGTGCAGATATTACCAAATTATTTATTATATCCAATCAAAATTAGAAAATATTATCTAAATGCCCACTTCAAAAAATATTATTAAATAATATTCCTTAAAGAAGCAAAAATAGCCAGATTATACACTCAAATCAGAACTTTAAAAAGAAACCCACAGAATTTATTAAAAGATCCTTAATATAAATTCTACATGACATTTAACAATGAACATTTATTTATTTTGGATATTATTTCTATCTCTATGGGCATTAGTCCCTTTGATGATTATTAAGGGTAGAGTTGACGAAGTTCCAAAAATTAAGACATCCCCGGAAGTTAAATCACAGAAAAAAGGTTGGTTTAAATAAACTATATACATAATTTTTAAAAAAATTAGTAGTATAAATCTTTAAGATTTAAACATTACAAATTTCTTTTTTTATAGTGAAAACATCTGAAAGAAATTATCTTTTTCTGGTTGTTCTTGGAGGAAGAGCGGATAAAGCTAATATTGAGTTACATGATGTTAGGTGGGTAGTGGGCTCAAAAATTGAAGATACATTTAATGTCTTAAGAAAGAATTGGTTTGGATCAATTGATGGTTTACATATTGATAGTTATAAAAAAATAGAATATATAGATGGTTATAAGATATGTTTGAAAAATTTTGAAAAAAATAAAACGAAAAATAAGCAATCACTTGATCAAATAAATCCCAAAAAAAATCTATGGTTTGTCAATATTGGAGGTTATGATCCAAGTTCAATGCAAGAAAAACATGAATTTGGTTTATTCGTTGCTTCAAGTTCCTTAGAGGCAAAAAATATAGCTAAATCTAAATTGCTGAATGGTTGTAGAAAAAAGCATAAAGATGATATTGCATCTCTAAAAATGTTAATTAGTTGTGATGATTGTCAACTTATTAAAAAAATAGGTAGTTGGGAAATAGAATTAATTTTAGAAAATAATTTAGTTGAGGAAACTAATTATCCTGATTGGTATGGTTATAAAAGAATAGATAGGTTCTAAAAAAACTTTAGACCTATCTTTTTATAATAAATTTATTATGTTTATTTTCTATTTATAAATGTAAAAGACTAAAAAGAACTTGATTTTCTCAAGAAATATATTCCACCTCCCAAAGATATTAAAACAGGTAACCAAGCAGCAATAACTGGGGCTAACAAACCTTTTACTCCAAATGAACTGAATACAAATGACATTACATAATAAATTAATATAAGAATCACACTTAAGCCAAATCCCTGACTTTTCGAAGATCTCAAATTAGATTTTGATCCTAAGCTACTTCCTATTAAACCAAATACTATGCATGCAAAAGGCAGAGTGAATTTCTCTTGAATGCGGACTTGAATTCTTCTTATCTCTTTGAGGTTACCAGTTTTTTGGTATATTTTTTCTGCTTTTAAAGCCTGCTTCAAAGTCATCTCATTAGCATCTTTAGGTACTTTTGCTAACTCCAAGGGCCCTTCTACGAAAGGATATGTATATTCTTTAAATTTAATATTCGTAGTTTGTCCGTTTGGTGCAATTGATACAATACTTCCTTCGTAAAATATCCAAGAAGAATTTTTCCTATCAAATTTTGCTGAGTCTGCCTTTAGGATTTGTTGAATATCTTCTCTAGAATAATCTAATAAAGTAACCCCATTCATGATGTTGTTTTTAAACCATGTAGCATAAAATATATGAGTAAGGAGATTATTCCTTTTTGTCGGTTTCTTAGAAGATGCATCTATTCTAGAACCATATCTTGCAAACATAATATTATATTTTTCTGCTTCGCTGCTAAAAGAACTTCCCATTCCTGATCTTAATGTTTTCTCAGCTAACTTATTACTTTTAGGGACTAAATTATCATTAAAGTAAAAAGTTAATCCCGTCATAAATATTGAAAGAGCGATAGCTGGAGCAATGATTCTTGAAGTTTTTATCCCCAATGATTTAAGTGCTAATAATTCAGAATTGCTTGATAATTTTCCATAGGCTAATAATGTCGAAAGCAAAACTGCCATAGGGAATGATAAAACTAAAAAGCTGGGTAAACTAAAAAAAAGAACTTTTAAGGCTAAAAATAAAGGCAAACCATATTCAACTATTTTTCTTATAAGATCGAACATTACGCCAACAGATAATGAAATAACTGTAAAAGCAGAAATTGCGAATACCATAGGTGGTATTATTTGCCCCAATAACCATCTATCAATTAAAGATATTGAATACCATGGAGCAATTATTTTATTGATGGTTTTTTTAAAAAGTGATTGATTTGAAAGTTTCAAAAGGTATTTATTTGATTTTGTGCTGTCTTTCTTGCATTATAAAATAATAATGATTTGGAGACCAATATAAAATTATTACTTAAGAGGTCCCACCTTATATAGTCATTTCTTTGCCAAGTAATTAAAAAATAATTTATTAACTCTTGCATAAAGATAAAGAATTTGTATATTTAAAAAAAAAGAGGAAATTAATGAAAAATAAAACTTTATTAAAAGAATGTAAGTGCATACATTGCCAACAAAAATTAGAGCAAATTAATAATTCAAGATTATATTGGGATAAATTAATTTTAGGTAAAAATTTAGCCTAGATTCTCTTGAAATTTCTCTTATGTGCTCAAAAATCTAAATCCAAAATAGTAGTTTTGGCATCTATTATGTTGTGATAATCAATAAAGTTTTAAATCATTCTTTGAATACTCTCTTAATTAATTAAATTACTTAGCTTTTTGATTTCTTTTGTAGATTTTATTTTCTCTATTGAAAAGAAAAAGGATAATAATAATACACGAAGGAATAAGAATAAAATCTAAAGACATACACTTTGCTTAGTCTATTTTCTATTTAGCATTAAATTAAATATTTGACATTCGTTTAATGATTTAGCGGTTCATAATGAAAAATTATATAGTAAGTTATTTATTTCTTATTTAAAAAATTAAAAGAGCCTGCAAGTATCCCACCTGCAAGCTCATGACGACCTAGTTAAATTCAGATTTTCTGAGGTTAACCAGCTAAGCACTTCCTAAATGCTATATACATAATAATAAGTAAAATTACTTATTGTGAGTATAAATGCTTATTCTTATGGCTCGTCCCGCTAAGTAGATCATGAGAAAAAAAATTAATGAAAAATTTTTAAATCTATTTTTAACAAAAATGTCACATACTGGTCAATAAATGCTTATCAATAGATATTCTCCTGCTTTGGTTTACATAAGTTAATATTTATGTTACTTTAGTTAACAATTATATTTTTTTAAATGTCAAATACAGGAGTAACAACAGAATCAGGCGGAAGACAAAATATGTTCCCATCAGAAACTAGACCTTATATTGATGAATCAGTATCCTATGATGGATATCCTCAAAATGCAGAAAAAGTAAATGGTAGATGGGCTATGATTGGTTTTGTTGCAATGTTAGGCGCTTACGTAACAACTGGGCAGATCATACCAGGAATTTTTTAATAATTAATTTTATTAAACTTATAAATTATAGCTTTTGAATTAAATATCATTATTTATGATTTATACCTAAATTTTCTAACAATTTAACGTTATTTCTATTGATAATATTTTTTTAATTCAAATTAGAAAATAAAAAAAACCATGCAAAAGTTATTGCATTCAAACCAAATATTACCCCTAGAAAAATATATGCGAATTTTTTTCCAATAAAAGCTGTATCAGGTTCAAGTTTTACCCTCATTAATTTCTACGATTATTTTAATTAATTTAGCATTATTTATTAGATTAATTTAAATTTTGAAAAGAAAAAAATAAAATTAATCTTTCTTGCCTTTACCCTTTTAATCTGGATAAAATCTGCAGCACCCTCATTTAATTTTAGTTGGTTAATTTAAATTCTAATATTGTTTTTCCCTATAGCCTTTTTCAGTTTGAGTGAATCTTGCACAAATATAAATTAATAAAATAAGCCAAAAAAGTATTTCCAAACTTAGGTTAATCATGTTACTTACCACTTATCAATAAATCAAATCTAATTCTATATTCATTATCCCGGTAGAGTTTTTAGACTGATCTTTTAGTTTAATATCGTTATTTGATTTAGGAATATTTAAACTACAATTTTTTGGGAGAATCAAATAACGATAAAAATATAAAAAAAAAGAACCAAAAAGTTTTGGTTCTAAAAAAGAATTTTTTTATTTTGGTTAGATAAAACCCGGAATAATTTGACCTGTGGTTAAATAAGCTCCGATAAGTGCTATGAAACCTAGCATGGCAAATCTTCCGTTGAGCTTTTCAGCTACAATCTTTTCTTTTTCAACAATCTTTGGTTCGTTTTTATTCATTAGAACCAACCTGGAATAATTTGGCCTGTTGTTACATATGCGCCAACTGCTGCAACAAATCCTAACATTGCTGCCCAGCCATTAAAACGTTCTGCTTCTGGAGTCATTTTTTTGTGTAATTTGTAAACAAATATAACATATTTATTGATTTAAGTGAAGAATAATTGGTGAAAATGCAAATTAAATGCAAACTAAATGCAAAAAATAACAATAGTGCGACAAATATGTATCTATATATATGTTATTAACAATATGATTTTTTCTAAATTTGATATATAAAATATACTTAAGAGATTGTTTTATAGAACTTAATCCTCAATTGAAACTAAATTAAATTAAAATATTTGAAGAGTCAGCTAGTAGGGATACAGGCTGACTCTTTTAATTTAAAATTCTTATTTTTAAGAAAAAATAGTTCTTAGATTTAAAATATTTGCTAATAATAAATCAGATGAAAAAATTCTAATGTCATTTGCTACTTATTACATGCATTTAATTTTCGCAAGAATTCCTTCACTGTTTAATTCTGATTTAATACTTTATATTTTACCTGCTCTTACAGTTGCGATTCTATTTTTTAGCCTTAAGATAATATTCTTTAAGACTCCTAAATTGAGAAAAGTGAAATAAAGAGAATATCAGAATAATCATTCTTACTGCATATTCTAATTATTTTCATTTTGGAAAATAGACTTTTTTTTCGGGCTACTAGAAGAAATAGAGCCTTTATTGGAGATGTACTATCCAAAATAATAAATAGAAATGGTTCAATATTGGAAATAGGAAGTGGTAGTGGAGAGCATGGCGTAGTTTTTCAAAAACGTTTCCCAGAAGTGATTTGGCAAACAAGTGATCCTGAGATAGTACATAGAAAAAGTATAAGTTCTTGGATTGAGCATGAAAATTTAAGCAAGAAAATGCCCCAACCTCTTGAACTTGATGTAGAAAAAATTCCTTGGGAAATTCCACCGAAGGTAGTACATTCTTTGCAAGGCATAGTTTCTATTAATATGATTCATGTAGCAGAATGGACTTGTACTGTTGCTCTCTTTAGGGAGTCAGGAAAATTATTAAAAAAGGGACAATTTTTGATATTGTATGGACCATTTAGAATTGATAATAAGCATACAAGTAGAAGTAATTATCTATTTGATAATTCATTAAAAATGCAGAATGATCTTTGGGGGATTAGAGATCTTAAGGAAGTTAGTGAAGAAGGTAAAAAAAATAACTTTTTTCAAGAAGAAATTATTAATATGCCGGCAAATAATTTTTCAATAATTTATAGGAAGTTTACTAGTTAAAAAAAACTAAAAGATCAATAAGTAAATTTAAAAGTATTTTATTAATTTATCAACTTGAGAGTTTTCTACTCCACTCTTTATGCTTTTCATCTAAATTTGAAACTTTTTCTCCTAGACAAAGCTGCCTTTCTAACAATTCTACTTTTGTTAGAGTCATTTCCTCTGAATAAAATTTAATAGGCTGGTTACCATACAAATTGTCTCCACTCATAGTTTATTAAATCAGTAAAGTATTTTTAATATGAAAAATAGGATAGAACTGATTCTTTTATATTCTTTTCAGATTTGTGTAAATTAAAGTGATAAACTGATTTATTTTTTTAAGTTATTAATCTTTTTTTGATGTATGAAGATTGCCATATATATCTTCCTCCTTTTCCTCCCTTTATCTCTGACTTAACAGCAACGCAATTACAAGCAATATTCCAGAGGGCTTTGGGTATTGGGTCAGGATTAAAAAGATATACTTTTTTAAAGGCTTTTTTAATTAAAACAGTAGCTTTTTTAGCTTGATAATGAGGAATGGTTGGACAGACATGATGAACGACATGGCTCGAACCTATATTATGATGCAAAAAGTTAAGGATTTTCCCGTACGGTCTGTCAATAGATAGAAAGGCACCTCTCATAAATGAAAATCCAGTGTTTGAGAGATGTGGGACATCTGAATCTGTATGATGAAGCCATGTATAAACTACTAACCAACTATTTACTACTAATAAAGGACCAATATACATTGCAATGACAGGAAATAATCCATACTTAAAAACAAATAAAAAGATACCCAATAACGTTAAAACTACACCAACATCTGATATCCAAACTTTCTTAGTCCATATTGATGGCCATAATGCTTTGGAAAATGGTTTTATTGGCCAAAAATGATTTGAAGTTCCATATTTAATACCTCCGGTACTACCAGTAAGTAAATAAGCAGGCCAGCCAAATATTAAATGTAAAACAAGTTGAAGTATTCCGTAATTTTTCTTACCTATGGAATTTGAAAAATGCAATTCTTTATCTCCTCCAACCTTTTCTGTAACTCCATTTCCATCAATGACTAAAGGAACATGCGTTTCACCATTGGTTACATTATTTGTAAATCGATGATGAATTGCATGCGAACGTTGCCAAGAGAAATAAGGAACCAGGAGTAATGAATGTATTAAATATCCAATTATGGTCTCCAAAGTTTTGTTTTTTGAAAATGCTCCATGTCCACATTCATGGGCAATTACCCAGAATCCCATCGCAGTAGTGCCTGATGTTAGTGAGTATATGATCCAAATTGGGATCATTTTTGGAGTAAATGGAATAGATAACCCTATTGCAACTAATAAAAATTGAATTAAAGCTGATTGTAAAAGATACCTTAAAGAAGTTTTCGTATCGCACTTAAAATAATGTTTTGGGATAACATCCTTAAATTCTTTTATGCTTGGAATATCTTTTGTTTCTATTACAAGCGCTTTGCCTTTCAGGCCAGAAAATTTTATATTTCTCAAATTTTTGTTAGGTAAGAATTTTGTAAATAAAAATCAATTTATATACTCTATTATCCATTACAGGATCTTCTTATTAAAAGAATGTATCATTTATCTTTGTCAATAGAATTTTAAAAAACTAAATTTCATCTTAAAATATATTAATTGAGTGGAAAAATTTTGGTTTAATTGAAATTGTGTGATTTATTAATGCAATATGTTTTTTACAGCGCCTCAATTAGTTCCTGTTTAAAGTTTATTTAAAGCCCACGTATATATTTTTTAGGAAGACCTGATTGTTTACGAGGCTTTACTAAAATTGGTAAAACTATAACTCCTACTGTAAAAAGACAGATTGGAGCTACTACCATCAATATAGATTCTAATGACATGAAATAATTTTGAATTTATTAATAAATAGCAGGATTTTTTTTAAAAGTCATGCGTATTTATATCTATTTAGTGATGATTGCTTCAAAAAATCTTTGAATTATTAAGAAAAAATGAAAAAAAGATTAAAAACATTCATTTTTAATATTTCATCCTGTTTAATTGTGCAATAGTTTTCTTTAAAGCGAGGTGGGACGTTATGGATGAGGAAAAAAAATGGATGCTTATGACCTATTATTGCCCAACTCATGGCGATTCAGGGATAATAAAACCAATTGAAATTACAAAAAAGGATATTACCAAAACATTCCACAAAAAAGATATTACTTCTAAAAATTAATTTATAATTTTTTCAAAGTAAGAAGAAATAGTCTAAATCTTATTTAAAAATCTCATATCTATAAGTTATTAATATGAAGGAAAATTGCAATGGCTGTCTTTTAATCAGCGTAATAAATAAATTATTATTGAATGGATTTTGAAATGTAACTTGTTCTTATATGGGCTTTGCAGAAATCATTTTATTAAGATAGTTATGATTAATTTTGTTGAATAATTATTGATTTATTAATTAAAAGTTTTTATATTCAGAATCTCTAAACCTGATCAGAATCGCAGGTCAATTCACATTGATTGAGATCATGAGATGAAATCTTCTCTAAAATTCTTAACATATCAATTTCAGAAAGCTCTCCATTAGAGTTCCATTTTAAAGTCGTTTTTCTTTGCGGGTGATTTTTTTTATTCATTTATATCTCCACCCTTTAAATGAATTTCTAAACAACGAGTAATACATTCTTGATGACCATCAACAATACTACATTCAGTAATACACTCAAAATATGAATTAATAGAATCTATTTCTGTATTCTGGTTGGAAGAAACAAATGAATCATTCATAATATTAATAGATTTATTTGGAATAGAGATATAGCACGAAATTATGTTCAATAATTTGATTTATTAAGTGAATTAGAAAAAATAAGTATTATTTACTACATTTATTTTGCAACTGGTTTACCTTTAAAAAGCTATTTATTAACTTCTTTCAAAAATAAAGGAAACAACAAATTTTATTATTTAGTATGTTTTTTTATTAAGCAATCTTCCCAAAAAATCAGCATAAAGACTGATTTACTTTTCGGTTATTTAGTTAGATGATAAATAAGTACACTTTTAGATTTTAAATGAAATCAGTAATTAATTGGCTTTCTACAATGTTTGAGAGTATGGCGAACGCTTTTATGCATCCTTTAAAGAATGACTTGCCTCCATCTATTGGTACACATGCATATAGCAGTATTCCTTTAAAAAGAAAATTGAGAAGAAGGTTTAATTAAGTATTATCTTATTGGAATTAATTTTTCATTTTTATTATCCCAAATAATATATTTGAAGCAGTTTGAAAAATCGCTTAATTTTAAGAACTTTGATTGTTGGAGCAAATGAATGTTTGCTTTATGACAAGCTCTTAAGTTGTAATTTGGTATTCTCTCAGATAGATGATGAATGCTGTGGAAGGATATGTCTGCTAAAAACCAATTTAGCCAATTAGGGATATCTAAATTGCTACTGCCTAAAATCGCTCCATCGATGAGATCCCAATTCTTTGTATGTTTAGCATACGTATTTTCATAGTTATGTTGTACGAAAAAAACACATATTAAAATTGCTGCTGATAAGGTTAATACAATGGAATAAAATGATAAGAAAAAAACTAACCCCAACCATTTGCACATAAAAATCCACCCTATTATTACTACTATGTTGTTGATTATTAATTCACATAGTTCACTGAAATTATCTCCATAATCAGAAAAAGGTGGTTTGACTCTTGAATTAATAACTAGAAGTTGAGAAATTTCTCTGTTTTTTATTTTGGTAAAAGTTTCTTTTAATAAATCTTTAGTGAAATTGAAAATAATAATAACAAGTCCTAATCTAGGTTTTAAAACTAAGTAAAAAAAACCGCCAGGGAAAAGCATCATCCAGTTTCGACTTACTTTATAAAATATTTGCTCTCTTTTTGTAAGGGATTCATAGTCATCAAGACTTAAAACATCTATAGGACCTTTGTAAATTTCCCAGTTTCCATTATTTCTATGATGAAATGCATGATCGATTGACCATGACTTCTGGGGAATACCATTAACCAAGCCAAGTAAAAATCCAAAAAAGCGATTTAATTTCCGTTTTGTAAAAAGAGAATTATGACCACAATCATGCATTAATGAGAATGTTCGAGAAGAGAATAGGGTTAGGAGAACTATAAAAGGTATCAATAGAAGTCCTTTAATAAATAATGAAAAAGGTTGATTTATTATTTGGTAGATGAGTAACCAAATAGAAATTATTGGGAAGATGGTAGAAATAATTTGATAGTAAGCTCTAATATTATTTCTTTTTAGAAATGGCTTTATTAAAAAATCCCCTCGATTTATCTTAAGCATATTCCAATTGTTTTTTAGATGGTAACAATTTTTAAAAAGTATTGATTATTAAATAAACAATAAAATAATTTAAAAATAATGCTAAAGAATAAATTCTTTAGACATAGTCCTTAATTGATCTAAATTTAATCTTTTTAAGTAATTTTTAAAGTCACTAAGATTTCTTGTAGAGTCAGAATTTTTACTCTCGTAAAGAAGGCTATTAGAAATTAACTCAATAAGATGATCTTTATCCATAACTCCTTATAGACCAAAATTCCTGTTTAAAAAATTAAGGTCTTGAATTCGAGATCAATAGCTTATCTCTATTAAGTGTAATTTTTATAAATTTTTTAAATCTTGTCCTATTTTTTCTAATCTTTCATTTAATTTTTTTTTGTTCCTTAATTAAGGCTTTTTTCTTTTCTGCAAGCTCTTTGTTGAAAGGAAAATTGAAATATTTTTGGTAAGAGACAAAAAAAGTCCTATTGCTACTGCAATGCCAAGAGCACCAATTATTAAAATTGGAGATGAAGGAAAGTCATAAAATGGAATTGAAAATGTACTTTCCGGAAATATAATAGCTATCTCATAAACAAAAAAATGGGAAATAAATACTTATTTTTTTGAAGTTTCATAGGTTATTATGCTAGTTATTGTTTAAAAATAAATAGAATTTATCTTTAATTAAATTTTAAAAATAAGTAATTGTACAGCTGTCAAAAAATGAATAACTAATAATGATTAAACTAGTAAAAAAAATTCCATGAAGAAAATCATAAATAAAAATCATAATAAAAATGAACCATGGTTCAAATGGTTAACGAGAGAAATAAATTCTTATGAAGCTTTTCAGAATTTCGAATCAGGCATGAATCCACGGGATGTTGCAGAGGATTTTATTTATAGAAATAGAATTGCTATTACTGAAGTATTCGAGGAATTTGATGAAGAAGATAAAGATACACTCGATCAGTTTCTTAAATTAACCGAATGCGAGATGCATGTGTTTAGAATTCTTGAAAAACATATTGAGTTAAGAAACAAGATAAGATTTGTAGATTTTAAAAAAAGAAAAAAAATAAAGAGTTAATTTCTATATAAGTTTATTTTCTCCATTACTGGTCTTACCAAATCCTAACCAGATGAACCACAAGATCCATCCGAAGATAGGTATTAAATTAATAAAGATCCACTTCCAATCTTTCCCAACATCTCTAATTCTTCTTATATCAATAGCTATTTGAGGAACTATACAAACTATTCCATAAGCATTGAAACCAAACGTTTTTAAAAATATTGGGATAGTTAGGAAAGAAATTATAAGATTCGCTAGTTGAACTAACCACCAGTCCGATCGAGATGTAGATCCTTTGAAGTCTGTAGCTTTAATCCAAAACTCTTTATATGCGTTTAAAAAGTTATTAAACATAAATTAAAAATTCAAAGAATCTAACATTATCAATTTGATCTTCAATTTATCAAAATATTATTTATTTACTAAATAGGATCAAATAAATTCATATCATTTGAATCTTGTTTTGGAATCTCATCTTGATTTGGTAATGAACAGAATCCGTCTTTGCAAATCATATTTTCGTTTGCAATACTGTTAGTATTTGAGAATATGTTTTTGTTATTGTTATTGTTATTTGAAGATTCTTTCAGCATTTATATAAAAAAATTAAATCCAATATTAAATTAATAACTCAATTTATTTTGATAAGCAACAAAATTAATATTAATTATTTATTTACTTTTTTTGATTTGGCAAGTCTCTCCAAAACAGCGCCATTATATAAATGAATAAAAATATAGAACAAATATAAAGTAAAGAATTAAGATGCATGTTTATTTATTAAAGTAATAACAAAGAAGGGCTTACAAAAAAAAAGGGCTATCTACAGATTGGTAATTGTTTAAATTAGCAATCAAACAAATTTTAGTATTTATTTAAGTTTTTTTATGCTTTTCCCTAACTTTGAGAAGGAAAAGTTTTTAAATTTTAGGAATATATCTTTTTAGCTTAGTAAAATTCATAAATCTAGAAGTTTTATGAATTTAATGCAAATTCTATATTTTTAAATGATTTTTGAGATAATTACGATCTATCCTTATTTAGTTCTGTTAAAGCTTTTCTACCTTCTTTAAGGGTTCTTAAGACGAGCCAGGTTAGAGAGGAAATCATAAGGACGATAAGTGTAATTAGAGAAATATGAGTTGTATCAATGTTGTTAGCCAATTTAATTAAATCCTTTATGAGTCTTTAATTTAGAAAATTCAAACGTCTGATCTAGAGTAAGCAGGTATTAGCATTCCACCATCTTGATCGTCATTATTATCATCATCAAACCCACCCCCTAGAAGTAATTCAATAATTACAAGTACAGCTACTGGATAAAGGCACCACAATATCGCTGTAAAAGGACTTACTGAGGAAGAAGTTGTATAAAATTCTGTCATGAATCGATATTAATCTAAAGAAACAACAATTGTGGATCCTCTGGGTAGTGTTTTATTCAATATTTCTATAAATATTTCTTAAAAACTTTTCTCTTTCGCACGAATAGATCTTAGGAATGCACTAATATTTTTATTCTTCAAAATCAATTTGAATAAAAAATTTTCTTGAACCTACTGAGAAACTAATAATGACATAATGAATCGCGCAATTGTTATTTTTTATACTTAACAATAATTGTACAATTTTGATTCAAAAACTATTATTTATTTTGATTTTATAAATTCTATGTTTTCTTTCACTTTTGATCCATTGGCTGCGATATTTGGTATATCAGGAATTGTAGGCTTCTTTTTCTTCGTTTCTGCTGCTAAGGAAACTTCCAGTATCAATACAAAACCAAAAAAGGAATTAGATTAATACTTGTTCAGTTTGAAAACTAAATTGTAATCTTAAATCTAGTATTTAAAAGGCTTGTTAATTATTACTTATTCCATTGTTTAGAAATAAATTCAAGAAAATCTTTTAGATCCTCTTCAGGACAATTTGTTTGTTTTTGTAAATCAATGCAAATTTGCTTAATATTTTCAAAGGCCTTTTTTACTATTTCGTTTTTTTCAATAACTTCAAAATATTCTTGATCAGTAAAAGGCATAATATTAGTTTCCTTCTTGAAAATTACTTATTAACCATATTTTATCTACATTGACTTAACAGTAAAGAAGAAAAAATCTTTTTTCTTAAATTTAGCTACCCAATCGATAATGTTTTTTAATACTTTTGGTTATTTCCCATTCGCAGTTAAGTCCAGCAGGAAACTCAACTAGATCTCCAGCTTTAATCACGTAAATGTCACCGTTTTGGGTACTTATTTTCGCTTGACCTTCAATAATTAAGCAAATTTCCTTATCATCGTAATTCCATTGAAATTTGCTTGGCTCACATTCCCAAATAGGCCAACTTTTTATTCCATACCGAATTATTACGCTTGCACTACAGGGGGAAGATATTAGAACTTTCACGAAATAGTTCGGATGTGTTTTTTCATTTTACAAATAAAAAAAATATTTATTTTCGAGAATGTGTATTTCTTTACTGTCTTTTATTTTTTTTCGTTTATCATAAAAAAATTTCTAATTTATGGATGAGCTTTCAGTATTATCAATTTCGCTATCTATAGCTTCTCTAGGAATATTTTTTTTATTTTTCGCTTCAAATGATGATGATGACCAAGATGGAGGTAAGTTGATTAAATCATTAGAAAGAATTAATTAATTCCAAGTAAATAAAACATTTAGTAGAGATTTATAACCTATAAAGCCTGCATAAATGCAGCTTAAAAAAATAACATAAACTTGCAAAGTGCCGAGTCTTTTTTTCTTTAATGTTTTCATTGTTTTGAGTGTTTATAGTGTAATTTTATTTAATTTGATTTTTATTAACATGAGTATTTTTTACATTAACTTAGAGATTAAAGAATTATTAATGTCAAGCCAAAAAATAAAAAACAAGTAAAAAATATTATTTTTTTTGTAATTTCTTTTTCCTCATTCTTAGCAAAGAATAAGGAAATTACTGGAGATGTGCTTAATAAAGCCCATCCTACTCCTATGGGAAGGGTTTTAAACACAACTTGTTGCAGAAATATTCCTATATTTGTTCCAAGAAGTATTGAAATAAAAAATCTTTTTTTTTGTTTTTTGTCTATGTTTTTTAAGAAAAAATTAATCTTAAATCCTTTTAGACTAATCAAAAAAATTATTGCACCTAATAATCTTATTTCAGTTGTAAGGAAAGGAGATAAATTGCTTTGAAGGAAAACCATCCTTGATAAAAGACCTCCAAGAACAGCACATAAAACTGATAAAAAAGGAAAAGCAAAAATCTTAAAGTTATTTTTTTCTGAGAAAGAGGAGTTTTCCTCTTTAAAATCGTTACTTTTTCTGAGAATTATGAATAGCGAAATCGTTACTATAATTATTCCAACCCATGATTTAGTTGTTAAGTTTTCATTAATAAAAAATTCCCCTGACAAAGCTGCCATTAACGGAGAAAGAGTTTCTATAGATAAAGTTTTTCTTGTGCCAATTGTTTTTAATGACTTTAAATAGAAAGTATCACCTAAACCAATACCTATTATTCCACTAATTAGTAGTATAAATATGTTTTTTAATGCAGTTGTAGAACTTAGATTGATAAAAGCAGGTATAAAAATTAAAAAAGCTATTATATTTTTTATTAAATTAATATCTATTGATTTATATTTTTGAGTTTGAGCGCGCCAAATAAAGCAAGCATAAGTCCAAGATGTAGCAGCTCCAAAAGCAGAAAGGATTCCAATCAAAACGAATAATTTTTAAAAATTTTATTTTATAAATTGAGTAAATGCTAAAAAGAATACATAAATAAGAATCAAAATCCCAGGTGAGTACTGAATGAGTGATTTGAAATTATTTTTTTTCATATTTTCTAAGATTTACTTTAAACAGTTTTTTTATTAGTAGGGTACAAACTTTCTAACTTCTTTCTTCTTTTAACTTTCTTATTAATTCTTTCTTCTTTTTCTTTTTTCTTGATCTCATCATTTATCTTATTTTGTCTATATCCAAACCAAAGTAGAACCCAAATAGCAGAAGTTATTAAAAGAAGAGCAGTATATTGACCAGTCATAGGAAAACTGGCCTCAGAATATTTAACGTAAGAAAATATTGGACTCATTTAATTAAGTTAAAGCATAAAAATAACTACTGCGTTTATTTTTTTAGAAATTTAAAAATTAGTAAATTGCAACTATTTATTACATAGTTTTAAATTTTTTTTATTAATTTTTTTTATGGTTTTTGGAATAATTTTTCTTTTTTACTCCTTGCTATTATCAGATTGAAGCATATTAAATAATAAGTTTTTGGAACCTTTTGATTTAGCTGTTGTAGGAGGCGGTGCAGCCGGTTTTATGACAGCAATAACTGCTGCTGAAAATGGAGTAAAAAGAATAATAATTCTAGAAGGTACTTCAAAACTTATGGAGAAAGTAAGGATTAGTGGAGGTGGAAGATGTAACGTCACTAATGCGACATGGATACCAAATGAACTAGTTGAGAATTACCCCAGAGGTGGAATTCAGCTCTTGGAATCATTTAATTGTTTTGCTGCTGGAGATGTATATGATTGGTTTGAGAAAAAAGGATTAAAATTAAAAATTGAGGAAGATCTAAGAGTTTTCCCAGTATCTAATTCTTCTTCAGATGTTATTGATTGTTTGAGAAAAAGTGCTTTATCAAAAGACGTAGAAATATTAACAAAATTTTTTGTAAAAGAAATTTCAAAAACTCCAGATAATATATTCAATATTTTTAGTCTTAAAAAAGCAAAGTTAACTGCAAAAAATATTATTCTTTCTACTGGAGGTAATCCAAGTGGATATAAATTAGCTCAAAATCTTGGACACACCATTGTTAAACCCGTACCATCCCTTTTTACTTTTTCTACAAAAGAACCAAATTTGGATGAATGTAGTGGGGTATCGATAAAGGGCATAGATATAGAAATTAAATTAAACAATAAGAATTTTCAAAATAGAGGCGATTTACTAATAACGCATTGGGGGTTTAGTGGGCCAGCAGTATTAAAACTTTCATCAATTGCAGCAAGGGAACTTTATAGCCAAAAATATAAATTTAATTTAATCATTAAATGGTCTTCTTTAAGTTATGAGGAGTTAAAAGAAAAAGTTAATTATTTAAGATTAAATAAAGGCAAGGTGAATCTTATTAATAGTAGACCTGTTCCACTATTAACAAAAAGATTATGGATTTTTTTATTAAAGAAAATAGGTATTGATAAAGAGAAAAAGTGGGCTGATTTACTGGCGTATGAAAGAGAGAAAATGATTAATACTTTAATGAGGGATAAATATATAATTTCGAGCAAAGGTCCATTCGGAGAGGAATTTGTTACTTCCGGAGGCGTAAAAATTAATGAGGTTAATTTTAAAAGTATGGAGAGCTTAATTTGTCCAGGGTTATTTTTTTCTGGAGAAGTTTTGGATGTTGATGGGATCACTGGTGGATTTAATTTTCAACATTGTTGGACAAGTGGATGGATCGCTGGGATGGCAGTCTCAAAATTAAATCAATCAATAATAAATTAATAAGTAATAAATCAATAAGTAACAATTCAATAAGTTTATCTTTTTTATATTAAGTATTAAACGGAAAAAGTTTTTTAGAGAAACTTTAATTTTAAAGTTTTAATTATTGGTGAAGATTAATGCAGAATCTTGTATCAAAAAAAGAAGAAGAGGAAAGAAGATTAAAAGCTTTAGCAGAATATAGGATTTTGGGAACCAAGCCAGAATCGTGTTATGACGATATTACAAAAATTGCTGCTACAACCTGTAATGTGCCTATTTCTTTAATGACTTTGGTAGATAAAGATAAACAATGGTTTAAATCCAAAATAGGACTTCAAATATCAGAAACTAGAAGAGATTGGTCTTTTTGCACACATGCAATAAAAGAAAATAGTCCATTAATTATTCATGATGCTCTCCAAGACGAAAGATTTATAAATAATCCATTGGTAACTGGAGATCCAAAGATTCGTTTTTATGCAGGTTTTCCCCTTAGAAATAGTGATGGTAATAAGCTTGGAACTCTTTGTGTAATAGACAGAAAGCCAGGAAATCTAACTACACAACAATTTAACATTATGGAATTATTATCCAAGCAAATAGTTTCATTTTTAGAGCTTAGAAAAAAGTCATTAAATTTGCTAGATGCTTTATCTAATTTGCATAAACAGGAAGGGATTTTATCTGTATGTTCATATTGCAGAGAGGTGAAAAATAAGGAGGGTGATTGGATGCATTTAGAAAAATATCTTTCGAAAATTAGTGATATTAGATTTAGTCATGGGGTTTGTGATAATTGTATGGAAAAACATTTCCCAGATGTAATCGAAGTGTGGAATAAAAAGGATTTTTTTGAAGAGGGTCAAAAAAGTTTTTTAGATTCCTAGAATCAATCACTTGCTTTTTATTGTTTAATCTATTTCATAAACAAATTCTTTATTTGGTGGTTAGTATTTATATAAATTTTGACTAGAAAATGTTATTAGGAACTTTATTAACAGGTGAAATTGCCAAAAGTGCATTAGTAGCATATGTTCATTACTTAGGAATTATATTGTGTTTCGGTTCTCTTTTATTTGAAAGATTGACTCTCAAAGTAGGTCTTAATAGAAATGAGACGATTTCAATGATAATTGCTGATGTGGTCTATGGTTTGGCAGGAGTTGCAATATTGGTTACTGGGATTTTGCGTGTTAAGTATTTTGGTCAAGGAGGTGATTTTTATACAGGTAATCCTGTTTTTTGGATAAAAGTTTCTCTTTACATTCTGGTTGGATTACTTTCTTTATATCCAACGACAACCTATATCTTATGGGCCATTCCATTAAGTAAGAATAAATTACCTGAAATATCTGAAAATCTAGTTAAGAGGTTCAGACTAATCATTACTACTGAATTAGTGGGCTTTGCAACAATACCTTTGTTTGCCACTCTCATGGCTAGAGGTATAGGTTTAGGTTGAAAAATTTATTTCATGAAAGAAATTGTTTAATAAGCGCTAACAAACTATATAGATGGAGTTTAAGTTATAAGATTTCTAAATCTAAAAAAGAGATTATCTTTATTGGTTTAAATCCCTCATTATCGGATGAATTTTTCTTGGACAACACAACAAAAAAGATAATCAAAATTTCGAAAAACAATAATTACGGCAAAGTAAAATTAATAAATCTATTTGCTCTTATTTCAAGCAAACCAGAAAAACTTTTTAATCATAAAAACCCTGTGGGGTATTTAAACAATAATCATATTTATAAAAACTTAAAACACTGGTCTGAAAATAAAAATTGTGATTTATGGTTGGGTTGGGGTAACAAAGGTAAATTTCTAAATAGAAATAAAAGAATATCAAAAAAAATAATGCAATATAACTCAATTAGGAAAAATAATTTTGATAATCCTCTTGGACCGCTTTTAATTAAGAAAACAATCAAAGATAATCCAATACATCCTCTATACTGTTCTGATAATTCCATTCTCAAAGATGTAAAAACGATTTGATGCCAAGGTTTAAGAGGCGATTAATTTAAACTTATGTTAAAGTAAGGTTAAGAATCGGTTAAAATTATGAGTAACACAAAGCAACTGCAAAAACTTAAAAACTTAAATGTAAAAGCAGAAAAATGCCTTACAAGAGACGAAGCACAAAAAATATTGATAAAGGCTAATAAGGCTCAGAGTAAAATAAATCTTTAAATTTAATATTTGCTTTTTTTTAGGATAATTTATCAAAAAATTTTACAAATATTTTTCTAATTATTTAGAATTTTTTTATTCTATTAATTTTGATGGTTTTTAACATTATTAAAATAAGAAAATCTGATGATAGATTTTTATCAAGAAGAGATTGGCTGCATTCAATGCATTCATTTTCTTTCGCAGAGCATAGAGATCCAAAATGGGATAATTTTGGGAAAATTAGAGTTATAAACGAAGATATTATTTCTCCTAATGCAGGATTTAATACACATTCTCATGCAAATATGGAAATAATTACTGTCGTAACAAAAGGAGCAATAACTCATAGAGACTCGTTAAACAATCTTGGAAAAATTCACAAAGATGAAGTACAAGTTATGTCTGCAGGCACTGGAATCTCTCATAGCGAGAAGAATGAAGAAAATGAGACCTGTAAGTTGTTCCAGATTTGGATATACCCTCAAAAAGAAAATATCAAACCTCGATATGATCAAATTTCATTAAATGAAAAGTTGTGGGACAATCTTATATTCAATTACAAAGACGGTAAAAATAATAAGCTTTTTCTAAATCAAAGTATCTCTTTATGGCGTTGTAAATATAAGCCAATTCAAGAAAAAAAATTGCCATTAAACATCGATAAATATAATTGGATACAAATAATAGAAGGTAATCTTTTATTAAAAAGTAAAGACTCTAATTCAAATATATTTCTCGAATCTGGAGATGGCTTGGGTTTTGAAGTTAATTATTATGATGATGTTTCTATAGATACTGAAAAAAACTTAGATTTTCTCTTATTTTCGATGCCTTCCTTATAATTTATCTGTTATTTTACCCATCAACTCCTTTATTAAATGCATTTAAGGCTTGCAAAGCCATATTAAGGTGAACTTCCATAGCACCAAGTGCAACTAGAGAATTTGGTGATTTATCTTTTAGTAAATTCTCTTTTCTTTTTGATAACTCATTGACTAACTTCTTAGTTGAAGCTTCCCAATTGTTGATTAACTCTTCAAATTCTCTTTTTTCAGGGCTTTCTATTTCTGCTAATTCATCAGAAAAAAAAGAATCTTTTTGTGCCTTAAGCATCAAGTAACTTAATTTTTTATGACTTATTGCTTGAGGTAAATTGTTAGATTCACTCATTGCTAGTGACTATTTTATAGTCAAAATCTAACTAATTAAGTGAATATTTGCTAGAGGGTAAACGGTTGTGATGACCGACCTGAAAATTACGAAAAGATACTTTAACAAAAAATGGATTTATGAACCTTTAATTTTTCACTTATTAGTTTCTTGAAATAATCTCCACGCTCTTCATAATTTTTAAATTGATCAAAACTAGAGCATGAAGGTGAGAATAATAATGTCCCAACCCTATTATTTTGTAAATAATGAAAAACAAAATTTAAAAGCTCTTTAAGTTCTGAAAATTCAAAAATATTTTTTTTAAATCCTTCATTAATAAGCGCCATTTTTAGGACTTTTGAGCTTTCTCCAAAAAGGAAAACACATTTAACTTTTTTCTTTAAAACTTTTATCCACTCACTATATTCATTGCCTTTTAATCTACCCCCAGCAATGATTATTATTTGACCTTCAATTGAACTTATTCCCGCAATAGAAGAGTCAAAATTTGTAGCTTTACTATCATTAATGATTTCCAAATCATTATTTTTATAAATTGTTTCCATCCTATGGGGTAATTGTTTGTAATTAGATAAAGAATCTTTAATCTTCTTGCCAGATAATCCAACTTTTCTTGCTGCTGCAGTTACCAATAAAAGATTTTGAAGATTATGCATTCCTTTTAAAGAAAAATGTTCAAGTTTGAATAATTTCTTCCCTCTCTCAACAATGTACGCTTGTTCATTTATCCAATAATCGCAATGAATAAAATTTGATTTATCGAAACTAGTTGTTATCCAAACCCCTCTTGATAGCGAACTGTAGTGATTTCTTAGGTTTTTATCGTCATAATTATAAATTCTAAAATCAGATTTTTCTAACAAGCTTTTTTTTATTTTGAAATAGTTTTCAAGTGTTTTATGTCTTTCAAGATGATCTTCTGTGAAGGTTGTCCATATTCCAATATTAGGTTCTACTTCTGGAGATATTTCTATTTGATAACTGCTTAATTCAGCTACAACCCAATCAATTTTTTCATGTTTTTTGGAGTGAGCATACTTACATAAAGGTGTACCAATATTTCCTGCAAATGGAGCATATAATCCACTATCACAGAGTATATGGCTTAGTAGATGAGTGACAGTAGTCTTGCCATTAGTGCCAGTAATACCTATCCAATTTGTGTCTTTTAAAATTTCCCATGCAACATTAATTTCTCCAATTACTTTAATTCCCTTTTTTTTTAATTCAAAAATAGTTGTATGGTCATAAGGTATTGATGGACTTACAACAACAGATTCGATCTCTTTCAAAAAAGGTTGAATTTCTTCAAATACAAATGCTTTATTTAGAGAAACTATGATATTAAGCTCCTCTAATGCTGTTTTTCTTTCTAAGAATTCTATCCCATCTTTACTTTCCCAAACAATTACTCTCTTATTGATGCTTCTCAAATACTTGGCAGCCCAAAATCCAGATTTACCTAATCCAATTACAAGATTAATATTTCTTTTATTTGAATGATTATCTATCATTAAATTTATAATTGCATTTATATTAATTGTGTTTAAAGGGTAATTCAATCATGAGATTTTTCTTCAGTATTTATAGTATTCGCCCAAGATAAGTTAATTAATGGAAGATAATACTGCAAAATATTGGTTCTCTTGGTTTTATGAAAAGTGGGAGAAAAATGCTC
This sequence comes from uncultured Prochlorococcus sp., assembly GCA_902622705.1. Taxonomy (GTDB): domain Bacteria; phylum Cyanobacteriota; class Cyanobacteriia; order PCC-6307; family Cyanobiaceae; genus Prochlorococcus_A. The sequence continues at coordinate 99,872 of CACNQT010000001.1, read as the reverse complement.
CAGGTGAATTAATTGAACGGGGTTTAACTCCGTCTCAGATTGCTGAGCGCTTTGTTAATGAAAACCATGATAGTTTAATTCAATTGTCAAAAAAAATTGATGAAAAAAATTATGATGCCTTAACAGAATTTATGAAACTCTCAGAGAGTGAATTACATATCTTGAAGTATTTTCTAAAGTTAGTAAAAATGAAAAATTTATAAGAAGTTATTAAGTATTTCGAGGCTTTTTTCCCATAAATTTTTTCTTTCTTTTTTATTCATAGCGAAAGGAGAAGTAGGGGATAGTTTTGGATGACCTCTGAAATTAAATCTAGGACCATAATGATCACCGCCTCTTACGTCTGGTGAAGTAGCTGCAAAAAGCTGAGGTAAAGCACCCATCTCAGCAGTTTGAAAAATAGGACTAAATAATTCCAATGAGAATGTTTCTAATGGACCAGGGTTAGGTTTTTGAGCAGTAAAGAGATTTGTTTTCGCAATTCCTGGGTGAGCAGCTAAAGAAAGTATACTCTTGTGCTTTAAGTTCTCATTTAGTTCCAAAGCAAACATTACATTTGCCAATTTGCTATTGGAGTAAGATTCCCATTTGTTGTAATAGTTCTCTGCTTTCAGATTTTTCCAACCAACTTTGCCAAAAAATTGTGCTCCGGAAGTCACCGTCACTACTCTAGATTCTTCTTTTTTTTCAATAATTGGAAGTAGCTTTAGAGTCAATAGCATGTGAGCTAGATGATTAACTGCAAATTGTATTTCATATCCCTGGGCACTAAGAGTTTTAGGCGGATGCATAATGCCTGCATTATTGATTAGTAAATCCAAATTTTCAAAATTATCAAAAATTTTGGACTGAACTTCAACAATATTTTTTAAATCTGACAAATCTAATTCTAAAGGTGTAAATAATCCTTCAGGATTAAGACCTTTAAGTTTTTTGATAGTTTGATTAGCTTTTTCAAGTGATCTACAAGCCAAAACAACATGAGCATTTTTTTCCGCTAAGGCCTTTGCAGTGTAGTATCCAAGACCACTATTCGCACCAGTAATTAGCGCTGTTTTGCCTTTAAGGTTTGGAATATTAGATGTTTCCCAGTTAGAGATTTTAGGTCTTGAAATAGTGGCAGTCATTTAGTAATCCTGCAAATTGCTTTGGAATTTAACCAAAATTTAATTACTTTTCCACTGTAAATACTGGAAGTCAGTATCGTGAGCTCTTATTGAAGGTACTTTTTAAAATTATTTTTCGATTGCATATTGCCATTCGTTATTTTGAGATAAACTTTTCTCTCTAAGTAACTGTAATTTCCTACTATTTATTTTTATAACTATCCCATTAGTTGGATATTTCGCAAATATTTTTTTCTCTAACCAATTTTTTTATATATTTGGATTTCGCTTGTATGATTTGTGAAGTAACTGTCAGAGGTGCTGAAGCCACATTTTTTAAGATAGTTAAGGGTTTCGTATTGATTAAGTCTTCCATTAAGTATTTGGAAACAGCAAAAGCGGAGACTTTCTCCAATCCCTTCCTTATCATTGAGGTATTTTCTTGTAATTCTTTGGGAAATGCCGGCAACTTGATTTGTAGCGTATAGTTCACCTCTAATTTGAAAATCTCGTTTGATAGGAATACAATCGGGGACATTTTTAATTTGTTAAATTTTGCTTGAGACATCAAATCCTTTTTTTGTAATAGCTTTATTAAACTTGCCATCTACATATCTAATTGCAATAGCACAGCCATCAATTTTTGGTTGAATGCTTAATCTTGTTTTTGTTAATAAACTTTCCAAAAATTCTTTATAGTTTTCTTTGGCTAATTTTGGCAAAAGTTTATTACTTTTTTGATTAAAGTAGTCAGGCTCTGGATCAACAGGAATAAAGAGCTTTTCAAGTTGCTTAAATGCATCATCAGAAATTATGCCTTCACCTATTCTGTATTCTTCATCTAGATACTTAACATCTCTCACTAATAAATTATTCATAATAATTTTGATAAATATTTAAAAATCTTTTAGAAAAAATCATTTAAATAAAGATTTGAAAATTAAAATTAGATCTAAAAAGTAATTGACCACTAAATATCCTCCTACGCAGAGAGCGATTTAAGAGTATAAAATGTACTTATAAGGCGTTTAAATTAAATACTTCAATCAAACATATTTACTTAAAAGTAAAATAGAAAATTTTAAGGATTAATTTAAAAGCAAATTTTTGAAATTTCTATCAATACAAAAAAAAATTTTTTAAAGTTATGAGAAAATGTCATTTTTATTAAAAGCTCAAAATACATGGGAAAATTTTGCGAAATACAAAATCAATGATTATGCAAAATTAAGAAATTTTGATTTTGGGCCAAATAATGAAAGTTCAGTTTCAAAATTATCGCCTTTCATTACTCATAGAATATTATTGGAATATGATCTGATAAATGATATTAAAAGTAAGTACAAAATCAAAAATTCAACTAAATTTGTTGAAGAAATATTTTGGAGAGTTTACTGGAAAGGGTGGATGGAAAATAGACCTAAAGTTTGGAGAAATTTTATTTCAGAAAACAATCTCGATTTTGATTATGAGTTATATAAAAGTGCAATTAATGGCAATACAGAATTAGATTTTTTTAATTCTTGGGTACATGAATTAAAGCAGTACAACTATTTGCATAACCATACAAGAATGTGGTTTGCGAGTACTTGGATATTTAATTTAGGCCTCCCATGGCAATTGGGAGCAAAGTTTTTCTTTAAATATCTTTTTGATGGAGATGCTTCATCTAACCTCCTTAGTTGGAGATGGGTGGGAGGATTGCAAACGAAGGGAAAACAATATCTTTTTTCATCATCAAACCTCAGAAAGTTTTCAAATAATAGATTTAATGTAGACACAATAAGTAATCAACAAATTTTTCTTGAAGAATCTAATCAAATACCATTTGAAGATGAGATTTATAAAAATGATATGGATCCTAAATCAGATAATCTGATTATGTTTGAAAATGATCTACACCTTGCAACCCTTAAAAATTTAATTCCGAGCTATAAAAAAGTATTTATTATCCTTTTAAAAAATGAACAAAGACAAATTAAATTGTCTGAATCTGTATTGAAATTTAAACAAGATTTGGTCTCTGAATTTGTAGAGAAATTTGAGACTGTTGAACAGATTGATCCTTATTCATTGGAAAATACTTTTAAAAATACTAATGAAATAGACATTATTTATCCTGGAGTGGGAGAAAATTATGATTTCATAACTGAGTTTAAAAATTTTCACCATAAAAAAATTTTTAATCTTGTGCGGGATGAAGATTTATTTGCTTGGAAATTTGCTAAAAAAGGGTTTTTTAAATTTAAAGAAAATATTCCAAAAATAAATCAGAGAATATTAGAAAAATATTCAAAAAATAATTTTTAACTTAGTTGAATTCCTAATCAGAAAATAAACCCTTTTGTAAGTAGGTATAAATACTTATTTAGCTACGACTTTTGCTCTTTAATCCACGATGAATACTGTGACTAGTTATTTTTACTTAAGGATAATTTTTTAATAGTGCTTTCAACAATTCTTACCAAGTCGTTTAGCAAAGATACTGCTTTATTAATTCTTAGAGTTATAACTGGAACTGTTCTTATACATCACGGTTATGAGAAATTAGCAAACATAGAAAATTTCGCTGATGCTTTTGTAAGACCATTACACCTCCCATTCCCAATATTTTTATCATACATAGCGGCATTCTCAGAAATAGGTGGTAGTTGGTTACTAATTATCGGCTTAGCCACTAGATTCGGAGCTTTGGCAATTGTTGGAACAATATCTGTAGCTATATATCATGCACTTGTTACTTCAGGCTTTAATATTTTTTTACTAGAGCTTTTACTTTTATATTTCGCTTCAGCAACTTCAATTGCATTAACAGGTCCCGGTAATTTCTCCCTAGATGAAGTCATTATCAGAATTTTGAAATCAGAAGATGAGGAGGAAATTATATCTTCAAAAAATGCAAAATCTCCCAAGCAAGTTGAGGTAAAAGAAGAAACTAGTAAAGGTGGCTTATTTCAATTTTTGCAGGCTAACATACTCTCAGATACTTCAAGCTAACTTTTTAGGATAAAGGTTATTGATTAATTCTAACCTTTTTCGATAACTGTTTCTCTTCTCAAGTTTTATCTTAATTGTTGCTTCAGAAAGACTTATAAATAGCCCTACAGCTGTAACCCAAGATAAAAAAATAAAAGGGTTTTCTGGAATTTCTGAGAAATTCATATGTATAATACTTCTTTTTTAAAACTGACTGATCACTATAAGTTTTTCAACCTAAATATACAATTTAGAAATATTTAAGGATTAATTTCAACTTTTTCCCATTTCTTAATCTTTTCCCAAAGGTATCGTTTATGAACAGGCTGTTCTAATTTAAGAAGATCTACTGAATCGATTTCAAAATTTAGAACTACAAAATTTTCTGACTTGGGTGGATTGGATAATGTTTCATAAGTAGATTGGACTTTTGGGTTTATTTTCTCTCCTGGAGATCCCCAAAACCAAGAAGATTTTGATTTTTCTGATAATAAATCCCAATAATTTTTGTTATCACTTAATTCATATATTTTTCCTTTGAATCTATATTGTGATTTGGTTTTCAAAAAGAACCATAATATTTCTGCATTAGGGTTAGATTTTAAATGCCCAATTTTTTCACTTCTTCTATCTGTAAAAATAATCATTGAACTATCTTTATGCCATCCTCTGAAAACTACTGTTCTTAATCTTGGCTCATTTTCTTCGCTGACTGTTGCAAGCTGTATCCATCTATTAGAGGGTGATTTGCCCTCTTTTTTTCTAGAAGATTTTAAATCTTGCCTCCAACTGGGTAAGTTGTTATCAGGCATTTAATTTAGGCAAAATTAGACCACTTTTCTTTTTGTACTCTTCGAATGAATTATATTTTGAGAGCGATTTATCTTTTTTTATCATTCTTGGTAGAAAAACTATAGAGAAAAATATTGCAAGAATTACTAATGGTATGAAACTCATTGAAAGTATGGCGAATGATAGATAAATCAGTATTTCTCCTAGATAATTTGTATTCCTTATATTTTTGAAAAATCCTTCTTTAATTAGATCTTTTTTTAATTTAAGAGAAAAATATTTTTGGGCATCACTAGCAAAGTGTAGAAACACACCAATTATATTTATAGATATAGATGCAGCTATTACGATATTTGGAACAGATTTTTGAGATGAGATAAGAATGTAGGGAGCTACCCAGTAACTTCCAAGGAAAATAAAACCAGTAACTGAAGTTAAAAAATTGATTTTTTCTTTAAAATAAGGATCTGGGAATATCTTTTCTTTTAGAAGCCAAAGTAATCCATAAGTACCGTGCAGAGCTAAATAAACGTAAGGAGCGATTGTAAAATTATCAAAAAAAATCATGAGGCCTATCACTACAAATGCGGTGAGCCCCTTGTGAAGATTAATTATTTGATTAAGTTTCATCTTTTTTAATAATCTAAAAAATGAAATTATTTTCTGTGGATATAACCTAGTTCGTCAAAAGTTTTAATGGGCGATACTGGATTCGAACCAGTGGCCACTACCGTGTCGAGGTAGTGCTCTACCACTGAGCTAATCGCCCAAATTGAAGAAATTTTTTATTCCCCTTATAAGAAAATAGCAGGTTGCGTTTCATTTTCTAAGTAATTTAACTTTCCATCGTTCTCTTTTTGTTATTTCTAAATTTAGAATTTCGATAAATCCTTTATTTTCAAGTTCTAGTTTGTCGCCAATTTTTAGATTAATAGTTGGCTTATTAACTTTACTGCCATTTAATCTGAGCATTCCATTTTCTATCCTTTCAATGATTTTGGTTCGTGATACCCTAAAGCCAGCTGAAGCTATAGCATCTAATCTTGTGGAAGCTTCTACTGTATTGACAAGTTTTTTTGATCTTCCAGAAGGTATTTGTAATTCATCTATACCTACTATATTAACTTTTACTTTTACGTCTCTCAAATAAAAAATCTTTTCATCTAGATGCTCAGTATCTAAATTATCAATTATCCCTTGTGCACCCCTATCGCCAATGGTCCATATATCTCCAACTTTTATTTGATTTACCCCATTTTCAATTAAGAGGGATCTAAAGTCTTCTTGTGTAGCATTATCAAATAAAAAATTTCCATTAATTTTTATTCCTTGAGCTGGAAAATTACTTTTTAGCGCATCCTCTGCAGGAATATTATCTCCTCTAAAGCAAGCTATCCTTGATCTTTGAGAAGATGAGAATCCTCCAAAAATAAAAAATTTGAAATCATTTAAATTTTTAAAATCTTTTAAAATTTCTTCGCAAACATAAGTTGAATTAAACCCAGTCCAATAAGTTTCCCAGTGTTTGTAAGCTAAGTAAGCAATATTTATTAATTCCTTAGTTTCTTTTTTGTAGTTTGAATTTATTAAGATTTCTTTTAAGTCAATCATTTAGCCTTCTAAAAAAATTATATCTTTTGCTTCTGATTGTTTTATTAAAGCCCATGGTAATTCAGCTCCAATTTGATTTTCAAGTAGAACAAGCCATTTACCCTCTTTATTAAAATTAATTATTGATCTTAACTCTTTGTTTCTATTAATGTTGATACTTGCAGAAGAAACAATGCTTCCTAAATATCCCGAACCCATTCCTAAAAGACCTCCAATTAATGATTCCCCGATGTTATTTAAACCAAGAAAGCTGAAGGTAGATAAATTTGTCATATTAGAAAAAGCTATTCCAGCTATAAACCCAAATGGCATTAGCCATCTACTCATATCTTTTTGTCTGATCTTTCTATCAAGTTTAGGATTTAAGATTCTTATATCTTCAAAATTTTGAGATTTGAATAAGATATTTGCTTTCTCATTTAGCAATTCTGTTTCGTCTGATGATATTTTCTCACTTATTGGTGGGATCAAAATAGCTTCAGAGAGCATTACTGATTTTTCTTTGAAAACATTAAATAGCTGGATACATTTATCAATGTCTTCAAATATCACAATACTTTTAGTCAAATTTCAATCCTCAAATGTTTGTGTGTTATTCAAATTAATAAAATAAGATACATACACTATAGATTAAGTTAAAGTAAAAGATTAAAGAACCAATCTTAAATGACAAAAGTTCTCATTACAGATCCAATTGATCAAACAGGAATCGATATTCTTTCACAAGTTGCTCAGGTTGATCAGAAGATAGGAATCTCAGACTCTGAGTTAGTTTCCATAATTAAAGATTATGATGCTTTAATGATTCGTTCTGGTACTCAAGTGACTGAAGAGATTATTAACTCTTCCAGTAAACTGAGAATTATTGGAAGAGCCGGAGTTGGAGTCGATAATGTAGATGTTAAGGCTGCTACCCAAAAAGGAGTTCTTGTTGTTAATTCTCCAGGAGGTAACACAATAGCTGCTGCTGAACATACTATAGCTATGATGTTGGCTTTATCTAGACATATTCCAATTGCAAATAGTAGTACTTTGTCAGGTAAATGGGAAAGAAAGAAATTTGTTGGTAATGAGCTTTATAAGAAAAAATTAGGAGTAGTAGGTTTAGGGAAAATTGGTGCTCATGTAGCGAAAGTTGCTAATGCATTAGGAATGGAAGTTTACGGATATGATCCCTTTGTCTCAACTGAAAGGGCTCAACAAATACAAGTAAAACTATCTGAACTAGAGGATTTATTCCAACAATCTGATTATGTAACTTTGCATTTGCCTCGCACACCAGAGACAGAGAATTTAGTAAATATGGAGGTGCTGAAAAGTATGAAAAGTAGCTCAAAATTAATTAACTGTGCTCGAGGAGGCTTAATTGACGAAGAAGCATTAGCAGAAGCTTTAAATAAATCATTGATTGGAGGCGCTGCTATAGATGTTTTTTCTAGAGAACCTTTGGAATCTAGTTCACCACTTTTGAAGGTTGAAAAAAATCTTATTCTTACCCCTCACTTAGGAGCATCTACTCGGGAAGCACAAGAAAATGTAGCTGTTGATGTTGCAGAACAAATCAGAGATGTTTTGCTTGGTTTATCTGCTAGAACTGCAGTAAATATACCGGGCTTGAGCCCTGATATTATGGATAGCCTAAAACCTCATCTACAGTTGGCTGAAACAATGGGTCTGCTAATAGGCCAGCTTTCAGGGGGAAAGATACAGAAACTAGAGGTAAAGCTTCAAGGTGAATTTGTTCAACATCCTTCGCAACCATTAATAATAGCTAGTTTAAAAGGCCTACTAAGTAAGGCTTTGGGAGATAGGATAAATTATGTGAACGCTTCTTTAGAAGCAGAATCTAGGGGCATTTCAGTGTTTGAGAGTAAAGATGAGGCGAGACCTGAATTTGCTAGTGGATCGCTTCAATTAACTACTTTTGGAGATAATGGTGACCATAGCGTAGCAGGAAGTATTTTTGCTGATGGAGAATTAAGAATTATAAGTATTGATCAATATCCTGTTAATGTATCGCCAAGTAGATATATGTTGGTTACTAGGCATAGAGATATGCCCGGTATTATTGGTAAGCTTGGGTCTCTATTGGGTAGCAACAATGTAAATATTGCCTCCATGCAAGTTGGGCGCAAAATTGTCAGAGGAGAAGCTGTTATGGTGCTGAGTATTGATGATCCAATACCTAATAAGTTGCTTGATACCATTACTAAAGTAGAGGGAATTACTAGCGCTAATCCAGTTACTTTATAAACAGTCTTAATAAATAATGGCAATTAAAGATTGGTATAAAGTAAATTTTCTGATAGAAAGTGATTCAGAAGATATTATTATTTGGAAATTAAATGAGCTTGGAATATCTAGTTTTTCATTTGAATATTTAATTAAAAATGAAAATAAAAAAAAAGTGAATGTATGGCTTCCAATTGATGATTGGGGCCAGAGTTCTAGAAGTGGTTTTGAAAAAATAATTGGGAAACTTCTAAACTTTAATGACCCGGAGAATCATTTTTTTGACTGGAGTATTATTAAAGAGGAGGATTGGTTGACAAGCTGGAAGAAATATTGGGCGCCAGAATTAGTAGGAAATCATTTGTTAATATTGCCTTGTTGGATAAATCTAGATGAAAAATTTAAAGATAAAAAAATCATAAAAATTGATCCAGGAGCAGCCTTTGGTACAGGGAGTCACCCTTCGACTTATCTTTGCTTGGAAAAAATGGAGAATATTTTATTTTCTGATAAAAAAGTATTAGATATTGGTAGTGGTAGCGGGATTTTGAGTATCGCCGCAAGATTGCTTGGTGCTAAAGAGGTTTGTGCAGTGGATAATGATTATTTAGCTATGAATTCGACTAGCTCTAATTTTCAACTAAATTTCGGTAATTTAAAAAACTTAAATACATATTTGGGATCTTTTAATGAGGTAATTTTAAAAAATCAACTCAAACAATTTGATATTGTTTTATGCAATATTCTTGCTGAAGTAATAAAAGAAATGATTCCAAATATTCATAATTGCTTGAGAAAAAATGGGGAGGTCATTTTCAGTGGAATTCTGAATTCACAAAAAGATGAAATTATAAAAATATTAATTCAGAATGACTTGAAATTGTTAGATGTATCAACTAGAAAAGATTGGGCATGTATTACTGCGCAAAAAGCCAGCGATCCTACCTAAGCATAAGTTTTTCTTATGGATATTCTTTAATACATTTTATTGTGTCATTTTTTACTTCAAAATCTCACATATCGACCCAATCGATGTTAAAAATGTAATTGATAGGTATTAATTACCAACAATTTTTTTTTTAAATGGCTTCTTACAAAGTTACACTCATCAGCGAAGGTGAAGGTCTCAATTCAACAATTGAAGTACCTGATGATCAGTACATCCTAGACGCTGCTGAAGAACAAGGTATCGACCTTCCTTATTCTTGCAGGGCTGGAGCATGTTCAACATGTGCTGGAAAAGTTACTTCTGGTAGTGTGGATCAATCAGATCAAAGTTTCTTAGATGATGACCAATTAGAAGCTGGTTTTGTACTTACTTGTGTTGCTTATCCAACATCTGACGTTACAATTACAACTCATGCTGAAGAAGAATTGTATTAATTATAAAAAATTAATTTTTCTAAGTTGATTATTCATTATTTCTCTGCCACTCTCTAGGGAGGTGGCTTTTTTTTGTGAATGAATAAATTTGAATTTTTCAAAACTGGAAGTGTTCAATCAAGTTATGGAGGTCAGTACAGTTATAAGGTTATTGGACCATGTTGCAAACTGTATGATAGGGAAGAGTTGCCCTGGCCTTGCTCTAGGCTTGCTTGGAGAAGTAAGGAGCCTAGTTGGAGAAGAATAGGTTCTAGGTTCGTTGCTGATATGGCTTCAAGAAAATGCCCATCTTACTCGGTTCAGATTTTGGAGCCTGGATCAAAACCTGTTGAAACAGTAATAACCCTTTTTTCAAAGAAATTTTCTTCTGACATACAAGAATGGTGGTATAGCAAAAAACCAGGCTCAAAAGAGCCTGGTAATACCTTTCCTTATTAAGTTAGCTTTGAATATTATGCTTTTGGCTTTGGAGGCATGTATCCTTTTAAACCAGTGCATTCAAGACTATCTATTGTATTAACTCCAGTTTTCGTGTTAGTGCCACTAGCTCTTTCACATAATGATTTTCTTTGAGAAAGATCAAGATTTGCATCGGTAAAGTCGGCTCCGTCAATAATTGCTCCATCAAAAACACTTTTCATTAGCTCACCATTGGTAAGATTTGCATCTGTAAAATCAGCATTATCAAAGCGTGTTGCATATGCAATAAGGTCAGTCATATTGGCTCCTTTAAAACTAGAGTTTTTTGCTGTTGTTACGCTCATGTAAGCGCCTTGAAGATTAGCTTCACCTAAATCTTGGTTAGATAAATCATATTTAACATATTCAGTATTATGCAGGTCAGCACCGTGAAGATCATCTTTTAGCACGTCAACTGATGAAGGATCACTTGGATAGAGAGCGTTTGCAGAGATTGGATTAATAAGTAATCCAATAATTAACGGAAGAAAAATAAATAGTCTTTTACAAGACTTGTGTAGTGATGAAAAAATAGAAACCATTTCGATCAACATCAATATAGAAAACCTATGACTATTATTCCATGGGTTGGTCAATTACGACCCTTCTTCTCACGAACTGTTGCAGTTTATTTTATTTCTGCTGTTAGAAAATCTTTTGCAAGCTGAGTATTTGGAAAAATTTTTTGAGCCTCTTTAAGCAAATCGGTTGGTGCAATTGCATTTTTATTGCTATATCTTGGACTTAAATGAGTAATAATTAATTTTTTTGTATTAGATAATAATGCTGTTTTAGCTGCCATGGTTGTTGTGGAATGTAATTTTTCGTAGGCCATGCTTTCATCCTCCTCTGAAAAAGTCGATTCATGAACTAGTAAATCAGCACCTCTCGATAAAGAAACAGCCGATTCGCTGAAGAAAGTATCTGTGCAATAAACAAAACTTTTACCTTCTCTAGGAGGTCCACAGAATTCTTTTCCATCAAATGTCCTACCATCCGCTAGTACGACTTTTTTACCTTGTTGCAGTTCTGAATAAATTGGTCCAGGCGCTATTTTTAGAGACTCTGCTTTTTTGATATCAAATATACCTGGTTTATCTTTTTCACTCACTCGATAACCATAAGCAGGTATTTTATGTTTAAGACAGGCGCAGTTTACTTTTATTTTATTGTTTTCAAATAGGAATTTATTCTCTGATGCAAAATTTTCAACTCCCACAAAATGCAATGGGAACGACAATTTACAAAAACTACTTTTAAGTGCAGAATTTATAAAACTTTTTAACTCTGAAGGACCGTAAATTTCAATACCCTTACTATTTCCTGATAACCCTAAGGTAGCCAAAAGACCAGGCAATCCATAAATATGATCTCCATGCATATGTGTAATAAATATTTTCTTGATTTGTGAAGATTTAATATTGCTTTTCATTATTTGATGTTGCGTTCCCTCTCCACAATCAAAAAGCCAAACTTCCGATGACTGTGATAATTTAAGTGCTAGTGAAGAAACATTTCTCGTTAAGGATGGGACTCCTGAGCTTGTTCCTAAGAAGGTGATATTCACTTATTTATGATATTTTTATTTTTATATATGGATTAAATCTAGACTTTTAGTCAAAATTAGGCAAATTAAGCATTTGTTTTTTAAACAAAGTGATACTTAAATTTAAAAATAAATATAGTAAATGTTGCCTGATTAGTGTTTTATTTATTTGCGTTTTTCAGAGTGAAAGTGTTTTTGCATTTAGAGAGCCAATAATCAGAGTTTTAATATCTAAAAATAATAATTTAAGGATTAGATCAGATAAATCAATTCCTTTAACCATAGAGGGGGAATTTTTTTCAAGTAAAAAAATAAAAGGACTAACTTTGAAAAATGAGGAAAATAGAAAAATTCTATATTTTGATAAAAATAAAGAAAAAAAATATGACTTAAAAAGTAATCAACAATTTCAAGTTAGATCTTCTGATAGAAGAGGTATATGGGTAGGCCAGAAGAGATTTTCCGGTAAGCTTAATCTTTTTGTCCTTGATTCTGAGATATTGGTGGTTAATGTTTTAGAAATAGAAAAATATCTAAGTAGTGTAGTGGGTTCAGAGATGCCAACAAAATGGCCTATTGAAGCATTAAAAGCCCAAGCAATTGCCTCTAGAACTTATGCTTTAAAGCAAAAGGGGAATAATTTATTTGATATTGATTCAACCCAAAATAATCAAGTTTATAATGGATTAGAATCAAGAAATTATAAAACTGTTAGAGCCGTTAAAAGTACAAGATCTTTGGTTTTGACGTATAAAAATAAATTAATTAATGCTTTGTTCCATAGCAGCTCAGGTGGAATGACAGAAAATAGTCAAGATGTATGGAAGAATAAATATTCATATCTATCAAGTGTGAAAGATTTTGATAAAAATAATCCAAAATTCAGATGGCAAAAAAAATTTTCAAGTAATGAATTAGCAAATTTATTTCCCAAGATTGGAGGTTTAAGAAATATAGAGATTCTAGATATTACTAGCACTGGAAGGGTGAAAAATGTAAAACTTATTGGTAAACATGGTTCTGATCTAATGTCTGGGATAGTTTTAAGAAAAAGATTAGGCCTCAACAGTAATTTTGTTAGATTTAAAATTTTTGAGGAAAAATTAAACGATAAACTTCCTCCAAAAAAAGGTTTGATAGTTTTTGGACAGGGATCAGGTCATGGGGTAGGGATGAGTCAATGGGGTGCTAAATATCTGGCGTCTAGAGGCCGAAAAGCCGAAAGAATATTAAAGTATTTTTATAAGGGTGTGCAGATTAAACCTTTTAGAAAAGATTACCTGTAGAAGTTATTTAGCATTAAGGACTAATTTTGGATTAATAATAGATTGATCTTTATTTAAGAAGCCTATCCCTAGAAGTGTTTGTTTTTTATCTATTACTTTTATGGGTTTTTTATAGTCAAAAGAATTGCTTTCCTGGAAGTAATTAATATCAACTTTAATGGCTCTTCCTGTTTGCCAAAAATTGATTTGTTCTTCATTACTTAAGACAAATGTTGTAATATGATTAAGAGCAGAAATTGTTGGAATAATAAAATTTTTCGAGTCCCCCCCCCCTTTTTCCTTTTCAATATCAGATATTTTTACCGAGTTTTGTTCATCAAAGCCACAAGCTGAAATTCTTTTTAGTTGTAGAAGGCAACCTTCGGAATTAAGAATTTCTCCTATATCTCTTGCGATTGCTCTTATATATGTGCCAGCTGAACATTTGATTTTTATTTCTATGATTCCGTTTATTTGGTCCCATTTTATTAAAATAAGTTCGTCTATTTTTACTTCTCTTGGTGCCAATTCAAAAAATTCATTCCTGAGAGATTTTTTATAAGCTCTCTCTCCATTAACGTGCACACTAGATACTTTCGGGGGAATTTGTTTAATAATTCCTCTAAATTTATTTAAGTATTGATCTAATTTTTCATGACTGATTTTAGGCCAACTTTTTTGATTAATTATTTCTCCGTGAATATCATCAGTGTTAGTTCTTATCCCTAATTTAATTTGTCCTATGTAAGTTTTACCCTGAGGAAGATATTGAATAAATCTTGTTGCACTGCCTATCGCGATTGGTAATGTTCCTATAACTTCTGGGTCAAGAGTTCCTGTATGCCCGACTCTTTTTATATTTAGTAACCTCTTTATTTGTTTAACACAATCATGAGAGGTACAGCCTTTATCTTTATTAATTACTAAGAATCCATCTTTACTTTCCATTTTAAATATTAAGAATACTTTGAGAAAGATTTATAAACATTCTATGATTTTGGTATTGGAAATTTAGAGTAAGAAATTGAAAGATAATAATTTCATTTTAAAAGAGTTTTTAGACAATGCATTTAATTTGAAATCACATTTAATGGAATTCTTATCTATTAAAGAATGCGATTTTGATGGATTCCTTGCAAATGCAAAGATAAATTTGGCAAATTTACACCCTGGTGATGCTTTAAGTGATGTTTCAGATTTTTATACTAAGATTGTTGGAGATAGGCATTTAGCTGATTTAGCTGCTTGGCATATTACAAGCAAAGATTACATTGCCGATACTTTAAAACTTCAGCAGAGATTTTCTAGAGATTTAGTTTTAGATTTCGGAGGAGGAATTGGTACGCATGCATTGGCTAATGCGATGTCTTCAAAAGTTGAGCATGTTTTTTTTGTAGATATTAATGAGACAAATAGAAAGTTTGTTGAATATAGGGCTAAGGAATTAGGAGTCGAAAAAAAGATTACTTTTTTCAAATCAATTAAAGAAGCACAAATATCGAAATTTGATACGGTAGTTTGTCTTGATGTTTTGGAACATCTTGCCGATCCAGCTTCCCAAATTGAGATTTTCAATAAGATTATGGATTCTAATTCTATTGCTTTATTGAATTGGTATTTTTATAAAGGAGAAAAAAATGAATATCCATTCCATTTAGACGATAATCAAATTATTGAAAACTTTTTTAAAACAATTCAATCAAATTTTTTAGAGGTTTTTCATCCTATTCTCATAACTACAAGAGCTTACAAGAAAATTAGATAACTATATTAACTCTTTTTCTATTTCTTAAATTTCTCTTTATGCTTTCAAAGTTCACGATTCCTTCTTTTAGCGCAAAAAGAGTATCATCTTTACCTTTACCGACATTTATTCCAGGAAGAAAAGAGGTACCTCTTTGGCGAATCAAAATTGATCCTGCAGATACTTTTTCACCCCCATAAGCTTTTACTCCTAATCTTTTAGAGTTTGAATCTCTCCCATTCCTTGTAGATCCTGTTCCTTTTTTATGTGCCATTAAAAATGTTTAATTTGTGGGTTTTTCAGATTTTAGTTTAGTTTCCTTTATAACATCTTCTTTTTTAGAAGAAGATTTAGGAGAACTTTTAACTACTGATATTGATTTTACCATAACTCTTGTGAGTTCTTGTCTGTGACCCATTTTTTTTCTTGTCTTTTTTTTAGGACGCATCTTGTAAACAAGAATTTTCTTGTCTCTTTTGTGCGAGACGACTTCTAATTCAATTTTCGCATCTTTAATGTAAGGTTTACCAATAGTAATGGAGTTTTTATCCTTTAAAAGTAAAACTTTTTCTAGCGTTATCTTATCTTTTTCTTTTGCATTTAACCTATCAATGTCATAGTATCTGTTAACTTCGAACCAAAATTGTTGACCTGAAGTCTCTGCTATTGCATACAATTCATTACTTTTAGAAGAATTGTTAGAGGAGTTTTTAGAATTAGTCATGTTTTAGAGACGCTATTAGGCTCAAATTTATAATTTGATTAAGCCAGATAAGCAATCATAATAGTTTGTCTATTTTCTTATTTTGTAGTGTAATAAGTCAAGGGTCGTTTTAAATCTTTATATCAATTTGAGGAATCAAAATAATGGCAGCAAGAAAAACTTATATTTTAAAACTTTATGTTGCGGGAAATACACCTAATTCCATGAGAGCTTTAAATACACTGAGAGAAATTCTAGAAAATGAATTTAAAGGAGTTTATGCCTTGAAGGTTATAGATGTACTTAAGCAACCACAACTTGCAGAGGAAGATAAGATTCTTGCTACTCCAACTTTATCCAAAATTTTACCTCCACCAGTTAGAAGAATAATTGGTGACCTTTCTGATAGAGAAAAAGTTTTAATCGGTTTAGACTTACTTTTTGATGAATTAACTGAAACTGAATATAGTGGAGATTAATAATACATAGAAAACTTTTATAATTAGAATTAAATTTAATGTTTATTTTTATTTAATTTTCTTTAGCAAATCACTATGAAAGATAAGAAATTTGGCAAATCAAATAAAATGCAAGTGCAAAAATTACCTACTGGAATTGAAGGCTTCGATGATGTTTGTAGAGGAGGATTGCCGGTATCACGCAGTACACTTGTTAGTGGAACATCAGGTACTGGTAAAACTGTTTTTTCGCTTCAATACTTACACCACGGGATTTGTAGTTTTGATGAGCCAGGGATATTCGTCACATTTGAAGAATCACCTTTAGACATAATAAGAAATGCCGCTAGCTTCGGATGGGATTTGCAAGAATTAATTGATCAAAATAAGTTATTCATATTAGATGCTTCTCCCGATCCTGATGGACAAGATGTCGCAGGTAACTTTGACTTGTCTGGTCTTATTGAGAGAATTAGTTATGCAATAAGAAAATATAAAGCCAAAAGAGTTGCAATAGATTCAATAACTGCGGTTTTCCAACAATATGACGCTATTTACGTTGTCAGAAGAGAAATATTTAGACTAATAGCAAGATTAAAAGAAATAGGAGTAACAACTGTGATGACTACAGAAAGGGTTGATGATTACGGACCTATTGCTAGATATGGAGTAGAAGAGTTTGTCTCTGATAATGTTGTCCTGTTAAGAAATGTTCTAGAGTCAGAGAAGAGAAGAAGAACTTTAGAAGTTTTGAAGTTAAGAGGTACAGTTCATATGAAAGGGGAATATCCCTTCACTATGGGTACTGATGGTATAAGCGTGTTTGCCCTCGGAGC
Organism: uncultured Prochlorococcus sp.; assembly: GCA_902622705.1. Classification (GTDB taxonomy): domain Bacteria; phylum Cyanobacteriota; class Cyanobacteriia; order PCC-6307; family Cyanobiaceae; genus Prochlorococcus_A. The sequence goes on along the minus strand of CACNQT010000001.1, from coordinate 82,761 downwards.
AATGAGACTTACACAAAGATCTTCAAATATTAGGATTAGTTCAGGAGTAAAAGATCTTGATGAAATGTGTGGAGGAGGTTATTTTCAAGATTCCATTATCCTCGCCACAGGTGCTACTGGTACAGGTAAGACAATGCTTGTATCGAAATTTGTGGAAGATGCATATAACAACAGTGAAAGAGCAATACTTTTCGCTTATGAGGAATCTAGGGCTCAATTGCTTAGGAATGCTACTAGCTGGGGAATTGATTTTGAAAAGATGGAAAGTGATGGGTTACTGAAAATTATTTGTGCATATCCTGAATCAACTGGTTTGGAAGATCATTTACAAATCATAAAAACGCAAATTAATCAATTTAAACCAAAGAGAATGGCAATAGATTCTCTCTCAGCATTAGCTCGAGGTGTAAGTTTGAATGCATTCAGACAATTTGTTATTGCAGTCACTGGTTATACTAAACAAGAAGAAATAGCAGGTTTTTTTACTAACACGGCAGAAGAATTCATGGGTAGTCATTCTATTACTGATTCTCATATCTCAACGATTACAGATACTATATTGTTACTCCAGTATGTAGAAATAAAAGGAGAGATGGCTAGAGCTTTAAATGTTTTTAAAATGAGGGGATCATGGCATGATAAAAGAATAAGAGAATTTATTATCACTAATAATGGCCCTGAAATAAAAGATTCCTTTTCTAACTTTGAACAGATATTTAGTGGTGCCCCGCATAGGGTTGTTCCTGATCAGAATATTCAAAATATTTTTAAAGGGGTAGATAATAATTAGATAATTTCTTTAATTTCAGAGATAGAAAAAGTATCTGTATTATTAATAGTTTTAGTCAATAATTCATCTTTATCAGATTGTGCTAATGCTAAATCAAACCAAAAGGTGGTTCCCACTCCTAATTCACTAGCCATACGAATTTCTCCACCATGCTTTTCAATTATACCTCTCACAATAGATAAACCTAAACCTGTTCCTTGCTCAGTATGAACGGAATTCTCTACTCTATAAAAACGGTCGAATATCTTTTCTTGATCCGCTTGAGATATTCCTGATCCAGTATCAGCAATCTCAATTCTTACTTTTGGTAGTGGTGAAACTAATTCACATTGGGGAGCTGCATCGTTGCAGTTACTTGGTGGAAAGGCAGGACATGAATCTGGCCAAGTATAAGCTCTAATAATTAGGTTGCTGTTTTTAGGGCTAAATTTCAAGCCATTACCAAGCAAATTATCAAATACTTGCAAAAGTAAATCAAAATTACCAAGAATTGGAGGAATAGTTTCTTCTATATCATGTGCCAATGATACATTTTTTTCTGTAGCGTTAAGTTTGTAATTTCTGAGGGTCTGCTCTATCGCAGGTTTTATATCCATTTCCTCTAGTTGAATTATTTTCCCTGACTCCAATCTTGATAAATCTAATACATCATTCACAAGTCTTGTTAGCCTATCAGTCTCTGAATTCGCAATACCGAGAAATTCGAGTTGTTCTTCATTAGAGAGCTGATCTTTTAAATCATGTAAAGTCTCTACGTAACTTTTAATGTTAAACAATGGTGTCCTTAATTCATGTGAGACATTACTAATAAATCTGTTTTGTGCTGCGTTTAGTTCTACCTCTCTTGTTAGATCTTGAATTGTTACTGCAATGCCTTTTAATTCTACTTTGTTTGTATCTAGTACTGATTGTAGGACAATCCTTAAAGTTCTAGCCGGTTCACCTAAGCTAAACCTTAAATCATCTTTTTCCTTTTCTCTGTTTAATATAGATTCAATATTTGTGTGTAAGTCATTAGATAAAATTTCAGGGATCTCATTTAAAAAAAATTTTCCTTCTAGGAATCTTCCTTCCCAACGAAATAATCTTTTTGCTGTTGGATTAGCAAGAACAATCTTTCCCTGGGAATCCAATAATATTGCACCATCAGCCATAGTAGCTATGAGTGATTGCTGCTTTATTTGAGCGGCCTTAAGTTCTTCAATATTTGCCTCGTCATAATTTTCTAATTGAGTGGCCATTCGGTTAAATCCATTTAAAAGTTCGCCTAAGTCTCCTGTCATAGGTAAAGAAATTCTTGATTTGAAGTTTCCTTTTGAAATTTCTCTAACACCTCTTACTAACTCCCTTACAGGTCTTGTAATTGTTAGTGCATTGAATACAGCTCCAAGTATTACTAAAACCCAAATAGAAATAAAAACAGCAATCGTTACCTCTCTAGTAAGGGCTGCACTAGCTAAGGCTTTTTTATTGGGTGTAACTCCCAAGGCTAACGTTCCAAGATATTTTCCTTTCCAAAGCATTGGGACAAAAACATCTGTAACTTGACCTTGAGGAGTAACGTGTTGCCTAACTAATGGGAATTGTGGCCTTTTCTTTAATTCCGATGGTAGTTTTAATCTCCTAGTTAGCTGGAACTGACTGTCTGAACTTGTAGGTGTGGCACTAATCGGTATGCCAAGTTGAACTATGTCTTCAGCATCTGTAAAAAATATATAACGAAGATTTCGACTTGATCTCCAAAACTTTTCAGCAACATTTGAAATTTCCTTTTTTTGGTTATTAGCAACTAATTCCGTGACGTTCCCCGATAATAATAATCCAAGATCTCGAGCATATCTAGTATCATTCATTCCTGCATCCCTTTGAATACTGTTTAGTGCAAAAAATGTTATTCCTGTCATCAGTAGACTTACAACTAAAGTTGCTATTGCTAATAATTTTGTCCTTAAACTAAACCCACTCCACCAAGTAAGAAGTCTATTCATCCAATAATTATGATTAATGTCTTCGTTATTGGCGATGTTATATTCTCTACTTTCTTGATTATTGGTATTGACCATAAGCCTAATTCTCCTTAAAAAAGTTTTTCCTCACTTGATGGCCGATATCATTTCTAAAATAAATACCATCAAAATTTATTTCTTTTAAGTTTTTGTATGCTTTTTCAAAAACCAAATCAAAATCTTTATCTTGACAGACGATGCTTAAAACTCTCCCCCCATCAGTTAATAATTCTCCATCATCACTTAAAGAGGTGCCTGAGTCGAAAATTTGACAATCACTAGTATCTATCTTCCCAATTTTAATTGGTAGGCCAGTTTTATATTCGTGTGGGTACCCTTTTGAAGTAGCGATTACACAACCACTAACCTTGTCAGAAGTATCAATTTTTTCATTACCAGTTAAATTTCCCATTGAGCATTTTTCTAAAAGAAATACAAAACTATGATCCATCAAAGGCATTATTGTTTGACATTCTGGATCCCCAAATCTGCAATTATATTCTATAACTTTAGGACCAGATTTTGTGATCATTAATCCAAAATAAATTACCCCTTTATATTCAATATTTTTTTTATTGAGTTCTTTTATTGTGGGTTCAATTATCTCTTTGATAATTCTTTCAAGATAATTTTTTGTTAATAGTGGGGCAGGAGAATAAGCTCCCATCCCACCCGTATTTGGACCTTTATCTTTTTCATTAAGTCGTTTATGATCTTGTGCGGTAGGAAGTAAAATAAATTTTATTCCATCACATAGAGCAAAAACTGAAACTTCTGGACCATGAATTTTCTCTTCAAGAACCACCACATTCCCAGAGTTGCCAAATTTACCATTGAAGATTGATTCTGTCGCTCTTAAACATTCTTCTTTCGAATCGGGAATAAAAACCCCTTTACCTGAAGCTAAACCATCAGCTTTAACTACCAGTGGAATCGATATTGAATTAATAATTTTTTTTGCTTCTTCTAGAGAATTTACTTTCCAAAATTTAGCGGTTGGAATATTTGCATCTTGCATAAATTCTTTTGCCCAAGATTTACTATATTCTAATTTTGCTCCATCTTTACCAGGACCAAAAACTTTAAAATCTTTTTTTCGAAGAAAATCAGCTAATCCATCAGCTAAAGGTATTTCTGGGCCTATTACAATTAAATCTATTTTCAACAAATCAAGTTTTTCTACTAATTCTTTTTTATTTTCTATGTCAATTTTTATTCTTTTACATTTATTTATTCTTTCTGATCCAGCGTTGCCAGGGATTAAAAAAACTTTTTTGACTAATTCATTTTTTTGAATAGCCCAAGCCAAAGAATTTTCTCTCCCTCCATTTCCAATTATTAAAATATTTTCTAACCTATTGAAGTTTTTAAAATTTTTTGAATTAATACTCATAAATTTGATTTTGAGGGTTATAGGTTTCGATGAATAATCAGTTAAAATGAAATAAACTATTTGAAATTTATCCCTAATGAATATGTTAATTACAAATCATACTTTTAGTAATCAAATGAGGTCCTAAATTTAATGAACAATGAACATGAATTAATTTATGAAGGTAAAGCTAAAAAAGTATTTTCACATGATGATGCAGATAAAGTAATAATTGAATTTAAAGATGATGCTACAGCTTTCAATGCTTTGAAAAAAGCTAAATTTGAAGGAAAAGGCAAACTTAATTGCCTAATAAGTTCAAGAATTTTTGAAATTCTTAAAAATGAGAATATACCAACTCATTTTATTGCACTTAAAAATGAAAATACAATCATTGCACAAAAAATAAAAATAATTCCCCTAGAAATTGTTTTAAGAAATACTGCTTATGGCTCGTTGTGTAGACAAACTACTATTAGATCAGGTACTGACTTGGTAAAACCATTAATAGATATTTATCTTAAAAATGATGAACTTAATGATCCGCTAATTACAAAAGATAGAATTGAATTAATGAATATAATAAGCTCTAAAGAGTTAGATCTAATAATTGGGTTAACTTTAAAAATAAATGTAATCTTGAAAAATTTTTTTAAAAATATTCAACTTAAACTCGTAGATTTTAAATTAGAGTTTGGTTATGACTTTCAAAATAACATGGTTCTTGGCGATGAAATAAGTCCAGATAATTGTAGATTGTGGGATCTTAATCAGAATAGTGATACAATTGTAAGTCTAGACAAAGACAGATTTAGAAATGATTTAGGCGGTCTTATTGAAGCTTATAGTGAAATTAACCGAAGAATAAACGATTTCATTTAACTCAATTCAATAAATAAAGTTTTATTTACTTAACCAAAAGAACTATGCAAAAACATTTTTTAAAATTTAGAAAAGTTTTCACAAACATTGCTTGTTCTCCTTTGATTTTAATATCAAATAATTCAGAATTAGCTGCTAAGTATTTGCCAAATGACTTTGAGCAAAAAATTACAACTTTAGAAATAAATAAAAAAAATAATAATGGTTTATTTCAGGGACTTAATATCAATCAAGATAGAAATTTCTTTATCGCAGAAAATAATGATGATATTGAGAAAAAGAGTGTTCTTATTTCAGAAATAATTATCGATGGTTGGGAAGATCATCCTGAGGGTAGAAAACTTGAATTAGCTGCTTATGATTCTATGAGTATAAAGCCAGGCAGTATTGTTGATAATCAAATTTTAAGTAAAGACCTTAATGCAATATATGCTAGTGGGTGGTTTTCAGGAGTTAAAATAAACTCTCAAAATGGCCCATTAGGAGTAAGGCTTATTGTAAATGTAGTTCCCAATCCAATCTTAAAAAAAGTTGAATTAAACTCAACAAAACTTGTAATCTCTGATGAGTATGTAGATGATATTTTTAAAAATTATTATGGAACAACACTTAATTTAAATGAATTTCAAAATAAAATTGACATAATAAAGAAGCGATATGAAAGTGAGGGTTATTCTTTAGCTAGAGTTAAAGGCCCAGATAGAATAAATGAAAACGGAATAGTTAAACTAAATGTTAATGAAGGTATAGTATCTGATTTAAAGTTAAGATTTCTAGGAACTGATGGTGAATCTTTTATTAATGGGGAACCTAGAAAAGGCAAAACAAAAGATTGGGTCATAAAAAGAGAATTAAAGACACAACCAGGTTCTATATTTAATAGAAAAGTTTTAGAAGCAGATATTGGTAGATTATATGCCACAGCTTTATTTGATGATGTGAAGGTTTCCCTTGGACCTGATAGTTCAAATCCTAGTCAAGTTATAATTTTTTTAGAATTGAGTGAACAAAGAACAGGATCATTGACAGGTGGCATAGGTTATGCGACTAATTCAGGGATTTTTGCCACACTTGGTTTACAGGAGACTAATGCACTAGGTCGGGCATGGTCCACCAATCTAAACCTGAATTTTGGAGAATATTCAACTACTTATAATTTTTCTTTATTTGATCCATGGATTAAAGGAGATAAACATAAAACTTCATTTAGAACAAATATCTTTTTGAGTAGAGATTATCCTCAAGAATTTAAAAGTAAAACTAATGGGCGTATATATGCAGTAGATGACAGAGACACTTCAACCTCTGATACTTTTTCGTCAATTGTTTTAGAAAAAACCGGAGGTGGATTTTCTTTCTCAAGGCCCCTAAATGGTGGAGATCCATTTAACGACTCTAAATGGAGAATTCTGGCTGGAATGAATTTTAAGAAAGTAAACATGATTGATGGTGATGGTAACCAAAAACCCTATGGCGATATGACGCCAACAACTGGCAATATAAGCGATATTATTTGCATTGGATTTACTGCAAATGATGGTTCATGTCCTCCTGAAAATACATTAGTAAGTGCTATCGCCACTACCTCTAGAAATAATTTGAATAACCCTGTTAACCCAACTTCGGGAAATAAATTTAGCTTTGGTACTGAACAGTTTGTTTCAATTGGAGAAAACTCTCCAACTTTTAATAGAATGCAAGCCTCATATTCATTTTTCATACCAACAAAATTAATAAATTTAACCAAAGCATGTAAGGCTCGTAACGATAATAGTGAAGACTGTCCCCAAACGATTGGGTTTCAATTTAAGGCAGGAACTATTTTTGGAGAATTGCCTCCTTATGAAGCATTTTGTATGGGAGGAACATCATCTGTCAGAGGTTGGGGATCTTGTGAATTAGCTGTCAGTAAAAGTTTTGTTGAGGGGACAGCAGAATATAGATTCCCTGTTTGGAGAATGATATCGGGAGCTTTATTTGTTGATGCAGGAAGTGATTTAGGGTCTCAAGATGATATTCCTGGGAAGCCTGGTAAATTATTGCAGAAGTCAGGTTCAGGTTTTTCAGTGGGAGGAGGAGTTGGAGTGAAAACGCCAATTGGTCCATTAAGATTAGATGTGGCTAGTAAGGATCTAAGTGGTGATTGGAGATATACACTTGGAGTGGGATGGAAGTTTTAAGTGTTTTCTTGGCCTACTAATTATGATTGTTGCTATACCTTAGCTGGGGTTATCTCCAGAGAGGGTATTGGCCTTCATAGTGGAGAAAAAACAAGAGTTAAAATATCCTCTTATGAAAAAGAAGGATACTATGTTTCTTTCAGGGATAAACCGAATGAGATTTTTAAGCTAACCCAAGATTTAATTGGAAGTACTATGCTTTGTACCGCCGTTAAATTAGGAGGGAGAAATCTATATACTATTGAACATTTACTATCTTCAATGGCAGGGTGTGGGTTAAGTTATATTCATATTGAGGTTGATGGGAAAGAGATCCCGCTTTTAGATGGATCGGCAATTCAGTGGGTTAGGGATTTTGAAGAAGTAGGTATAAAAAAAGCACCTAACCCTGATAATTTTTTTCGAGCGATTAATAAATCAATTATTTTAAACAAAGAAGGTTCAGTTATAGCAGCTACTCCTGCTGAAAAGACTACAATTATTTCAACCATAAGTTTTTCCTATAAAGCAATTGGTAATCAAACTTTTATACTTGACTTAAATCCAAAAAGTTTCGTTGAAATGATTGCTCCAGCAAGAACATTTGGCTTTAAGGATCAATTTCAAGAATTAAGTGAACTTGGATTAATCAAAGGGGGGAGTTTGGAAAATGCTCTTGTTTGTGATGGTGATGCATGGGTTAATCCACCATTAAGATTTGATAATGAACCAATAAGACATAAAATTTTAGACCTTATTGGGGACTTGGCTTTGGTAGGGTTACCTAAGGCCCAAATTTTAGTTTATAAAGGATCACACTCTTTAAATGCTTTGTTGGCCTCATCGCTAAAAAATTAATTTTATCTTTAATTGTTTTGGAAAAGAAATTATCCAGTGAAAAAAATCAACTCTCCTCTGAGAACATATTAGGTTTATTACCACACAGATATCCCTTTGCTCTCGTAGATAAAGTCTTAGAACATATCCCTGGGGAGAGAGCTGTAGCGGTAAAAAACATAACTATAAACGAGCCTCAATTTCAAGGACATTTTCCCGAAAGACCTTTAATGCCAGGGGTACTTATTGTTGAATCAATGGCTCAAGTTGGGGGAATAATAGTAACGCAGATGCCTGATCTCCCTAAAGGACTTTTTGTTTTTGCAGGAATCAATAATGTTAAATTTAGAAAACCCGTTGTACCAGGTGATCAATTGATAATTACTTGTGAGTTATTGAGTATTAAAAGAAAAAGATTTGGTAAGGTGAGAGGAGAGGCGCAAGTTGATGGTAAGTTAGTTTGCTCAGGCGAATTAATGTTTTCATTAGTTGATTAGAAATATGAAGCATAAAAATAATGAATTAAAGGAAATTTTTGAGGGTGTCAAAGTTCATCCAAACGCTTTTGTTGACTCAAATGCCGAATTGCATGATGGAGTTATCATCTCTCAAGGAGCTATTGTTGGTCCTAATGTGACTATCGGGCAAGGAACTAAAATAGGACCTAATGCTGTTATTACAGGAAGAACTCAAATTGGTAGAAACAATAAAGTCTTTCCAAATGTTTTTATAGGTATGGATCCCCAAGATCTAAAATATAAAGGGGCATCTACTGAAGTAATTATTGGGGATAATAACACTTTTAGAGAATGTGTAACTATTAATAAGGCAACTGATGAAGGAGAAAAAACTATTATTGGCAATAATAATCTGTTAATGGCTTACACTCACATAGGTCATAATTGTGAACTTGGCAGTAGGATAGTTTTATCAAATAGTGTTCAAGTTGCAGGCCATGTAAAGGTTGAAGATAAAGCTATTATTGGTGGCTGTTTAGGTATTCATCAATTTGTACATATTGGATATTTAGCAATGATAGGAGGAATGACAAGAGTTGATAGAGATGTACCACCTTTTTGTTTGGCCGAGGGACATCCAGGAAGATTGAGAGGTTTGAATAGGATTGGAATTAAAAGAAGTGGATTACTTGAAAATAAGGATTTTGATTTAAAACTTTTGCAAAGTACCTGGAGTTTACTTTTTAAGTCTAATTATGTGATTTCTGACGCATTGGTAATGGCAACGAAAGGTAAATTAGATATTTCTTCAACAAAATTATGTGATTTTTTAAAAGAATCAATATCAAAGGAAAGACGTGGTCCAATGCCTTTATTAAATTAATGAATAAAAAGATATTTATTAGTACTGGAGAAGTATCTGGAGATTTACACGGCAGTTTGTTATCAAGAGCATTATTAGATGAAGCAAAAAAAAAATCTATTGATTTAGAAATTTGCGGATTAGGCGGGGAAAGGATGAAGAAAGAAGGGGTGAAAATTCTTCAGGATACTACATCAATAAGTGCAATAGGAATTTGGGAGGCTTTACCTCTAATTATTCCAACAATAATAATTCAAAAAAGAATTTATAAATTATTAAAAAAATATCCTCCTGACTGCTTAATTTTGATTGACTATATGGGTCCCAATATAAAAATTGGAACTAAATTAAAGAGATCTAAGACAAAACTTCCAATTTTCTACTACATTGCTCCTCAAGAATGGGCCTGGAGAGTTGGTAATAATAGTACGACAAATTTAATAAATTTTTCTGATAAAATTTTTGCAATTTTCAAGAAAGAAGCAGCATTCTATAAAAAGAGAGGTGGAAATGTTTTGTGGGTTGGACATCCAATGATTGATTTGACAAAAAAACTTCCTCTAAAGAAAGATGCTCGAACTATTCTAAGCCTTCGTCCAGACGAAAACATTCTACTTTTAATGCCCGCATCAAGAGCTCAAGAATTGAAATATATATTACCTACATTTATGTTGGCAGCAAGAAAATTACAACAAAAATATCCAAGTTTAGTTGTCTATATACCCTCCTGTAGGAAAGTATTTGATAAAAAATTCAATGATGCCTTAAGAAAATATCAAGTTAAAGGAAAAGTGATTTCTCAAAAAGATAACGAAAGATTAAAGCCTTATATTTATTCGCTTACAAAAATTGCTTTTTGCAAATCAGGGACAGTTAATATGGAATTAGCTTTATATGAAATTCCACAGATTGTTGGTTATAAAGTAAGTAGGATAACCGCTTTTATTGCTAAAAAAATTCTCAATTTCAAAGTAAGATTTATTTCTCCTGTAAATTTGTTGGTTAATAAGTTAATAATCCCTGAATTTGTACAGAGACAGTTTGACGAAAAGGAAATCTTTTATAAATCTTGCAAAATTCTTGAAGGGAAGTCAGAAAAACTAAATATTAAAAAAGGTTATGCTTTTTTAAAAAAAGAATTAGGCGAAGAGGGTGTAGTCAAAAGAGCTGCTAAAGAAATTATTAATTCTATTGTTTAAACTTTATAATAAAAAAATGAAATATTTTTTACCTCTAATAATTGCTCTTTCAATATTAATTAACCCTGTAAATACTCTGGCAGAGGAATTGATTCTTGCAGGAGGTTGTTTTTGGTGTTTAGAACATGATTTAGATTCTTTAAAGGGGATAAATTTTGTACAAAGTGGCTATTCAGGAGGCGATTTACAAAATCCAACCTACGAAAATCATGAAGGACATCAAGAGGTGGTTTTGGTTAATTATGATTCCCAATTAGTGAGTTTACCCGAAATACTTAGGCTCTATTTGAGGAATATTGATCCTCTTGATGGTAAAGGACAATTTTGTGATCGTGGAGATTCTTATAGGCCAGTTATCTTTTTCAAGGATTCAACTGAGGAAAGTGATGCAAAAAATGCACTTATTTCGGCTTCTAATGAATTGAAAGTGCCATTAGAAAAAATATCTGTAGAACTAAAATCAAAAGGTAAATTTTGGTTAGCAGAAGAATATCATCAAGATTTTGCTGAGAGAAATGAATTAAAGTATAAGTTATATAGATTTTCCTGTGGAAGAGATCAGAAATTAGATAAGTTGTGGGGGAATAATGCTAGATCAACAAATTTTTGGTCTGGATAATTATAAAATATAATTATTTGTTTTTAATCCATTGAACAAGAGTTTTAACTCCAAAACCAGTTGCACCTGATGGATTAATCCCCTTATTCTTATCAGTCCAACAAGTGCCTGCAATATCAATATGAGCCCATTTTATACCCTCATGAAAGAATTCCTCTAGAAACAGGGCAGCAGTTATTGACCCACCTGCTCTAGGACCTGTATTTTTCATATCAGCTATATGAGATTTCAACCCATCTTTATAAGATTTTTGTAAAGGCATTTGCCATAATTCTTCTCCAGTTTGAGCTGATGCAGCTTTTAGATCATTTGCTAAATCATTATTATTGCTCCAGAATCCAGCCACATCATTTCCTAAAGCAACAACAATTGCTCCAGTTAAAGTGGCGAGATCTATTATTGAATCCGGTTTTAAATTTGATGCGTAAGTTAAAGCATCAGCTAATGTGAGTCTACCCTCTGCATCGGTGTTATTTATTTCAATTGTCTTACCATTAGATGCCTTAACTACATCTCCAGGATGTACTGCAGATCCATTTATCATATTTTCGCAAGCGGCCACAATAAAGTGAATTTCTAGTCCCTTTGGTTTTATTGCTCCAAGCGCTTTTGCGGCTCCTAAAACTGCAGCACTTCCGCCCATATCATATTTCATCATTTCAATTTGAGAGGCTCCTACTTTCAGATTGTATCCTCCCGAATCAAAGGTTAAACCTTTCCCAACAAGTGCAATCTTCTCTTTTATAGGCCCTTCTGACTTCAAAGTAAGATGTATAAATTTAGGATCTAGATCAGAACCTTTTGCTACAGCTAAATATGCACCCATTCCTAAATCTTCACAATCTTTTGCCTCTAAAATTTTTACTTCTAAACCATGATCTTTAGCTATTTGAGAGGCTTGTATAGACATTTCCTGAGGTGTAAGACTATTTGGAGGGGCGGCTACAAGTCTTCTAGCTAGTTCTACACCTTCACATATTTGTGCTGTCTCTTCAAAGCTAATATTATCAAATTTTTTTAAATTCAGAAACTCTATTTCTTTAAGAACTTTCTTTTCATCTTTTTTCTTATTGAATCTATTATCCGTATAGGCAGATAATCTTGCTGACTCTGCTAATTGATTTATTTCAAGTTGTGAATTTATTAGTTCCCAAGGTAGCAAGATGCTGATTTTTTTATTTTTATCAACAGTTTTCCTAATTAGATTTCCTAAAGAGTTTTCTATTTCACTTTTATTTAGGTCTTTAGATTTGCCAAGACCAACTATGAATAAAGTTTCTAATTTTTGATCTAAAAATTCAAGGCTTAAAGTTTTTCCTTTTTCTCCTTTGAATTTTTTTTGATTAACTTTTTTTAGTAATAATTTTGGGTCAATAACAAATTTTATTTTTTCAAGTTGGCTTGCAATTTCTTCCTCTAAAACTCCAAAAATTAATGAAGCACCTTGCCAGTTATCTAGATTTTTTTGGAATGAGGAAAATTGCATTTGTAAAATGGATTTAATTTACTTTTAGTTGTTTGTGAAAGTAGTTGCCCACCTATCTCGAGTTTCTTTATTAAAAGGTGGTAACCATAAATATATCAGTTGCTGTTCTAATTTACGTCTTAATTTTACTTCTTTAGGCACATCTAAGAGGAAACGAATATCTTGGTGGCTTGAAAGTTTGTTATGAGCTAGTGCTTCTTTATAGTTCATTAGGTAATTTTTACAGTCATGTTCTCCCTTCCATCTTTTATTTGCTGAATTTGTTTCTCCTATATAAAGGATTATTTTAGAACTCTCCATCGAGTCGATTACAAAATACATTGCTGGCCCATTGTGTATATATTTATTGGTTCTCCAAAAATTCAATGATAATGGCTGCAGGGAAAAAGGATCAATTTTTCTTTCATTGGAATTTGTATTTATAGGAAGACTTGTTTGGTGCAAAGTTTTATTGTAAGTATCTTTTGAAATTTTGAGTTGGTGATCGTATATTCTATTTCTCCATTCAGTGAGTATTTCGCATTTGATTTTTAGATTATTTGAGTGTTGAAAATTAATTGATGTATTTACATTTGAACCAAATAATTCAAATTGTCTTTTTTGGTTTGTAATATTATTTACGTTAAATTTTTCCAATATTTATGAAACATGTCTACTAAATTTAATGCTGAAAAAATATTAATCAAAGAATTATTTATAAACTAAAATTTATTAATGTTCTAATCAATTTAAAAGATTCTTGTTATCTTGTAATTGAGCCTTAATCTTGCGAAGTAAAAAAAAATAGAAATGGGATTTTTTGAGTCAGACATCGTTCAAGAAGAAGCTAAAAAGCTTTTTACAGATTATCAAGAACTTATGAAACTTGGTTCTGATTATGGAAAATTTGACAGAGAAGGAAAAAAAATGTTTATAAAAAAAATGGAATCTCTTATGGACCGTTATAAGGTTTTTATGAAGAGATTTGAATTGTCTGAAGATTTTCAAGCAAAAATGACAGTAGAACAATTAAAGACACAGTTAAGTCAATTTGGAATTACTCCTGATCAAATGTTCGATCAAATGAATAAAACCTTGATAAGAATGAAGGATGAACTTGATAAAACTTCTTAAATTTAACTTTTAAAGCTTCATGTCTGATCAATTAATATTGCCATCATGGCTATCAAGAGGGATAGAAGAATATTTTCCAATTAAGGGAACAAATCAGACCTTTTCTGAGATAATAAATCATGCGAAAAAAAATCATAAAAAATTAAGGGTTAAACTCGGGATCGATCCTACTGGAACAGATATTCATCTTGGGCACAGCATATTGTTTAAAAAACTTAGGGCATTCCAAGATAATGGACATAAGGCAGTTTTAATTATTGGGGATTTTACTGCTCAAATTGGAGACCCAACCGGAAAAAATAAAACAAGAGTTCAGTTATCAGAAAAACAAGTGAAGGATAATGCAAAAACATATTTAACCCAATTAGGGATGGGAAAGCCAGCCAATGAATCTATTTTAGATTTTGATACAAAAGATAGAATAGAAATCAGATATAACAGTGAATGGTTAAAAGGATTAAATCTTAATTCGATAATTGAATTAACGGGAAGTGTAACAGTTAGTCAAATGCTAGCTAAGGAGGAATTTAATAAAAGGTACACTTCGCAAGTTCCAATTGCTTTGCATGAATTCTTATATCCACTATTACAAGGTTACGATTCGGTAGTTGTTCAATCAGATATTGAGCTTGGAGGCACAGATCAGAAATTTAATATTGCAATAGGAAGAGATCTTCAAAGGCATTTTAAACAAGACCCTCAATTTGGTGTTCTGCTGCCAATTTTGACAGGTTTAGATGGAATTAAGAAGATGAGTAAATCTGAATTTAACACCGTGGGTTTAACTGAAGATCCTCTTTCAATGTATTCAAAACTAGAAAAAGTACCCGATAATATAATACACACCTATTTTGAATTACTTACTGAATTAGATTTAAGTTTTCTTGAGAACTCAAATCCTCGTGAATTACAGAGAAGAATGGCTTTAGAAGTTACTACTTTATTCCATGGGGCTGAAGAAGCATTAAAGGCGCAATCAAACTGCGAAAAATTATTCCTTGGACAAAAGGAAGAAGTTGGAGAAATTCCTGAGATTTCTTTAAAAGAAGTACTTTTTCCAGTAAAGTTTTTTTACTTATTAAGTGCTCTAGAACTTTTTAAATCTAGCAGCGAATCCAAAAGATCTATTAAAGGTGGGGGTGTAAAAATTGATAGTCAGAAAGTAATAAATCCTGATTTAGTTTTTAATTCAAAAAATGAATTGGAAGGAAAAATTTTGCAAATTGGAAAAAAAATAATTAAGAGGTTTGAAAACTGAAAATTGATGAGTAACAGATTTAATTCAGAAGATAAAATAATATTGGCAATTGATGGATTAGATGTAAGTCAAGCAAAATTACTTTTGGGAAAATGTCCTAATATTAAGTGGGTGAAAGTTGGTTTAGAACTTTTTATTAGGGAAGGCCCCAGAATTATTGAAATATTAAAAGGTTTAAATAAAAAAATTTTTTTAGACTTGAAATTTCATGATATTCCAAATACCATGCGTGCGGCATGTTTCCAAGTTTCAAAATTAGGGGTTGATATAATTTCTATTCACGCTTCAGCAGGTTTAAAAGCTCTTAAGGATTCGAAAAAAGCATCTTTAGAAGGAGCTACCTCAGTCAGCGTAAAACCTCCATTTGTTATAGGAATAACTGTTTTAACAAGCTTTTCTCTTAAGGATTTTCAAACTGATCTTGATAGAAATAATTCAATTGAAGAAAATGTATTGAGACTTGCAAAGTTGTCTTTTGATGCCGGATTAGATGGATGCGTTTGTTCCCCTTGGGAGGTAAAAATGTTGAGATCTATTTATAAGGATAATTTCGAACTTATTACACCAGGTATCAGATTAAATATTGACAATAAAGATGATCAAAATAGAATTATGACTCCTCATGAAGCTATAAATAATGGCGCTTCTAAATTAGTCATTGGTAGATCAATATCAAAAGCTATGGATCCCAATAAAGCTCTAATAGAAATAATTAAATCTATTGATTCTGATTAATTTTGGATTCTTCTCCCTTAAGCAATCTTGTTATGTTAGTTCTATGTTTCCAGATTACTAATGATGCCACAATTAAACTTATAAAAAAGTACGAGTGCATAAATTTGCCTAGGTAAAAAAACATAAAAATAGGAAGTAAGATTGCAGCTGAAATACTGGATAAAGAAACAAATTTAGTTTTAGTTAGGACTATTAAAAAAATGCCAAGAGATGAGAGTCCAACTTGCCAAGAAAGAGCTAAAAACATACCTAATCCAGTCGCAACAGCTTTCCCTCCTTTGCCTCCAAGCCATATTGGCCAAATATGTCCTGAGATAGCGGATATACCTGCTATTACCTCTATTAATCCTTGATCTGTATAATATTGAGCAATTTTTACTGCAATAAGGCCTTTCCCAACGTCAATAATAAATACAAAAAGTGCTGGCCATTTCCCAACATTTCTTAAGACATTTGTGGCACCTGTAGATCCGGAACCTATAGTTCTTAGATCTATATTTTTGAGATATTTTCCAATCAAAAAACCTGTCGGAAGTGATCCTAAAAAATAACTTATTAAAATTATTAAAATATTCATACCGATTAGTTTAGTTCAAGATCATCGTAAATTTCATTATCTGAACCAGCAAATGCAATCCATAATGGGAATTGAAGTATTGGAATTTCAACAGAGGTTTCTGCTGCATCAATGATAATAAATGGCAATTCTTCATTGGCTTCTAATCTATCAGCTCTTTCTATGACACCTTCAGGCCTTTCAAAAAGAACAATTCCACTATTAGGTCCAAAGTCATCCCTTGTGAGACCAAGTGAATCTTGGAGAATTCTTCTCCACTCCCCTAATCGTTCAGGCTGCGAAGCTAAAATAAGAGTCTGAAACTGATCTCCATATAATTCGCCAAGAATAGATATTAAACCCGCTGATAACAAGGCATTTTTTTGTCTAGATCCTCTACTTTCAAGAGAACCTCTTCCACCCATGTTGAAGAACCAATCATCCATAATTTCTATATCTGATGAATCAAGACTCCGTCTTAATTTCCAAGGTTCAGCATAAAAATCAGGTTGTTCCGTGAAACTTGAAAAGAAACTTTTTATGATCTCTTGATCTGGCTTAAAGGTTTCAGAAAGGGCAGGAACATTAATCACATTATTTGTGTTATTTTTTTGCTTTTTCTCATCAAGGGGAGATGGCTTTACGATTATTGGTTGAGAGACTAATTCAAGTTTCTCTACGTTTTGTGAAAGATTCTGTAAAGCTCCAGTTAAGTACTCTTGAAAGCCCTTAACTCTCTTAGCGATATTATCTGACTGTCCTTTGAAATTTAAATCAATATCTTTTTCTAATTCATCTTTTTTTGTTTCTAACTCTTTTATTTCTTTCATTAAAGAGTCTTTTTTTGAAATGAGATCTCTAAAAATTTCATTAGAAATTTCATCAAAAGATTTAGTTGATTTATAGTTTTTTGGTGTAATTTTTTTATTTTGCGTAGTATTTTTCTTACTAATTTGTTTGGTTTTATCATCTGAAATTGTCTTATCTATAATTAATTCCTTTTCAGGATTATTGTCGGAAATTTCTGTATTGGTCATTTAAATAATTTTGATGATTAGGCAAAGTTTGAATTTTAAGAATTCTTAATTTCCAGGGAGTCAACTTTTTTTATGAGCTCATCTTTTAATTGCTTTGGATTAAATAAAATTGGTAATAAATGAGGACTGGACTTTTCTCTAAAATAAAAAATACCTGGAATTATAGGGAAAAAGAACTTCCATGATATCCAGTTCTTGAATGGAAAAGTTCTAATCTCTTTACCTAATTGTAAAACGATAAAATCATCATTTGTTATTTTTATTCTTAAGGTGAATGACTGAAGTAATAAAAAAAAGCTAAAAGAAGCAAAAACTATTGTTGGCAAAGAACCAATATTCAAAAACAAAAGCATAAAACTTAAAACTATTAGAATGATTGGCAATTGAAATGATGGAGATATTATTACTGGGTCTTCTTTTTTTGATTTAGTGTTAAACATAGAATCATCCAAATAAAATTTGCGTTAGTAATACATCCATTAAAGATACAGTAACGAGAGTCATTACAACTGCACCTGTTGTACTTGTTCCAACTTCTTTTGGACCACCTTTAGTTGTGAGTCCATATCCACAAGCAATGATTGAAATAAGTAATCCGAACACTACAGATTTTATTAACATTGAAGTTAAGTCTGTACTGGTTAAACTCACATTACCTGATCTTACAGATGTCCAAAAAACTATTGGAGGAACTTTATAAAAAATTGTGCTCCAAATTTGTCCACTCCATAAAGCTACAGATAAAAATAAAAGACACTGTATAGGAGACATTATTACCATCGAAAGTAATCTTGGGACTACCAAATATTGGACTGGTTCGGTCCTTAACATGGTTATTGCCTCAATTTGTTCTGTGACTTTCATAGTGCCTAGTTGAGCAGCATAGGCAGTGGCAACCTTTCCAGTCATTAAAGTAGCAGTTAGAAGAGGAGCCATTTCTCTCGCCATGCCAACTGCTAATAAACCTCCAATTTCACTTGAAACCCCCATACTTGTAAGTTGAGATGCAACTTGAATATTAAAAACTGTACCTGCGGCAATTCCTGTAATCAATACAATTAACAAACTTCCAGGACCTGACTCCATAAGTTGGTCAAAAAGATCATTTTTGGAAATTCTACCTCTAAAGATAAAATTAATTGCTTGCCCGCCAATGATTAAACTGCTCAGAAGTCTTTTGAAAAAATTAAGGTAATACATATCTTTATATTACTTTGTAATTAATTTTCGATCCCATTTTCTGATAATTAAAAGACCAATTATTACCAATATTGAGGGTATAAAACCAATACACAATCTAATAGTTAATTGTGCTGAGTAGCATTGTGCCATAATATTTAGACCATCTTTATCAACCAAGCATGATTGATAACCAGATAAATACAATAAAAATCCTAATAATTGAACGCTGAACGCGATACCAATCTTCTGAATAAGTACCATCCAAGCGGTATATAGTCCTGCTGGCTTTTCTGGATCTTCATCTATTGCATCAGGTAGTAGCGACCAAGGGATAAGAAAAGCAGTTGAAGCTCCAATACCAATAAGACAAATTACGAAAATTAGAAGAATGAACAAAATTATATTTCCTGAATTTAGAAATAAATTATCCCCAACTTCTGAAACCCTAGATAAAGAAGGGAAAAACAAAGTTGCCGTACATGAAAGAATCCAAATCATCGCTCCATAGTTTAAAGCTGAAATCCTATTCAATTTATTTGATACTCTGGTCCATATTTGTAAACCAAATAAAGCGCTAATTTGGAAAGGTATCGGGATCCACTTCGCAATATATGTTGGTACATTCAGTACATCTTCTACATAAATTAAAGCTACAGTTTGCATCAATTGTAAGGAGCACCAGAGAAGAATATAAAGCGTAATAACTTTTAGAAATTTTTTATTTCTGAAGATTCTTTTGAATTGAAGTGTTATGGCTTCCACTTTTCCTGAAGGCCTTCTTGCTTTTTTTGCAAATGGAGCCAATCCCCAACAAGAAATTAATGTTGCTGCAACTGCAATACATCCACTTATTTTACCCATTAAAAAATATTCATTATTTGCTGATACTTCAGAACCTAATACAACTCCAGCAATTATTAAACCAGTTAGTCCTGCAATTATTGAGCCAGTAAATCTAGATGCGTTTAGTCTTGTTCTTATTTCTGTTTTTTCAGAAATTTCAGTAGATAGAGCTGCAAAAGGAAGATTAATACTTGTATAGGCAGTCATTACGACTATAGAAATTATGGCATAGTAAATAGTCTTGGTTAGCACGGAACCGTTGGGTGTCCACCATATGGCAGCTAAAGAAAAACCAAGAGGAACAGATGCTGTTACCATCCAAGGGATTCTAGGCCCCCATCTTGATTTGGTTCGATCACTTAACCATCCAATTATCGGATCATTAACTGCGTCCCATATCTTTATTAACATTAATAATGAACCTGCAATTATTACTGGTAAACCAGCAGAAATAAAGAATCTGAACAGAAAAAAACCAAATTGCGTCGCGACTAAACCTGTGCCTGCATCTCCTAGGCCATAAGAGAACATTAATCTTGTTGTTGATTTAGTAATATTTTTTTTCGAGTGTGAATTTTCCAATCTTTTTACTTTGTTGATTGTTTGATAATGTATTATTACAAGGGTAATTCTATGACTTAATGCGGGCGTGGTTTAGTGGTAAAACCTCAGCCTTCCAAGCTGAAGATGCGGGTTCGATTCCCGCCGCCCGCTTTTAGAATATATTATTTTTTGCCTCAAATACTTCTTCTGAAATGATTAATAAAGAGCTTCTACTCTTTATTGATAAAGATTTTTCATTAATAGTTAAGGGTTCAAAAATCCCAGTCATGTTAGTGTCAATAACTTTTAACCAATTATATTTACATTTTGGCAAGTGGAAATCGATACTTTTTGAATATGCATTTAAACCAATCCATACGAGCGGATTAGTAGTCCCTTTGTTAATGCTAAAGGCAACTGTATGAGACCAACTACTCCAATCGGGGCTATCTAACTTTGTTCCATGCCAATGATATGTTGGAATATTTTCATTGGTTTGATTGTTAGGGAAGAATGATGGATTAAAAATGTTTATTAGTTTTTTTCGGATTTTTAAAACATATTTAAAATATTCTAATAATTCCAGATCTTGTTGATCATGTTCCCAATTCATCCAGCCCAATAAATTATTTTGGCACCAAGAATTATTGTTGCCGCCTTGTGATCTTCCTATCTCATCTCCCATAAGTATCATTGGAACACCTTTAGAGATGAGTAAACTAAGAATAAGATTTTTTTGTTGTCTTTTTCTTAAATCATTGATCAATAAGTTTGTAGTTGGTCCCTCTGTTCCATGATTCCAAGAATTATTATGGTTGTCACCATCTCTATTTTGTTCTCTATTGGCAAAATTATGTTTTCTATTGAAAGTTACTAAATCTTTTAGAGTAAATCCATCATGTGAAGTAATAAAATTAATTGATTTTGGGAAAATACAATCTTCTTTATAAATCGATGGAGTACCTTTTATTTTATCGCTCATATTCCAAGCTGTATCTTTATCCCCTTTCCAAAATTTCCGCAAGTCATCTCTAAAATGACCATTCCAAGTGAAAGTATTCTTAGATGGGAAATCACCTAATTTATATAAACCACCACAATCCCATGGTTCACTTATTAATTTGATGTCGATAAGTTCTGGTTCACATTCAATATCTTCAAAAATTGGAGGATTTTGGAGTGGCGCAAGATTTTCTCCTCTTGATAGGGCAATTCCTAAATCAAATCTAAAACCGTCTACTCCAAATTCACTCGCCCAACATTTTAATGATTCAATTATTAGTTTTCTAACCAATCCTCTGTTTGCTGCAATAGTATTACCGCACCCTGAGACGTCCTGATAATTTTTATCTTTTCCTATAAAGTAATAAAGATTTTCATCTATACCTTTCCAAGATATTGCAGGACCTTGAGAATCTCCCTCAGACGTGTGATTGTATACAACATCTAAGATGACTTCAATATTTGCTTTATGACATTCCTCTACTAATCTTCTAAATTCCTCTCTATTTTTTTCGGCGGATTCATTCGAAAGATATTCAAAATGAGGGGTAAACCAATTGATTGGACTATAACCCCAAAAATTTCCCAAACCATTTGGTGCATCAGTTGGATCAAAACAAAAAATTGGAAGTAATTCAATTGTTGTAATACCAAGTTCTTTGAGATACGGAATTTTTTTTAAAAATTTCTTTAAACAACTTTCATTTTTATCAGTTGATTCAGTGAAGGATTTGATATGGAGTTCATAAATAATTGTTTCTTCCCAAGAATGTTTCGGTCTTGGATAATCCTTAAAATTAAATAATTTTCTATCGCAAACTACGCTCTTAAGACAAGAATTAGTATTTTCTTGAGTTGTTAATGCATTTTCTCTTTTATAACTTTCCCATCCAGTAATACCCCTTGCGCATGGATCAAGTAATACTTTTTTTTCATAGTTATTATTAATTTCATTATTTTTTTGTTTTACTCTAAAAGCATAAATACAACCTTCATTTAGATTTTTTATTTCCACATGCCAATAGGGACCAGTATTATGATTCTGATCTAATTTCAATATAGTTTTTGGGGAAATAGAGTCTTCTTTCTCAAATAATAAGATTTCTACATATTCTGCATTTGTGGCTATTAGGGAAAAATTAACTCCTTGTGAAGTTAGAGAACTTCCTAAAGGAAATGGTTCACCTTTATTGATATGATTCACTTTCTCTTTATCATAGATTAGTTAATTATTTGGATAATTTATTAAATTACTAATATTTGAATAATAGATGCAAAATTATAAAAAAACTCAAATTTAAGATTTCACTTATTATTTTTATTAGATCTTGGAGAATATTGATTTTCTAACTAATTAGAATTTATTCATCTATCTGCTCAGTGCATATAACGAATTATAGAGAATATTTAATAATTAGAAAACCAGATTTTTTTTGATTTCAAAATACAAATCATGATTTTTCATGTGATGAGAAGGAAATATATCTGAAAATTAATAAAACATAATAAATACTTCAAATTCTTAACTTGATGACTCTTTGACATTCATCCTTTTGATAAATTAAATTAGTTTTTTTAAGGCTAAATCTAGTGTTGCCAATGGGTTTAGCTGTTTTCTAATTAAAGAGGCCATTTTTTATATAAGAAAAATATGCCGCTAGAAAAATAAAAATGTAGCTAAATATGTCCCTGAGATTTGTATAAAGCTTTGCGCCGCCGGCATTTTCGGTTGCCGTATTTGTATTTGCTCCATATGATATGCAAGTTCGAGGTTTTTAGGCTTGATTAAAAATCTTGTCTCTAAATCTCTGCTTTATAAACAATTCAATGAACAAAGCTGATTTAGTAAATCTTGTTGCTGCTCGTACAGAGCTCACAAAAACGGATGTTTCTTTAGTTGTTGATGCAGCTATTGAAACTATTGTTGATTCAGTAGTGGAAGGCAAAAAAGTCTCCATACTAGGATTTGGTTCTTTTGAGCCAAGAGATCGTTCTGCAAGACAGGGATTAAACCCTAAGACAGGCGAAAAAATAGCAATACCTGCTAAAAGAGTTCCAACATTCTCAGCAGGCAAACTTTTTAAGGATAGAGTTCAAGGGTAAACTTTTTTAACCTATTTCTTTCTTTATTAGCAAGGTGCTCTATGTAGAGCATCTTTTTTTTAAATTTCAATTAAATCTTATTTGCTCTTTGATCAAAAAACTTAACAAGGGATCTCAAATTTTGAAGTCTTAAGTAGTAATGAAATGTTTAACTTTTTTATTCCTAAAATTTTTGTTGTTATCTAATTTTGTTATGGCAGAAACAATACCAACAAAATCCAAGATTTTAAAAGTATCTAATCATTGCATTAATGATTTTCAAATCCAAGTTTGTAAAGAGTTAGTTTCTGAAATAGAAAAACTTCAATTAGTTGTATTTGACCAAAATAGATTCAAATGTCAATCAAGTTTATTGGGGATGCAGTCTGCAATTATTGAAGCTTATTTTTTTAAAAATTTCTCAAATGAGAGAATTTCATTTATGGTCCCCTTTGTGATTAAAAATTGTTAATTATTAAAAAATTTTATTTTTTTGGAATATTATAAACTTGGATTTTTAGTTGCAATGGTAAAAGGGTTCTCTAATAATGAAATTAAAAATGATGCTGAAATAAAAGAATCAAAAAAAGAAAAAAAAGGCTTAGGAGCTTTTCTTAAAGGCAAGAAATTTACTTACACTTTGCCAGGTAAAAAACAAATAAATATTTTTGGATCAATAGTAATAGGCTTAAACATTATTTTAATATTGCTAGTCCTACTTTATTTAAAGAATCAAGATTTCCATGACTTTATTTTTAATGTTGGTCGTTAAATATTTTTTGATCAAAAATTTTTTTAAATGATATATTTAAATTTTGGAAATTTTTATGAAGGTAGTAAATTTATTTTTTCAAGTATTTTGTTTGTTAGTAATCCTTCTATTTTTAATATATTTTCTAACAGGTTATGACTCTGCTTTTGAGGCAGACCAGAATTGTCATTCATATCTTTCAAGTTACGAAAATCTATCTGGAAATTATGGTTGTGATCATGATACTGAGACACACCAGTGGATACTTTATGAGTCAAATGACAACAAGGAACCAGCTAAAATTATTAAGAAATTTAGGTACAAATTTTTATAATTCAAATTTTTTATAAAAAAACTTTGCACTTATTATGGATATTATTGCTGTAATTGTGAAAGTAAGATACTGATATATGCTTCCTTCTAAATAAATTTTATTTCTATAAAGAGGGTAATCTATGAAAGATCCTAATGTTCCCCAAATTATTACCCATATAGATATGTATAGAATTACTTTTATTGGATTAGATCTTTTTTCTTCCATTTTTAATTGATACCGAAAATCGAAGAAGTCACAGGCCTGCCGCTAAAAACCAACTCGGTTAATATGAGCATTAAGAATCCGATCATAGCTGCTCTACCATTCACGAGCTCGGCGCTGCTATTAAATCCAAAAACATTCTTTACTTCATCCCCCCGATTGTCTACCCATTTTGAGTATTCATTTGATGATTCATTAGTAAAATCATCATATTGATTTTCATTAAGAGAGTCTTTTTCTTGCATAAATTCTTTTTTGCTTATACTAATAATTTTTAAACTAATTTATTAGTAAAGTCGAAATTAAAAAAAAAATTAAAATAAAAATTATTATCCATAAAAATTGTAATCTCAAAATTAATTGACAAATTAATTCAATTTTCTCTCCAGTGCAAATTCCTCCATTTGAATTGATTATTGGCTTTTCAATAATTTCATTTTTATATTTACTTTCCCCCCCTAATTTAATATCAGAAATATGGGCAAATATAGCTTCCGAAATCCCAGCATTGGGCGAATCATATTTTTTACCATCAAGATAACTTTTTTTTATTATTGATTTATAGTCATTAACTTTGGAACCAACTAAAGGTAAAGTGATTAAAACTAATCTTGAAGGAAAAAATGTAAAAATATCTTCGATTTTTGCACTAAAAAAACCTAAATATCTCAAGTAATCATGTTTGTAACCTATCATTGAATCTAAAGTACTTATAGCTTTATAAGAAAAACCAAGTGACAGTGGTCCTGGCAAAAAAATTGAGAACTTCATAAAAATAATTCCAACAAAAATCCAAAATAATGGCCCAAATATTCCATCAACAGAATTTTCAGTAAGACTCTCGGTACTTGATCTCAAAAGATGTTCTAAAGAAGATGAACTCACATCCCTACTTACTATTCTTTGAACCTTTTCTTTGATTATTATCTTGTTTTTGTGATTAATTTTCTTACGTTCTATTAGCTCTGCAATCTCTTTAACACTTGAAATCAGTCCTTTAGTAGCGATACAACTTGAAAGTCCTAAAAAAATTAACAATCCACTAAAAACTTGATTTCTTGATTGCACATAACTTAGTTCTATTGATTTTCCTAGACTAAAACTAATTCCGATAGTAGATAGAGCGATAATGAAGCCGCCCCAAAATAATATCTTTTTATTTTTTCCGAAATTATTTATGAAGTAATCAGATATTTTTTTTATATAAAAGCCAATTATTTGTACCGGGTGGATTAAGAATCTTGGATCCCCTATCAATAAATCAAAACCTATCGATCCAAGAAATATTAAAAATAAATTTATTTCAGCCAACTGAACATCGAGCGTAACCCTTTTCCTACCTTCTCAATTTCATGTTTTGAGTTCTCTTCTCTCAATTTTGTCATTAAGGGTTTATTTTTATCGCATTCTTCTACAAAATTCTTAGCGAAAGTCCCATCTTGAATATCTTTTAGAATTTTCTGCATTTCTTTCTTTGTATCACTATTAATTAGTCTTTTGCCACTAACATAATCTCCATATTCTGCAGTATTTGAAATTGAATCTCTCATTTGAGATAAACCTCCCTTAACCATTAGATCAACAATAAGTTTAACTTCATGTAAGCATTCGAAGTAAGCAAGTTCTGGTTGATATCCTGCTTCTACAAGAGTTTCGAAGCCTGATTTGACGAGTTCTGATAAGCCTCCGCATAAAACTGCTTGCTCTCCAAATAAATCAGTTTCTGTTTCTTCCTTAAAATTTGTTTCTAGTATCCCAGCTCTTGTTCCACCTATCCCTTTAGCGTAAGCCATGGCTAATGCTCTTGCACTTCCAGAAGAATCCTGCTCTACAGCAAATAATGCAGGAACTCCTTGACCATTCTGGTATTCCCAACGAACAGTGTGTCCTGGCCCTTTTGGGGCAATCATTACAACATCCACAAAATTAGGAGGTTTGATAAGTCCGAATCTTATATTAAAGCCATGAGCAAAACTTAATATCTTACCTTCTTTTAGGTTCGGTTCTATTTCTTTGAGGTAAACATCTTTTTGAAACTCATCGGGGAGGAGAATCATTATCCAGTCAGCTTTTTCGCAAGCTTCGGAGACACTAAATACTTTTAGACCATCACTGTTAGCTTTGCTTTCAGACTTACTGCCTTTATACAATCCTACAATTACATCCATACCACTATCTTTAAGGTTTAAGGCATGTGCATGACCTTGTGAACCATATCCAATTATCGCAATTGTTTTGTTATTTAAAAGGCTTAGATCTGCATCTGTGTCGTAAAAAAGTTGTGTCATTAGTTGTAGCTTCTTTGCGTTTAATAATTAATATTTTAGACATTAAAGGTGTAATTAAACCAAAATATTATTAATTTAAAAATTTAAATTATAATATTTATTAAGAAAATTTAAGCCTGATTTGCTTCACTTGGATGTGTTATTACTCTGTCAATTAGGCCATAGTTTTTTGCCTCTTCAGCGCTTAGAAAATAATCTCTATCGGTATCCTTTTCAATTTTCTCAAATGATTGACCTGTCATATCGGCCATAGACATGTTTAACATGTCTTTAATTCTTAAAATTTCCTTAGCTTCTATTTCAATATCACTTGCTTGGCGTTGAGATGTTCCTCCAAGGGGTTGATGAATCATTATTCTACTATGGGGTAAGGCAACTCTTTTACCTTTTGTGCCAGCGGCCAATAAGAACGCACCCATGGAGGCTGCCAGTCCTACGCATATGGTAACCACATCACTTTTTACATATTTAATAGTGTCGTATATAGCCAAGCCGGCAGTTACTGATCCTCCTGGGCTATTTATATATAGATAGATAGGTTTGGAATTGTCATCAGAATCAAGATAAAGCATCTGTGCAACAAGGCTGTTAGCAATACCATCGTTAACTTCCTGACCAAGAAAAAGAATTCTTTCAACACCTAGTCTTGTATATATATCAACCCATCTTTCGTATTGACTTCCGGGAAGTCTGTAGGGCACGCTTGGAGTTCCTATTGGCATTTTTTTAAAGTAGTTTTTTGGGGATAGTTAAATTTTATTTGGTAAATCTTTTTGACTTGTGAGTATTCTATCGATAACTCCATAATCTAAGGCTTCTTGAGGATTAAGATAACTCATCCTGTCTGAATCTTTAGATAGTTCTTCAATAGTTTTACCAGTATTATGGGATAGAATTTCGAGCATTGATTTTTTATTTTTCAGAACTTCCTCAGCTCTTATTTGGATATCTGTTGCTTGACCTCTTGCTCCGCTTATAGGTTGATGCAAAACAATAGAGGCGTGCGGTAGAGCAGCTCTTTGGCCCTTTGTGCCAGATGAAAGGATAACTGCAGCAGTTCCCATCGCTTGTCCAATACAAATAGTATGCACTGGTGGCTTGATGTAACTTATTGTATCGCAGATAGCGAAAGCTTCTGTTTCAAAGCCTACTGCGTCACCAGTGTACCAACTTGTCCCCGTAGAATTTATATAAAAATAAATAGGTTTTTCTGGATCCTCAAACTCTAGATAAAGAAGTTGAGCAATAATTAGCTCAGTAACATCCATTCCTAGTTGTCTTTTGGCATCATCATCTGAAAATAATGGTAAACCAAGATAGACAATTCTCTCTTTGAGTAAAAGAGAGGGTAGATCAGGGGGTGGGGTCCTCATAACGGTGTTTTCGCCGTAATAAGGAGCAGATACAGTCATTTGTATCACAAAATTAAGATTGATTCGATTCTAGCTAGATTTAGCCCTGTGTCGCTGGTGATTTAAAAGATTTGTTTGACTCGGGATTATTTATAAGCTTCCCAAAGACCATTCTTCCAGTGGGAGTTTGTAGTGCTCCAGTAATTACAATATCTAATCTGCTTCCCACAAAATTCTTTGCTTCATCAATAACAACCATTGTTCCGTCATCTAAATAGCCAATACCTTGCATTTTTTCTTTCCCCTCTCTAACGATTTTTATATTAAGTGATTCTCCTGGCTGTACTTCTGGTCTTAAAGCAATAACTAAATCACTCAAATTCATAACTTTTAATTCTTTAACTTCTGCAATCTGAGAAAGATTATAGTCTGCAGTAATTAGAGTTCCTTTCATATCCTCAGTAATTTTCAAGAGTTTTTCATCTACCCCATTTCCTTCATACTTTGTTGGATTTATTACAAGTCTTCTTCCGTACAAATCTCTTAATTCTTTCAACAATTTTAGGCCTCTTCTGCCTTTAGACCTTTTTTCATTACTGCTTGAGTCTGCTAAAGTTTGCAATTCATCAATAACACTTTGAGCAACAATTAATTGTCCTTCTAACAAGCCGCAACTCAAAAGGCCATTTATTCTTCCATCAATAATTACACTGGTATCAAGAATTTTTGGACTTGCAGCAGGTAATATTCCTTCGTTTACAAGATATGCATCCGTATTATTGGGGTTAAATAATCTCAATAATGTCCTTCCATGCGTATCTGCTAACTTGTAACCAAGTACACCAAAAAAAATATTGCTTAATATAGCTGCTAAAGGTTTTGCAAAAAAGACTTCTCTGGGAAAGGGAATTAATAGTATTGGAGCAAGAAGGAGATTCGCAACAAGTAATCCTAAAATCAAGCCAACTGATCTACTAATTAATAAATCTGTAGGCATCGTTCTTATTTGATCAAGGAAAGTCTTTCTAAGTTGTAAAAATACAAAACCAGCAGCTAGACCAATGAAAAAACCTATTATTGCTAAAACGATTCTAAAACCCTCTACATTAGATACCTGTTTGAGTATGTCAACTGGCAATAAATCAACCCCAAGCCATCCTGAAGCAGCTCCAGACAATACAAATAAAATTAGTACTAAAATATCTGACATATATCTAATCTACTAGGATTTACTAATTGAGTAAATAAGGAGTTTATTTTTTCGATCCTTATTAGATTTTTGGAGCTTTAAAAATGTATCAAAATTATGAATAAGTTTCCAAGAAGTGCTTACGTACACATCCCTTTTTGCCATAGAAGATGCTTTTATTGTGATTTTGCGGTTATTCCATTAGGAAACAAAGTTGAAACTTTGCAAGGTTATGGTAGCAAAACTGTTAAAGAATATTTGCACTTTTTATACAAAGAAATATTGTCAATTAAGCATAAGACATCTCTTTCGACAATTTATGTTGGTGGTGGTACACCATCAATTCTAGATCCTCAACAAATTAAACAGTTAATTGATCTTTTTAAAGAAAATTATGGAGTTGACTATGGTGCTGAAATCACTATGGAAGTTGACCCAGCAAGTTTTAATCTTGATGATCTTCATGGATTCATAAATGCTGGGATAAATAGATTTAGTCTTGGAGTGCAAAGTTTTAATAATAAGATCCTTCAAAAGTCTGGGAGGAGGCATTTGAGAGAAGATGCTGAAAAATCTTGTTCATGGTTGAAAAAAGTATATAGTTCTGGGTTAATAAAAAGCTGGAGCTTAGATTTAATTCAAAACTTGCCGCTTAGTGGATTTAGAGAATGGAAAGAGGACTTAAAAAAAGCAATAACTTTTTCACCACCTCATATCTCCATATACGATTTAAATATAGAAAATGGAACTGTTTTTAAGAAATTAGCTAATTTAGGAAAATTACAACTTCCAAGTGATGAAATCGCTTTCAGGAATAGTGAAACAACTCATTTAATTTTAAAAAAGTCCGGATACTCTAGATATGAAATTTCAAACTATTGTCTGCCGAGACATCAATCAAGACATAATAGAGTTTATTGGAGTGGTTTAGGATGGTGGAGTTTTGGTCAAGGGTCCACTAGTTCACCCTGGGGGCAAAAGCTAACTAGACCAAGAGTCAGTAAAGAATACAAAGAATGGGTAATCAGGCAAGACAAACTTAGTTTAGATTCATCTCTAAATAATATTAATTATGTTTATCAAGAATTGGATGAGAAAATAATGTTGGGTTTGAGATTAAAAGAAGGAATAGATATCTATAAATTTTTTGAAGAACAAAACTGGGAAAATAAAAAATCTGAGAGAAATATTATAAGATTGCTTTCTAAATGGGAAAGATTTCTTGAAAGTGGACTACTAGTAAGAAAGGGTAACAGATTCTTTTTAAGTGATCCAAAAGGTATGGAGCTTAGCAATCAAATTCTTATCTCCATGTTTGAATGGTGGGATGAAATTAATTAAGTCTTTCTGAGGCTACCCATTCTTTTAATTTGTCTTTAAGTAATTTCTTCCCTTGAATGATTGGTTGGCAAAATGGTGGTTGATCATCATTAAGGCCTAATAAATCTGCAGTCACTCTTACTTGCCCATCGCAATAATTACCTGCACCAATGCCTATTGTAGGAATTGTTAAACTATTTCCTATCTCTTTAGCAAGTGATTCAGGGATATGTTCAAGAACTATTGAGAAGCATCCTAATTTTTCAAGAATAGAAGCTTCTCTTCTGATTTTTTCTTGGCTTTCTAAGCTTTTACCTTGCTTCTTTAATCCAAGATTTAAATAGCTTTGTGGTGTAAGCCCTAGATGACCCATCACAGGGATTCCCATTCTTATTAATCTTGAAATCACCTTTTGTATTTCTGGTTCAGCCCCCTCGACCTTTACAGCTTTTGCGTATGTGCTTTGAATGATTTTCCCCGCATACTCTACAGCTTTATCCTCTCCACATTGATAAGTGAGAAAAGGCATGTCGGAAACTACCAAAGGTTGTTCTTCAATTTTCTTTTTAAAACCCCTCGAAACAGCATTAGTATGATGAATTATGTTTTCTAAAGTTAAAGGTAATGTAGATTTGTATCCTAAACAGACCATCGCTAATGAATCTCCTACTAGTACAAGATCAACATTAGCCTGTTCTGCAATAGAACCGGATATGGAGTCCCATGCAGTTAATGCAATAATTTTTTGAGATTTTTTTTTATATTGAATGAGGTCTGATGGTAACATAAGAAATCTATGTATCTTTTTTAATCAAGAATTGCTAATATGTTCTTGACTCGGCCTTTCGCGGTTTTAACGCCTAAACCTGGTCAGGACCGGAAGGTAGCAGCCACAAGGGATGCTTGAGGCAGGCGAGATAACCGAGTCACTTTATTTTAACTTTCAGTCTATATCTTTTTTATTTTGTCTCAATCTTAAGAACTCAGGAATATTAGCTCCTGATTCTTTGTTTTCGGATATATTGTATAGAGGTTGATTCGACAATCTGTTTTTAATTCGTTGTTGCTTTAAAGGTTGATTTGTTTCAAAGCCGGTAGCGATTACAGTGACTTGTATTTCCCCTTCCATTGCGTCATCCACAACTGCACCAACAATAATATTAGCCTCTTGATCAACAACATCGTAGATAATTTCAGATGCTGAGGTCATGTCTTCTAAAGTCATGTCTTTCCCACCAGTTATATTAATAACGCACCCTTTAGCTCCATCAATTCTCGCTGCCTCTAGTAAAGGACTATTCATCGCTGCTTGTGCCGCTTCTAATGCTCTTGATCTTCCTGAACCAATACCTATTCCGAGAAGAGCAGTTCCCGCTTCGGTCATTACAGATCTTATATCTGCGAAGTCAACGTTAACCAATCCTGGGCAAGTAATTATATCACTTATACCTTTGACTCCCATTCTTAAAACATCATCTGCATTCCTAAATGCTTCTTGAAGGGGAGCTCCAGCTATAACGTCTTTTAATCGATCATTTGGAATGACTATAAGAGTATCTACATTTTCTGCAAGTCTTGCAATACCTTCTTCGGCTTGACGCATTCTTCTTTTCCCTTCAAAAGAAAATGGTTTTGTAACAATACCTACTGTTAGCGCCCCACTTTGTTTAGCGACTTCTGCAACCACAGGAGCTGCTCCCGTTCCGGTCCCACCGCCCATTCCAGCTGCTATAAAAACTAAATCAGAGCCTTCTAAAGCTTGTTGAAGCTCTTCTTTAGATTCTTCAGCAGCTTTTTGGCCAATACTTGGATTTCCTCCGGCTCCTAGACCTCTGGTAAGGTTTTGACCTAGTTGTACTCTACTCTCTGCAGAAGATTGTAATAGTGCTTGTGCATCAGTATTGAGGACTCTAAATGATACTCCCTCTAAATCACTATTTATCATTCTGTTTACTGCATTACTTCCACCACCACCGACGCCAATAACTTCTATTTTGGCGTTTTGACTTGGAAGAATTTCTCTCGATTGATCAAAGTTTGGATTGTTACCGAAGCTCATCTCTAATTAGGGATCGATTACTAGTATTGGATGCATTATGAACTCACTAAGCTCATCTGTATGAATTTGTTGAGGAAAAACCTTAAAATATTTATATAATAAATATTTTGAAAAAAATGCTAAATCCCTATCAACACTACAATAATTAAAAAAAATTTTTTAAAATTAATTCCCAAATATTAGGGTTTGAACACTTTTATTTTTGGTTTATTTGGATCAGTAAGGTCGATATTATCTATTTTTTCAGAAAAATTATTTTTCTTTAATTCGTTTTTTAGGTTGTTGATTATTAGTAATTGATATTTGATTAAGTTTGGATTAAATCCAAGGAATATTGTTTTTAAATCTTTTTCCTCAACAGTAAGAAATCCATTTGGAGAGAAAGTTATTTTTACTAACTCGTATTCATAATTCTCTTGAGCATTTAAAACTTCAGATAATATTTTTTTAAATTCTTCTTCCCAACCAAAAACTTGAATGGCATGTTTGCTCAAACTTTTTTCGTCTGCATTATCTTTATCTATAAAAATTCCATCTTTATCAATAAAACCTAATATTTTTTCGTCATTTATTGTTCTCTCGGCGTAGGCTACTGGGGTTCTTGTATTAATCTCAATTTTTAATCCAAAAGGAAATATTTGTTTGATTACTGAAATATTCTTGAGCGATAAATTTTGCTTTAAATCTTTTTCTAAAAAATTTGTTTCAATAAAAATTAATCGGATTGGAAATTTTAATGATGAATTATTTACTACATCATCTTGAGAAAATAATTCACTGCCAGATATTTTAATGTCATCAACATCAACCTTTTTAAAGGTTTTTAAGCATACCAAGCCTAATAAAAATGAAAATAAAGTTAGAAATAAAAAGCTTCTATTATTAATTATTTTTTGGCTTTTCACAAATCACATCGAGCTTTTTCCATCAATTTGTCCATCCATTCTCTGGCTTGCTCTGCATCTGAAAATGGGACATCCATCTCCTTCCCATCCCCTACTAATCTCAACCTGCACTTTCCTTGAGATTCACTTGTAAGAGGAGCTTCTCCTGAAGTTAAGGCCATTAATTCCACTAGTTCTAGTTTCTTGATTTTGAAACTATCTTTTTCTTCAAATGTACCAGCCTCAAATGCGCTCCACTTTAATTCCCCATCTTTCAAGGAAGCTGCACCTGAACTATCTAACTTACAAAGTTCAGAACCATTGGCCCAGCTCCTAAAAAGATTTTGCCTTCTTCTTTCTAACCATCCTAAAGCAGTTAATAAAACGAAGATTAGAAGTAATGGTAACCAAAGAAGACCATGCAACATTTGATTTAAATTATAAATCTAGAGATATATCTACCAGTTTAGCCACAAGTTGTTCAATATTTAAACCTGAAGCTTTCCAAAGCATTGGAAACATACTGTTTTTTGTGAAACCAGGAATTGTATTTATTTCATTTAATAATATTTTATTTGAAGATTTTTCTAAAAAGAAATCTACTCTTGCAAAACCGAAAATATTTAGTGCTCTACAACTTTGAATAGCAATTTCTTTAATTTTTTTTGTGGTTTTAGAGTCTATTTCAGCTGGGATAGTTATTTTATTATTTGAGTAATATTTTGAATTGAAATCATACCAATCACTTTCGTACGTTACTTCGCCTATCTCAGAGGTTAAGAGCTTTGAATTACCAATTATTCCGCATTCAATCTCTCTTACCTCTAAACCTTCTTCTATTAAGATTCTTGGATCTATTTCCCAAGCCTTTTCTAATGCGGAGAATATTTCCGATTCATTTTTGACTTTGGAGATGCCAAGAGATGATCCAGAGTTCGATGGTTTAACAAAAACAGGAAATTTTAATTTTTTTAAAATTTCATTAATTATTTTATTTTTTACTTTCTTATCTTTGAGATCTTCATTTTGAAAAACTAGATAATTAACTTGAGGAAGTTTATGATTTGAGAAAATTGTTTTCATTAATATTTTATCCATTCCAAGTGCAGAGCCAATAATTCCGCACCCTATTAAAGGTTTCTTTGTAAACCTAATTAAGCCATGAATTGATCCGTCTTCACCATTAAATCCATGTAAAAGAGGAAACCAAACATCAATATTTTGAAATTCAATTCCGTCAAGAAAGTTAATTTTTTCTTGATTAAAAATTTCTTGTTTTTTTGTTTTATAGTTTTCAATTTCACCAATTAGGATTTTTTCTGAAATATCACTATCAAGCCAATTTCCATATTTGTTTATGTAAAAAGCTTTAACTATAAAGCGTTCTTTATTTATTTGCGCATTAAATGCTTGAAAAACTGTTTTTGCAGAGGATATCGATACTTCATGTTCATTGGAATGCCCACCAAATATTAACCCAATACATTTTTTCTTTCCCCCGATCATTAAAAAAAATTTATAAAGAAAGTTCTCCTGTTAAAGAAAAAGGTCTTGCTTCATTTATTCTGACATTTATCTCATCTCCCAAAGAAAAATTAAAGTCAATATTTTTGGGAATCTCTACGAAAGTTAATCTATTTGTTCTAGTTCTACCCATTATTTGGGAGGAATTTTTTGGATTTAAACCCTCAATTAAAACGCTTTCGATATTATTGATATATCTTTGATTTCTATGCCTAGCAGTTTTCTCGACCAAATCATTAATTTCCTGTAATCTAGCTTTTTTTACCCCTTCCGAAAGTTGATTCGTCCATACTGCTGCAGGCGTATTTGGTCTTGGAGAGTATGCTGCTGTATTCACCTGATCAAAGCCAATTTCTGATATTAGCTTTAATGTATCTTGATATTGTTGTTCCGTTTCTCCTGGGAAAGCAACTATCGCGTCAGCTGTGATTGATGCATCTGGCATTAATGACCTTATGTTTTCGATAATATTTTTATACTTTTTAATAGTATATCCTCTGGACATTTGCTTTAAAATTTCATCATTTCCACTTTGGAAGGGTATATGGAAATGTTCACAGACTTTATCAAGTTCATAACAAGCTTGAATCAATCTTTTTGAAAAATATCTTGGATGACTAGTAGCAAATCTTATTCTGCGAATTCCTTTAACATCATGAATATAATACAAAAGATCAGTTAGGGTATTCTCTTTTCTC
This sequence comes from uncultured Prochlorococcus sp., assembly GCA_902622705.1. Classification (GTDB taxonomy): domain Bacteria; phylum Cyanobacteriota; class Cyanobacteriia; order PCC-6307; family Cyanobiaceae; genus Prochlorococcus_A. The sequence goes on along the minus strand of CACNQT010000001.1, from coordinate 47,137 downwards.
CCCTCTTTTGTAGTTCCTGGGAGGTCTCTACCATAAGCATCAATGTTCTGACCCAAAAGAGTAATTTCTTTAAAATTATCATCAGCTAATTTTTGGATCTCACTTTTTATCGCATTTGGATATCTTGATTGCTCTTTTCCTCTGACTGAGGGGACTACACAATATGAACATCTTTCATTACATCCATAAATGATATTAACCCAGCCACAAATAGAGCTTTCTCTTCTGGCACTTGTTATATCTTCAGAAATGAAGGTTTCTTCAGTAGCAGCAACTTGATTTCCTAAATCAACTTTCCCCAAAAGATTCTCAAGATTATTTATGTGTTGAGGGCCCATAACCAGATCAAGTTCTGGGACTCTTCTTAGTAATGATTCTCCCTCTTGCTGAGCAAGACAACCTGCAACAACAAGTTTTAAGCTAGGTGTTTTGTGCTTTCTTTTTGCTTGTCTTCCTAGAAAGCTATAAACTTTTTGCTCTGCATTATCTCTGATTGTGCATGTATTGTACAAGACCAAATCGGCATTTAATTCATTATCTGCTCTGGTGTATCCCATTTTCTCTAATGTCCCAGCCATTCTCTCAGAATCAGCCTTGTTCATTTGGCATCCAAATGTGGTTATCCAATAACTGCCATTAGTTGAATTGTTTTGGGATTTTTTTTCTTCTGATTTTGTTTTTGTTAGCACTTTGCCAGGAATTTTTTATGATTCTTTAATTCAAAATTACATGTTAAATAATTTTACTGCAATATTTTTGAGGGCGAGCGAGGGGATTCGAACCCCCGAATAGCGGCGCCACAAGCCGCTGCCTTAACCACTTGGCGACGCCCGCCTCACATTTATAAATTTAACAACTCAAGGGTAATTTTTCATAGTTATTTTTATCTTTTAGCGAAATTTGAATTATTTTCTAATTCAGTAAAGTTTTCTTATGATTTAAAATAAAAGAAAATTTAAAAATTTGAGTAATTCCTGCACAGCTGAGGTTCTTATTCCCAGAAGCCTTTGTTTAATAGAAGATATAGATAACCTCATAATCGATGTAGAGGATTTATGTTCAGTTTCCATTAGTTGGGAGGATGGATTTGTTTCTGAGTTAATGCCTTTAAAAAATAAAATTACCAAACCAAAAAATATTTTATTCCCAAGATTTGTTGAAACGCATTCGCATTTTGATAAATCTTTTACATGGGCAGACTTTCCTAATCTGGAATCAAATTATGGAGGAGCATTATCAGTAAATCTTGAAGAACATGAAACTAGAACTAAAGATAAGGTTCTTGAAAGAGTTGAGAAATCATTGAAACTTGCCATAAAAAATGGATACCGAGCAATTAGGAGTCATATTGATACATATGAAGGTCTATCTATTGATATTTGGATTGAACTTTTTAAATTACAAAAAAAATTTTCATCTGAGTTAACTTTACAATACGTTGCTCTAGCTCCATTGGAATTCTGGGATACAACTGATGGAGAAGATTTAGTAAAAATATTTTCCTCTAATGGAGGTATTTTAGGAGGTGTTATTGTACCCCCTTTTAATAAAAAAAATACAAGCAAATTTCTAGCAAAGATGCTTTTTCTTGCGAGTAAATATAAATTAGAAATTGATTTGCATATAGATGAATCAATTATTGAACCTGGAGCGGGAATAAAAGTTTTATTAGAAACAATCGAAAATTTAAAAATTAATAGTATTCCGATCACTTGTAGTCATTTGAGTAGTCTTATTTCTTTAAGTAATAGAGAGATTTTAAATTTAGGAGACAAAATGGCTGAGAAAAATATTAAGGTTATTGCCTTACCCCTAACAAATTTTTGGCTACTCAATCGAAGTAATAAAACTACTTCATTTAAAAGACCAGTTGCGCCAATAAAGCAATTACAAAAATCACATGTGGATGTCTCTCTTGGTAGTGATAATGTTCAAGACCCTTGGTACCCATTTGGTAATTTTGACCCTTTTTATATGTTGTCTTGCTCGATACCTATGCTTCAACTAAATCCCTGGGAGAGAATGACTTTATCTTCTATTTTTTTAGCTCCAAGCAGATTATTAAATTTAAAATGGGATGGTTTAATTAAAAAGGGTTGCCCTGCTGACTTTGTAATTTTAGAAGCACAAAGATGGGCAGATGTTTTTTCTACTAATTTAAAAAGAAAAGTATATGTAAAAGGCGATTTATATTGCTAATCGACTAGTTTATATATAAAACTCAAGAAATTTTATTAATGACATCTAATACTCTTAAATTTTTAGACAAATTTAGGGAAGTCAAAAACTTAGAGATTATTGAAAGCCAATCCGATGTAAAAAGACTTTCAAAAGATTTCTATAACTATTCTCCAATCCTTACTGAAAAATTAGACGAATGTATTGCTGATTTGGTAGTAAGACCTAGTGATCATAAAGCGGTAAAGGAAGTAGCAGAAATTTGTTGGGAATTTTCTATCCCAATTACTTTAAGGGGTTCAGGAACAGGTAATTATGGACAAGCAGTCCCATTGTTTAAAGGAGTTGTAATGCAGATGAGTCACTTTAATAAGTTAGAAGATTTTGATCCAGATACAGGTTTTGTAAAAGTACAGTCTGGCTGTGTTATGGGAGATTTGAATAAACAATTAGAGAAATATGGAAGGGAACTGAGGTTGCTTCCTAGTACTTGGAAAACTGCAACAATTGGAGGTTTTATTGCAGGTGGATCAGGAGGTATTGGGTCTATTAGGTGGGGATTTTTAAGAGATCCAGGAAATCTTATTGGTATAGAGGCAGTAACGATGAATGAAAAACCTAAATTATTAAAATTTGATGCTGAAGAATCAGAACCTCTAAATCATGCTTACGGGACTAATGGAATAATTACTTCTTTATTACTTGCTACTGATATCAAACGTAAGTGGTTTTCAATAGTTATCGACTGTATTGAATTTGAAAAAACAATAGAAATATTGAAAACTCTTACGAGCGCAGCAATTGATCTGAAATTAGGAGCAATTCTTGAAGAAGAAATTGTAGATCAAATGCCAAAATGGTTTAAAAGTAAATCTAGAAGTCACAAGATATTAATTCAATCTACTCTTGGAGGAATAAAAACCATTGAGCTAATTTGTAAAAAATTTAAAGTCGAATCTACCCTGCTTGGGGAAGAGGAAAAGCTCGTCAATGGAATCTCTGAAGTCGTATGGAATCATACAACTCTTCATATAAGGTCTAGGGATAAAAATTGGACGTATTTACAGATGCTTTTGCCGCTTAATAATGAACTAGAGTTAATTAATTTTTTGAGAAAAAAATGGGGTAAAAAAGTTCTTTGGCATTTAGAGGCAGTTTCTCAACAAGGATCGCCGCGATTCGCGGCTTTGCCTTTAGTAAAGTGGAATGGGGCAGAAGAACTAAATGAAATAATGGAAGATTGCAAGAAACTTGGCGCGTTTATTTTTAATCCTCATGTTTTAACAGTTGAAGGAGGAGGTCTCGGAGTGGTGGATGCAGATCAAGTAAAAGCGAAATTAAGATTTGATCCTAAAGGGCTATTAAATCCAGGAAAATTGGAAGGTTGGGAAGTAAAAGAAAAATTTAAAATTTAATATTTCTTTTTATTCGCAAATTTAATAAATTCAGCAACTAAAAAAATCGAACCTGTTAGAACAGGATGATTAGGTGGCCATTTTTTCAAGGAAAATAAATACTCAATGGCAAGTTCAAATGTTTTAAATTCAATTGTTTTTTGAAAGTCAATTTCTTTAATCTGAGAGAGATCATTTAATTGCCAACTAGGTTGGTTTGGAACTGGCACAAGTAATAAGCGATCATTTTTCTTTAGAAGTGTTTTTAATATTGCGTAAATATCTTTTTGTCTTTGGACACCTAAAATCCAATAAATTCCTTTATCTTCATTCTCCCAATTGCTTCGCTCATTAGAAAGTGCTTTTGCAGCAGGATAATTATGCGCACAATCTACAAGAATTTCTTTGTTGAAATAATTTATTATTTCTAGCCTTCCGTTCCATGTTGTCTTTTTAAGACCTTCAGATATGTGTTTTTCTTTTACATTAAATCCTAAATTATTCAGAGCTTCAATTGCTCCAACAGCTACTGAAGCATTTTGCTTTTGAAAAATTCCTTTTAATCCAAGTTCGAAGCTGTTTGAAATTGAATCTTTCCAAATAATTTCTGCTCCTACCTCTTTAACTTTTTTGGTTATTAAATTTTCAACTTGACTATTTTGATTGCATGAGATGACAATTGAGTTTTTTTCAATAACTGCTAATTTTTCTGCGGCAATTTTTTCAATCGTATCTCCAAGAAATTCTTTATGGTCTAAGCCAATATTCCCAATAGCAATGATTGGTCTAGATTTATGGGCTGTTGTCGCGTCTAATCGTCCCCCTAAGCCAGCTTCAAGAATGAGTAATTCAACTTTTTGATGTTCAAAAAAATTTAATGCGCAGCAAATGATTTTTTCAAAAGGAGTTAATTCAAATGTTGAAAAATTTTTTTCTATTAATCTATAGATTTTTTCAAAATCAGTTTTATTAATATTTTTTTTATTAACTCTAATCCTCTCGCATACATCCAAAAGATGAGGAGATGTCGTTACACCGAAATTCCTTTTAGCTTCAAAAAGTATACTTTCTAAATATGCCGCGATTGATCCTTTCCCATTGGTTCCAATAATCTGTATCGCAGGGATATTCTTGCAAGGATTACCAAGTTCTTGAAGTGCTTTTTTAATTCTTGATAAACCCAACTTGATATTATCCCTTTCATATTTAGGAGATAATAATTCAAAAGTTTTTAAATTTGCATTTTTCAAAATTTTATTTGTTATAACTCTTCAAAAATTGAATTTAGCTTATCCAAAAGAATATTAATTTCTCTTCGAGAAATAACTAATGGTGGGACAAACCTTACAACATTTCCTCCTGCAGGAACTACCAGTAATCCTTTATCAAAAGCTTTTAATGTAATTTTTTTTGCATCAGCATAATCATCATTGATCACAAGACCTTGTATTAAACCTAAACCTCTTTTCCCGCTAATAATATTTGGAAATTTTTTTGACAATTCTTCAAACCCAGCACTTAATTGTTCCCCCCTTAGATAAACATTATTGATAATATTTCTTCTATTTATTTCTTCTAATACAGTTAGAGCAGCTTTACAAGCGAATGGGTTCCCTCCAAAAGTGCTTGCATGATCCCCTGGAGAAAAAATGTTGGCTTTTTCTTTTACCAATAATGCTCCAATTGCATGACCTCCTCCTAATCCTTTAGCAAGGGTGAAGCCATCAGGTTCAATTCCTAAATTCTCATAACCCCACATTTTCCCAGTTCGACCTACTCCACTTTGGACCTCATCTAAAATGAGAAGAGAGTTATATCTATCACATATTTCTCTCAGGCTTTTAAAAAATATTTTACTTCCAGGAATTACGCCACCTTCTCCTTGTATTGGTTCAACTAAAACGCCGGAAATTTTTTGATCATTATTTTCACACTCTTCAAATAATTTTTTTACCGAATCAAAATTGTTAAATTTAAAAAATTTAAACCCTTGAATCATTGGTTCGAAACCTTTTTGATATTTTGGTTGTCCAGTGGCACTCAAGGCTGCAAGCGTCCTTCCATGGAAGCTGGATTCTGCTGCGAGAATAATTGATTCTTTACCTTTATTTGTTTTATTTCCATATTTTTTAATTAATTTAATTGCTGATTCATTTGCTTCCGCACCACTATTACAGAAAAAGACGCTTTTAGCACAACTCATATTCGTTAAAGTTCTGCTTAATTGTTCTTGTTCTTCAATGTTGTAGAGATTAGAAATGTGCTGAATCTTTTTTAGTTGAGTTGATAACCTTCTTCTTAAAACTCTGTCGCTATGTCCAAGACTACAAGTTGCTATACCAGCGACTGCATCAAGATACCTTTTACCTGTTTTATCCCATAGCCAACAACCTTTTCCTTTTTTAAAAGATATATCGAATCGACTATAGGTATTCATTAAAGTGGGAGCGGTCGGACTTGAACCGACATACCCGAAGGTGCCGCATTTTGAGTGCGGTGCGTCTACCAATTCCACCACGCTCCCAAGGCTTTTGAAAAAATGAACTTTTTTATTATAACAAAAATCAACTTATTGACTATTGTTTTGATCAAGGAACAGTTTCAAGATAACGTTTGTTAATAGATAATCTTTTCGATAAAAACATAGAATTATTTATTGCATTTGCTGACAAGAAATAAGGAGAAAAAAGAAAATTTAAACATTTCTGATACATTTTTGTGATTAAATGTGCTTTAAAGTCTTTTTTTAAAGGAGATAACTTCATGATTAGTAATATTTTGTTATAATGAATAAAAAAAAATGACTAAACCTCAAGCTAAAAAATTAACCTTTAAATTTGTCCCTTATCTTTTTATTGCAGTAACTATACTTACAACATTCGGATCTAATAGCGGAACCTGGGCATGAACGAATTCAAATTTAATGGTTTAAATAAAATTTGGTCTAATCGCTTTCTAGTTTTATTCATATTATTTTTGGGTTGTATTTCACTAATCAATATTGCTTACGTTTGAATCAACTTTATCAGTTTTAAAAATGTATTTGGAAAAGATTAAGCTGCTTCTAGTTTAGAAAGACTCTCAGAACTTGATTCAATTTTATTTCCTTTCTCCTCAAAAGTATTCTTACTGATCTCTCTAATTATTTTTACACCTAAATTTTTTAGTTTTAATTCAAAATTTTCATAACCTCTATCTAGATGTTCTAATCCATAGAAATTACTGCTGCCATTTGCGATGATTCCTGCAATTATTAATGCAGCTGATGACCTTAAATCTGAGCCAACTAGATTCATCCCATTAATTGTTTTCACACCTTTGATGTAAGCTACGTTTTTGTTTAGTTTTATACTGGCGCCCATTTCATTAAGTATATAAATATGATTCATTCTGTTTTCGAAAATTGTTTCAGTTATCTTTGATTCACCATTTGCGATTGTCATTAGAGTTGTAAATGGTGCCTGCAAATCAGTAGGAAAGCCTGGGAAAGGAGCTGTTTCAATATCTACTCCTTTAATCTTTTTACTCTTGATAGAAATAGAATTACCATTAATCGTAATTTTACTCCCACTCTCTTGAAGCTTTTTAGTGACAGCTTCAAGATGATGAGGGATTACTGGAGAAATTGTTATTGAAGAGGAAGTTGCAGCAGCAGCTATTAGAAAAGTTCCAGCTTCTATTCGATCTGGAATTACTTTATGGGTACATCCGCCAAGCTTATTAACACCATCAATAATAATTGTTTCTTTACCGGAGTCATAGATTTTTGCCCCCATTTTATTAAGCATTTGGCATAAATCTTGAACTTCAGGCTCTCTAGCAGCATTTTCAATAGTAGTTCTTCCTTTGGCTAAAGATGCTGCCATTATTAAAGTTTCAGTCGCACCTACGCTTGGACAATTTAATTTAATATGAGTGCCCTGAAGTCTATTTTTGTTCCCACTTGTTTTTGCCTTTACAATTCCCTCTTCAATAATAATGTCTGCTCCTAGTGCGATTAATCCATTAATGTGCTCGTCTATTGGCCTTGAGCCAATATTGCATCCACCTGGCAAGGGTACTTGAGCTTCTCCAAATTTAGATAATAGTGCGCCTATACAAAAGAAACTAGCTCTTAATCCTTTAACAAGTTCATATGGAAGTTCTTTAATCGAAATAGTTGTTGGATCTATTTCTAGTTGGTTATTTTTACGAACTAAATTCACTCCTAAATTCTTTAAAATATTCCCCATCTTTTCAATATCAGTGAGAAAAGGTACATTTTCAAGAATTATTTTTTCATTAGTTAGCAATGATGAGGCTAATAAAACCAAGGCGGAATTCTTCGCACCACTTATTTCAACTATTCCATTTAACTTGCCTTGGCCAAGAATCTTTAAATTTTGCGATTTAAGATATGACTTCGTTTTGCTTCCGCAAATCATTAAGACTTAATTTATTAGATTCATCATGACAAACTAATAATATTAAGTCCACCCTATGTAACGTCATGAATATTAATTAAAAGTGAAAATGTATTTTTTGATTTCTTGGGAAATAAAAATTTAATAAATAATTGATCAAAATATTTATGTAATTAAAATATAGTTGATAACAAATTTTTCAAAATACTCATAGAAAATACTTTTTTAAAAATAACTAGTAAAAACAATAATCTAGTTAAAAGATTTAGATCATTTAAAAGAGGATCATCTCCAAAAGATCAAGACTTTTTTTGCATAGAGGGTACACATCTCATTGAAGAATTGCTGAAGTCTGGTAAAAATCCCTCTAAGATTTTAGTTACCGAAAAATGGCTAAGAAAGAATCAAAATCTAAGCAAAAAATTTGATGAGTCATTAATAAATATTGTCTCAGAGGAAGTCTTGGCATCTGCGATTTCAACAATTAATCCAGATGGAATAGCAGCTTTAGTAGAGATTTCAGCAATTCCTAATTATCAATTTAATAGAAAAGATGATTTTGTTCTTATTCTCGACAGAATTCAAGATCCTGGGAACTTAGGTAATCTATTTAGAACCGCTTTAGCGGCGGGTGTTAATGCAATTTTTTTAGCTGGAGGTGCGCACCCATTAGGCCAAAAGGTATTAAGAGCATCCTCAGGTGCAGTTTTTCATCTGCCATTTTTAAGATTTGATGGTATTGAAGAAGAAATATTAAATTCTTTACTTAAGTCTTTGTCTGAATTATCAAATGTAGGATTTAACATTTTCTCTACTAGTAGCCATAATGAGAGTTCAAAAAAACCCTCAAAACCTTACTGGGAAGTTGATTGGTCTAGACGTACAGCATTGATTTTGGGTAATGAAGGGCAAGGTATTCATAAAAAAATTCAAGAAGCTTTTAATGAAACAATTACAATTCCGCATAGCGAGATTGTAGAATCATTGAATGTGGCTTGTGTTGCAGTTCCGTTATTACTAGAACGAAAAAGAGTCGCATACACCTCTAAATAAATAAATAAAAAGTGACTGATTCAAGTTTTGATTTTGATTTAATCGTAATAGGAGCAGGATATGGAGGTTTTGATGCCGCTAAACATGCTGCTGGTAAGGGACTGAAAGTCGCAATAGTAGAATCTTCTGATATGGGAGGCACTTGTGTTAACAAGGGTTGTGTTCCATCTAAAGCTCTTTTAGCTGCAAGTGGAAAAGTTAGAGAAATAGCTAATTATGAACATTTAGCTAAATTTGGTATACACGCTTCACCAGTAAGGTTCGAGAGATCAAAAATCGCAGATCATGCAAATCAATTAGTTCTAAATGTTAGAGAAAATTTAACAAAAACTCTTAAAAGGAGTGGAGTTGAAATTATTTTGGGCATTGGAAGAATTGAAGGAAATCAAAAAGTAGGTGTAAGAGATAAAAACGGAATTGATAAAATTTTCACATGTAAGAATATTGTTATAGCAACAGGCTCTTCTCCTTTTGTACCCCGTGGAATAACTTTGGATAATAGGACCGTATTTACTAGCGATGATGCGGTTAAACTTGAGTGGCTTCCAAGATGGATAGCAATTATTGGAAGCGGATATATAGGTCTTGAATTTGCTGATGTTTATACCGCGCTTGGTTGTGAAGTTACCATGATCGAGGCTTTGGAGAATATTATGCCAACATTTGATCCAGACATCACTAAAATTGCAAAGAAGAGCCTTATTCAAGCAAGAGATATAGACACAAAATCAAATGTCTTTGCGACAAAAATAACACCTGGATGCCCTGTAAAAATAGAACTGACTGATGCAAAATCTAAGGAAGTTGTAGAAACTTTAGAAGTTGACGCTGTACTAGTCGCAACTGGCAGAAGTCCTAATAGTAATAACTTAAATCTTGAGTCGGTTGGTATTGAAACAGAAAAAGGTTTCATTCCTGTTGATGATCAAATGAGAGTTAAGAATGGTGATGAAATAATACCTAACATTTGGGCTGTTGGAGATGTAACGGGCAAACTAATGCTTGCCCATACAGCAGCAGCGCAGGGTACTATTGCTGTTGATAATATTTGCGGTGGTAATGTCAAAATTAACTATAAAAGTATCCCCGCAGCAACCTTTACTCACCCAGAGATAAGTTCAGTTGGTCTCTCTGAAGTTGAAGCTAAAGAGATATCTACAAAAGAAAATTTTACTTTGGGAGTTGTCAAAAGTTTCTTTAAGGCTAATTCAAAAGCATTGGCTGAATTAGAGAGTGATGGATTGCTAAAGTTGATTTTCAACAAAGATAATGGGAAAGTATTAGGTGCTCATATTTTTGGCTTACATGCAGCCGATTTAATTCAAGAAATTTCGAATGCTATTTCAAGGAACCAAGATGTAATTGAATTATCTAAAGAAGTTCATACTCATCCTACACTTAGCGAAGTAGTTGAGGTCGCATATAAACAGGCGGCTTCTCAAATAAAATAATATCGAAAATTAATGGAGATAAGACGCAGGCCACCAAATCCAACAGTAAGGGTAGAAAATTTAGAATATGCTGTGCCTCATAGAGAAGCACAAGCAAAAAACATTCTGGAAGAAATTGTATGGCACAAGGATATTGAAATTAAGAATTTTAAAAAAATAGTCTCTTTAGAAGATCTCGTCAAAAAGATTGAAAATCTTCCAACCCCAAAAGATTTTTACAAAAATATCTTGGAGTCAAAAATAAAACCAGGAGTTATTGCTGAAATAAAAAAAGCTAGTCCGAGTAAAGGAGTTATTAGAAAAGATTTTAACCCTGAAAACATAGCAATTTGTTATGAAGGATTAGGTGCATCATGTATCTCAGTACTTACAGATAAAAGGTTTTTTCAAGGTAGTTATGAAATACTCGAAACTGTAAGGAAATCAACTAATCTCCCTCTACTATGCAAAGATTTTATTATTTCTGCTTATCAGATTTATAAAGCAAGGGTATCTGGTGCTGATGCAATATTATTAATCGCTGCGATTTTAAGTGATGATGATTTAATTTATTTAAAGAAAATAGCTGATAATTTAAAGATGAGTGTTCTTGTTGAAGTTCATAACTCTAATGAATTAGAAAGGATTCTAAAGTTAAAATCTTTTAATTTGATTGGAATAAATAATAGGGACTTAAAGACTTTTAAAACGGATTTAAAAACATCAAAAGAATTGATGCATACATATGCAGATATATTTTTAAAACAAAATATTATTCCCATAAGTGAATCTGGAATTAATTGTGCCGAAGATTTAGAATCGCTTAGATCTATTGGAATCAAGGGAGTATTAATTGGTGAAACTTTTATGAGAGAAACTGATATTGAACAATCGTTCAAGAAATTATTTAACTCAATTTAATATTGACTTCAAATCGTGCTATAAAATTGAATAAAAAGAGTTGTACTGAATATATATGCAGGCTGTAATTTTTACAGGTATAGTCGCAGGATTTGTGCATGTAGTTAGTGGCGCTGATCATCTAATTGCAATGGCACCAGCAGCGATTAATAATCCCCAAAAAGCTCTTAAAAATAGTTTCTCATGGGGCTTGGGACATTCTTCAGGAGTCCTCTTGTTAGCTTTTCTAGCGATTTTTATTAAGGATATTACGTCATTAAACAAATTTTCTAGTTTTGCTGAATTCCTAGTTGGAATTTCACTTCTAATAGTTGGAGTATTTGCTATAAAAAATTCTTTTCAATTAAGTATACACTCGCATTCCCATAAGCATGAGAATGGAATTGCCCATCGTCACTTTCACTTTCATGTTAAGGAACAAAAAAATAATAATAAGCACTCACATGCTTTGACTGGTTTAGGCTTGCTACACGGGATAGCTGGAGGTTCACATTTTCTTGCAGTTCTTCCTGCTTTAGCACTACCTTTAACAAGCGCTTGCTTATATTTGATTTCATATTTGATTGGTTCACTCATAAGTATGAATCTTTTTACTTGTTTAATATCTTTTACTACCTTTAAAGCAAGTCAAAAATTTATTAAAAGATTAATAGCTGTAGCAGGAGGGCTTTCCTTTTCTTTGGGATTATTTTGGATTCAAAGAAGTGCTTCTGTTTTTTTGAATTAAAAAATTTTTTAATTTAGGAATAATTAATTTAGAGGTGACAATCCCAATTATTTCTTCGTTATTTATTAATCCAAATTTATTACTATCTTCGCTAATTTCAATATTGTCGCCAATAACTTCAACGTTATTTTGATTTACTGAATTTATCCTTTTTATTAGGTTTTTGTTTTTAATTGGATGATTAAAAATAACTATTTGTTGATTTTTAAGTATTGATTTATTCTTTTTATATTTTTTAAAAAATACAATGTCACCTTCTTTTAGGTAAGGAAACATCGATTCACCACTAATAATCGCGGTTTTTCTTAAACCTAAAAAAAATAAAATAAAATCAAAAAGACTTTTGAAAATAACTCTGATTAACTAGCTTTTACAAAAGCGTCTGATCTTCCTTTTGAAGCCCAGAAAATATTATGAATTTTTTCTACATAACTCATGAGTTCTTCAGCTTGGGCTAAGTCAATATTAACTTTGCATGCACTGCATAATTTGGCCGCCTTCCAAATGGTTTCATGTAAGTCCGGATAAGTTTCTAAGTGAACTGGTTTAAAGTAATCTGTCCACAAAATAAGAATCTCTTTCTTTGTTTCTTTTGCTTGCTCTTCTTTAACTGCAACATATCTAGAAAATGTATTACTGTATGCAGCCCACTCTGCTGAATCAGTGCTAGAAGGAGCCTCTAATGCAATAAGTTTTTTTGTCATTGATAAAACTGCTTCAGCTGCAACTCTCGTAGATGCTGGGTCGTAAACACCACAAGGACCATCGCAGTGAGCATGGACTGTCATTGGGAAATTTTTATCTAGGAAAGATTTGAGGAATTTACTTAACATTTCAAATATTTGGTGTTGTATATATATTACTTGGAGATTAACTAAATTGAAAAGTCTTAGATATTTTTCTTACTTAATTTAATTGACTTTTAATAATTCAACTTCAAATATTAAAGTCGCATTAGCAGGTATTACATTTCCAGCCCCTCTTGATCCATATCCAAGTTCAGGAGGTATTGTTAATTTTCTTTTGCCTCCAACTTTCATACCTGCTACACCTTCGTCCCAGCCTTTTATTACTCGTCCAGCACCCAAGGGAAAGCTGAATGGAGCTCTGCCGATACTGGTATCAAATTGTGTCCCGTCTTCTAGTGTTCCTGTGTAATTTACAGTAACTGTTTGCCCAGCACTTGCCTCATCTCCTTCCCCGTTTACGATATCTGCAATAATTAAACCACTTTCTGTAGTCCTTGAATTGTTGTCTGAGGGTATTTCTTCTGCCATAGCGAAAAGTATAGGATTTGGATCAGATGGGTCTAGTTCAAATAAATTATTATTTGAGACATTTGATGATTTTGCAATAGGTGTTTTTTGAACTGACTGAGTTTCTGATTCAGCAGCATTAACGACTTGAGGTGAATTAAATTGACTGAAAAGAGTTAATGAAACACAAAAAACAAAAACTGCAAAACTGATAAAGACTTCTTTCACTTAAATTTTGAAAGTTACTAAAACTTAGTCTACAGAATGAAGGTACAATAAATGGGTGATTATAAATTTAATTTCGTAATTTTAGATTGTTAATCCCAACTCAAATTAAAAGTCTAAGACAATATTTTTACCCTTGTTTAGGAGGGATTTTAGGAGGAATTTCAGTTTCAACTTATTTTTGGCTGATTTTTATGCCGATATCATTATTTATTTTATGGAAGGGAAGTGAAAGGAGAATAGCAAATTTTTGTTGGGGTTTTTTCTTTATCTTGATAAGTCATTCTTGGCTTTATGATCTTCATCCATTGACATGGCTTGGGTTTTCATGGCTTACAAGTTTAATAATTACCATTTTGATATTATTATTTTGCGCTTTTTTGGGTGGGATATTAGTTTATTTATGGGGATTGTTAGTTGAAATCATTCTCTGGAAAGAAGATGTTTTCAAAATGAAAATATTATCTTTAACAGTAAAAGTATTTTTTTTATCTTTGACTTGGGGTATTGGTGAATTGATACTTTCTCAAACACCTTTTTTTTGGATAGGTTTAGGAGAGAGTCTTATCCCAGGTGATATTTATCTTGCTGGTTTAGCAAGATGGATTGGTGCAAGTGGTTTATGCGTATTACAAATATTGATTGGATTTTGGATTTTTTATATTCAAGGTAGATGGGAAAGAAAACTTTATTTTAAAAAAATATTTCTTTTGGGACTTTTGGTTATTATTTTCTTACATTTATTTGGAGGTTTAATAACTCCAACAAAAAGAAATTTTGAATATCCAGTAGCTATTTGGCAAACTAATATACCGACAAGAGAAAAATTAAAATTAAACGATGAATTTATTAAAGAAAAACTATCTATCGCTGAACAATATGCTTTGTCAAACAAAGCGAAACTTCTCGTTGCACCTGAAGGAACTCTATTTAATAACTTTTATTTATCTAAAGGCATAAAGGTTAATACCTTGGCAGGAGGTTTCAGAAATTCTAATAATGAGTTAAGAAGTTCTTTACTCGGATTTCAAATTGGAGATAAATCTTTTACCTCATTTATAGATAAAAATAGACTTGTTCCAATAGGTGAAAAAATACCTAGATTTCTAAATAGTTTTTCAAGAGGATTATCTGCAGTAGGAGGAATTCAACCAGGCTCTGATTCAAGATTTTTTAATCCTAAATTTACACCCCCACTAGCAGTAGCTATATGTTACGAAATTAGTGATGGACTAAAAGTAAGAAAGGCTATTAATAGCGGTGCAAAACTAATAATAACTGCAGCAAATTTAGATCCCTATCCAACTAAGCTTTATAATCAATTTATGTCTTTGGCAAGATTGAGAAGTATTGAAAATAAAAAAGACAATCTACTTGTATCAAACACTGGTCCTTCGGGTTTAGTTAAAGATGACGGGAAAATAATTAAACTTCTAGATTTTAATGTGGAGCAAAATAAAGTAGTTTTCCCTAATTTTTCATCCGATAAGACCTTCTATACAAAATTTGGAGATAAACCTATTTTGTTATTGTTTATAGTTTTTATGGGATTAAGTTTCTTTTGGAAAATTAATTAATTAATCCGCCACCTAATAAAATTTCTCCTTTATAAAAAACTGCAGCTTGTCCAGGTGTTACCGAACTTTGACTTTCTTCAAAAATTAATTTAAATAATGTAGTTGGATTATCTAAATTTTTCAAAGGTATTAAAGTTCCTTTTACTGGATAACTTCTATATCTGATTTGTGCTTCTACTTCTATCTCTTGCTTAGGTTCTTCGATTGAAACCCAGTTAACTTTACTAATTACAGCTTCTCTATTTAATAGATCACTTTTATCTGCTACATAAACTATGTTTTTTACACTGTCTAAACTTTTTACATATAATGGTTCCGGCCAAGCGATGCCTAAACCTTTTCTTTGACCTACTGTAAAGTGCTGAATACCATTGTGCGTTCCAAGGACTTTCCCACTTACATGCACAATTTCTCCTTCTTTGGGTTCAATATGTTTGTCGATAAATTTCTGCATTGATCCATAATGCTCAACTAAACATAAATCTTGACTTTCTGGTTTTTGAGCAGTTCTAAGGCCTAATCTCAGGGCTTCCTTTCTTGTTTCTTCCTTTTTCATTTCACCTAGAGGAAATTCTAATCTGCTTAGTACTTCTTGTGAAAGAGAATAAAGAAAATAACTTTGGTCTTTGTTTTCGTCAGCACCTCTGAGAAGAAGGAAGTCCTTAAATACAAAGCTCTTGCAATCAAGTGATTTGGCATAAGATGATTTTTTTATCCTTGCGTAATGTCCGGTCGCAATATGAGTAAAGTCTTTTTTGTTTATTGCGTAATTAAGCATCTCTTCAAACTTAACATTCTTGTTGCACATGGAACATGGGAGTGGAGTGAATCCTTTCTCATAGCTTTCAGTAGTTTTTTTAATTACCTCTCTTTCGAAAATATCTCTTGAGTCTATTATTTTATGATTAATTCCCAAATCTTCACAAAGGCCAGCCGCATCTACTAATCCTTCAGAACAACAGGAGCCTTGTCCTTTTATTAGCCAAAGAGTTAGTCCCTCAACATTCCAGCCTCTTTCTACAAGAAGAGCAGCTGAAAGGGAGCTATCTACGCCACCAGAAAGACCTACAACAATATTTTTTTTCTTTTTAGTTTTATTATTAGAAGAAAAATTGTTCTCTAATTTTTTATCTTTTTGTGTCTTTAACATGGAAGTTTAAATTTTTGAACAGTTCTTCAATTGCTTTGTACTAATTATGAACGAAATTGTATGGCCAACAATTGACTCTAAACATTTAATTGTTGATTCAAAGCAAATGTTGGTTTTAGAGAAAGAAATGTTTTCTGATGGAATGTCTCAAGAAGCATTGATGGAAAAAGCTGGTATCCAAATTAGTAGATGGCTTTTTAAAAGGAAATCTCTTCTAAAGCATGGAGTAACTGTTTTAATAGGTCCAGGACATAATGGTGGGGATGGTGCCGTAATAGCACGAGAGCTTTTTTTGAAGGGTTTTTTAGTCCAGGTTTGGTGTCCGTTCCCAATAAAAAAAACATTAACAATTAACCACCTTAATTATCTTACATCTCTTGGTGTCACAAATTTAGTAGAGCCCCCTGATGCAATTGGGAAAGATCTCTGGATTGATGCGGTTTTTGGTAATAATCAAAAAAGAAAAGTTGATAATAAATTAATTAAACTTTTTAATCAAAAATTTCATAACAAATACGGAAAGGTAATGAGTATCGATATTCCAACAGGATTAAGTCCAGATTCTGGAGAGCCTTTTTTAGATAATGCAGTAAAGGCGAACTACACCTTAGCAATTGGTCTAAATAAGATTGGATTAATGCAAGATTCTGCTTTACCTTTTATTGGGGAATTGCATCATATCGATGTTGGGGTCCCAACCAATAAGTTATCTAAGATTGAACAAAAAATTTTCAAAGTTACTTATCAGGACTTAAAAAACATTGATTTACCTGCTTTACCAAAAAATTCCCACAAATATAAAAGGGGAAGGACATTATTAATATCAGGAAGTGAAAAATATCCAGGGGCAGCTTACCTAGCCTTAAAAGGCGCCATATCGAGTGGAGCAGGTTTTATATCTGCAGTCCTGCCTGAGTTAGTTGCTGAATCTATTTGGCAAGTTTCTCCAGAAATAGTTTTAAAAGGAACTATGCAATCTAATCAAAATGGCAATGCATCTTTATTCAGTGCATTAAAGAATATTGATCTAAGTGCATATGACTCATTAGCTGTAGGCCCAGGAATAGGAATTGATAATAATGATTGGCAAAAATCCAAAGACTTTCTTGTAGGTTTTGAAGGATTATTAATCTTGGATGCGGATGCACTTAATAGAATTTCAGAATCTCAATCAGGTTCAAATTTCTTTTTGGAAAGAAAATCTAAAACATGGATTACACCCCATTATAAAGAATTTCTAAGGTTATTCCCTAATATCAAATGTGAAACTAATGTTGGATTAGCACTTAAAGCGGCAAAAAAATTTAATATTAGTATTTTGTTGAAAGGAGCTAACAGCATAATTGCTGACAATAAAAATGCCTGGCAACTTAGTGGGACAGATTCTCAGACTGCTAGAGCTGGATTGGGCGATCTTTTATTTGGATTTATTGCTGGAAGTTCTGCGATTGATTTAACCTTTTGTAGAAATATAACAACTGATTTTTTTGCTAAGTATGTACTTTTGCATTCATCTGCCGCATCAAAATGCAAAAGTGGATCTAATGCATCTGCTATTGGTGATGAATTATCAAAAATTATGAGAAATAGGAAAACGAGACAAATATCTTGAAAGAAACAATTTAAAAGAGTTATTTCTAGTTTTAAACACATAAATAAACAAATATTACTTGAAATCTGAAGCGCGTATTAAATATTGGGCTATTTCAATAAAAATGTAGGAGAGTTTTAATACCTTATCAGGTCAAAAAATGGTTTCATCAATACCAGCACAAGCAGAACCACAAAAAAGAAGAGGTAATGATCCAATAAGTTGGTATTTACAAAATATTGGTAGAGTCCCTTTGCTTACACCTGCTGAGGAGATTGAACTAGGTAATCAAGTTCAAAGGATGATGATTCTCACAGAAGATGGTCAATTAAATGAAAAGATTAACGAATTTACGACTCAGCAAAAAAGAATAATAAAAATTGGAAGAAGAGCAAAGGAGAGGATGATGAAAGCTAATTTAAGGCTAGTTGTAAGTGTGGCAAAAAAATACCAAGGTAAAGGACTCGAACTCCTTGATTTAGTTCAAGAGGGTTCTCTTGGTTTAGAGAGGGCTGTTGAAAAATTTGATCCTACAAGAGGATATAAGTTTTCTACCTATGCTTTTTGGTGGATTAGACAAAGTATGACTAGAGCAATAGCTTGTCAATCACGAACGATACGTTTACCAGTTCATTTAAGTGAAAGATTAGCATCTATAAGAAAAGTCAGTAGGGATTTGGCCCATAAACTTGGTGCTATGCCAAGCAGAATTGAAATTGCAGAAGCAATGGAAATCGATGTCGAAGAATTAGATTCTGTTTTAAGACAAGCTTTATCAACAAGTAGTTTAGACGCTCCAGTGAATGGTGATGATGGTAGAAGCTTTTTAGGTGATTTAATTGCAGATAGTAGTAATGAAGAGCCTTTAGATCAAGTTGAGCAAAAAATGCATCAAGAGCAACTTGGTAAGTGGTTAAGTCATCTAAGCGAGCAAGAGCAACATGTTCTTAAATTAAGGTTTGGACTTGATGGTAACGAGAGGCATACACTTGCTGAAATAGGAAGATTATTAGAAGTTTCTAGGGAAAGAGTAAGACAAGTCGAACTTAAGGCATTAAGAAAATTAAGAAATTTAACCAGAAAATTACCAAGTAGTATTTAACTAATCTTCGGCCCAAATATATTTAGTTAATTCTTGTGAAGGTGGTTCTGGAGCTTCTAGGGCATTTTTAACGGATTCAGATATCTCTGAATCTATTTTCTTTTCAATATTTTTTAATTCTTCTTCAGTTGCGAATTTACCATCAATAATTTCTTGAGCTAATTTCTTAATAGGATCTCTTTTCCCCCAAAACTCCTTCTCTTTCTCAGACCTTAATTCATCAGGATCTGCAAGAGAATGTCCTCGGTATCTATAAGTCAAACATTCTAAAAGAGTAGGGCCTTCTCCTGCTCTAGCGCGCTCAATTGCTCTTTGTGCTGCTCCTCTTACTGCTAATACATCCATCCCATCAACTTCTTCACCATGCATCCCAAAAGCAGAAGCTTTTCTCCAGATTTCAGGATTACTGGTTGCTCTATCGTGTGCCATGCCAATAGCCCATTTATTATTCTCAACAACAAAAATTATGGGTAATTTCCATAATTGGGCCATATTTAAACATTCAAAAAATTGTCCATTATTGCAAGTCCCATCTCCAAAGAACGCTGCAGTTACTGCATCACTATTATTATTGCCAGCAACTTCTTTTTTATATCTACTTGAAAAGGCTGCACCTAAGGCAACTGGAATTCCTTCCCCAATAAAAGCATACCCTCCCAATAAGTGATGCTCTCTTGAAAATAAGTGCATGGACCCCCCTCTGCCTTTACTGCATCCTGTAGCTTTTCCAAAAAGCTCACTCATTACTTCAAAAGAGGGAACACCTGCACTTAATGCATGGACATGATCGCGATAAGTGCTACAAAACCAATCATGTTTCTTTTTCATGGCACCAATTATCCCTGTACTAATAGCCTCTTGTCCGTTATATAAATGAACGAAACCAAACATTTTCCCCCTGTAATACATCTCTGCACACTTATCTTCGAATCTTCGACCAAGTATCATATCTTCATAAAGAAATAATCCGGTCTCTCGATCTAATTCGGCTTTTTTTATGTCTTGAAGATTTGAGATTCTCTCTACGTGTGTTTCCAAGAAAATACCTTAATGAAGTTTTGATTTGTTAACATTCTAAGACGTGAAGGTCGATTTTCATGATTTTTTTTAATAAGTCTGTAAGACCTTGTGAAAAAAATTTTTAACTTGATAAAATCTATTTTAGAATTTTAAATAGGATATTTGTTTGGAACTTCCTTTAGACCATTTTCGTTTAATTGGCGTAAGTCCCTCTGCATCGTCTGAGGACATATTAAGGGCGTTTCAATTGAGGTTGGATAAAACGCCTGATGAAGGTTTTACTTATGAAGTTTTAACCCAAAGATCCGAGTTACTTCGCCTTACTGCTGATTTACTTACAGATTCAGAAAGCAGGAGAGATTATGAAAATTTGTTATTAAATGGTGCATCTGGACTCGATTTTTCCTCAAATAGAGAAGTGGCAGGATTAATACTTCTTTGGGAATCGGGTTCCCCAAAAGAAGCTTTTAGAATCACAAGAAAAGCTTTGCAGCCTCCACAAACTCCAGCCTTAGGAAGTAGTAGAGAATCAGATCTAACTTTATTGGCTGCCTTAACAGCTAGAGATTCAGCAATTCAAGAACAAAAGATTAGATCCTATTCAACTGCGGCAGACTTTTTACATGAGGGTATACAACTTCTGCAAAGAATGGGAAAGCTTGTTGAAAGAAGGAAAGAACTTGAAGAAGACTTAGTTGCTCTGCTACCTTATCGAATTCTAGATCTACTCAGTAGGGATTTAAAAGAACAGGAGTCTCACAAAAAAGGCTTAAGTATGTTGGAAACTTTAATACTTAAAAGAGGTGGTTTGGAAGGTAATAATAAGTCTGAATATGGAGATTATTTAACTCAGCAAGAATTTGAAGCTTTTTTTAAACAAATAAGGCCATTTTTGACAGTGCAAGAACAGATAGATTTGTTTATTGAATTACAAAAAAGAGGCTCATTAGAAGCAGGATTCTTAGCTTTTTTATCCTTAACAGCAATTGGCTTCACGCGAAGAAAGCCAGAAAAATTATTTGAAGCCAGAAGAATTTTAAAGAAATTAAATTTATCAGGTCTTGATTCAATGCCTCTTGTTGGTTGTTTAGATCTGCTTTTGGCGGACATTGATCAGGCTACTGCAAGGTTCTCTAGCAGTTCTGATGAGAATTTACGAGATTGGCTTAATAATTATCCAGGGAATAAGCTAGAAGCGATATGTATTTTCTGTAAAAATTGGTTAGAGAATGATGTTTTAGTTGGTTATAGAGATATCGACTCAAAAGAGGTAGATTTGGATTCTTGGTTTGAAGATAGGGAAATACAAGAATTTATAGAAAAATTAGAAAAGAAATCAAAAAAGACTACAGTCATATCAAATCTTCAAAACCAACAATTAAAAAAAGAATCTTCAATAAATATCACTGAAGATTTTGATGGTTCCGCAACAAATGTTGAGGAAAGAAGCTTACCTTGGCCAGGTGGCATTAAACAAGAATTTGAGAAGCTTGATATCTATGAAAACAAATTCAGTGAAGAAATATTTAAGAATAAACCTATAGAGGTTTATAAGTACTTAATTGAAAAAATTGCTGAATTAAAGTTTGGTTTTGGGGAATTTTTGAATAATAAAGCGATTTTTAGCCGGTCACCTTATTTAATTTATCTATATGCTTTTATGATTTTATTTGCATTTGGTATTGGTATTGGATTCTTAAGAAATAATTTTAAAAAATCAATTCAGAATCAAGCTGTTCAAGATAAACCTTTAATAGCACCTGATAAAAATCAAAAGGTTATTGAAAAAGATATTATTCAAGAAATTAAAAAAAAACCTTCTAATGAATTGAATTCTATTATTGAGACCTCTAAAGTAAAAAATTCCTTTAAAGTCGAAAAACTTACTACAGCCTCCCCTTCCATAGCAGAAATAAAAAATTTAATTAATGTTTGGCTTTTAAGTAAAAGTAATTATTTGGCTGGAAAAAGTGAAATTAATCTTTCCAAAATTATAAGTAACGGTTTGATTGATAGAACAATCGAAGAAAGACAAAATGACATCAAAAAAGGAGTTGTTAAAGAAATTAATTCCCAAATTCAGAAGATAGATCT
Organism: uncultured Prochlorococcus sp.; assembly: GCA_902622705.1. GTDB lineage: Bacteria > Cyanobacteriota > Cyanobacteriia > PCC-6307 > Cyanobiaceae > Prochlorococcus_A. The sequence continues at coordinate 25,016 of CACNQT010000001.1, read as the reverse complement.
CGAATCACAAAATTCCTCTAGAATAGTTGTATTAGTAGAATTAAATTATATAGAGAAGATAATAAAGAATTCTGGAGAATTTGTTAATGAAACATCATTGACTCCTCTAAAAGTTAAATATATCCTGGGCTTTTCAAATAAATCTTGGAAATTAGTTGATTTCGTGAGTGGCTTGTAATTACAAACTTCAAGATCATCTATAATAATTAAAATTACTATTTAATAATGTTTGATGAACTCTCTTCACGCTTTGAAGACGCAGTAAAGGGTTTAAGAGGCGAAGCAAAAATTAGTGAAAATAATATTAACGATGCCTTGAAGGAGGTTAAAAGAGCACTCCTTGATGCAGATGTTAGTTTGTCTGTAGTCAAAGAGTTTATATCAGATGTCAAAGATGTAGCTATTGGTGAAGAAGTAGTTAGGGGTGTAAACCCGGGTCAAAAATTTATAGAAGTAGTAAATAAAGAATTGATTAATATTATGGGGAATGAAAATTCTCCATTAAACGAGAATAAAAATAGTCCCACAGTTATTTTAATGGCGGGACTTCAGGGAGCGGGTAAAACAACTGCAACAGGAAAATTAGGCCTTTATTTGAAAGAAAAAGAAAAAAAAGTTCTTTTGGTTGCTGCAGATATTTATCGACCAGCAGCTGTAGAACAGCTTAAAACATTGGGAAGTCAATATGATCTTGAAGTTTTTTCAGCTAAAGAAAAAAATAGCAAACCTGAAGAGATAACAAAAGACGCATTAAATTTTGCTAGTGAAAACGATTTTAATTCAATAATTATTGACACCGCAGGAAGATTGCAAATTGATGATTCCATGATGAGTGAAATGGTTCGAATAAAGGAAGTTTCTAATCCTGATGAAGTCTTGCTTGTTGTTGATTCTATGATTGGGCAAGAAGCTGCTGACTTGACTAAGTCATTTCATGAAAAAGTAGGAATTACAGGAGCAATATTAACTAAGTTGGATGGAGACTCAAGAGGAGGGGCTGCCTTATCAATAAGAAAAATAAGTGGTAAACCGATCAAATTTATCGGAGTAGGTGAAAAAATAGAGGCACTACAACCATTTCATCCAGAGAGAATGGCTAGCAGAATTTTAGGTATGGGTGATGTATTGACACTTGTTGAAAAAGCCCAAAAAGAAGTTGAACTTGCTGATGCAGAGGCAATGCAAATGAAACTTCAAGAAGCAACTTTTGATTTTAATGATTTTGTTAAGCAAATGAGATTAATTAAAAGGATGGGATCACTTGGTGGATTGATAAAATTAATACCTGGAATGAATAAAATCGATGATGGAATGATAAAAGATGGAGAAGATCAACTTAAGAAAATAGAATCAATGATTTCTTCAATGACTCTTGAGGAGAAACAAAAACCTGAGGTACTTGCTGCTCAGCCCTCTAGGAGACAAAGAATCGCTCAGGGAAGTGGTTATGAAGCAAAAGATGTAGATAAAGTTTTAGCAGATTTTCAAAGAATGAGAGGATTCATGAAACAAATGTCTAATGGAGGAATGCCAGGAATGCCAGGAATGGGAGGAATGCCAGGAATGGGAGGAATGCCAGGAATGGGAGGAATGCCAGGAATGAGTGGTAATAAACCAATGAAAAAGCAAAAAAATAATAAGAAGAAAAAAGGTTTTGCTGATTTATAGTTTCTAAATTTTTACCTTTAAATGATATTATTATTAAAAACACATTAATTTAAAATGATTAAATTGCGCCTTAAGCGCTTTGGAAAGAAAAAAGAGGCAAGTTTCAGAATTATTGCATGCAATAGTACTTCCAGAAGAGATGGTAGACCTTTACAAGAATTAGGTTTTTATAACCCAAGGACTAAAGAAACAAGGCTTGATACAGAAGCTTTAAGATCAAGACTTACTCAAGGTGCTCAGCCTACTGATGTTGTAAGAACCTTATTAGAAAAAGGTGGGTTATTAGAAAAAATCGAAAGGCCCTCTATTGCTATTGGCAAGGCAAAGTTAGAGAAGGAAAAATTAGCTAAGGCTAAAACCAAAGACGAAGAAAATAATACTAGTGAAGCTGCAAGCTAATAGTTTGATAAATTCATCTCCTTATAAATTAACTAAATGAAAGAAGTTTCCAAAATTGGTCACTTCACAATAGATTTGCCAAGCTCTGATGCTGCGACAGCACTTTCAGGACCTGGGAACTCTTTCCTAAAAAAATTTGAGTCTCTTACGGGAGTTTCCTTAACTATAAGAGGTTTACAACTTGAGATGAATGGCGTCATATCTAAGATTGAGAGGGCATCAGCTTTAGTAGAGTTGACAAGACCAATTTGGGAACAAGGGTTAGAAGTCCCAGAGGTGGATCTTAAAGCCGCACTAAGTTCTTTAAATATGGGGGAGTCATCTTCTCATGCTGAACTCGGGAAAAAAGTACTTGCTCGTTCTAAAGAAGGGAGATATTTAAGACCAAGAACTATAAAACAAAAAGAATATGTTGAATCAATTGAGAACTTTGATCTTACTTTCGCAATTGGTCCAGCTGGAACTGGTAAGACATTTTTGGCAACTGTTTGCGCAGCACGACTATTAAATGAAAAAAAAATAGAAAAAATAGTTTTAACAAGACCAGCAGTAGAAGCTGGGGAAAGTTTGGGATTTCTGCCTGGAGATTTGCAACAAAAAGTAGATCCATATTTAAGACCTCTATTTGATTCCTTACATAGTATTTTTGGATTTGATAGAACAAATTCGTTAATAGATAAAGGAATTATTGAAGTCGCGCCTTTAGCGTTTATGAGAGGTAGAACCTTGGATAATTCTTTGGTTATCTTGGATGAAGCACAAAATACAACTCGCTCTCAAATGAGAATGTTTTTAACAAGATTAGGTGAGAGATCAAAAATGGTTGTAAACGGAGATATTACGCAAATTGATTTAAAAAAAGATCAGGAAAGTGGTCTCATCGAAGCATCACAAATTTTCTCTGAGACTGAAGGTATTAAATTTTGTCATCTAACTGTTGAAGATGTAGTTCGTCATCCTTTAGTTCAAAAAATTATTGAGGCTTATCAATAAATTCATAACTATGGTGATCCGTACCCTGAAATTTTAAAAATCTATTAGAATAAGACCATATTTAATCAAAAAAATGCCTGCAAGTAGTAATTTCAATCAAGCTATTCGTGAAGCACAAACTAGTTCAATTGTTGGACCTAATGTTGTTCAAAAAGCTTTACCTTACGTAGGTGGAGGTATGGTTCTAACTTCTTTAGGAGTTTTAGCAGGAGTCTCACTCATAGCAACAAACCCTGGACTCTTTCAACCTCTTTCAATAGTTGCATTAATTGCAGAATTGGTCTTGTTTTTTATAGCAACAAGCGCCGCAAATAACGCAAATAACGCAAAGGCCTTGCCTTTACTAACAGGTTTTAGTTTGTTAACTGGATTCACCTTAAGTGGAATAGTTGCTCTGGCTATAGGAACGATTGGTATTGGTTCGGTTGGAACAGCTGCTTTAGCTACAGGTATAACTTTCGTTATTGCCTCTTATACTGGCCAAAGAATGAGTGATAGCGTGGGTCAGGCACTAAGTGGAGTTGTTGGCCTTGGGTTGATAGGACTGCTTATAGCAATGTTTGTCCAATTAATTGGAGGATTTTTTGCTCCAGGAGTTTTTGGAGGTTCAGGTCTCGAATTGATAATTGCAGGATTTGGAACTGTTTTATTTGTTGCAATGTCTTTCGTTGATTTCTATACAATGCCAAGAAGATATAGTGATGATCAATACCTTGCAGGAGCTTTAGGTATGTATCTAACTTATATAAATCTTTTTGTTTTTATATTGAGATTAATGATCGCACTTCAAGGCGGAGGAAGAAGAGACTAACCAAATTACGTAAATAATTAAGTCAAAGCGTAGATTAGTCTCTACGCTTTTTTATTGGGCGATATCAAGAATCTGTTTTTTTATAAATTTCTTTTGCTCTGAATCATATTTTACTGAATTATCAAAACTATTTCCCATGTTATCTAAGTCTCTAAGGACTTTATTAACAGACTTTGTAACTAACTCAGTTTCTAGTAGTCTCAAAATAGCCTTACATCTATTTGAAATGTTTTCCGATGTTATCTCATATTCATGATTATTACATCTTCGATGAATAATAATTTGAGCGGAACTCATTATTAAATTTTTCACTACTACGTCTGTTACATCATCACCACCTTCGTTCAGTTTGTAAATTAGTGAAAAAGGAAGTTGATCTAACAAAAAACAATCTTTATCTGATAAAGCGTATGCAAAAAATCCTCTGAGTCCATTTCTTGTTTTTGTTAGCTCTGCGATTCTATCTGCTAAAACCTCTTCGCTGAGTAAATCTTCTCCCCACTCTTTGCACCATTGTGCGGATATGTTTATTGCTTGTGTGAACGAAGCTTCTTTTAAGTTTATGGTTTTTTTTTCCATTTTTGATCAGAATTTTATTATTGATGCATTAAAAGTCTTTGACCAATTATAGATCTGGGTTTGTAACTTTACTAGGAAGGCCAAATGTTGGTAAATCTACTTTGATAAATAAATTGATTGGAGAAAAAATAACAATTACTTCTCCAATAGCTCAAACTACTAGAAATAAATTAAAAGGAATACTTACTACAAAAAATGGACAAATAATTTTTGTTGATACGCCAGGTGTTCATAAACCTCACCATCGACTTGGAGAAATATTAGTAAAAAACGCTAAGTCAGCAACAAATGGAGTTGATATGGTAATTTTTGTAATTGATTCTAGTGAAGAACCTGGTGGAGGTGATGAATATATTTTGAACTTTCTAATCGAAAATAAAACTGAGTTTATTGTTGCATTAAATAAGTGGGATTTGGTTAATAAAGAATTTAGGAATTTAAGATTAGACCAATATAGAAGATTTTTTGGAATTAATAGAAACTATCAAATTGTAAGTGCTTCGCAAGGAGAAGGATGTTCTGAATTAGTCGATATGGCACTTAATTTTCTTCCAGAGGGACCAAAACTTTATGGCGAAGAGACGATTTGCGACCAGCCATTAGATAACTTATTATCTGATTTAGTAAGAGAGCAGGTATTAATAAATACGAGAGAGGAGGTACCTCATAGTGTCGCAGTAAAGATAGAAAAGAGAGAGGAAATGAAAAGAAAAAATGGCAAAGTTTTTACAGCCATTTTGGCTACTATTATTGTTGAAAGATCAACTCAAAAAGGCATTCTTATTGGAAAGAAAGGTTCAATGTTAAAAATGATTGGTCAGTCAGCAAGATCAAACATGTCAAAATTAATTGATGGTCCAGTTCACCTAGAGTTGTTTGTGAAAGTTGTTCCAAATTGGAGAAAAAAAGAATCAAGGTTAATTGAGTTCGGTTATGAGGAAGATTTCTAGATGAGTGGTTTTAATTTTGATGTAATTACATTGTTCCCTAAAGCTTTTGAATTAATAAAAAATTTAGGTGTCATAACAAGAGCTCTAGATAAGAATTTGATCGATGTAAATTTACATGATTTAAGAGAATATGGAGAAGGTTCTTACAGACAAGTAGATGATAAGCCTTATGGAGGAGGAGCAGGTATGGTATTAAAACCTGAACCTATTTATAAGGCATATGAATCAATTAGAAAATTACCTAAAAGTAAAACTTTGCTGATGACCCCACAGGGTAAAGTCTTAAAGCAAAAGAATCTTGCGAGATGGGCCACTATGGATCAAATAATAATTATTTGTGGTCAATATGAAGGTTTTGATGAAAGGATTAGATGTTTAGCTGATGAAGAGATATCGATAGGCGATTATGTACTTTCTGGAGGTGAAATACCAGCTATTTCAATAATTAACGGTTTGACTAGATTATTACCAGGAACTCTTGGTGATCCAGACTCCTTAGTCGATGAGAGTCATAATTCTTCTTTATTAGAATATCCTCAATACACGAGGCCGTTAACTTTTAAAGATATGAAAGTTCCAGATATTCTAGTTAGCGGTAATCATGAAGAGATTAAATCGTGGAGAAGACAAAAAAGTTATGAAAGAACATTGGAGAGAAGAAGTGATTTAATTTCAAATGAAAACTACAAAAAATCCCCACAAAGTAAGAGAATAATAAAAGAATATAATCAATTAATGAAATTTAGAATCGGTAATGGATACGATATACACAGACTAGTAGAGGATAGAGATTTAATTATTGGAGGTGTAAAATTGCATCATCCTGAAAATTTAGGATTGGATGGTCATAGCGATGCTGATGTTTTAAGTCACTCAATAATGGATGCATTATTGGGAGCACTTTCGCTGGGCGACATTGGGAAGTATTTCCCCCCATCTGATGAAAAATGGAAAAATGCTGATAGCTTGTTTTTGTTATCAAAAGTAATTGACTTGATAAGACAAGGTGGTTGGGAAATAAATAATATTGATAGTGTTCTTGTTGCTGAAAGGCCAAAAATCATGCCTCATATAAAACTTATGAAAAAAAATATTTCTGAGATCTTAAATATTGATGAAAATTTAATTGGTATTAAAGCAACTACGAATGAAAAATTGGGTCCAGAAGGAAGAGAAGAGGGTATAAGTTGCCATTCCGTAGTCCTCCTTGAGAAAAAATGAAATTAAATTTAAATTTGAAAAAAAAAATTCAAAGATTTTGTCTAGTATTAATTTGCTTAGTAGTTTTAATTTTTCAATCTGATATTCCTAATTTAAAAGCTCTTACTATGGATAATTATCAAGGTGAAATGGTCATAGAGGAATTAAGACTTAAAGTCCCTGCCGCTGTAAAACCAGCATGGTTGAATGCTGAAAAAGAAATATGGGAGCCATGGTTATCTTCTCAAGATGGTTTTTTGGGTAGACAATTATTTTGGGATAAAGAAAAAGAAGAAGCTTTAATATTGGTAAATTGGAAAAGTAAGAAATTATGGAAAAGCATACCAATGTCAGAAGTAAATGTAGTCCAACAAAAGTTTGAAGATAATGTTAAAGCTGCTCTAAATTTGGGAGAAAATCCTTTTGAATTAATTTATGAGGGAGAATTAGAGAAGCAAAGATGAATTTTGATATCAAATTTGATTTTCAAAGAAGAAAGAGGCTCGGGCTCTTTGAGGCTATTTGGGGGCAAGACAAGAGTACAGACCAATTAAAGAGATTATCTGAGAGTGTATTAAGTCAAAATGAGGTAGTTTTCATTACTAGGATTAATAGTGAAAAGGCTAATTATCTTCTAGATTTGCATGATGATGCGCGCTTCTATGAAGAAGCAAACTGCCTTATAATTGGGAAAAATCCAAATAAATTAAATACAAATAAAAAAGTTGCCATAATTTCGGGGGGCTCAAGTGATTTGGCCGTAACACTTGAAGCACAATTAGCGCTTGAAATTTATGGGGTTAATTGTCAATCTTTTATAGATGTTGGCGTAGCAGGACTTCATCGATTAATGAGTCAATTAGAAGAAATTAATAAATATGATGTATTAATAGTTTGTGCTGGAATGGAAGGAGCCTTGGCAACAGTTGTGGGAGGATTGTTAGCCCAACCAATAATCGCGGTACCTGTTTCAGTTGGCTACGGTGTCAGCAAAAATGGAGAAACTGCCTTAAATAGTATGTTGTCAAGTTGTTCTCCAGGTATCGCAGTCATGAACATAGATAATGGATATGGAGCCGCAATGGCAGCTCTAAGAATTATTAAAAGTATCTACTAAATACTTACTTTTTTTCTATTTCTAATAGATTTTCTATCCATAAATTTAGTTGCTTTGAAAGCATTCCTTCTTCTCGCATTTTGATTGCCTTAATCACGACTTCTGTGTTTACCCACTCTGGAAATCTTTTTGGCATTAACTTTTATATTCAGTAATTATAATTTGGTACAAATTTTTGTAAAAACAAGATCTAAGTAACAAATTTAATCTTTTATGTTTGATTTTGTTCCTAATCTAGACAACTCAGAAGAGGCATGTTCACTTTCTACATTTTTTAATCTTTCTATTAACTCTGAGAGATCTTTATGGGCTAGTTCTCCATTTTGCTCCCATTTTAGAGATCTTGAATTATTATCAATTTTTTTTTGCATTATTCTATTTAAGTATTAAAAATATAAAACGAAAATAGAAAAAATTTGGGTATTGTTTCAAGCTTAAACTTAAAAAAATATGAAGATTTTGAATATAAAAGATCTTTTCTTTTAACCACCACCAACTATTGAAACGATTTCTAGATTATCCCCATCTTTAAGTTTCACTTTTTCCCATTTTATTGAATTAATAATTAAATTATTTAACTCGACAACAATTGTGTTGGGTTTATATCCCATGGAATTAAGCACTTTAGATAATAAAGCGTTTTCTTGATTAAGTTCTATATTTTTTTCCTCACCATTTACCTTAATTTTCATGAGACAACTCTTTTAAAATCATAATAGCGTCTTCTTTAGGATCTTCAGAATTCATTATTTGCGAAACTAAGGCAACTTTTTTGAAACCATTGCTTTTTAAATATGAAATATTATTTGTTTTAATTCCTCCAATAGCAAACCAAGGAATATTTAAATCTTTTGTCAATGTTTTGATCTTCTCGATACCTATAGGTTTTTTATTTTTTTTTGTTGTAGTTTCAAATACTGGTCCAATTCCTATGTAATCACAACCATCTTTAAGAGCATTAGAAATATCAATTTCATTATTTGCACTTACACCAATTATTTTTGAATGACCTACTAATTTTCTTGCGGTTTGTAAGTCTAAATCATCTTGACCGAGATGAATGCCATCTGCATTTGATGCTAAAGCTATATCAATTCTGTCGTTAACGATGAACAAAGAACTATATTTTTTACATAGATTTTTAATCTGAATTGCTTTTTCAAGATGATCTTTATCTGTTCCCGTTTTAAATCTATGTTGAATAATTCTTACTCCCGCAATTAAGATCTCTTCTATTATTTCTAATAGATTATCCTTTTGATCTGTGATTACATATAAGTCATTTTCTTTCAATATTTCCTCCGACTTCTTACACATGCTTAAACTTAATAAGTCGATTTCTATAGTATAAATTTCATATCTAATTTCCGAAGCTATTTTTGAAAGCTCATTATTATGTATCCTTGAGAATTCTTCTATAACTCTTAATGCTTCTTGAATTCTGGCTGAATTAGAACTTATAATTTGCTTAGAGGTTTTTCTGTTGATTTGCTCTTGATGGGTCAATCCTTTACATTTGTCCTCAATGTGATTTCTAGATTTTTTATAAACTTCTAAATGATTTTTTCCTAAAATTTGTCTGAAATCTTTAATCCTTTCAACATATTTTTCTTTGCCTAGACCAAATCGAGCCCAATCCTCTAATACTCTTAGGCCTTCTCTAGCTCTATCTAGATTAGCGTCAATAATTTGATAGATTCTTAAATCATCAGCATTTTTAGTATTGGAATTAAGCATTTGTAATTTATTTTTTATATTTTTTAAAAATTCTTAGAGCATTATCTCTATCTTTTTTAATTTGATTAGAAAGTTGATCTATATTCTTAAACTTTATTTGGGATCTAAGCTTTTCAACTGGTTCTACAGATAGGTTTAAACCATATAGATCGATTTCTCTATTAATTAAATGAACTTCAACAGCAGATGGCAATAAAGGATTGATTGTTGGTTGAGAGCCGAGATTCATAACAGATTCAATTTTTTGGTCGGAATTTTCTATAGTTGCCCAAGATGCGTAGACTCCTTCTCCAGGTAAAAATTTTCTACCATCTATTTCAAGGTTTGCGGTGGGCCATCCTATACTTTTTCCAATCCCTTTACCTTTAACAACCTTTCCATTAAAACTATAAGGCCTATTGAGAATTTTGAAAGCATTTTTCAGATCACTTTTCTCAAGTAAATCTCTTATCCTGCTGCTGCTGATTCTACCTTCATTATCTTCTAGAACTGGAGTAATTTTTAGTTTAATATCAGTATCTTTAATTATATTTTTGATAGTATTTGTGTTTCCACTTCTTCTGAAACCAAATTTAAAATTAGCACCTACAGAAATGTTTTTTGCTTGTAATTGATTTATCAATATATCTCTTACGAATCTCTCTGCACTCAATTTAGATAGTTCCTTATCAAAAGGAATCAGAACTAATTGTTCAATCCCAAGATCTTCAAGAATAGGTAGTTTTTCATAAGGGAGATCAAGTCTAAGACGTGTCTCTTTGTATAAAACTTCTCTGGGATGAGGCCAGAAGCTCGCAATTGTTGGGGTATATTGATTTTCTTCAACTACACTTTTAATTAATTTTCTGTGGCCAGCATGTAGGCCATCAAAACTTCCAATAGCTATTGAAGTAGGATTCTTTACTTCAGATGGCGATATTAAAGAGATCAAAAGATTACGTGCAATTTTATGATTTTGATGGCAAATTTGAATAGATTATAGTTTATTCAATCAAATGAATGTCTGACAAAATTGATTTTAAGTCCCTTTCATTTGGAATGCGACGCATAGGATGGATACGCTTTTGGATTCAGTCCATTTTAGGTGTTGTTGTTGCAGCTGTTTTGCTTTTTTCAAATGTTGTAAATAATAGCGAAGGGCAGCTTGGCTTAGCACCTGGTCTATCGCTTACGACAATATCTTTGATTTTACTACTTTTTAGTCTTTGGCAGGGTTGGTTAATAGTTAGAACAGGAAGAGCAATCGCAAGTAACGCTAGACCCTCAAGGGGACAAACCAGTAAATTGATAAAACGTGGACTGATAGTTGATTTATTAGGAATTTTATTTGGTTTAATTGGATATCAAGCCCTTATGGGTGCCTTATTTATACAAGCTTCTTCTCAAACAACTGGACAATTAATAACAGCGACATCTGATATTCCAATTACTGGACTTGAAATATTATCAGTTCTCAGCAACACACAAGTTATTGCGGCCCATTTTTTTGGACTTTGCTTTTCTTTATGGCTTTTAAGAAGGATTTATAAATGAATTATTAATTTTAGGTAATTTGTCTAAATTACCCCTCCAAAATAAATCTGGTTCAACGGGTGTAAGAGATATTTTATTTTCTTGTATTTGCGATACGTCACTTGGCCATTTTTTTGGACCATAACCTTTTGATTTAAGATCTAAAACTACTTCACCGGCGAGCCAATAATAATCATCACCTCTTGGGTCTTCTCTTTTGGAAAATTGATTTTTATATTTTCTGATTGATAATCTTGTCCAGGATAATTCTTTAATTTTGCTTTTCTCGCAAGGGGGTATATTTAAGTTTAATAGAAGTGAAGCTGGCCAACTATCGCTAATTGCTTGTTCGGCAATATTCATTGCAATTTCTCCAGCAAATTCAAAATTCTTCCATTTAAAACTAGCAACACTTATTGCCATTGAGGGAACATTTTCTAAAGTGCCTTCCATAGCTGCAGCCACTGTGCCTGAACAAAAAATATCTGTCCCTAAATTGGGTCCGTGATTTATTCCAGATAGTATTAGATCAGGTTTATTATCCAAGAGTTCAGATAGTGCTAATTTGACGCAATCAGCAGGTGTGCCAGAACATCCCCAAGCTTCAATTCCTTTCCCAAATAATTCGTCAGCTTTTTCCACTCTTAATGGAGATTGTAAAGTAAGGCCATGTCCAGTAGCTGATCTTTCTTGGTCAGGACATACTACTTTTACTTTATGTCCTCTTTTTTGAGCTGATTTTGCTAATGCTCTTATACCCGCTGCAAAAACACCATCATCATTACTAATTAGTATATTCAACGGTTTCATTAATCAATACATTTTATTTATGGACGATATTTAAGTAAGATAAGGCAATACTTATTTTTACTATATCAGTGAGTCAAATTGAATCATTAAGTCAAATTGAGGAAAAACTAAATAATCTTTCTCTAAAAGCAAAAAATAATATAGATAATTCTAGTACTCATGAAGAACTGGATAAACTGAGAGTCTCTCTATTGGGAAAAAAAGGTGATTTGTCAATTATCTTGAAAACAATGGGTAAATTATCTGCTACTGACAGACCAATCGTTGGCCAGAAGGCAAATTTAATAAAGATAAATTTACAAGAACTAATAACTGAAAGAAAAAATCTACTTAATAATCAAGCCCTAGACCAAAAGATTAAAAACGAAAAAATTGATGTAACTATTCCTTCAATTGGAATACCCCCTGGCAATAAACATCCTTTAATTTCAACTCAAGACGAAATAATAGATATTTTTTGTGGTTTAGGATACTCAGTTGAAAGTGGTCCTGAAATAGAAACTGATTTTTATAATTTTGAGTCTCTCAACATACCCAAAAATCATCCTGCAAGAGATATGCAGGATACTTTCTACTTAGATGAAAATCGACTTTTAAGGACCCATACTTCTCCTGTTCAGATAAGATACTTAGAGAAAAATCCTCTTCCAGTAAGAATTATTGCTCCCGGAAGAGTATATAGGAGAGATGCTGTAGATGCTACTCATTCCCCTGTATTTAATCAGGTTGAGGTTTTATGTATCGATCAAAATATTAATTTTAGTCATCTAAGAGGAACAGTGCTTACTTTTTTAAAGACCTTTTTTGGAGATATACCTGTAAGATTTAGAGCTAGTTATTTCCCATTTACTGAACCTTCTGCAGAAGTAGATGTTCAATGGAAAGGTAAATGGTTAGAAGTAATGGGCTGTGGAATGGTAGATCCGATGGTCTTAGAAAAATTAGGAATAGATTCTGAGAAATGGACTGGATTCGCAGCTGGCTTAGGTGTTGAAAGGTTTTGTATGGTAAGGCACCAAATTGACGACATCAGAAAATTTTATACTAATGATCTTAGATTCTTAGAACAGTTCTGATAAAATTGAAATTTTAAATTAGGATTGTCCAGCAAATTAGTTTAAGATAGTCATAGTTTTATTTTTTTGATTGGTACGTAGAGCAGGGCTAATTGTTAATGATGGGAAAGAACTTGCTGTTCAAACGGCAGGTTCTGTTCAGAAAAAATTGGAAAATTCTAATTATGAAGTTGTAAGAGTTAGTAGCTCTGGTGGAATGGTTGGATTCGCCAATCCTGATCAGCATGTTCGTCCTTTGGGATATACAAATTGCGTCCCCGAGGGGTTTGACACGTCAATGGAATTTGCAATAGTTCTTGGCGGAGATGGAACCGTGCTTTCTGCAGCAAGGCAAACAGCACCTGCTAAAATTCCAATCCTTACAATAAATACTGGTCATTTAGGTTTTCTTGCAGAAGCTTATTTATCTAATCTTGATGTGGCAATAGACAAAATCATTGCTGGTAATTGGGATATTGAAGAAAGAACTTGCTTAATTATTAGTGTAATGAGAAATGATCAGAGGAGATGGGAGTCTCTCTGCCTTAATGAGATGGCTCTTCATAGAGAACCTCTTACAAGTATGTGTCATTTTGAGATTTCCATAGGGCGACATGCTCCAGTGGACATTTCAGCTGATGGAGTAATTTTATCTACTCCAACTGGATCTACAGCCTATTCTCTAAGTGCTGGAGGGCCAGTTATCACTCCTGATTGCCCAGTAGTGCAATTAACTCCAATTGCTCCACATTCATTGGCATCTAGGGCATTGGTTTTTAATGATTCGGAGCCAGTAACTGTTTTCCCTGCAACTCCTGAAAGGTTGGTAATGGTTGTTGATGGAAATGCTGGTTGTTATGTTTGGCCTGAAGATAGAGTGTTAATAAGAAAAAGTAAACACTCAGTAAAGTTTATAAGACTTGAAGATCATGAATTTTTCCAGGTTTTAAGAAATAAACTTGGCTGGGGTTTGCCCCATGTGGCTAAACCTAACAAATAACAACTATTTAATTTGTTTTTTTCCTTTTAATAAAAAAACAGGATTATTTGGTTCTAATCTAATTCCCTCAGCGATACTTAAGCTTTTATAGGTCTGAATTAAATTTAAATTTGTTTTGAAATTTTTATATTCTAATTCCTCTTTCAATTCTTTAATAGTTTGAATGTCAATTATTGGGATAACGATAATATCACCAATACTCATAACCTGAGCGAGTTTATTAATAATTTGAAGTTTAGTCTTTTTATCACATCCTCCAATTACACATCTATTAGGTTTTTTAAAAAAACTCAAATTTCTCGAATTCAAGGTATTAGATACGTCTTCCTCAAAAATAAATTTTGGTTTAACGCCAAGTCTTTTTGAGTTTTCTAGTATTAATGATTTTGAGCCAATCCTTTTATCAATACAAAACAAATCTAAATTAGGCCTTAATTTTAATGCCTCTAAACCAATTGATCCACAACCTGCTCCTATATCCCATAAGACTCCATTTTTTGGGAGCTCTAGATCGGCTAAGATTTGAATGCGAACTTCCCTTTTGGTTAATAAATTTGGCCTATCATCAAAAGTTTTAAAAACAATATCATTTATACCGAAAAGTGGGAGATTATTATTTGAGTACTTTTTCTTTGTTTTTGTAAGAACAACAATGTTTAAATTTGATATGTCAGAGGGAAATGACTCTTTAAGATTTAATTTTCTTATATTTTCTTTGTCTAAGCCTATCTCTTCACAGAGCCAAAAATCATAGAAGTCAATAAGATTTAATTCTGATAAGTTTTTTTTGATTATTTCGAAACTTTTGTAATTTGAATCTGTAATAATTGCCAAACTTGAAGGCCTTTCTTTAAGAGCCTCAATTAACCTAGTCGAATCCCTGCCGTGAATACTTACATTAACATTCTCTTGCCATGGGATCTTTAACTTACTAAATGCTAATTGAATACAAGTATTTGAAGGGTAGAAAATTAATTCATCTTTTGAAAAATTTTCTAGTAGTATTCTCCCAATTCCAAACCAAAGTGGATCTCCTCTTGAAATTAAAATAACATCAGTCTTTTGAGATCTAAGCCATTCAACAAGTTCGTTATTACTGCTGCTCGAAAAAATTGACTTCTTTTTGTTTAAATCATTATCGCTCCATGATTTAATTTCTTCAAAATATGAATTGGGAACAGCAATATTATCTGTATTTAAAAATAGATTTTGTAATTTGAAAGATAGATCTTCAAATTTATAGGAATTAATCCCAATTACATGAATTATTCTATTAACTTCAGTCATCAATATTTAAGCAAATGGAACCAAATTGTTTGAATGTTTTATTAAATTATCTTATTATTGTTCGAGCTATCATAATAAATTAATTGTCTGAAAGGAGAAAGAGATTACATGATTTATTGTTAACTCTAATTAATAAAGATAGTGAATTTGAGTTTATTGAAGAAGATTCTAGCGATTTAACATCTAGCTATTCTGAAAAAGACACTTTGAATTTATCTCGAGTTATAGAAAAAAATCGTAAAATAATCAAAAGATATCAAGCTATTGTAAGAACAGCTGTAACTTTAGACGCCCTTATGGATTCTGAAAATGAAGAAAATTACAAAATCAAATAAAAATATTATTTTTAAAGGAATATTACTTTTACTTTTACTACTATCCTTCATTTTTAACCCATTAAAAGTATCTGCAGAAGTTGCAGAAACAGAAATTAATGGGGAATTAATTAATGCTAGCAGTGAGTTCTTAAGGGACTTGGACTTTGAAACTTGGCAACTAGTAACTTATAAATCACCTCTTTTTGAAGATAAACTGATCTTGAGAGTAATAGGATACCCAGGAAATCTCAGGATTGATCATCCCACTTACTTGAGGGTTGAGTCAGGGAGAAAACAGTGGCTTTTAGACGATAAAACATTACTTAATGTGGAATTGGCAAATGATGGAAGACAAGCTGCAGCAGAATTCGATCTTGATGAATTGATTAAAAATTTAGATAAAAATAGACCATTAAGATTATCTTTGTCAGGAGTTTTTTCTGAGTTACCTGTTCCGCCCTTCGTTGTTAAAGAGTGGAGATCAATAAACTGAATTTGATTTTTGGAGATGTCTGAAAAAAATGTAAACCATACAAAATGGATGAAGAGAGCAATTTTTTTGGCTTCCTTAGGCAAAAATACAACGAGTCCTAACCCTAGGGTTGGTGCAGTAATACTTGATAAGAACGGAAATCTTATTTCAGAAGGATTTCATTTCAAGGCAGGGATGCCCCATGCAGAGGCAATGGCTTTTAATAATTTAAAAAAGGATGCTAGAGGTGGAATAATGTATGTGAATCTTGAACCTTGTTGCCATCAAGGTAAAACACCTCCATGTGTAGATAAAGTGATATCCTCTGGGTTAAAAAAGGTATACATATCTATTGAAGACCCTGATAAAAGAGTCTCTGGTAAAGGTATTAAGCTTCTAAAAGAAGCTGGAATACAAGTTCATTTGGGATTATGTGAAAAAGAATCCTTAGATCTAAATAAGGCTTTCATTCATAGAAATATTACTAAAAAGGCATTTGGTGTTCTTAAGTGGGCAATGAGTATAGATGGAAGAATAGCCTTAAAAAATGGGAAAAGTAAATGGATTACTAATGATGAATCAAGGTCATTAGTTCATTCTTTTAGAGCAGAATTTGATGCAATAATCATTGGGGGAAACACATTAAGAAGAGACAACCCACTTTTGACTACTAGAGGTGCCAAAAATCCTGAGCCTTTACGAGTTGTTTTCACAAAAAGCTTAGATCTCCCTTCAAAATCAAATCTTTGGGATTGTAGTAAGGCAAAAACTTTAGTTATTTATGATTCTTCTACAGCAAATGAAAGCCACCTCACAAGGATTCCGAAATGTGTGGAGGTTGAAAAGGTATTATCAGATAATCCAGAGTTGATTTCAAAAATACTTGCAAAAAGAGGATGTAATAAAGTTCTTTGGGAATGTGGCCCAGGATTGGCCACTGCCGCTATTCAATCTAAGTGTATTCAGGAACTTATCACTTTTATTGCCCCAAAAATTTTAGGTGGAGAAAATAGAATGAATCCTCTAAGTGATTTTGAATTTAGAGAAATGCACGAAATTATTAAATTAAATGATTCTCAGTTTAGTTTGATTGGAAATGATATGTGTATTAAGAGTTCATTCAAAAATTAATTTTTAAACTAATTTTTATGGGTCAAAGTACCGTACGGTTCTTACCCAAAAAAAACAATACAGATACGAAAACTCTTCGTTTAGTTTATAATAAGTTCAAAATTGTTCATAACTATGCCAATAAGACAAGACGATAATCAACCTAATAGAAGATTTGGAATTGTAAATATCATTTTGATAGGAGTTGGAGCTTTGCTTCTCTTTAGCAGCCTTTTCCCTAATCAAAATATGCAAATTCCTAGGGTACCTTATTCTTTATTTATTGATCAGGTTAATGATGGTGAAGTTAAGCGTGCATATATCACTCAAGAACAGATTAGATATGAGTTAAATGGAGCTGAAGAAGGTGCCCCTTCTGTTTTAGCAACAACCCCAATTTTTGATATGGACCTTCCACAAAGGTTAGAAAGTAAAGGAGTGGAATTCGCTGCCGCTCCTCCCAAAAAACCTAATTTTTTCTCAACCATATTGAGTTGGGTTGTTCCTCCTTTAATTTTTATACTTGTTTTACAATTCTTCGCTAGAAGAAGTATGGGTGGAGGTGGTGCTCAGGGAGCTCTTAGTTTTACTAAAAGTAAGGCAAAAGTTTACGTCCCAGATGATGAATCAAAAGTAACATTTGCTGATGTGGCTGGCGTTGATGAAGCTAAGGATGAATTAACGGAAATAGTTGATTTTTTAAAAAAACCTGAGAGATACACAGATATCGGTGCGCGAATACCAAAGGGAGTTCTTCTTGTAGGACCTCCTGGAACGGGAAAAACTCTTCTTTCAAAGGCAGTTGCGGGTGAAGCAGAAGTTCCTTTTTTCATTATTTCAGGTTCTGAATTTGTTGAACTTTTTGTAGGTGCAGGTGCAGCAAGAGTTAGGGATCTATTTGAACAAGCTAAGAAAAAAGCGCCTTGTATTATCTTTATTGATGAATTAGATGCTATTGGCAAAAGTCGTTCTGGATCTATGGGAGTCGTTGGAGGCAATGATGAAAGAGAACAAACTTTAAATCAACTTCTTACTGAAATGGATGGCTTTGCTTCCGCAGATAAGCCAGTTATAGTGCTTGCCGCTACTAACCAACCCGAAGTCCTAGACGCCGCTTTATTAAGGCCTGGAAGATTTGATAGGCAAGTATTAGTCGATAGACCAGATTTGTCCGGTAGAAAAACTATATTGGAGATATATACCAAGAAAGTTAAATTAGCTGATTCAATTGATTTGGACTCTATTGCTCAAGCTACTAGCGGATTCGCTGGAGCCGATTTAGCCAATATGGTAAATGAGGCTGCTTTACTTGCGGCTAGAGCTAAAAGGAAAAGTGTAGAACAACAAGACTTAAGCGAAGCTATAGAAAGAGTTGTGGCTGGATTGGAAAAGAAGAGTCGTGTTTTGCAAGATGATGAAAAGAAAGTTGTTGCTTATCACGAAGTCGGTCATGCAATAGTTGGCCATCTTATGCCAGGAGGTTCAAAGGTTGCCAAGATTTCAATTGTACCCAGAGGTATGAGTGCACTTGGTTATACTCTTCAATTGCCAACAGAAGAAAGATTTTTGAACTCTAAAGATGAATTAAAAGGACAAATAGCTACACTCCTTGGAGGAAGATCTGCAGAAGAGGTAGTTTTTGGAAAGATTACTACTGGAGCTTCAAATGACTTACAGAGAGCAACTGATATAGCAGAACAAATGGTCGGTACATTCGGAATGAGTGATATTCTTGGTCCCCTCGCTTATGACAAACAAGGAGGAGGACAGTTTTTAGGAAATGGAAACAATCCAAGAAGATCTGTTAGTGATGCTACTGCACAAGCAATAGACAAAGAGGTTAGAGATTTAGTTGATGATGCACATGAAACAGCACTTAATATTTTGAGGAATAATCTACCTCTTCTAGAATCGATTTCTCAAAAAATTCTCAAAGAAGAGGTTATAGAGGGTGAGGATCTCAAAAACCTCTTAGCAGAGAGTAAGATGCCTGCATAGTAGAATTTAGGTTTTCGTAAAAGTTAGATGCTAAAAACGATCAAGCTTGCAAATAAAAATTTTTTATCAAGCTTGGACATCTCAAGTGAAGAATTTCTTCAAATTTTAGAGATCGCAAAAAATTTTAAAAATAAAGATCTAAATTTAAAACTCAAAGATAAAGTTTTAGGTTTAATTTTTGATAAGTCATCAACGCGTACCAGAGTTAGTTTTCAGGTTGCCATGTCAAGACTTGGCGGCACTACAGTTGATCTAAATCCTAATACTTCACAAATTGGAAGGGGAGAGCCAATTAGGGATACAGCAAGAGTGCTAAGTAGATACTGCGATGTTATTGCTATAAGGACTTTTAAACAATCTGATTTGGAAGAATATGCAAAATGGTCTTCTAAGCCAGTGATAAATGCTCTTACAGATCTAGAACATCCGTGTCAGACTTTAGCAGATTTTATGACAATTAAAGAGGAATTTATTGATTTTAAAAACGTGGTTTTGACATTTATAGGTGATGGTAATAACGTCGCAAACTCTCTCATTTTGTGTGGAGCTTTATTAGGGGTTGAAGTTAGAATTGCATGTCCTAAAGGTTATGAACCGAATGATTTGGTCATAAATAAAGCACAAAAAATATATAAGAATAAAAATTTATTAAAAATAACTAATGATCCCATTGCTGCCGTACAGGGCGCAAATGTTTTGTATACAGATGTTTGGTCATCGATGGGTGAAGAAAACCAAAAAAAAGAAAAAGATAAAGACTTTCTTGGATTTACTATTGATCAGAGTTTAGTAAAAAATGCTGATAAAGATGCAATTATTCTTCATTGTCTTCCTGCCTATAGGGCTAAAGAAATAAGTGATGAAGTAATTGAAAGTGAAAAAAGTAGAATCTTTGAACAAGCAGAAAATAGAATGCATGCTCAACAAGCTCTTTTATCGTGCCTTCTTTCATAAAATATTGCTATTTATCTCTAAAACTGGTACAAATGTATTAAAGTACAAATGATTTATGAAAATCCCTGAAGGTAATAATCTTACAGATGCTCAGAATGAGCTTTATGCATGGATAAAGGATTATATGAGGGACTTCCAACACAGTCCTTCGATTAGGCAAATGATGCAAGCCATGGGTCTTAAATCCCCTGCTCCAATTCAAAGTCGTTTAAAACATCTACAAGAAAAAGGATATATATCGTGGCAAGAAGGCAAAGCTAGAACTATGCAAATAGTAGACGAAATTATAGGTGGAGTTCCAATTATGGGTTCTGTCGCAGCAGGGGGTTTAATTGAAACTTATTCTGATGTTAATGAAAATTTGGATTTATCTGAAGTCTTACAGAAAAAGGATGTTTTCGCCTTAACCGTAAATGGGGATTCAATGATAGATGCTTGTATCGCGCATGGGGATATGGTTTTGATGGAACCTATTAAAGATTCTTATTCTCTTAAAAATGGAATGATTGTGAGTGCTATGGTCCCAGGAATAGGTACGACCTTGAAATATTTCAATAAAAAAGGACAAAAAATTTTCTTAGAAGCTGCTAATCCAGCTTATGAACCAATAGAGTTAGGTTTGGATGAAGTTGTACTTCAGGGTAAATTACTGGCAGTCTGGAGGAAAGTTTAATTTAACTCTCCAAAAAATTATAATTATCCGAATTCCATTATTTTTTGATAACTGAAACTAAATTAATCTTGTATGTGATGGCCTTGAAGATTTAAAAAATTTTAATTGAAATAAAAATCTTCTTCTTAAAAATTTTCTTTAAATAAATCTTGGGTTATTAAAGTTCATTTTTAAAAGATTTGAAAAAGAAAATTCTCATAACTTCAGGTTTGTAGTTTATTTGCCCTCGCAATTCACTAAAGCTCATTGGAAAAAATTACTATCTAACTATTTTAGATAATTTATTTATCAAGAAAATTGTGGTTAAAGATGTAATATGATTATTAATAAATAAATCTTTTAAATTTATTGAGTGAGATATTAGACATAAAAATTTATTGAGAATAATTTTGAATATACTTCTTAAAGGTTTATTCCTTATTTAAAACCCTAGGTAAAATCTTTCTGAGAAATAGTCTGAAGATAATAGTTTTCTTTATGAACTTTTAAATGAAGAATTTTTCTTGAAGCTATAAATAAACAAAAATTTCTAAATTTTATTTAAAAGGTTTATTAAGACTATATTGATAAAGTTTATAAAATATCTTATTTAAACAAAAAATTATAGTAGGAATATAGTAGTTAAAATCGATACAACAAAAAAATTTTTATTATTTTCATTAATTGCAAGTCCTATTATTAAAAACTTTTCTATTAGTTTGTTTTCGAAAAAAAAATACTTTTTGAATTATTTCTGATACCCAATCTTTGGTTAATGATAGTAAATACTAAGCTTTTGAAAATATAATAATTTATAACTAACTTAATTTCAGTGCAAAATTAAATAAGCGCATTTATAAAAAAAATTAATCTAAAATATATTTTTATGAAATGTTTAAATTGATAATTATGATATGCAATATATCTTGATTAAAAATCTGAAAGGTGATGAATTGTTTTAATAACCAATAGAAATGACTTTCAAATCAATTTCAAAAAATAGGGATACAGTAAAAACGAAATTAAGCTTCTAATTTACAACTTAAATAATTTGTTAACTTTGAGTTTATTGCATATAATTATTAAAAATATTAGGTAAGCATTTTTGAAAATTAGACATGCAACTTTTATAAGTTTTTTAGCATTCAATTTCTTACAACTCGATGTTTTTGGAAAAATTAGTTATGTGAATCCTAATAATTTAGATGAAAAAGCTGAAAAGAAAAGCTCCCAATTATCTTCATATTTGAATTTATATCCACAAATCGAAATCAATAAGTTTATTTATCTAATAGCAAATAATTTAGAAGATATTAGATATGAAAATTCAACGCAAAATAATATTAGAATACTTTCAAATAAGCAATTACGCACTGGAGAAATTTTTACAGCCGAGGGTGATGTAGTTTTTCAAAATGGTAGTTCTATAATAGTTGCGGAAAAACTTCAATATAACTTTAAAACAAAAATATTATTACTCAATGGAGACATAAGATTTAATTCAAAAGACCAATTTCTTTTAGCTTCAGAGTTGAAGTATGACTTTAAAAATTCAACTGGATTTATTAACGATATTTATGGATCAATTAATTTTAATAACCTTGGATTTATAAAGATAGAAAAAGAAATTGACAAAAAAGTTGATGAAAGAATTTTTTTAGATAATAAAGTTAAAAATGTAAGCCTTAATAGTACAAGTACTTTAGGTTTTGAAGAACTCGATCTGGATGAAAAAGGGACATTCCTAAAAAAAGTTTCCCCAAAAAAATTCATTTTAGAATTGAATGATCTACAAAAATGGAGATTTAAAACCAGCAGGATAGATATAAAAGATAATAAATGGTTTGCAAACAAACTTGTCTTAACTAATGACCCATTTAATAAACCTCAATTAATAATAAATAATAGAGGATTCAAGTCTATAGATATTGATGGAGAAATAACTTTTAAATCTAATTGGAGCACCATAGTTTTAGATAATAAAATTTATATTCCAACTGGGCCAAGAAGATATAAAATTGATCAAGATAACTTGTTCAGATGGGGTTTTGGTTATGACAAAGAGTCGAAAGATGGATTTTTTCTAACGAGGAATTTTGATCCAATATATTTTGGCAATGAAAAAAAATCAAGCTTAAATCTGCAAAAAGAATTTTATTTACAGAGAATAAAGTCTGGAAAAACAGAGAGTTTTAGTAATAAAAATGAATCATTACTTGCTTCAAAATCAGAACGAGATATAACTTTTTTAGATTCATTTGGCTTAAGAGGTTTTTTTAATACAAACTTTAGTAATCTAAATCTTAATTCTGAATTTTCATTGAATTCTCTTGATTTTGAAAAGTTTAAAAAAAGTTTTAGAAATAAATCTGAAATTTCTAAGATTTTATATTCGAAAAATAGAATTAATTCAAAAAAAGAGACTAAACTATCATTATTTGGTAATTACAGAGATAAGATTTGGAATGGATCTCTTGGTGAAAAGGAAATAATAAGCGCGTATGGTATGAAAATTATTAAATCAAACGACTGGATAATAAATAATGTAAACAAATCTTCAACTATAGCAGCTAGCTATGGAGATTATAAGTCTTCAGATAGGGTTGATCCTTTAAAAATGCTTAGTAGAAAAAGGTTAAATATTTTTTTTGATAGAACTCATTCTTATTCAATATGGAAACCTCAAAAAAATACTTTTATAAATAAGGATAATACGTATAGTCCAATAGAAATCCCTTCAGGATTAAATATAAACGCTCAAGCAAAAATTGACCTTTATAGATATAGCGATAATAATTACCAAGATTTATTTATTTTTAGGGTTGGACCAGAATTAATTCTAGGAAACTTCAAAAACAGTTTATTAGACTACACAAAGATAAGTATCTATCCTAAAATTACATTAGCAGGCGGCAAAAGTCCTTTTGGATTCGATCAATCAACAGATAATAATTCAATTGAATTTAATCTAAAACAACAATTGATTGGTCCTATTACATTAGATTATAAAACTGAATATAACTTCGATTTTGATTCTCCAAACTATAAAAATTTTTTTAATACTAAATTTGATTTAACATGGAATAGAAGAGCTTATTCAATAGGTCTCTTTTATAACAATGAAACAAAAACTGGTGGACTAAACTTCAAAATAAATAGCTTTAATTTCGATGGTTATGAGAATTTTTCTAACTAAATATTTTATTTATTATTAGTTTGTTTTTTACAATAATCCTTAAAATAGTTAAATACTAAAGCCTTCATTAACAAGATACATATACTTAATAGAAAAAAGAAAGGGAAGCTTTTTATAAATTATTTTGATAATGACCAAAACCATGAAATATAAATTATAGGTGTATGGAAAAAGTTTTTTATTTCCTTAAATTCATTCAATAAAATAAGCTAAGCGTATAATAAAATTAAGTTATTTAAAAGAAATATGAACGAAGAATGGATAATATTAAATAAAAAAAATAATTTTACAGAAGATAAAATACCTTCTTTTAAAAAAAAAATAGCTTGTGTGTTGGCATATTTTAATGGTTCGAAATATATATTAGAACAATTACAATCAATAATTAATCAAAAGATTGAGAATGTGACTTTTAGTATCTATATATCTGACGACAATAGTGATGAAGATTTTCCTTCGCTTGAAAGTTTAAATTTTAAAAGTTCAAATAGTGTTTATATTTTTTATCGGAAGTTAAAAAAAAATCTAGGTTATGAAAAGAATTTTCTTTACGCTTTAAAGTCAATTGTCCCAGAATATGATTTTTACTGTTTTTCAGATCAAGATGATATTTGGGAAATTAATAAAATTGATAAGGCAATAAGTGTTTTAAGTGATAAAAAATCCACTAGCTCCAATCTATACTTTTCAAGAACCACTTATTTTAATGAAGATTGCTCTTTAGAATTAGGAAAATCAAATCCATATTCCAAAAAACCTTCTTTTAAGAATGCTTTAGTGCAAAATATAGGTGGTGGCAACACAATGGTTTTTAACCAAAATTCAAAAAATATAATTTGCGAATCAATTAAAAATATTTATTTTGTTTCACATGATTGGTGGTGTTACCTTATAATTTCTGGCGCTGGTGGCTATATATATTATGACTTAGATCCATCTATAAAATATAGGCAACATAAAAATAACTTTTTGGGTTCAAATAATTCTTTAAAGGATAGGATAAAACGTATTAGGAATATATTCCAAAATCAATATAAAAATTGGAATGAAATAAATTTAAACTCTTTAAATAAAAAAAAATATTTACTCACAAATGAGAATTTATTAACTTTAAAAACTTTCTTAGAACTAAGGAAAAAGTCAATTTTTAAAAGATTTTTTTTATTTTATAAATCAGGTATTCATAGTCAAAATTTAGT